>NZ_JBYFCK010000004.1:0-199017 GCF_057652155.1 Runella sp. R0.1_18
GAATCTGCTCAAAAGGTTATTTCTTTAACCTGTTTCCCTTATATTAAAAATACGTCACCTTAGTTTAAATTTAGTATTACAAATAGATACTACTGCATTTTTAATGGCTTCTGATACCAATACCCCAATTTGAAGCATGATGGCAGCAACGATGAGTTGAGGTACAAAATTGACAAGTTTTTCTACCAAACTTGTAATAGCACCGACGCCCAATGTCCGCGTAGCATCTGTAATAAAACCAAGCATAATGAAATAGTACAAAACCTTTGATACAATATGGCTTAGTTTGATTTCTGTTTGAAGTTGTTTTACAATACTAACTTCGTTGAGTTTATCACCAATTTTATCAAACCCTACGCGTGCTAACACCTTACTTGTAATCACTGCTAACCCTTTAGCGACGGCATATCCAATCAACAAAATGAAAGCAGCAAAAATAAATCTAGGGACGAACTCTACAAATTGATTGATCAGTTTGGTAAGCGTACTAATGAGTATTTCGGTGAGGTTGGGTAATTGTTTCATTCTAGCTAGAGGTTTTGTCTTGATTAGGTACAGCTTTATTTAGCTCATTGCTTGCCATGGCACCAGCGGCACTAAAAAAATGCCCCACATAGAGCGTTACAAGCTCCATGGTGTTTCTAATCGTGTCAATTTCTGATACGATTGCTTTTTTTAGCGACTCGGGTACCTTATCGTCGGGGTCGATGTCGAAAAAAGGATTATTCATTTTGCGATTTTAGTATTCCTACTTTTAGTGTTTCAACCACCATTTTACTAAGATGGTTAATTTGGTTATAATCAGCATTGTGAACATCGCGCCTTCGAGATAGCGTTTTTTGAGCTTTTCTTTTGTGCGTTTTAGTCGCATTTTAACGGCACTTTCAGTCAACCCAAATGTATCGGCGATGTCTTTGATACTAAAGTCATCCTGATACTTCATGAGTAGAATTGTTCGTTCTTTGTGCGAAATTCCATCCAAAGCCTGACGAAGACGTTTGGCATCCATTTCTATTTCTTCAATATCATCTCCATCTTCGGCTACGTCAATTGTTTCGGTCAATTCATCTTCGGCCATTTTCTTAGTTAACCTCAACTGATCCATGCAATAGTTGTAGGTAATAGAAAATAACCAAGTAGAGAATTTTGAAGACTCTTTGAACGTGCCAATCCGTACGATTAATTTTAGAAAAATATCGTGGGTAAAGTCCTCCGCTTTTGCCTGGTCTTTCACAAAAGACAGACACTTCCTATACACCTTATCAGCGTATCGCTCATAAAGTGCTTCAAAAAAAGTGTTGCGTTGCGTGTCAACATACATGCGCACCAACTGCTCGTCGGTATAGTGATTCATTCCAATTGAGTGTACGCTCATTAGGACGGTAAGATAGGTTTAGAGTAACAAGAAAAATTGAAGTAAAATACAGAAAATCTTCTAACACTGCACACAATGAGGCATTTAATTTTGCTCGTTATGGCTATTTAATAAGCCAAATACGTTTATTTATATAATAAAAATACCCTCAGAGATAATTTTCTGAGGGTATTAATTATATCTAAAAGGAATAAACTAGGCGCCGATAGCGATGTGCTTGAATGCCTTAATTGTAAGACCTTTTTGAGTTTTGTCTAATAATTGAGAAATTGTCAAAGAACCATCTTTGATAAATTCTTGGTTCAACAAAGTATTCTCTTTATAGAATTTGTTCAAACGACCCATGGCGATTTTCTCAAGCATTGCTTCTGCTTTGCCTTCGTTGCGGGCTAGTTCTTTACCAATTTCGATTTCGCGCTCGATGACAGCTGCATCCACATCGCCTTTATCCACTGCGATTGGCTTCATGGCTGCGATTTGCATCGCAATGTCACGGCCTACTTCTGAAAGGTCAGTTCCTTCAGTTACGCCATCAAATGCGACCAATACACCACGCTTGTTGTTTGAGTGAATGTATGAGCTAATCGCGTCGGCTGTTACGTTTTCGTAACCTATAACTTCAAGTTTCTCACCAATTTTACCAATCAATTCTGTGATAAGCTCCTGAAGTGTTTGACCGTCGGCTTGAGGAGTTGCCAAAAGTGTTTCTTTGTCAGCAGCATTCGTAGCTACTGCTTGGCTCATGATATTCATGGCCAAATTTTGGAAACTTTCTACTTTTGATACAGGTTCAGTTTCGCAAGCCAATGCAACGATTTTGCCGTTTTTGCCATCAGGGCTTACATGAACCAATACTACGCCTTCAGATACAACGTTATCAGCGCGTTTGGCTGCTACTTTTTGACCTTGTTTACGAAGGATGTCAACCGCTTGCTCAAAATCACCATCTGCTTCGGTAAGGGCTTTTTTGCAATCCATCATACCAGCGCCAGTCATTTGGCGGAGCTTGTTTACATCTGCTGCGGTAATTGCCATTTTTTATAAAAGTTAATTTTAGTAATTTAATGATTAATAAGTTCTGACTTCCAATAAAATAAGCGACTTGGTAAAACTACGCAATCGGTTTTGCATTTGTTTCACCCCTTACTTTATGAAATCGTTAAACGGAATAGCCCATAGCCTATGAGCAGCTACGGGCTATCCGACCGCCGCCGAAGCGGTGGTATATATATTGAGTTATTAGTCCTCGTCAGTTGCTTTTGCTACTGAAGCTTTGGCGGCTGGCGCTTCTGAACCTGTGTCTTCCGAACGCTTCGCGTCTTCTTCTTCGGCCATACGTGCGTCATCGCGCTCTTGCTTACGTTCGATGAGTCCTTCTTCGATTGCCTTACCAATGGCAAGGGTAATCAATGAGATTGACTTATAAGCATCGTCGTTTGCGGGGATTACGAAATCTACTTCATTAGGGTTTGAGTTTGTATCGCACATTGCGATAACAGGAATACCCAAACGTTTTGCTTCAGCTACAGCAATGTGCTCACGCTTCACATCTACTACAAACAAAGCTGCTGGCAAGCGCGTCAAATCAGCTACACCACCCAACAAACGCTCCAACTTATCTTTCTCACGACCTTTGATAAGGCGCTCACGCTTTGCAATATTGCTTGCAGTAGCTTCGTCACCCAACAACTTCTCCAAGCTCTGCATTTTTTTCAATGACTTACGAATGGTAGCGAAGTTTGTCAACATACCACCTAACCAACGTTCGGTTACGAATGGCATTTTCAAGCGACGTGCTTCTTCCGACACGATTTCTTGTGCTTGCTTTTTAGTAGCTACAAACATCACTTTACGGCCTGAGCGAACTACGCCTTTTACGTATTGGCAAGCTTCGTCAAGTGATGCGATTGTTTTATTAAGGTCAATGATATGGATATCGTTTTTCTCCATGAAAATGTATGGAGCCATACGAGGATCCCACTTACGTGTCAAGTGACCAAAGTGTACACCTGCATCCAACAGGTCTTTGTACTCTAATTGTGCCATTTTATTAGCTAAATGTAAATGTTGTTAGAAATTTTTTAAATACGCAGCACCACGCAACGGACACCATAAGCGCAGTCTGGACTTGGCTAATTTGAAAATTTGATAATTCGGTAATTTGAAAATGGGTGAATTGTAAGCCTTTAATTTTCAAATTTACTAATTTTCCAATTTTCAAATTGAAAGGTATTAGCGTTTCGAGAATTGGAAACGACGACGAGCCTTCGCGCGACCGTATTTCTTACGCTCAACCATACGAGCATCACGTGTCAAGAATCCTTCCTTCTTAAGGGCTGGACGGAACTCAGCATTGATTTCGCACAATGCACGAGCAATCGCCATGCGAGTTGCCTCAGCTTGACCACGAACACCACCACCGCGAACGTTCACTTTAATATCATAACTTGAAGCTACATTAACGGTTGTCAAAGGCTGCTTCAAAATGATTTGGAGCGTTTCGATTGGGAAGTACTCAGCAAACTCACGGCCATTCACCTTGATATTGCCTTCTCCGGCTGATACGTAAACGCGAGCTACGGATGTTTTTCTTCTACCTACTGTGTTAGTAACTTCCATGATTAAAATTTAATTTCTTTCGGTTGTTGAGCGGCATGTGGGTGCTCTGCACCTGCATACACGTGCAAATTAGTGTAAATGCTACGACCAAGACGATTTTTTGGCAACATACCTTTCACTGCCATTTCAATGACTTTGTGTGGTTGTTTGGCCAAAATTTCACGCGGAGTAGCGAAACGCTGACCACCTGGGTGACCTGTGTGGCGAACGTATTCTTTGTCGGTCATTTTCTTGCCAGTCAAACGCACTTTATCGGCATTGATGACAATTACATTGTCTCCACAATCTACGTGAGGAGTGAAATACGGCTTGTGCTTACCGCGTAAAATTTTGGCAATTTGGCTAGCCAAACGACCCAAAACTTCACCCTTAGCATCTACTACTATCCATTCCTTTTGTACGGTAGCAGCGTTAGCCGAAACGGTTCTGTAACTGAGTGTATCCACTTTGTTAAGTGTTTTTTCGTTGAAAATCAATTAATTAACTATATAAACGGGCATTATGAGGCGAAAATCGGACTGCAAATATAGCGGTTTGGTTTTTGAAACACAAAATGATTCAAAAAATTAAATTTTTACTGATTTATTCTTTATCCTTGCAGGCGCAGACAGCTGTGCCATTTCTAAGTAATCACCACCTGTACAGCTGCCGCTGCATTGGTAGTTTTGGTTTTATTAAGACTTTAACATTCGTATTTCAAAACTTCGTCATTCTACATCAATATGCCTCAGTTTGATTTTTTAGTGGTAGGTTCGGGGATTGCGGGCCTTAGCTACGCCGCCAAGTTGGCGCGCCATTTTGATGCCCAACAAGAAAAAGTTTCTATTGCTGTCATCACTAAAGTACAAGCCGATGAAACCAACACCAAATACGCCCAAGGGGGTATTGCGGCGGTGTGGTCGGAAGAAGATTCTTTTGAAAAGCACATCGAAGATACGATGGTGGCTGGAGGTGGCATTAGTAAACGAAACATCGTTGAGATTGTGGTCAAAGAAGCCCCCGAACGCATTATGGAGCTGATTTCGTACGGAACGCGCTTCGACAAAGAAGCTGACGGCGACTATGATTTGGCCAAAGAGGGTGGGCATTCTGATCACCGAATTTTGCACTTCAAAGACGCTACGGGAGCGGAAATCGAACGGGCATTGCTCGATGAGGTAAAACGCCATCCTTCTATTCAGATATTTACGCATTACTTCGCCGTCGATTTGATTACGCAACACCATTTGGGCGAAACAGTCTATCGCCACCGCGATGATATTAAATGTTTTGGTGCGTATGTACTAAATACCAAAACGGGGAAAGTGGAGAAGTTTTTGGCCAAAACGACCATGTTGGCTACGGGAGGCATTGGCAATATTTACCAAAATACAACCAATCCTCGCATTGCAACAGGCGATGGCATTGCAATGGCCTACCGCGCTAAGGGCGTTTGCGATAACATGGAGTTTATTCAGTTTCACCCAACGGCACTTTACCAACCAGGTAAAAAGCCTAACTTCTTGATTTCGGAAGCCGTTCGGGGTTTTGGGGGAATACTGCGCAACAAAAAAGGGGAAACCTTTATGGAACACTATGACCCACGTTTGTCGCTCGCTCCGCGTGACATTGTAGCGCGGTCTATTGACTCTGAAATGAAAAAGTACGGTGATGACCACGTTTATATCGACGTGACGCATTGTGATTACGAAAAATTCATTGAACACTTTCCCAACATCACTGCCTATTGTAAAGAACAACTGGGTATCGACGTTCGTAAAGACTATATCCCTGTCGTGCCAGCGCAGCATTATATGTGTGGCGGAATCAAAGTCAATGAGTTTGGACAAACCAATATTTTCTTTTTGTACGCGACTGGTGAATGTGCTTGTACGGGTTTACACGGGGCCAATCGTTTGGCATCTAACTCACTCTTGGAAGCGGTGGTGTTTGCGCACCGTGCGTTTATTAAAACCATCGAAAACTTGGCAGATGCGTACATCCCAGACCACATTCCCGAATGGAATGACGAGGGAACTTCGCATCCTGAGGAGGCGATTTTGGTGACCGAAATGACCAAAGAATTGGAAGCGATTATGTCGAACTACGTCGGGATTGTACGCACTAACCGTCGTTTGAAACGTGCACATGACCGCGTGGAATTGATTTATAAAGAACACGAAGAGCTCTACTGGCAGTCGAAAGTTTCGGTGCCGATTATGGAGCTTCGCAATATGATTAACGTATCGTATTTGGTACTAAAAATGGCGATGGCGCGGCGGGAGAATGTGGGGTTGCATTTTAATCAAGACCATGTGAAAAAATAATTTAAGGTTTTGGGTTGATGGTTTCCCGTTGGTTAATCGGCTATAAAACCAGTTTGGAAGAATAACATTGCCGCAACATAGATTTTACTATTTTTGGGTGTTTATCAACAAGCACCCATTTTTTTACTATTTCTAAACCCTTTTTATGAAACGACCTTCAGAATCCCGCCTCATGCTTTGGGGGGCTACCGCTGCTTTTTGTGCTTATGCCTGCATGTACGCTTTCCGACGAGGGATTACCGCCGCTACTTTTGATGGGATGGTTTTCTGGGGAATTAACTACAAAATTTGGCTGATTACTTTGCAAGTATTCGGCTACGCGCTTTCCAAACTTATTGGTATTAAGGTAGTTTCGGAAATGAAACCTGCGCAACGCGCCATTTATTTGTTGTCGTTTGTGGGGTTTGCCGAACTTGCCCTGCTGGGTTTTGCCCTTGTCCCAGCACCTTATAATATTCCTTTTTTGTTTCTCAACGGGCTGCCGCTGGGAATGGTGTACGGAACGGTTTTGGGTTTTTTGGAAGGACGCCGTCAAACCGACGCCCTCGTGGCGGGGCTTACGGCTTCGTTTATTTTTGCGTCTGGATTTGTAAAAACCGTTGGTAAAACCTTGCTCAACAATGGCATTTCGGAGTTTTGGATGCCTTTTTTGACAGGGTTGATGTTTGCCGTACCGCTCGTGTTGGCCGTTTGGGCATTGGCCAAATTGCCTGCCCCTTCGGACGAAGACCGCGCCGAACGTACTGAGCGAGCGCCGATGAATGCCGCCGACCGTAGTCGTTTTATCAAAACTTTCTCGGTAGGGTTGATTACCTTGATTGTCTCGTACGTTTTCTTGACGGCTTTTCGCGATTTCCGCGACAATTTTGCGCCCGAAATCCTCAAAACTGCGGGCGTTGACGACCCACTTATTTTTACCCAAACCGAAACCTTTGTGTCGGTTTTTATCTTGATCTTGATGGGAACTTTGCGCTGGGTGAAAGACAACTGGAAAGCGTTTATGCTTATCAATGTACTTTTGGTGGCGGGAGGGCTTACCGTGGGCATTAGTACGTGGATGTACCAGCAAGGAATGCTTTCGGCAGGGGTATGGTTTACGCTGACGGGCGTGGGGTTATATCTCGCGTACGTGCCTTGTAATGGCCTTTATTTTGAGCGTTTTGTAGCTTCTTTTAAATACGTGAGTACGGTGAGTTTTGTGGTAACACTCGCCGATTGGTGGGGTTATTTGGGAACGGTACTGGTGCTGCTCTACAAAAACTTCGGTCAACCCAACATCAGTTTCTTGGATTTCTTTATCTACGGAGGCTATATTTTGGCGGTGGTATATGTGGTGTTGGTGGTGGTATCGTTTGGGTTTTTTAAGCGAAAGTATGTAAGTTTACAATAAAACTGGGTAATGACATGACTATCACACTGAATACGATTTTGAAGGAGATACAAGACGTTCCAGTAGATAAACTGGAAGATGTGTATGAATATGTACATTCTTTGACACCCCATAAAAAAAACAGTCGATTACGTAAAAAGATACTCTCTTTTGCAGGAGCCTTTAGTGATATGTCGGAAGAAAGTTATCAAGAGTTTGCTTCAGAGATACAGAAAAGTCGCAAAGAGTTATTTGACAGACCCAATGATTTATGAAGCCTTCAATGTTAGATACAGATGTACTCTCCGAATTTTTAAGAGGCAATCCTAATGTTAGTCAAAATGTAGAAACTTATCTTGAGGAATATGATGTCATCAATTTAAGTATTATCACTTACTACGAAATTCTTAACGGATTACTATACAAAGATGCCCAAAAACAGCTAAAAAAATTTGAGGACTTTGTACAACTTAATCGCGTAATTCCCCTTTCTATTAAAGCTACAAGAATTGCGGCTGTCATTCAAGCTGATTTACGAAAAAAAGGCACTGTGATTGGGCATACTGATACACTTATTGCTGGTATTGCTATTGCTCATGATTTACAGCTCATTACTAACAACACCAACCACTTTCAAAGGATTAACGAGCTTAGTATTGATAATTGGACTCTTTAAATTTGTACAGAACTGCCATGAAGCCAAAACAAATAGTGGAGTTAGAGGACTATTGGGGAATTGAGATTAGTAAAAGTCAATATACAATTGATGATAATAATAATGTTACCTTTCTACAAGCAGTCGCACAAGGAATTTCAGATTTGAGCCCATTAAGGCATTTCAAAAATTTAAACTCACTCATAATATCACATAATCAAATCAATAATCTTGAAACTATTAAAGAATTACAGAAATTAGAAATGCTATTTCTAAATAATAATAAAATTTTAGATTTAGAGCCTCTTAAATATCTTAATAACTTACATACACTTGTTTTAGACTACAATAAATTTACATATTTAACGCCTATACAAGGGAGAAATCTATTTAGTCTTCACTTAAGTAATAACCCAAAAGCTAATTTTATTGAGCTAAGTAGGTTTGTAAATCTTCAAGGATTAAATTTAAGTAATAATTTTTTAGATAATATATCTTTTTTCGAATCATTAAAAAACATCCGTTCCTCTGATCTTAGAAATAATTTAATTACCGATATACGCCCAATCAGACATTTAATTGAACAAAAAGTCCCTGTAAAATATGAAAAAGAGTTTATCTCAAGTACTATCAATCTCTACGGAAACCCTCTCGACCCCAATCTTGTAACAGCCATCCACCAAGGCAATCAAGCTGTCCTAGACTATTTAGACAATCTCGAAAAAGAAGAACAAAAAGGCAAACGTCCTCTCAACGAAGCCAAAATGGTCATCATCGGCGAGCCGGATGCGGGAAAAACGACGTTGATGAACTACCTGCTGGGGAGGCCATTTGGAGAAACTAAAACTACACAGGGAATTAGGATAGAACCGTGGGAAATTGCGGACGAGTCAGGTATGTCCTACCGAATTAATATTTGGGATTTTGGAGGGCAAGAAATTCAAAGTACCGTGCATAAGTTTTTTTTAACCCAAGAAACGTTGTATGTGGTCGTCCTCAATGCCCGTAAAGATGAACAGCCCGACAAGTATTTAGAACAGATTCGTAGCTATGCACCCAATTCTCCCGTAATCATCGTCATCAATCGTATGGACGAAAACAACGGAAGTATCAATGAGACCCAGCTACGGGCCGAATATCGAACCGAATCGGGAGAAAGTATGGTGCGAGGTATTCATAAAACGTCTATTCGGCGAGTACACGAACAGAATGACCCATTCTTTTTACCTGCAGTGCAAGCGTTAGAAAGCAATATCATTCGCGAATTGCTCCTGATGCCTAACATTCGCCAAATTGTTCCCCAAAACTATTTTGAGGTAAAAAACTATTTAGAAAGCCGCTTCTTCAAAGACGAACCCTACATTACCCATGAGCGTTACGAAGCTATCTGCCGCGAGAAAAACCTAGAATTAGCCTCCGACGAGCCTTTACTCAAAATTTTGGATTCACTGGGTACGGTGCGTTATTTTGATGAAATGCACACGCGTCACCTGCACATTTTGAATCCCGAATGGCTGAGTGACGGGGTGTATCGTATTCTCACTTCCGAATATACCCACCAACAAAATGGGGTCATTTCGGAGAAAGATTTTAATCGAATTTTGTACAAAACCGACACTCATACCTTCCAATACCCCAAACAGCATTATGGGTATTTGATTGAAATGATTCGTCGATTTTATTTGGGTTACGTCAATCCCGATACGCAAGAAATTTTTATTCCTCAAGCCTTTCGGAGCGACTATCCCATTGGATTTAAGCCCGAGGATTTTAAAAAAGAGGCATTACATTTCTTTTTTCGGTACGAAACCCACATTCCAGCAGGAGCTATTAGCAGTTTTATTGCGCGCACTTTTGGGTGGGTTCAGGGGCATTTTTACTGGCAAAAAGGCATTGTGATTGAGCGAAACGAAGCCGACGAAGTTCAAACCGCATTGGTCATGCAAACCGATACTCGAAATCGCATTGATATTTGGGTACAAGGCACACATCGTCGGGAGTTTTTTATCGAAATCAGACAACTATTTCGAGAGTTTCACGAACGCTATCCTGGGCTAAAAGTGGATGAAATGATTGGCTTGGATACTCGTTATGATACGTCTGTCAAGTATCGGGTATTGATAGCTCAAAAACACAAAGGAAAAATCGAATACACCGACGAAGAAGGAAATGACTACAACATCGACCGCCTACTCGGGATGTTTGAAACTCCGTCGAAGACGCAACAAGCTATTATTCAAAACTTTCAGGGAAGCTATTACGATATGCGTGGTGCTAACCAAATACAATTTTGGCAAGTAGAAGCTTTGAGTTTATCCGACGAACTTTGGAGCTTTAATCAAGCGGTTAGCGAGCAAAATCAAGCATTACTCAACCAACTCATCACCGATTTAAAAGAACTCCAAAAAGCGGAAAGTCCCAAGAAAGCCAAAGGCGTGTTGGCTCAATTGAAAGAAACGGCCAAAAACCTACCCAAAATAGCCAGCGAAGAAGCCGTAAAATGGGCAACCAAAACGGCCTTAGACGGTGTATCGTTTGGAGAAAAGTTTGATTCATTACAACAAAGAATAGTAAATTTGCTCCAAGACAATAGCTTTCAGGACTTCATAAAACCTGATAATTGGGGATAAACACGTATGCACTTTCCTATCACAGAGACCGATTTACGATTGATGCTTCGTACGGGCGAAGACACCTTCACCCAGTTTAAAACCGAAGTCAAAAACGCGGAAAGTTTAGCGGAGGAAATGGTGGCATTTGCCAACGGAAAAGGTGGCTACATTCTAATCGGTATTGCTGAAGATGACCACGGAGCAGGAAAAGTGGTAGGAGTAGAAAACTTAAAATCACTCAACAATCATATTTCAAATACGGCCTCCGAAAACTGCATTCCTGCACTCTTCCCCCAAAGCCAAACTTTGCTTGTTGATGACAAGCCTGTCGTGGTCATTTACATTGAAGAGGGCAACCAAAAGCCCTACCGAACCAAATCGGGCAAGTATCTCATGCGAGCGGGAGCCGACAAACGCAGCGTATCGCAGGAAGAGCTATCGAGGATGTTTCAAGCGAGTGGCTCGTATCACATTGAAGAGTTGGCCATTCGAGGCGCTGCCATTGATACCGAATTGGACCGAATCAAACTGTATGAATATTTCGAGGCGCAGCACGAAGGGAAATCGGTTTCAGCCCATTTAGAAGAAACCCAACAGCATTTTGAGACCTTTCTGAATAACTTGGGAATTGCTCAAAAGCAGCAACTCAACCTCGTCGGTTTGTTATTTTTTGGTAAAAATCCGCAACGTTTCCGACCAGTATTGGAGGTGAAATGCGTTAGTTTTTTTGGTAACGAACTAGGCGACACGACTTATCGTTCGAGTACCGACATTGGGGGCGGATTAGACCGTCAGTTTGATCAAAGTTTGGCATTTATTATGGTCAATTTGCACAAACAACAACCCCAAGGAGCCAGCTTCAACAGTCAAGGTATGCTGGAAATCTCCAAAGTAGCGTTAGAAGAAGCGCTCGTAAATGCGCTTATTCACCGCGACTATGGCAAAACGAGCCCTATCAGGGTATTTGTTTTCCAAAATCGCGTCGAAATTATTAGCCCTGGCGTACTTCCGAACCATTTGACGGTGGAACAAATAAAAAATGGGAATGCAGTTCCCCGCAATCCCATCTTGTTGAGTTATGCTACCAAACTGCTGCCCTACCGTGGTTTAGGCTCGGGCATCAGCCGAATTTTAAAAGAACACCCTGCCACGGAGTTTATCAATGATTCGGAAGGACAGCAATTTAAGGTGATTTTGAGTCGCCCTTAACTGTTACTCCCGCGCCAAAAACTTCTCAATCTGCTCGCTCGTCAGATAGACTTTTCCTGAGCGGGTTTTTACGTGTTCGCGGAAGGCATTTTTGATGGCGTCGCTCCATTTCATGTCGATTTCGCCAGGGGTGAATTTATTTTCACGGAGCATTTTGTGCCCAAATTCGTCTTGTAACGCAATAAACTCGGCCTGATTCACCACTTTTTCGGCCAAATGCGCGGGAATAAAAATGACGCCTTCAGGTTTGCCCAATACCAAATCACCTGGCAACACCGACGCACGACCGATGCGGATGGGGCAGTTGATGCAGGTCATGGTCATGTCTTTAATGGCAGAGGGGTCGTAGCCCCGCGTAAAGCTTACAAAACCATCAATGGCGCTGAGTCCTTCCAAGTCGCGCACGCCCGCGTCGAACACCACGCCTGTTTTGGATTTGGCATAAATTGAGTTGCCAAGGTTATCGCCAATGAGCGTTCCGTCGATGATTTTGCCGTAGCCATCGGCCACATAGACGTCGTTGATTTGGAGTGCGTCGATGGGCCATGAGTTGGTGTTGCCTTTGCGGCCTTCGGCTTTGCCTTTTTCTTTGATGGGTTTCTCCATGTCGGGGCGGGCGGGCATGTACTGCGCCGTAAGTACGCGGCCAACGAGCGGCTTTTCGGGGTGGATGATTTGAAAATTACCCTCAAACTGGTTGTTGTAGCCATCGCCCCGCATGATTCCCCACGCTTCTTCGATAGATACATTGGCCAAACGTTTCACAATTTCATCGGGGACTTTCGGACGGCCATCGGGGAAGCGCTCCCCTTTCCACTCTTGGGTATAAAACTGGATAAGCTCTTTGGGTGCTTGAATTTGGGCAAATAACGGAGAACTCATTGCCGCCAAGAAAAGGGCTTGGATAACTTTTTTCATGATAATCAGACCCCCCACCCCCAATGGGGGAGATTTGTTTAGTTGTATTAATTCCCCCATCGGGGGTAGGGGGCTTGGTATTTACAAAATACCGACAATTTTGTCTCTCACACTTCTATCTTTTTCCATCGGTGATTTTTGAAATATTTTTAGAAAAAATTGACCTAATCTTGTAGCCTTAACAATAACTCTTAACCGTGCGTACGCACCTAATTGACAAACCCCAATGAAAAAATTTACACAACGTTTTAAGTTGCCCGATTCCCACACCGCTTCCGAAAACAATCGCCGCGACTTTTTACGCAAAGGCTTACTTGGCGGATTATCTATGGGCTTGATGTTTGAGGGAAAGCCCGAAAAAGAAATGGAGTTTATTACCCAAAAAGTAAAACGTGATTCCAAGCCTTCGGAGCTAAAAATCACCGATATGCGCATTGCTCATTTGCAGGGAGTACCGTTTAAAAGCCCTATTATTCGCATAGATACCAACCAAGGCTTGGTCGGCTGGGGAGAAGTACGTGACGGCGCTAGTCCCAACTACGCCCTAATGCTCAAGAGTCGATTGTTGGGCCAAAACCCGTGTAACGTCGAGAAAATCTTTAAAGAAATTAAACAGTTTGGCGGACATGGGCGCGCTGCGGGTGGTGTATGCGGGGTAGAAATGGCATTGTGGGATTTGGCAGGGAAAGCGTATAATGTGCCTGTTTATCAAATGCTTGGTGGAAAATACCGCGATGAAGTTCGCCTCTACGCCGATACGCCAGAAATCAGCGACCCTTCTACTTTTGCCAAAAAACTCAAAGAAACGCGCCTCGACAAAGGTTATACTTTTTTGAAGATGGACTTTGGGATTGGACTATTGGCAGGGAAGCCTGGTATGCTCATTGGGGACAATGTTTGGAAACTTTCGCAGCGTGACAACAAGACCAAAACCGTAGGAAACTACGGCATGACGAAACACCCTTTTACACGGATTCAGATTACAGATAAAGGCTTGGAGTATATTGCCGAATACGTCAGCAAAATTCGGGAAGGTGTGGGATACAACATTCCTGTATCGGCCGACCACTTCGGGCATTTTGACGTAAACACGGCCATTCGCTTGGGTAAAGCCGTTGAAAAGTACCAGTTGGCGTGGCTCGAAGATTTGGTGCCGTGGTTTTATACCGACCAATGGAAACAAATTTCGGACGCTATTGAAACCCCTACGCTCACAGGCGAGGATATTTTCTTGAAAGAAGAGTTTATTAAACTCATCAACGCCAAAGCCGTTGATATGATTCATCCCGACTTGGCTTCATCAGGCGGGATTTTGGAAACGAAAAAAATTGGAGACTACGCCGAAGAACACGGCATTCCGATGGCGATGCACTTTGCAGGTAGTCCGATTTCATTTATGGCCAACGTACACTGTGCCGCCGCTACCGAAAACTTCGTGGCATTGGAACATCACGGCGTGGACGTGGAAGGCTGGGAAGATATCGTAACGGGCAACAAGCCTTTGGTTGTCAACGGATTTGCCCCTGTTCCTAACAAGCCAGGTTTAGGGGTAGAGCTCAACGAAGAAGTAGCGAAGAAGTTTTTGATAAAAGACCAGAAATGGTTTGCTCCCACTGATGAATGGAATACCAAAGATTCGTGGGACAGAGATTGGAGCTAGTTTTGGAGTGTCGAGTGGTTGAGGGCAGAATGTCGAATCCGTGCTGAGGGTTGCTCACAACCCGAATCAAATCAAGCGTTGGTCGATGAAAATCGGCTGACGCTTTTTTGTTTCCAACTATTTGGCGGGTTTAGGCGTCATTGGTAAAAAATGGAACACGGATGACGCTGATTGAACGGATTTTCACGGATAATGTCTGGGTTTTCTTTCTTGTTTTAGGTATTTTCTCGTGCAAAGAAAAACAGCTTTCCCCCGAAAAAATACAGCCTTTGGTGGGAAAATGGCGAGTGACTGCCGTTGAGCGAGCCGACAAAAAGGAATGGGAATATGTTACCCAAAGCGGTCAACACGAATTTGAAATCCGCTATGATGGTGTCGTTCTTGATTCAAAAGGTTTATCTACTTGCTGTGGCCCTCTGTATCTTACTATAAATGGCAAGAAATTTAGTATTGTCCCCAAAGAAACAGTTCCGGACAATCCGATGTGCGCGTTGATTAATTGTGTTTATTGTGAAACATGGCACATGGATTTGCAAGACAACGTACTAACGGTTAGTTATTGTAATGGATTAGCACGGGTTCGGTATGTCAAGATTTAAAAAGTGTAAGTTGTTGAATATTAAAACAGATAAATGAATGAAAGCGAAAGGGTTACTGTTTTTTTTAGCAATGGTGATATTAGGGTCGTGTGATGAAAAGCGCCTCGCCCCTGAAGAGATAAAACCTGTCGTTGGAAAATGGATGCTCAATGCCGTAAAGCAGGCGGGCGATGCAAAACAATGGGAACCTATTGCCTCCAAAGATGGCTATGTCATGGAAATACGGTATGACGGGGTCATTCTTGATGCCAACGGCTTGCCTGCTTGTTGCGTTCCCAGCTATTTGGTGTATCAGGGTAAAAAGTTTACCATCGAACCGAAAGAAAAACTAGCTCCTAATCCTTCGTGTGCGTTGGTGTTGTGCTTGGCTTGTGATACGTGGTATTTGGAACTAGAAAACGACCAATTGATTCTTAATCAGTGCAATTCGGGTGGGCGAAATCGCTACGCTCGACTTTAATGATTGCCTCGTTTTTATAGTGCTGTTTTTATAAGGTTAAAACCCATCAATCGGTGCAAGATGTCACCCCGATGGGGCTTCATTTCTGCCATTATTCATAGTTTCTACTAAGATGTAGCTCCTCTGGAGCAATAGATCGTAGTTCCATATTTTAATACGTTACCCCCAATCAATTTAGAATAAAAGTAACGGGCAAATTATACTTCACCCGTACCTTTTTACCACGCTGGACGCCTGGCTGCCATTTCCCACTCATTTCTTTTACCACTCGTAAAGCTTCCTCGTCGCAGCCGCTTCCGATGCCCTTTATTACTTCGTAATCACACAAAGAGCCATCTTCACAAACCACAAACGTTAGATATACTTTTCCCGAAACACTTCTACGGGAAGCTTCTGCGGGGTAGCGTAGATTTTTGGCTAAAAACTGTCCTAATGCGGGCAATCCTCCTTTAAATTGAGGGCTTACTCCAGCCTCGGTGTATGTTCGTACGTCGCCTTTGTCGTAAATTGTACCTTTGGTCAATACTCCTGCTGAGTAAAATTCGTCAATGTACAGCGTGCTATCTGCCAGCTTTGAAATCCATCTTCCTTCTTTATGTCCATTTACTAACTGCCCCTGACTTGTTGCTTCTTTTTCTTGTTTTACTGCCCAGCCGTTACCGTCTTTGACGTATTGCTGCCCCGTTTTTGACCAAAGCCCCATAATCTGTTCTTCCATTGGTGCCATTGCTTGAGGGCGCTCACGTCGAATCACTTCCGCGATTTGACCATTGTCGTGCCAAAGTACCAACATTTGGTTAGCGCCATCCGCCATTAGTTGTTCTTTCAGCATTCCGCTGGGGTAATAGTGTACATGATTCACTTCTTGAAAACCTCCGCCTTGGTACTCTGTTGTCGAAAGCAACTGACCATTGGTTTGAAATATCATTTCGGGTACGTACGAATTCCAGTTTTGGTCGCGAGCTGTGATACGGTACGCAGGCAACGAGTCTAATTTGTTCTCGTGATATATTTTGTACATCATCGGTTTTTTGGAGTACGTGGCCGACATATACGGTTTCCACTCTTTTTTCTTGAATTCTTCAAAAACTACGTCCGCAGCCACTACCCCGTTATTATCAACAGGAATCAAGCGGCGGAAGTGGTATTCCTTCGGTTCTTGGGTATATTGAAATTTGTCGTTGAAATAATCCACCAAGCTGTGCGAAGTACTGTCGTAATTGGTGATAGGATTGTCGGGAAAAACGACTGAGTAATTAAACGCTTGTCGTACGGGTTTCCCGTCTTTGAGTGCAGGTTGCCATGCTCGATACAAACCCACTACCCGCAACGCTTCTTTATCGGCTTGGGGTTGAAGTCCTTTGACAATCTTTAATTCCGACACACTTCCGTCGGGTTCTACTACCCCGCTCAAAAAAACGCGTCCTTTGACTCCCGCCACCCGACTGGCAAAGGGTACCTGTAAATTGGCCTTGACGTATTCTTGAAACAATGGAATACCCCCTTGAGGAGTAGCGGCTTTATCGACTTCTTGGGCCTGAAAGATGGTTTGAGCGTTGGCTGCTACGTTTACAACGCATAGGATAAGGAAGGCTATTTTTTTCATACGTTTGATGACTGTTTGAACGTAAAACTAACACAACAGTAATAATGTGCCAAATTTTTCTTGATGGAAGGTGTTTGGGGGTATGAGTAATTTATACTTTTATTGTGGTGATATTTACGGATGTGACGTCCGTACCACAAACATTACCCATGAAAATCGGATTTGTCGTTTCTTTTTTTGATTTCCGCAACGATGTGCGGCGAGTTATTACGGAAGTTGCCCAGCAGCACGAAGTTACCATCTTTGGTCGCCCTGAGAACAAAGAGGAGATTTTACGTCATTTGCCCGCGGGCGTGGAGTTTCGACTCATCAATGAGAAAAAGGGAGGCTGGTGGAATAGCCTTTGGATAAAACTCTACATCCTTTTCCGACAAATTCCTGAAAGTCGTCACAATTTCTTTTTGATGGAACTCTTTAAAGCATCGCTTGCTACGGACGCTGCTGTGCTGAAAAAAAACCACCAAATTTTGGCGTGGGTGCGTCGATTACCCAAAATTATTTCTTACGATTTTTACCTGAACCGACTTCAGTACCGAGCCCAAACCGACCTCACGGGCATTGACCAGTTTGTGTGTTTTACGGCCATTGCCGACGATTTCTTGATGGCGCGTTTGGTTCACGAAAATCATCCTGTGAAGGTCTATGTCTATAGCTGGGACCATGCTTGTAAACATACCTGTTTTTCGTCGCGCGCTACCTACGTATGTTGGAACGAGCGCATCCGCGAAGATTTGATGCACTTGCAACACGTATCGTCCTTGCGGGCGAGTGTGGTGGGTGCCAGTCAGTTTGCCTACATTCACGAATACCGCAAGGTAGCTGCTCAGTTGCCCCGTACCTACGATTTTCCTTACGTCTATGTGGGCTGTGCCATTGGTGTCGTTGACCTTGTTCGTGACGAAGTGAGTGTGGTCAAACAAGTGGCCGAAACCCTACAACAAGCCCGCCCTGATTTGAAGCTGGTGGTGCGTCCGTATCCTGTGCAGGGTAATTGGGAATTGTACGCGCCTCTTCGTAGCTTGCCCAATGTGGTGATGGATGACGGTTTCCGAACGCTGGATTTGTCGGTCAAGGACAGTCATATTTTGGAGAAATTTGAGAAAATTGCGAACGCCGACGCTTTTTTTCACATGGGTACGACCATGGGCTTGGAGGCTTGTTTTACCGATACGCCTTCATTTATGCTTGATTTTGGCTATACCTCCCAGGACGGCTTGAGTTTGTACGGTTTTATTCATCAATACCAAAACGACCGACACTTGATTGAACTTGCTCCTCAAAACGACGTGCGTTCTACGGAGCAATTGGCGGATATCTTCAAAAACCTATCTTCGCCTACTTACCGAGCCCTTAATCGTTTGGTGCAAAGCCACTATCAAATTAAGTCCTTTAAGGAGTTTGCAAATGACTTAATAGCAGTATAACTTTACTGACTATCAAACCTTAACCAATCATATGAACCTTCTGACTTTTGTTCGGGCTTCTGCGTTTGTGACGTTGACTGCCGTATCGTTGTATGCCCAAACAGGTACCCAACAAAAACCTCCTTTGCTGACTGCCGCTGCTCCCGAAACGGTAGGAATGCTGAGTGAGCGACTCAACCGCATGGACGGAGTTTTGCAGTCGTACATCGACAAAGGTGCATTTCCTGGGGTAGCAGCAATTGTGGTTAGAGACGGAAAAATCGTTTACCACAAAGCCTTTGGGAAAGCCGACCTCGATGCCAACAAGCCTTTGGGTAAAGATGCGATGTACCGCATCGCGTCCATGACCAAAGCCATTACGTCGCTGGCTGTGATGATGCTTCACGAAGAAGGGAAAATTATGCTCGACGACCCCATCAGTAAGTACATTCCTGAATTTGCCAAACCCGTAGTCATTGACCAATTTAACCCCAAAGACAGCACCTTCACGACCGTTCCTGCCAAACGCGAAATTTCGATTCGGCATTTGTTATCGCACATGTCAGGGATTAATTACAACGCTATCGGGAGCGACGACCGCATCAAGGCAGTGTATTCAAAAGCGGGTATTGTGGATGCCTTTACGACCAAAAACTTAACCATTGGCGAAAACATCAAGAAATTAGCCAAACTTCCCCTTACGCATCAGCCAGGTGAAAAATGGACCTACGGCCTCAGTTCCGACGTGTTAGGATATTTGGTCGAAGTTGTATCTGGCGAAACGTTGGAACAGTATTTTCAGAAGCACATTTTTGAGCCGTTGGGGATGAAAGACACGCATTTTTATTTGCCCGATGCCAAGAAAGACCGCTTGGTTCCGATTTATTCCGAAACCAAAGAGAAAACCCTTGTCAAAGGCTCACTCAATAACCTTGGAAGCGACCCCGACTATCCCATTAAAGGGGCTAAATCGTATTTTTCGGGCGGTGGCGGGCTCACCAGTACGGCTTACGACTACGCGGTTTTCTTGCAAATGCTGCTCAACGGAGGTACCTACAACGGCAAACGCTTATTGAGTCGCCGAGGAGTGGAGTTGTTTACCAATACCAACCAAAGCGGTACGCTATTCCCCGACCCACGCAATTATTTCAGCTTGGGTTTCAGCGTAATTAATGAAGCAGGGCGCGCCAATGATATTTACAGCAGCGTCGGGACGTTTAGCTGGGGCGGGGCCTTCAGTACGCATTACTTTGCCGACCCAAAAGAGAAAATTTGTGCCGTATTAATGAAGCAAATGTGGCCTACCAGCATGGGCGGCGAACTCGACCGAAAGTTTGATTTAATCATCTATCAAGCACTGGACGATAAATAGAAGGCAAGGGGCAAAGGGTAGTTCTTTGTCATTCCGAGGGCAGGAGGAATCTATGTCCTTGCCCCTTGCCCTTTAAAATTCCTCTTCGCGTAAATCGGTGCGGGGGGTGTCAGTTTTGCCGATATTGTCGATGGCGTTGATGATGCCTGAGCCTTCGCGGCGCTCGACTAAATTGTAGTACTGAAACACGATGGCGATCAGGACCAATGAGCGTACCAGCCCACCTCCGACGGTGGCAATGACCCCGCTAATGGTCATCAACACTTCGGTGTTTGCCAGCTTAACCTGCAACGAACTCATGATTGTCAGGATAAGGGTCGGAATCTGGAAAGCGTATCCAATGATGGATGACACAATACCCATCACAAAGAGAAGCCCAAACGTGGACCACCACTTATCTTTAATAAGGTAAAAACAGCGACGGAAAGTGTCGCCCAAATCGAGGTTTTCGCGCATCAATATCATGGTCATCAGCGAAAGTGTAACGCCCAGATAAATGCCAGGAAGTAAGAAAAATACGATGCCCGCGACAACGGCTATACCCATCACAAAGTTGAAAATGAGCGCTTTGCCAATGTAGCCTTTCAAGCGACTCCAGACGATTTCGGGGGTAATGTTTCGATTGCCTGCTTCGTATTCCAGAAAGTAAGCCCCAATGACAAGAGATGAAATGATGTTGGCCAAAATCAAAAAAAAGCTCAACAAAAACACGGTTCCTACCATTTGATAGATACCATCAAAAGAAGAAGAGCCACTTTCGAGTACGCTTTTTTGCATTTCTAAGATACCCGATTGGTAGGAGCCCATAAAAAAACCACCCACCAACGAAAGCGGGCCTGCTATGTATAAAAGGCTAATGGCCAATGGTTTGAAGTTTTGAACAACAAAGTCGAACGTCGCGTTGATTTTTTGCCCAAAATCGCGTTGTTGGAGAAGGATAATTGGTGGTTTCATTGGAGTTTAGATTAAAAAAAATGTATGTAAACTTCCCGAAAGTTTTCCACTTTCGGGAAGTTCCTAATTCCGCTGATAAATCTGTCGAGGATAAATCACAAAGTACCAAACAATAAACACGGCCGAAACCAAAATAATGCTTCCGCTAACAAAAGCGGGCAAGGTGAGGCGTGTAACAAAACTTTCGAGAAAGCCTGCGGTGACAAAAATAGGTACCAGACCAATGACGATTTTTACCCCTTTTTTCGCACCTTGCTTGAAAGATTCGAGTCGGCTATAGGTGCGAGGAAACAGCAAACTGTGCCCCATCACCAAGCCTGCCGCGCCTGCAATCACAATGGCTGAGATTTCGAGCGTCCCGTGAATCCAAATTTTTAGTACGGAAGTGAGAAGTAGTCCACGTTCAAAGAAAAAGAACTGAAAAGCACCAAGCATGACCCCATTTTTGAACAAAATGACAATGGTACCAAACGAATAAAAAATGCCTAATACAAAAGCCACAAAGGAAACCCGAATGTTGTTAAAAGTAATCTGTAAAAACATACTTACTTGGCCTGTGTGGCCATAAATGGCCAGTGGGTCACCATTGTTGATGTTTTCGAGGGTTTGATTAACGTAAGCATCCCCCAAAATAAGCCGAACGAAGGTGTCATCGTTGGCAGCTGAAACCCAACCCAACACGCAAGCACCCATGAAAAACACAAACGAATACAAGAGCTTAAACCGCGATTCGTACATGAGCAGTGGCAGCTCTTCGCGCCAAAAACGGGCAACACGGTTGCGGTCTTCGCGGCGGTTGGAATAAAGTTTTTGGTGAAACTGTGCCGTGATGCCATTGAGGTAGCGCGTCACGTTTGCCTTGGGGTAAAACGTCCGAGCGTACGAAAGGTCGTCGGTCAGTTCGATAAACCGTTCGGTGAGTTGGTCGGGATCGTGGGTGGGCGTCGATTCGTACGCTTGCCACTTTTCGGTATTACGTTTTACAAATACGGCTTCTTTCATGAAAAATGCGCAAATGAAGTAGTAACTAACTGCCTGATTTTTCTATTTTGCGCAAAAGTTAGGAAAAACTCCTCACTCATTTGCTAATTGTTTACACACTCTTTATAAAAATATGTCTGTTAGAATCCAAACCTCCCAAAATGTCGATTTAGAGTATGAGCCTGCGAGCATTGGTGAACGTATCGCTGCCAACCTCATCGACCGCCTTATTTACATTGGTTGGGTGATTGCTTGGATAGTCGCCTACGGTGCAATGGGCAGAGGAGGCAGCACAAGCACATTTGTGATGATTGTAATCGTTGTTTTGCCAATCATGCTCTACCCAATTTTAACAGAGTATTTTTTGAATGGTCAAACCCTCGGTAAACGTGCGATGCGGATCAGGGTAGTGTTGCTTGATGGGAGCCCACCCACGTTGGGAGCATACCTATTACGATGGTTGTTGATATTGGTTGATACCGAAATCTTGACGCCATTGGTGGCCATTATTACGATTGCGGCCAACGGGAAAGGACAACGAATTGGGGACATCGCGGCGGGAACAACAGTGGTCAAAACCACCAAGCGTGTGACCCTCAGCCAGGTTGTGTACCAAGAGCTACCCGACGACTATTTGGTAACCTATACTACAGCCAATCAGCTCAAAGATACTGATATAGAAACAATCCGTCAGGTGTTGCGTACATCAAATGACGAACTCTTGGAACGGACAGCGGAAAAAGTAGCAGAAGTATTGGAAATAACTGCACCGTTGGAACACCGTACATTTTTGCTGACAGTTGTCAACGATTATGCACATTTAGCAAACAAAGAAGAACAGTAAATCGGTTTTTAAATATACACTATGTACTTCAACATTGATGCCAAGCAGGAAAACCAGTACGATGCCATCGTGATTGGCTCGGGGATTTCGGGGGGATGGGCGGCCAAAGAGTTGTGCGAAAAGGGGCTTCGTACCTTAGTGCTCGACCGAGGACGCAACGTTGATCATATCACCGATTATCCTACGGCCATGAAAAACCCGTGGGAACTGCCACACCACAATCGGCTGCCGCCTTCGTTTCGGGAAAAAAATCCGATTGTAAGCCGCTGTTATGCACTCGATGAGGCCACGCAACAGTTTTTTACCAAAGATGACGAACAACCTTACATCCAAGAAAAACCGTTTGATTGGATTCGGGCGTATCAGGTAGGTGGAAAATCACTGCTGTGGGCGCGGCAGGTGCAGCGCTGGGCCAAATACGATTTTGAAGGCCCCGCCCGCGATGGCTTTGCGGTGCCTTGGCCTGTCACTTACGACGAGCTCGCGCCTTGGTACAGTTATGTAGAACGTTTTGCGGGAATTTCGGGAAATAAAGACGGACTTGAAGGGCTACCCGACGGCGAGTTTTTGCCTCCGTGGGAGCTCAATTGCGTGGAGAAACACCTTCAGCAGTCGTTCAAAAAACACTATACTGACCGCCATTTGATTATCGGTCGATGCGCGCATTTGACCAAACCGCAACCTTGGCATACTGCTCTAGGACGGGCGCAGTGTCAGGCGCGGCATTTGTGTTACCGTGGCTGCCCGTTTGGGGCGTATTTTAGTTCGCAGTCGGCCACATTGCCTGCCGCTCGTAAAACGGGTAAACTGACGATTCGTCCGCACTCGGTCGTACATTCTATTATTTATGATGAAAAAGCAGGAAAAGCCAAAGGCGTACGCATTGTGGACGCCAATACGCTTGAAACCATCGAGTATTACGCAAAAATTGTCTTTTTAAATGCCTCTTGTTTGGCCTCCAATCAAATTTTACTCAACTCAACCTCTAATCGTTTTCCGAATGGTTTGGGCAATGATAACGGTATTTTGGGGCACTATGTAGCTTTTCATAATTATCGAGGGCATGTGTATGCCGACATCGACGGATTTGAAGATAAATATTACTTCGGTCGGCGACCAACGTCGGGTTTTATGCCACGCTATCAAAATGTACACAAACAAGAAACAGATTTTTTACGGGGATATTTAGTAGCGATGAGCGCTGCAAGAGGCGGCTGGGGAAGCGCCGCTGGCGAAGAAGGTTTTGGGGCGGCTTGGAAAGAAGCTAATGCAAAACCTGGCCCATGGCATTTGTCTGTGCAGATTCAGGCAGAAACCATTCCCAAGTTTGAAAACCACGTGCGTTTGAGCCAAGATAAAAAAGATAAGTACGGTATTCCGCAGTTAATTACGTCAGTTGGCTACGATAATAACGATGAAAAAATGCTAAAACATTTTTGGGAAACCAACGTTGAAATGCTAACCAAAGCAGGTTGTAAAAACATTCGGACGATTGATACCAAACAGTCGCCTGGGTTAGATATCCACGAAATGGGAGGTATCCGAATGGGTGCTGATCCTAAGACGTCGCTGGTGAATAAGTGGAATCAGCTTCATGCTTGCAAAAACGTGTTTGTCACCGATGGTGCCGCGATGACTTCCATTAGTACCCAAAACCCCTCGTTGACGTTTATGGCCTTTACGGCACGAGCGGCTAATCATGCCGTTGCAGAATTAAAAAAGAAAAATTTATAAACCATCTCTTATGAAAACCATCTCTCGTTTTACCCTAATAGCAGCCTTACTGACGCTTTGGGTATGCAAAAGCTACGTGGTTTGGTCGCAAACTTCGACCGAAACTGTCGTCGCCACCATTGAAAAAGAACGTTTTGCTGCCTTGGTAAACAAAGATTATGCTTATCTCGACAAAGTACTTGCCGAAGACTTATACTATTGCCACTCAAATGGCCTCATTGACAATAAAACATCGTTTGTTCAATCCATCAAAGATGGGAAACTTACTTATCAAGAAATGATACCTGAAGATTTGAAGGTACGTGTTTATGGTAAAACCGCCGTCATCACGGGCATGTGCGCGGCAAAAGTGCTTAGTAATGGCCAACAGCTCAATACGCGCTTTCGATTTACAGATGTATATGTCAAAAACAAAGTAGGTTGGCAAATGGTGAGTTGGCAGTCCTTGCGAATGCCTTGATTTATTTTTTGAGTAATTACAACCCAAAACCTACCGTTTGCGTCTTTACTAAAACCCAGGTCAGACGATAGTCAGACCGTAACACAAAGAAAGCCAAAAATAAGGTCAGACGGTAGTCAGACCGTAATACAAAGGAAGCCAGAAAGAAGCTCAGACGATAGTCAGACCGTAATACAAAGGAAGCCAGAAAGAAGCTCAGACGATAGTCAGACCGTAATACAAAGGAAGCCAAAAATAAGGTCAGACGGTAGTCAGACCGTGATACAAAGAAAGCCATAAATAAGGTCAGACGATAGTCAGACCGTGACATAAAGGAAGCCAGAAAGAAGCTCAGACGATAGTCAGACCGTAACACAAAGGAAGCCAGAAATAAGGTCAGACGATAGTTAGACCGTGACTGAAACCAAGGCTAAACCATACAAAATAGGTGGTTAAACGTAGCTTTTACCGCAAAAACTTGCAGATTTTTCAAAAAAAACTGATATTCGGGCGCAATATTTAAGCTTTGGCTTAGGTTTTGTATGTATTGAGGTAGAAAGACACGGTTGTTTTTAAAACATAGCACAGAAAACATGACACGCATTTGTACATTCTTAGGAGCTGCAGTGGTAGGTATTTTCCTATTATCGGGGTGCAAACCCAATGCCAAACCTCTCAGCGAAATTATAGGACGAGTTTGGAGTGCCCAGACGGTGAAAGAGGGTTCGACTACGGTTTATACCAAAGGTGGAGCTAGTAATGCCAAAGCGGGATACGTAAACTTTCGTTTGGACTTGAGCAGCCCAACTGCCGTTTCTTACAAAGAATTTGACGGAAATACTTTTACAGGTCAGTGGGAAGTACAAGAAAGCGCAGCTGGAAATACGCTGACTCTCAAAAGTTTGACGCCTCAACCTACAGGGACTTCGGGCACGATTCAGTTTACGATTAATTCGGCTTCTGAAACAGAACTGGTACTTACTCGTACAACTGCCAGCCAAAAAACAGGCGGAACAATCAATAATTACGCCTTGGTATCTCCTTAGGATTTGAAAAAGCATTCGCTAAGCCGCACAGAAAGTGCGGCTTTTTTTGTTCCGACGCATCCATAACGCTTTCTTTTACGTAGATGTAGCTACATATATTTTACTACCCTACTTAATTGAAAACTTATGAGAAAAGTGTTACTTCTGGCATTGCTATGCCTGACAAGCAGCGCCTACGCCCAACTCAGTCTGACCGACACACTCCTGGTGGACATCAAAGACAGTTTACAATCTCCCGTTCTACTTCCCCAAAAAATGATTTTTACCCAAAAAATGCTTTGGGGGCATCATGGCCTGATGCGTCATTGGATTCCGCTTAATCGACAAAATCGCCAAAAAGAATTTAAAATCAGGCGGACGATGTTCAACATTCACCAAGCAGCGGGCTTACTTACGTTTGCGGGGATGATTGCGCAGGGAGTGGTCGGAGGAAAAATGTACAAAAATTACAGCGATGACCTGCGCGCTACGCACCGCGCTCTTGCCAAAGGCGTGAATATTGGCTATACCCTTACCGCTACGATGGCGCTCACTGCCCCCTCTGCCATTGTGCATCGGCGAGGGTTTAGCAGTGCCAAAGTGCACCGAATGCTGGCAATGGTACACTTGCTTGGGATGATAGGTACCAACGTTTTAGGGCATCAAATCTCAAAAAATCCCGAATTAAAACCCCTACACCGTGCCGTGGCCTACACGACAGTGGGGGCTTTCACGACCAGCATTTTGGTTTTTCAGTTTCGTTGATTGGTTTTTTGTTTTTTACCTAACCGTGCGTATTTGTATGAAAAATATACCATTATATGCCTTGGTAGCCATCGGGTTGCTATCGGGCTTTACGTTTGGGCCTAGAGCTCTCAAACGAAAATTGTTTAGTAACAAAACTACTTCGTGGATTAGCTACGAAGGAAAACATCCGCTTCATTCGTGGAAAGCGGTTTGCCGCGATGTGGACTGCGTCGTGACTTACGACGAAGAAAAGGCCAAGCTCGAAACCGTAGCCATTAGTGCCAAAGTGATGGCGTTCGACAGTCGGAATACCAACCGTGACTCGCACGCTTTGGAAGCACTCGAAGCACTGACGTATCCTAAAATCAACTTTACCAGTGCCCAGCTCTCGCAAAGTGAATCAAATTTAATCATTAACGGAAGCCTAAACTTCCACGGTGTTACCAAACCAATGGCAATCACCACAAAGACCTATACTGAAGGCAATACCATTCGAGTAGAAGGGGCTTTTCCTGTGAAGTTATCGGAGTTTAAAGTCGATCGGCCTTCATTGCTTTTTGTGAAGATTCAGGACGAAATCACTATTCATTTTTCGTTTACGTTTCGGACGCAGTAGCTTTATGTGTTGACTTTAAAGTTGTCAAAGCAAGATTTTTTGGTGTCGTCTGCTAACAAGCGGGCGACATTTTCTATTTTTGCTCGACACTTTCATTTCGTCAACACTAATCAAAAACCTAACAGTCTCTCATGTCCAAATCCTTTCTAGTCTTGGCGTTATTGTCCGCCACAGCTTCCGCCCAAATGATATACCCAACCACCCGCAAAGTAGATCACGTGGATGAATACCACGGGACCAAAGTAACTGACTCGTACCGCTGGCTCGAAGACGATCGCTCGGCCGAAACAGGCACTTGGGTAAAAGCCCAAAACGAAGTGACTTTTGCGTATTTGAATAAAATCCCGTTCAAGGGAAAGATATTCAGTGATTTAGAAAAAGCTTACAATTATCCAAAATATTCGGCTCCTCGAAAAAAAGGCGAATATTTTTATTTCTACAAAAATGACGGCTTGCAAAATCAATCGGTACTATATCGCCAGAAAGGGCTAAACGGCACGCCTGAATTGGTGATGGATCCTAACAAACTTTCGGCCGATGGAACTACGCGTTTGACAGTTTTTAACTTGTCTAAAAATGGGAATTATGCCGTTTGTGGCTTCTCAAAAGGAGGTTCTGATTGGCAAGAATACCAAATCATGGACATGAAAACCCTTCAAATGCTTTCTGATAAAATTGAGTGGGTAAAAGTATCGGGGGCTTCTTGGCAGGGCGATGGCTTCTACTACAGCCGCTATCCCAAACCCGAAGGAAGCGCGTTGGCGGCCAAAAATGAAAACCACCAAGTGTTTTACCACAAAGTTGGAACCGCACAAGCTGCTGACGAATTGGTTTATGAAGATAAAGTAAACTTACAGCGTTTTCACGGGGTGTATGTGAGTGAAGATGAGCAGTTTGCCTTCCTAAATCTCTCAGATCGTGGAAAAGGAAAAGACGGGAATGCGTTGTTTTATCGGGCCAAAGGTCAAAAGGAGTTTACGCCAATCGTGAGCGAAATTGCCAACTTTAGTTATAGCGTAGTTGACAACGTGGCGGGTGGATTTTTGATTAATACCAACGAAAATGCCCCCAACGAAAAAGTAATGCTTTACGAAACCGCTACCAAAAAGTGGAAACCGTTTTTGCCCGAAAAACCAGAACCATTGACAGGTGTCGGTACGGCGGGAGGTAAGTTGTTTGCCCTTTATTCAAAAGATGTGACAACGCGTGTCTATGTCTATAATATGAAAGGCCAATTGGAAAACGAAGTGCCGTTGCCAGGCTTAGGTTCGGCAGGTGGTTTTGGGGGCGAAAACGACGATAAGTTTGTGTTTTATACCTATACTTCTTTCAATTATCCGCCTACCATTTTTCGCTACGACATTGCGACCAAGAAAAGCACCGTGTTCCGCGAGCCTGAGGTGAGTTTCAAACCTACCGACTACGAAACCAAACAAGTTTTTTATACCAGCAAAGATGGTACAAAAGTGCCAATGTTTATCACGTACAAAAAAGGCTTGAAATTAGACGGTACTAACCCTACGATTTTGTACGGATACGGTGGCTTTAACATTAGCTTGACGCCTTCATTCAGTCCAACGCGAATGCCGTTTTTGGACCAAGGAGGTGTATATGCCCAAGCCAACTTACGCGGAGGAAGTGAGTATGGCGAAGAATGGCACAAGCAGGGAATGAAACTCAAAAAGCAAAACGTATTCGATGATTTCATTGCTGCGGCTGAGTTTCTAATCAAAGAAAAATACACTTCATCGGCGCGTTTGGCATTGCAAGGAGGGTCTAACGGGGGCTTGTTGGTAGGGGCGGTCGTCAACCAGCGTCCTGATTTGTGCAAAGTAGCTTTTCCTGCCGTAGGGGTAATGGACATGCTCCGCTTTCATAAATTTACGATTGGCTGGAACTGGATTGCCGATTACGGCAGCAGTGACAACGCCGAAGAATTCAAAGCGTTGTATGCGTATTCACCTTTGCACAACATCAAAACAGGAGTGAATTATCCTGCCACGCTCGTAACTACCGCCGACCACGACGACCGAGTAGTACCTGCTCACTCGTTTAAGTACGCCGCTGAGTTGCAAGAAAAGGCGGGGAAAAGTAGCACTAATCCTCTGCTGATTCGGGTGGATGTAAACAGCGGCCACGGTGCAAGTAATACCAAAAAAGCCCTTGAAACTACTGCCGATACGTACGCGTTTATGTTCCAAAATATGGGACTAACGTGGAAGTAAATGGAGTTTACAGTCCATGGACTATCGACCATGGACTTTTTATAAAAAACTGAAAACCAAATAGAATCATGGCTACTGGATTTTTTAATGTACCAACGCCCAAAAACGAACCTGTCAAATCGTATGCGCCAAATTCGCCTGAAAAGGCGGCCTTGAAAGCAGCATTGGCAGACGCACGGAGCAAACAAATAGATATTCCAATGTACATTGGAAGTGAGGAAATTATGACCAACGACCGATACGCGGTCACGCCTCCTCACGACCACCAGCACGTACTTGGGTATTATTCGTTAGGGGATGCTTCGCACGTTCAAAAAGCGATTGATGCGGCTTTGGCAGCCCGTGAAAAGTGGGCGGATTTAAGCTGGGAACATCGTGCCAGTATTTTCCTAAAAGCAGCTGATTTGTTGGCAGGGCCTTACCGCGCCGAAATCAACGCTGCTACCATGCTTGGGCAGTCAAAAAATGCGTACCAAGCCGAGATTGACTCGGCCTGCGAAATGATTGATTTCCTTCGTTTTAACGTTTATTACGCTTCACAAATCTATAAAGAGCAACCTCAGTCGTCGGATGGAATCTGGAATCGTTTGGAGCATCGACCGCTCGAAGGCTTTGTGTTTGCGTTGACGCCGTTCAACTTTACGGCGATTGCGGGTAACTTGCCTACTTCGGCCGCGCTTATGGGCAACGTATGCGTGTGGAAACCTGCCTTGACGCAAGTGTATGCGGCCAACGTTTTGATGAAAGTATTCAAAGAAGCAGGCTTACCCGACGGCGTTATTAATCTTATTTACGTGGACGGCCCCGTAGCAGGCGATGTCATTTTTAGTCACCCTGACTTTGCTGGAATCCACTTTACAGGAAGTACAAAAGTGTTTCAGCACATTTGGAAAACGATTGGCGATAATCTTCCACGTTATAAATCGTTTCCAAGAATTGTGGGCGAAACAGGAGGAAAGGACTTTGTCGTAGCGCATTCGTCGGCTGATGCCAAAGCGGTGGCGGTAGGATTGGTACGCGGAGCGTTTGAATACCAAGGCCAAAAATGTTCGGCGGCGTCGCGGGCGTATTTGCCATCTAATTTGTGGGAAAGTATCAAAACCTACATGGTTGAAGACCTCGCGACGATAAAAATGGGCGGTACCGAAGATTTCTCCAATTTCGTCAATGCCGTTATCGACGAGAAATCGTTTGATAAAATTGCTGCTTACATTGATAATGCCAAAAACGACTCGCGTGTGACGGTGATTGCGGGGGGAAATTGTGACAAATCGAAGGGGTATTTTGTCGAACCTACGGTACTCCTAACCACTGACCCGAACTACACGACGATGTGCGAAGAAATCTTTGGCCCCGTGTTGACAATTTACGTCTATGAACCAGAGAAATTTGAAGAGACATTGGCATTGGTAGATGCGACATCGCCTTACGCGTTGACGGGTTCTATTTTTGCGCAAGACCGCTATGCCATTGAGTTTGCCAGCAAGAAATTGGTGAATGCGGCGGGTAACTTTTACATTAATGACAAACCAACGGGTGCCGTGGTAGGACAGCAGCCTTTTGGTGGGGCGAGAGCGTCAGGAACGAATGACAAAGCAGGGTCGATTTTGAACCTATTGCGTTGGGTATCTCCACGTACCGTTAAAGAAACGTTTGTTTCACCTACTGATTACCGTTATTCTTTCTTGGGAGAGGCATAAAAATACGTGCTTGGGGTTGCTCAGAACCCCAGTCTGCGTGGGTCGGGTTGCTCACAACCCGACCCACTCTCCAAGTCTGTTTAGTCGATTTTCTTCTCTCTGAGTAGCTTTTCATATTCACGTTCGGTCGCTTTTCTAGCGTCGAAGGAAAAGTAGGCGACGATGCCGTGAATGGCTAGTCCAAAGCCCCACGACAGCCACAAACCCGCAGGGAGTTTGCCGTCAGAAAATAAACAAAGTGCTGAAATAAAAGAGTTTACGACAAGGTAAACAAACGCGTGCGTCTGGAAGCCTACCCGACGACGAGCAGCTTTCATCAAAAATTCATCGTAGTTGTTTTGATTGGCGGAAGTCATGTTAGTGTTCATGGTTGTAAAGGATGTTTATAGTTTAGATTAGTTAACTGTTTTACCGTTTTCTGGCTGTTTTGATGATTCAAAGGTATAGCCCAAAAGCCAAGCTACCAGCTCTTTCCCGACGAAGCGTAGGTTTGAGCAGATGGAGTTTTTTGTTGTAGGGATGAAGTAAACTTCTTTGTAAGAAATTGTATTTTTGTTAAAAAATAAACTATGGTACAAGCATCCAACCCGCGCAAATTAACTAATGGGCAAGCAATGTTGCTTCAATTATTCGAAATAGATTTGCCAGAGGAAGAATTAGTAAAGGTACGAAATGTACTTACTCAGTATTTTTTTCAAAAGGCTGAACAAGAAGCCGATATGGCTATGAAAACCAAAGGGAAAACGATCTCTCAGCTTGATGAAGAGATTCGTGAGTTAAATGAAAAAAGCCGCACTGATGCGCTTAAAAATCTGAGAAATAAATCATGAAAGTGGTTGTGGATACGAATGGTTTTTTGGCAGCAATACCCTCTAAAGGACGTAATAAATGGCTTTATCACGCTTTTATGTCAGAGAAGTTTATTTGGGTGTTAAGTAATGAAATTATTGAAGAATATACTGAGCAGGTAGGTGAGAAGTTTAGCAGTATTACCGCAGATTTTGTTATGAGCTCACTTTTAACTTCTGCGAATCATTTACGATATGAACCCTCTTATAAATGGCAATTAGTCGAACAAGACCCCGACGACAACAAGTTTGTAGATTGTGCCATCGGGGTAAATGCTGATTATCTCGTTTCAGATGATAGACATATACGTAATCTTCTGAAAGTAAAAGATTTATTTCCGCCTGTTCCTATTGTATCATTTAAGGAATTTAAACAGATTCTAAAATCAATTTGAGCAGGAGTAGCTAAGTTTCAGCCTCCCTAAAACTTCAACCCTACACTCACTAAGAAATTTCGCCCAGCTTGTGGGTAGTAGAAATTCTCGGTCGTAGTTTGCCCACCAATGACGTAGCTATACGTGTAGCCGTTCGATTCGTACAACTCATTGAAAACGTTGTTGGCCAGCGCACTTATCGTGATTTCGTTCAACCACTTAGGTTTAATGCGATACACTAAACGAAGGTCATTGGTGAAATACGCGTCCAAGCGGCGAGCCTCGTTGGAGGTGTTATCGAGGTACTGTTTTCCTACGTATTTGGTCAATAACGCCAATTCAAGGTTCTTAGCAGGTGTAAAGACCAATTGACTGCCTACCACGACGTTGGGTGAAAAAGCGATGGTTGAGTTGCCATGATTCGTCACTTGATAGCCGCCGTTTTCGTCGTCGTAGTTGATGACGTACTCAGTGAAATTCTTGATTTTGTTGCGGCTAAATGTTGCGTTTACGTTCCATTTCCATTGCTTGCTTAGCTGCGCACCAGCTTCTACTTCAATCCCTGCACGGTAACTTTCAGGGACGTTGATTTTGATGGGATTGCCTACGTCGTTCAATTGTCCCGAAACCACCAATTGGTTTTTATAATTCATATAATAACCACCAACTGACGCTGCTACACGACCTTTCTGAAAACGATAGCCTAGTTCCAAATCCCGTAAAGTCTCGGGTTTGGGTTGAATCTGTTGGGTTGATTCGGTAAAGTCATCGCGGTTAGGTTCGCGGTGGGCAATGCTAAATGAAGCAAAAGCCGTGCTGCTTTCGGAGACTTGGTAGGTCAAGCCCGCTTTGGGGTTGAAGAAGCTGTAGTTGACGTCGTGGTTTTGCTGACGGCGTTGATTATCGTCTCCTTTTACAAAATAGCCTATGGTACGAAGTTGGGCATCACCAAATACGTTTAGCTTTTCAGTAAGCTGATAATATACTTTTCCGTAAAGATTAAAGTCCGTTTTTAGCCCTACGTTTTCGTAATAGCGCTGACGAATGCTGCTGTTGCTGGCATAGCGTGCCCAAATAACTTCGCCAAAGTGGTTTCCGTCGTATTGGTTCCATCCTCCACCGATGTTGGCAGTAAGCTTTTTGAAACTATTGTAATCCAACGAAAAAGTAGTTCCATAAAAAGAGTTGTCCAACCAACGGCGACGCACCAAATCGCTTCTGCTGATGGTTTGGTTGCCCACCAATACGTCAGGTAGTTTATAGTTGCTCAATCGGTCATTATCGCGGTACTGTTCATAGAAACCACGCCCCTTGACCATAAAGCCATTGAGGTTAAATGTCCAATTTTTAGACAGCGTATGCGACGAAATCAATTGGTAGTGGTCTTGTTGGTAGTTATCCACTTGGTTGTCGTAGAGGTACAAATTGTACGTGCGGCTGTTGGAGTTAAGCAAGTTTTGGGCGTCACGCTCGTTGAGACCGTTGCGATCGATGTAGGCTAAAATTCCTTCACGGTCACCTTTGAGGCGAGCTTCTGGTATTCCCTCCCACGCTTGATACGTGATTTCTCGTCCCGAAAATACATTGAGACGAACGGAGCTTTTTTTGCCAAAATAAGCTCCCGATAGATAAAATGATTTCAGATCAGATTTGGCACGGTCGATAAAGCCATCCGAGCCAATTTTAGACAAACGGGCATCCAATGTAAAGTGGTTGTTGATAAGCCCTGTTCCTGCCAATACAGTGTGTTTGAGGGTGTTAAACGAACCTATCGAATTATTGATTTCAGCGTAGGCTTCTTTTCTAAATTCGTTGGTGTTGACGTTTACGGTAGCTCCGAAGGCGGCAGCCCCGTTGGTGGATGTTCCGACACCCCGTTGGATTTGAACGCTGCTAACCGACGAGCCAAAGTCGGGCATATTGACCCAAAAGGTTCCTTGGCTTTCGGCGTCATTGTATGGAATGCCGTTGATAGTCACGTTGATACGCGTTGCATCCGTTCCTCTGATGCGCATTCCTGTGTAGCCCACTCCCGCACCTGCGTCGGAGGTAGTAACGAGCGACGGCGTGAAATTGAGCAAGATAGGAAGGTCTTGGCCGAGATTTTGTTTACTGAGTTCAAGTTTGCCAACATTGGTGAAAGCCACCGCCGATTTTGCGTTGGCACGCGTCGCACTGATGACGACTTCGTCGGTGTTGAAAGTGCTTCTTTGGAGTTTGATTACTTTGTTAATGTCCTGAACTTTAATAAAATTAGCTTCATAGCCAACGTACGAAACCTCCAATAAATCAGTGTCTTTAGGTAAATCTTTGAGAGAAAACTCGCCTTTTTCGTTTGTGACTGTTCCCCGAAAACTCCCTGCCCGAACCGTAGCTCCTGGCAAAGGTTTTCCGTCTTCCGCGTCAACGATTTTGCCCGAAACGCTAAGTTGGGCGAGTGCAGGCACGCAAAGCAACACTCCCGTTGCTAGGGCCAAAAACCAAGATGTAAATTTTCGCATTGTAACTTCCCTCCGCTGGCATTACCCAGATCAGGTTTTAGGGTATGATCTCAGCCCGTTATTTTGGGGCACCCCTTTTTGAGATATGCTTTTGCGCAAAAGCAACGCAAAGGTAAGCGCATAACTTAGAAAAATGCAAATATGTGCACTATTTTGCTTTCCGACGTAGCCATTTTTGCTGGATTTTGTACGTCAGCCATGCACTTGCAGCACCCGTTACTGCTCCCGCCAAGACATCGCTTGGATAGTGAAGTCCCAATCTCATACGTGAATATCCCACTGCACTGGCCCAAGCGTAGGCAGGAACCGCTACGTACCATTTTGGGTAATGCAGGGTGAGGGTAGTAGCGGCATTGAAGGCCGTTGTCGCGTGCCCTGAGGGGAAAGAATAGTTGATGTCTTCTTCTGGAATACGTGCGGTAAAGCGCTGAGGTTCAGCAACGAATGGTCGTTCTCGTAATACAATTCGTTTGGTGATTTGGGTAATAGAACTTGCCACGACAAAGCTTCCCAATGCGTGCCAGCCGTGCTGTTGTAAGGTTTTGTTTTTGGTGGCAAAACCAGAGGCTAAATAAACTACAGGAATGCCGAGTCCGATGGGCGTAGTGGTAGAAGAAATGAATTTTTCAAACCGAACGTCGGTAGGTTGTGGTGAACCATATACTTGTTCCAAAAGACGAGAATCAAGCGTTTGGGCGTTGAGCTGTGAGGCAATTAGCCAACAAAATAAAAAGAGCTTTTTCAACTAATGTGGTGTTTAGAGAGACTTTCCAAGTTTGGATTATCGTTAATTTCAGAAACTTGGAAAGTCTTGTTTTGCGATTAGGAGAGACTTTCCAAGTTTAGGTGATCGTTGAATTTCAGGAACTTGGGAAGTCTTGTTTTGCGATTAGGAGAGACTTTCCAAGTTTGGATTATCGTTGATTTCAGAAACTTGGAAAGTCTTGTTTTGTGATAAAGAGAGACTTTCCAAGTTTAGGTAATCGTTAATTTCAGAAACTTGGAAAGTCTTGTTTTGCGATAAGGAGAGACTTTCCAAGTTTAAGTTATCGTTGTCGTCTGACCTTAAAGAGCTTTACTAGCGGCCCAACGTAGTCTGCTTTGGAGTCGATACCGACGTAATTAATATCGTTTTGCCGAGAAAACTGTTCCATTTTTTGCCCCAATTGCGAAAATTCATGGCGTATCCGTTTCCGAAACCAAGGCGAGGAGGTATTCACCCACGTGGTTTTATTGGTTTCGGGGTCACGCATCGGGATAATACCCAAGGGAGGCAAATTAGTTTCACGTTGGTCGCGCAGGTGAATCATCACCAAATCGTGTTTACGAGCAAGGGCACGTAAGCTGTGTTCGTAGTTGGTGTCAATAAAATCGGAGATAAAAATAACAACACTTCGGCGTTTGAGGACGTTAAGTGTAAATAAAATGCCGTCGGCAAGGTTAGTTTTCGTCGATTGGGGCTTCAGTTTGTAAAGTTCCGTGATGAACTGATAACCATGTTTCATGCCGTTGGAGGGGCGAATGTATTTTTCTTTTTGGTCAGAAAAACACAACAGTCCCACGTGACTAGCTTCCTGAATCGCCGACAACGCCAACACACCACAAATCTCTTTGGCCGTATTGAGTTTTGACTGGGTGGCGTCGCCTACTTGCTGAGAGCCACTGACGTCGAGCAGGAAAAAAACTGTTTGTTCTTTCTCTTCGCGAAAGATTTTTACAAACGTCCCGTGGCCTTTGGCCGATACGTTCCAGTCAATCGTCCGAACGTCGTCGCCGTATTGGTATTCGCGAAGGTCGGTAAATTCCAGACCAGACCCTTTGAAAACCGAACGGAAACTGCCTCGCATATCGGCATTGACCGCTTTGCGAATCCGAATTTCGTACTGGCGAATCTTCGTTATAAATTGCTCAATCATTCGTAATTTTGTCGCTGTAACTGTTCAAAAATACAAAAATCGGCCATGATACCTCGCCTTTTATTTTCTTTTTTGCTGCTTGGAGCTTTGCTCTCTGGGTGCAAAGACGAACCCCAAGTTCCCGAAGGGACGCTTTCGGAAGAGAAAATGTCACAAATCTTGACCGATATTCACTTGTTAGAAGCAAGAATTGGGCGGCTTAATATGCCTTCGCTCGATTCCTCGACGGTAATTACTGAGTATTTGAAAGGCAAAATTTTTAAGAAATACGGAACAGATTCCGTGGCGTACAACCGTAGTTATAAATTCTATTCTACCAATCCAGCCTTTATGGAGCGTATTTACGGCGAGATTGTCAAAGAATTAGAAAAACGTCAGAAGAAGAAAGATTACAAAGGAATATAGCTTCAGAAATGAACTTCTCGAAAGTTTTCAACTTTCGAGAAGTTTTCATTCTATAAAACGAATAATAACAGTTCAAGAGAGTTAGCAGATGGCGCTGGAAGACGAATTGAAGAGGGCTATTGTAGCCATGCCCCAAAAAGAAAAAGACAAACTCTTGTTGCGTTTAGTAGCAAAAGACGATATGCTGGTCAAACGTTTGGTGTTTGAATTGATAGAACAAGGTGATACCATTCAAGAACGCCGCGATGACATCAAACGACGCATTCTGAAAGTGGCCAAAATGACCCACGATAGTCCAGGCTGGATGATGATGGACATGCGGACTTTTAGCGGGGACATAAGTCAGCACATTAAGATTACAAAAGACAAATACGGGGAAATTGAACTGACAATTTATTTGTTGCTCACGTTCTTTGAGTATCAGTCCGAGATGTTACGCGTTCATAATAGTAAAAGCGATTCGTGTGCGGAGTACATTGCGAAGAAAGCCGATGGTTTGATGAAAAAACTGGCCAAATTTGACACGGATTACTATGTGGACTTTGAAAGAGATGTGCAGCAGCTACTCGATTATATACACAGCCACTGCCCCAGAAACTACGCGCGAACGCTAGATATTCCGAAGCAGTGGCCGTAGAATTTAAAAATCCTGTACTTATTTTTTAACCGCCATCACCATTTTGATGTCGAGCTTGGCACCGATAGCCAACACATCTACAAGGTCTTGAACAGAAACCGTTTGATCCACTTGTAGAATGACCGTTTTGTCTTCGACACCAGTAAAAATAGCGGCAAGCTGTGTCTCTAGTTGGTCTTTGGCAACGGGGTTGCGGTCGATAAAATAGTTTTTCTCTGAATCAACCGCCACGGTGGTTTGTTTTTTCTGCATTTGTTGGGCCGCCGACGCCTTGGGTAACATGAGCTTAATGACGTTGGGGTTGACCATGGTCGAAATAATGAGGAAGAACAACATCAAGAAAAACATGATGTCGTTCAAAGAATGGGTAAATACCTCGGGGGCAAATTTACTTTTACGGCGTATTTTCATGATAACAATGCGTTTGACAAAATTAGCGAGTGATTGGCTTTTGCAACACATCCAAGAAATCAAACGCGCCTGATTGCAATTTAAGGGCAATGCGGTCGATTTTCATGTTCAACAAGTGATAGCCCATGTAGGCGATCAAACCCACAATCAAACCTGCTCCCGACGTTACCATTTTTTCGTACATACCGCTTGCTACGGTGCTGATATTAAAGTCGTTTGACTGGGAAATGCTGTAGAAAATGTTGATGATACCAGAAATCGTTCCGACGAAACCTAACATCGGTGCAATACCTGCCACAACCCCCAAATAAGAAAGGTTACCTTCGAGGCGAGACAATTCGATTTGGCTGGCGTTTTCGATGGTGCTTTCGATGTCTTTGATCGAATAACCGATGCGGCCAATGGCTCTTTCAAAGATACGACCCGCTGCCGAACGTTGATTACGACAAAGCGATTCGGCCGATTTGATGTTTCCCTGTTGAATAAAATCCTTTAAATTATCAATAAAGCTTTCGTCGAGCTTGCCGTTGGCGTTGATGGCGAGCCAGCGTTCAATGATCAAAAACAACGTCAGGAAAAACATGATGAGGAGGGGAATCATTACCCAACCACCTTTCATTACTAAATCAAATAGGGAAATTCCTTGTGCGGAGGCTGCGGTAGCTACGGAGTCAACGGCGGTTTGCGCTTGAAGTAGGATCATTACTGTTGGTTTTTTGCTGTGTCAAAAACGGAATGGAATAGGAGAATATTGTTTAGTGGCATCAAATATACGAATTTCTAGCAGATGTGGCTTTTCCTGTACTGAAAGCCAATAAATAGCAGCCGTTTGGCGCAGTGATTACTATGAAAAATACGGTATTTTTAAATTCATTGTAGCTTTTTAGGTCATCAACCTATTTGTACCTGGTTCCATGCTCGATTCGTTCCCCGCTCGTTCTGCCTCTTCGGCTATTGCACAATTCCGTGATGCCTCTGCTAGTCCTCATTACCACCAAGGGGAGGTAGGTTTACTCAATTCGGTCGATTGCGTTATTTTTGGGTTTTACGGCACTGAGCTACACGTGCTGTTGCACCGCTTTTTGTACGATCCATTCAAGGGTTATTGGGCGTTGTTGGGTGGGTTTGTGCATCCTGAAGAAAACATTGATGACGCCGCGCGCAATACCGTTGAGCGTCTTACGGGGCTTGATAATGTCTATATGGAGCAGGTATATACGTTTGGGGCGGTGTACCGCGTTCCTACCGAGCGCGTGATAACGACCTGCTACTATGCCCTCATCGAAGTAGAGCCGACCTTGTCGAAGTTGTCTCATGAGTATGGCGCTACTTGGCATCCTATTTCCCAAATATCGCAACTTGACTTGGTCTATGACCACCTTCAGATGTTTCAAAAAGCCCTCGAACAGCTCCGCCGAAAGGTGCGTTACCAGCCGATTGGGTTTGAACTTTTACCCGATAAGTTTACCATGCTTGAGCTAAGAAATCTGTACGAGTCGATTTTAGGACGCGCGTTAGATAAACGAAATTTTAGCAAGAAGATTCTGAATATGAACCTGTTACAGAAACTAAAAGAGAAGCAAAAGGGGACGTCGCGGAGAGGAGCGTATTATTTTCGTTTTGATGAAAAACGTTATCAAGAATTAGCCGCTAAAGGTTTTTTATTTGAGATTTAGCCGCTAATTCTATCTAACACATTGTGCTTGTAGCGGGCTGTTTTTTTTAGCAAAACAGTTGACCCCAGTTGTCTTGAATGTCGTTGGCTTTGTCAAACGAGGCAACCCATTGAATAAAAAGCAATCGAAAATCTTCGATGGCTTCTCGCAATACTTCGAGATAATGTACTTCCTTGAAATCCATCATTTCAAGGCCATAGGTGTGAGCTTCTAAGCTCCGTGCGTGAATCTTTACAAGAACAGCATTTTCCATTCGTAGGCTGTACAAGTCAGCCCCTTCCGCCGCCGCAATTTTTGCGCGAATCAAGGCTGCATCCTGAAAAATGGTCTCGCGGTAGTGGTCCATAAAACAACCGTCGTCTTCAATAAGAGACATAAGCGAATCTACAATTTTGTAGATTTCGCGGGCTTGTTTCATAATGGGAAGGCCCTCTACGCGACTTCTTTCTTGCTCATAGTTGTGTTTAGCTTCCTCAGGGTCGAAGTTCTCCTCAAAACTGAAGTTTTCATCATCGTTAAAATTAGACATGTTTATGTTGTGTGAGTAGGGTTATTAACCTGCAATTTGTAAAACTTTTCGTTTTGAAGCAAAATTGATGTAGATTAGGATAGATTAAAATTTATGGCCAGAAGGGTAAATTTGCTGGAAGTTTTTGAGAGGGTATTTTTACGGAACGGGAAAGCCTACTATCAGTAATAAAATACTTTTTGTAACTTGAAACCCGAAATATTCACCTTAGCACTTCTATGAACAAACTTTCCTATCTTTTGGTAGCAGCTACCTTCGTTAGCTCACTTTCTTTCGCACAAGATGTGAAAGAAAATAAAGGGTTTTACCAGTTCCTGACCGAAGACCCAACTCAAAAGCCTTTTTATTCTGACCGCCAAGGGGTTATTGCCTCCAATGGCATGGTGGCATCAGCGCACCCAGAAGCCTCTAGGGTAGGGGTTGAAATTTTAAAAATGGGAGGAAATGCCGCCGACGCCGCTGTTGCGGTTCAGTTTGCCTTGGCAGTGGTTCATCCTTCTGCTGGAAACATTGGCGGTGGTGGTTTTTTTGTGTATCGTACCAAAAAAGGTAAAAACTATACCCTCGATTTTCGGGAAAAAGCCCCGCTCAAAGGCCATAAAGACATGTACCTCGATGCCGACGGGAATGTTATCCAAGGACTAAGCTTGTCGGGACACTTGGCAAGTGGCGTACCTGGGTCGGTAGATGGAATGGTGGAAGTCCACAAAAAGTTTGGAAAACTTGCGTGGGCTACGTTGCTCCAACCTGCCATTGATTTGGCCGAAAAGGGTGTTGTGCTGACCGTAAAAGAGGCTACGGGACTCAACCGCATCAAAAATGACCTTAAAAAACTAAACACCGACACGACTTATTTTCGTCGTCCTGATGGTAAAGATTGGGTAGAAGGAGATTTGTTGGTACAAAAAGACCTTGGACAAACCCTGCGCCGTATTCAACAAAAAGGGCGTGCAGGATTTTATGAAGGCGAAACGGCGGCTTTACTCGTGGCCGAAATGGAGCGAGGCAAAGGCATTATTTCGGCCGAAGACCTTCTTCAATACCACGCCACTTGGCGTGAACCTTTAGTGGGCAAATTCAAAGATTATAAGTTGATTACGATGCCGCCCGTATCAAGTGGAGGCGTGGCGTTGTTGCAATTGATGAAATTTGTGCAGCCGTATCCACTCAAGCGTTGGGGCTGGCATTCCGATTCCACGATTCAGGTAATGATTGAAGCCGAACGCCGCGTGTATGCCGACCGAGCCAAGTTTTTGGGAGACCCTGATTTTGTGAAAGTTCCCATCAAAGAACTTACCTCGGACGAATACCTGAAAAACCGCTGGAAGGATTTTACGTTCAATAAAGCCACCAACAGCAAAGAAATTGACGGTGGGCTTATTCCAGGTTATGAAAGCCTAGAAACAACGCACTTTTCGATTGTGGACAAGGAAGGAAACGCTGTATCCATCACGACAACCCTCAATGGAGGTTATGGAAGTCGGGTTATAGTGAAGGGCGGTGGCTTTTTGATGAACAACGAAATGGATGACTTTAGCATCAAACCTGGCGTTCCAAATATGTTTGGCTTGATTGGTAACGAAGCCAACGCCATTGCGCCCAGCAAACGAATGCTTTCATCAATGACGCCGACGATTTTGGAGAAAAACAAAAAACTGTACATGGTGGTAGGAACCCCAGGTGGCTCAACGATTATTACGTCGGTGTTTCAGACGATTTTGAATGTCATTGAACACGGTATGACCATGCAGCAGGCCGTCAATGCTTATAAGTTTCACCACCAATGGCTGCCCGATAAAACGACCTTTGAGAATGGCGCATTTACGGAGTCGGTCGTCAAACGTTTGCAAGGAAAAGGATATATACTTGAGATGCAACGAAATACAATTGGTCGGATGGATTGTATTTTAATCCGTCCCGACGGGACATTGGAAGGTGGTTCTGACCCGCGTGGCGATGATACAAGCATCGGATACTAATCATTCTAAACCTTATAGGTTTCAAAAACCTATGAGGTTTATCCACGGAAAAGGACCTAAAGTCATGCTGGCTTTCCACGGCATTGGCCAAGACCACCGTTGTTTTTTACCCTTGGTCGAAGTCTTAGAAGAACAATACACCTTTTACTTATTTGACTTGCCTTTTCACGGCCAAAGCCCTGCACTGACGGACGAAAAACTGTCGATGGAGGCTTGGAAAGCGTACATTGAAGACGTACTGTTGGAAGAAGGTATTGAGCGATTTTCGGTGATGGGCTTCAGCATGGGTGGAAAGTTTGCTTTGGCGACACTTCAATTATTAGCTCCTCAGATTGAATCTTGTTGGTTACTAGCTCCCGACGGCATCACCGAAAGCCCATGGTACCGTTTGGCAACGCGTTTTTGGGTAACACAAAAGCTGTTCTCCTTTTTTGTTCATAACCTTCCTTCCTTCAAAACGTTGGCAGATGCCTTGATAAAAGTGGGCTTAGTAAACAAAAGTGCGGTTAAATTTGCTGAATCCACGCTCGCAACTCCCGCCCAACGTGAGCGGGTGTATCGTTCGTGGATTGGTTTTAGTACAATTCGCCCCAATTGTGCGCTGATTGCTGAATTGGTAAAAAAACACAAGATAGAAGTACGGATTTTCTTGGGAAAATACGATGCCCTTTTGCCACAAAAATACATTTTACCGCTTACCAAACGCCTCCCTTCCATCCCTGTGGTCATATTGTCCACAGGCCACCACCGTCTTGTGGATAAAGTAGCGGAATGGTGGAAAGTCTCGTCTAGTTGACCTCTTTGAGGTTATTTTTTACCTTCCAATGATAATTAATCCCCAATTTAAGATAAGGAGTCTTGTTGATAGGAAGAGTTTCAATTCGGCCTTTGAGAAGGGGACGAGCGTAACAAAAATCAAGGGACAGAGCGAAGCGCCTATCAGCCATTTTTGATGTAAAAAATACCCCACTTGGGGGCTAAGACGGAACGAAATCCCGTTTTTAGAGGCATGAATACTTTCGTGGTAGCCCAATAAGTTTCCTTTTTTTGTTTGGGCAAAGAGATAGCTATTGACTAGAAAAAGGGTACAAATAATCACTGTTTTCATTGGCAAAGAGGTTTGCTCTTTAACGCTCAATGGATTACTAGTAGTATCTTATTGATTTTTAGGCGCCATCACCCGCAGCAATCCAATGACGGAAAGAATGACCAACCCAATAATAATAACTCTACTTTCAAGCCCTTGGTTGGGATTTTGGAGAAGCTGCTTGATTTGTTGGGCTTCCATTCCGACCCACACCGCAAGTGCCGTGCGGGGAATCATGCCTAGAAAACCTCCCCAAATGATGTTCCGAAAGCGTAGCCCCATCAACGCAAACATGAGATTGGTAAGGGCAAAAGGCAAAACTGGGGATAGTTTGGTGAAAAATATAAAGCGAATTTCATCCCCGTGGATGCGTTGGAGAAAACGAGCTACTTTCGGAAACTGCGCCAAATAACGCAACAAACTATCGCGGTTGAGGCGCTGTACGAGGATGTACACCAGCGCGATAGCGGCGAGGTTTAGCAAGATCAATGGTAACAACGCAGTCCAACCTAGAAAATACCCAAAAACAAAGGCCAACAGGGTAGGAGGCGTGAGGGCCAGGGCACAAGCCAACGCGCATACCAACGACGCAATGAACCACTCGGTCGCGCTAAAACTCCGAATGTAACCCTCGTTCTGGACGAGCCACCAACCTACCGCCGAACTGGTAATGAAAGGTAGTACGGTCAAAAAAAATGCCGAGAGACTCGGCATTAGCAATTCTTTTGATGATTTCATCCCTTATGCGTAGGTATTGAGCATCACTGGCATCACGAGCATCAAAATCTCTTCGTCGTCTTCTTTTTCGAGCGGAACAACGATACCTGCGCGGTTGGGCGCCGACAACTCAAACGACAGGGAGTTTGAGTTAACGTTGTTGAGCATCTCAATCAAAAACTTCGCGTTGAATCCAATTTCCATTTCGTCGCCATTGTACTCACAAAGCAAACGCTCGTTGGCTTCGTTTGAGTAATCCAAGTCTTCGGCTGAAATGACCAACTCGTTGGGAGGAGTCAGTTTAAGACGGATTTGGTGCGTTGTGCGGTTTGAATAAATCGAAATACGACGGAGCGAGTTTAAGATTTCGCCACGACTGATGGTCAGTACGTTCGGGTTATTGGTTGGGATGGCGTTTTCGTAATCAGGGAAACGCTCGTCAATCAACCGACAAATCATTTTGATGTTGGCAAAGCTAAAAAATGCGTTTGATTGGCTAAACTCCGCTTTGACAGGAACGTTGTCAGGCAACGATGACTTGAGCAAGTTGAGCGCTTTGCGCGGAATAATCATGGTTGTATCCACGGCCGATTTGACATCAAAGCGGCGGTAGCGAATCAAACGGTGGCCGTCGGTTGCGACAAACGTTGCGTGGTTGGCGCCTAGTTGCAAAAATACCCCCGTCATCGCAGGACGAAGCTCGTCGGTGCTAGTAGCGAAAATGGTATTTACAATGGCACTCATGAGGGATGTGGAAGACAGCTCTACCGAAAATGCGCGGTTGACCGATGGAATCTTAGGGAAATCAATCGGATTTTCGCCTGAGAGTTTATAGCGGCCGTTTTCAGACACGATTTCAATCCCAAACGTATCACTATCTACTTTGATGGCGATGGGCTGTTCTGGAAGACCGCGTAAGGTATCTAAAAGTAATTTAGCAGGTATGGCAATCGCTCCTTTGTCCGATGACTCTACTTGGATTTCGGTAATCATTACGGTCTGTAAATCAGAGGCCGTAACGGTAAGCGAACCACCGTCGAGTTGGAATAAAAAATTCTCAAGAATCGGTACGATAGGGTTGGTTGAAACGACGCCGTTGATTGCGGCAAGTTGCTTTAGCAATACTGACGACGATACGGTAAATTTCATAGCAAAATGTACGTTTAATAAACAACAAATTTACGATAAAGTAGCATACTATCAAAAATTATGCCTAACGCTTTTATCGCGTAGATAGAAGTCAACGAGTACCAATGCAGCCATGGCTTCGACAATCGGTACGGCGCGCGGTAAAACGCACGGGTCGTGGCGGCCTTTGCCCTGAACCGTGATGGATTCGCCGTTTTGGTCCACACTTTCTTGATCTTGCATGATGGTCGCCACGGGCTTGAACGCCACGCGGAAGAAAATGTCTTCTCCATTGGAAATACCGCCCTGGATTCCACCCGAGTGGTTGGTACGGGTACGAACGCGGCCCGTTTCGTCGGTATAAAAGGCATCATTGTGAGCTGAGCCCTGAAGCTCCACTCCTTCAAAGCCGCTACCGTACTCAAATCCTTTCACGGCGTTGATGCTCAACATCGCCTTGCCCAATTCAGCATGAAGTTTGTCAAAAACGGGTTCTCCCCAACCTACGGGCGCGCCTGTTACGACACAACTGACCACACCGCCAATCGAATCTCCTTGTTTGCGAATGTCGTCGATGTAATCAAACATCGTTTGCGCCATTTCGGGGTCGGGGCAGCGAACGGCGTTGGTATCGGTAAGCGACAGGTCGAGTTTGTGGTATTCTTTGCCGAGTTTGAGTTTTCCTACTTGCGACACGTACGCTTGTACGTCCACGCCGAGGTCTTTCAGTACCAATTTGGCCAAAGCACCTGCGGCTACGCGGGCAGCGGTTTCGCGGGCCGAACTGCGCCCACCGCCGCGATAATCGCGAACTCCGTATTTGGTTTGGTAGGTAAAATCGGCGTGAGAAGGACGAAACTGCTGCGCAATGTGCGAGTAGTCCTTGCTACGTTGGTCTTCGTTCCAAATCATCATGGCAATCGGCGTGCCTGTTGTTTTGTCTTCAAAAACGCCCGACAATACTTGCACGGTATCGGCTTCGCGGCGTTGGGTAGTGATGCGCGACTGGCCTGGTTTGCGGCGGTCGAGTTCTTGCTGAATAAAAGCCAAGTCGAAAGGAACACCCGCTGGGCAGCCTTCAACAACTACGCCGATGGCGGCGCCGTGTGATTCGCCAAAAGTGGCTATTTTGAAAAGTTTTCCGTAGGTACTACTCATTATTTCCGAAAGATAAGAAACATACTTATTAACATGAGGACGACCAAAACGTTGGCAACGTTGCGAATGATTTTTTGGTAGTCAAACACAAATTTAGTGGTGTCCCAGTGTTCAATGCCGTTGTAAATCGACTCTACTGTTTCGCCTGCTAGTTGCGTATTTTGAATATTTTTTCCCGTAATGACCAGCTTTAAGGTCGAGTGCAACGTGTCGTATTTTTGCTTTTGAGGATTAAAAAATACCCAAAAAACGCTGTTACTGAGGTCAAACTGGCCGTTTTGTTTGGGGATGATTTGGTAACGAAATGTTTTTCCGCCCGCAATTTGCCCCTTTTTTCGCAAAATATTGTCCTCCACATCGGGCGGATAAATATCAAAGAGGGCTTTGTTGGTGAAGGTCGGCTCTTGAATCGACTTGATATTGCCGTCGCCGATGATTTTAAAATCATAACGGTAGCTTTTGCCCGTCTCTAGTTGAGTCGTGCTGATTTTCTCTTCAAGGCGAAAATTCCCTACCAATACCTGATTGCGAAGGGGGTGAGCAGGCAGGGTTTGGACTTGGATTGACACGGGGCGGGACGAGAAACTCAGAAAGGAGGGCGTTTTTTCTTCCGACGGATTTTTGGCCATTACGCGCATTGTCAGCGTCACGGCGGGAATCCGAATGGCTTGATTATTAAGGGGGAAAAATGACGCTTGGTAAATGCGGTATTCGGTAAAAGCTTTGCCGCCAATCAGGATTGGAATGGAGGGAATCTCTTGGATGCCGAAATTCTCTTCCCAACAGTTTGCAGGTTTGAGGGCTTTAAGAATTTTTTCGAGTTGTTTTTCTACCTCAAAAAAATCCATTTCGGTGGCATTGTTTTCCGAAACAAGCAGCGAAAGCCGCAGGTTGAACCCTTCTTCGACATATACTTTGCGTTTATCTACCCGTACCGACAAGAACGCGCCAGTGGTCGCTTCTTGGGCAAATTCGGAATCTATGGCCTCCATTTGGTCAGCTGATTCTTCCAAACTAGCGGTTTTCCCTACTACCACCGACGTTCCTTCCGAACGTAATACCTGTTTGTTGACCAAAATTTCGACTGGCCCCGTGAAGAATGTCCCCGTTTTGATGGGGTAGTAGTTTTGGGATATGGTGTAGGTGACAACGGTTTTTCCTCCGACTTTGCTCGTGAAGCTCGACCGTGAACTTTCCCGCTTTTGAAAGTTTTTGATGTTATCAGGAAACAAAATAAGCGGGATTGGGTCAATATCGGTGATTTTTACTGAGATGACGAAAGGTTCGTTAATACCTATCTCAGTCCCGCTAAATTCAACGGAAAAGGGGTTTTCGCCATTTTGCGCCCACGATGAAGATATAGTGCAAAAAAAAATTAAAAAAAGTATATATAAATTCCCCTGTTTCATCGTTATCTTTAATGCAAAATTAACATACTGGGCGTATAAAACCCCTAACCTTTGACGTTAATTTTGTGAAAGTACTTATTCCATCATTCTCTTAGCGTTCGTTAAAATCCTGTTATGATTATGGCAACTATGTTAGAGTTCATCAAAACCGTGCTTGTGAAAGTGAGTTTTGACAAGAAACTGTTTGAAAAAGAGTTACGTAAGGCATTAAAGGTGCTTTTGCCCGAAGATGTTAAGCAATTACGTGCTTGGTGCTATGAACGTTTTAGTGACAAGTACACCTTCATCCTTAATCAGTATTTTAGGAGGCGACGTTTGTCGCTTAACTAGCAAAAGAGCCGCTCTCGATCAGAGCGGCTCTTTTGTTTTATAAGGCTAACCCGTCGCGTTTTAACATGGCGTTGGGTTTTGGCTCCCGACCTCTGAAACGCTTGTACAATACCATTGGCTTTTCAGTACCTCCTTTTGAAAGGATATTGTCGCGGAACGATTTAGCGACTTCTTGGTTGAAAACGCCTTTTTCTTTGAAAGCTTCAAAGGCATCCGCATCCAATACCGACGACCACATGTACGAATAGTATCCTGCCGAGTATCCTCCCGCAAAAATGTGCGAGAACGACGTACTCACCGCCGTACCAGGAACAATCGGGTAAAGGTCGGTTTGCTCGGCTACTTTTTTCTCTACTTCAGCTACCGATGCGCCCGTAGGTTCGCCGTTGTGCCACGCCATATCGGTCAAACCAAGATTGATTTGGCGCGCCATTCCTAGGCCCGAAAGGAAGTTAGACGAAGCTTTGATTTTCTCAATCAACTCATTAGGAATCACTTCGCCCGTTTGATAGTGTTTGGCAAAAAGTTTTAATACTTCAGGCTCAGTGCAGAAGTTTTCCATAAACTGGCTTGGAAGCTCCACAAAATCCCACGATACGCTGGTACCGCTTACAGTTTCATATTTCACGTGTGACATCATGCTGTGCAAAGCGTGACCAAACTCATGGAAGAGCGTTTGTACTTCGCGGAAAGTCAACAACGACGGTTGAGAATCAGTTGGACGGGTAAAATTACATACGTTCACGACGTGCGGACGAACATCTTTTGTCCCTTCAAAATGCTGCGAAAGTGTGGTGTTGTTCCAAGCACCTGCGCGTTTTCCTGCGCGTGGGAAGTAGTCGCCGTACCATACTGAAAGTAGTTGGCCTTTTTCGTCAAAAATTTCGTAGGCTTTGACTTCAGGATGCCATACTGGAATGTTTTTGTTTTCCTTGAAAGTAAGCCCGTATAGCTTGTTGGTAAGCGTAAACAAGCCATCGAGTACATTTTCGAGTTTGAAGTAAGGCTTCAACAACTCGTCGTTGATGCTGTATTTTTCTTTTTTGAGTTTTTCGGCATAATAACTCGCATCCCAACGCTGCAACACATCTTCCGAGAAACCGTTTTTCTTGGCGTAGTCGGTCAATTCTTTCAACTCACGCTGGGCGGCAGGTTTGGCGTAGCTGAGGATTTCGGTTTCAAAGGCCAATACTTTTTCGGGCGTTTCGGCCATGCGCTCTTCCAAAATGTAATTTGCCCAGGTTTTGTACCCCAACAACTTCGCTTTTTCATGGCGGAGTTTTACCACTTTTTGGATAATGGCTTGGTTATCGTTTTTGTCACCGTTAAAACCGCGTTTGTTGTAAGCCAACCAAAGTTTTTTACGAAGCTCGCGGTTGTCGGCATATTGCATAAACGGCCCGTAGCTTGGCGCTTGAAGTGTAAATACCCAACCTTCTTTGTTGAGGCGCTTGGCGGTAGCTTTAGCCCCGTCTTTCACAAAAGCAGGCAGACCCGCTAAGTCTTTTTCGTCAGTGATTTGGAGGGTGTATTCGTTGGTTTCGGCTAAGTTATGCTCACTAAACTCAATCGAAAGCTGTGATAGCTCTTTGTTGAGGCCACGTAATTTTTCTTTGTCGGCGGCGTTGAGGTTGGCCCCGTTACGTGAAAACGACTTGTAGCTTTTTTCGAGTAACATGGCTTCCTCAGTACCAAGCTTGAGTTTGTCGCGTTGGTCCCAAACGGCTTTTACGCGTGTAAACAGCTTCTCGTTGAGCGAAATGTCGTTGCCGTATTCGGTCAATAGCGGACTGACTTCACGAATGGACTTTTGAAGGTCGGGCGTAGTTTCGGCGCCATTCAAGTGAAACATGATGGGCGTGATACGGCTGAGCAAATCCCCTGCTCGTTCAAGCGCCACGATGGTATTGTCGAAAGTCGGCTTGGCAGGATTGTTGACGATGGCGTCGATTTCCTTGCGGCCTTCTACCATGGCTTCTTTGATAGCGGGCAAAAAGTGGTCAACTTTGATTTTGTCGTAAGGTGGTGTCTGGTGCAGCGTTGGAAAAGGCTGCAAAAGTGGGTTATCACTCATGGTTGGCGGATTAGTTTGCGCAAAGGCCATACTACTGACGAGCAGGCCCGCGAGTAAACAGTTTGTTTTCATGGAACAAATAAAGTGGTTAGTTGAAAAAGTGCAGCAATTTAGGGCAGATTCTGTACAAATTTATCACCCAAAGTGAGGGATTAGTCCTTGAAAACTAGGCATCTTCTTTCAAGACGTAGCCCATTCCTGACTTGGTATGAATAAGTTTGGTTTCAAAATCACGGTCAATTTTTTTGCGGAGAAAGTTAATATATACCTCAACGACGTTGGTACCGCTGTCGAAATTCATATCCCACACCTTTTCGGCAATGTCGGCTTTTGACACAATACGGCCTTTGTTTCGCACCAAGTATTCGAGCAAGGCCAGTTCTTTGGGGGTGAGGTCAACAGTCTGGCCTGAGCGAGTAACGGCTTTGGTATCGACATTGATTTCGAGGTCGGCAACGCGAAGGGTATTACCACCTGCGGGTTCGGTATCCGAATGCGAGCGTTTGAGAAATACGTTGACCCGCGCCAGTAATTCCCGAAAGTCGAATGGTTTGACAATGTAGTCGTCAGCCCCGACGTTGAAGCCCTCTATTTTGTCGTCGGCTTCACCCAGCGCCGTCAGCATCAGTACAGGGACGTTGGGGTTACGTTGACGGATGTGTTTACAAACCTCGTAGCCGTTCATCGACGGGAGGTTGATGTCGAGTATAATTAAATCAAAATGATTGGCCGACGCGATTTTGCTACCAATCAGCCCGTCGTAGGCTACCTCAGTATCAAAACCCTTTTCGCGCAGACCTTTGCTGATGTTCTGGGCAATGCGGGAGTCGTCTTCGACGATGAGTATTTTCTTTAAATCTGTATTCATTCAGTTAATTGAAGTAGGCTAGGCAAAATGTAAATGGGCAATGTAATCAACTCTTAACGCAAAAGACGTAGCGGAAATTCAAAATGGGGAAGTACCTCTTCGCCTGACAGGGTTTGGTCAAAAGTAGTTACTTTACTAATGGTACCATCGGCCCGATAAATAAAAACGGTTTCGGAGCTGGGTTGAATCAACCAACCTAGTCGAACGCCATTTTCGACGTATTCGAGCATTTTTTCTTGGGCTTTTTTGAGATGATCACTGGCCGACATAAGTTCAACAACGAAATCGGGGGCAATTGGAGGAAAACGTTCTTGTTCCTCATCACTCAATTGATTCCAACGTTCATCGCTTACCCAAGCGGCATCAGGCGACCGAGTGGCGAAGTTGGGGAGTTTAAAGGCCGTTGACGAATCGAATACTTTTCCAGCGTGGGATTCAGACCACATGTCTAGGCGAGAAACAATCTTTGTGTTTCTAATCCCTGTTTTTCCCCCAGTGTTTGGCATAATCAAGATGGTTCCGTCTGGATTGCGTTCAAAGCGAAGGTGGTCGTTGCGGCGGCAAAACCGATAAAACGTTACATCGTCCATGTCGCCTTCTAATTCCAAGGTAAAAGCCTCAGTTTGTCCAGTCGCAAAGTCATTTACAAGTACCGCTGTCATCAGGAAGTAATTTTTATACGGTAAATATAACGAGTTTTGGGAGAATTTAGTTGTTTTGGGCTAATTACACCTTCACAATCATCCATCACTCTTATCCTTTTTTTGCACCCATGAATTTACACGTGATTGACGCAGGACATTTTAAACTCGACGGCGGGGCTATGTTTGGCGTAGTGCCTAAAACCATTTGGAATCGGTTGGTTCCTGCCGACGAAAATAACCTTTGTAGTTGGGACATGCGTTGCTTATTGGTCGAAGATGGCAACCGACTCATGCTCATTGATACAGGAATGGGCGACAAACAAGACCCCAAATGGCAAGCCTTTTATTATCGCCACGGGGAAGGAGAACTGGTGAAATCTATCGAAAAAGCGGGTTTTGGCGCACACGAAGTGACGGATGTGATTTTCTCGCATTTACACTTCGACCACTGCGGTGGGGGTGTGAAATGGAATCGCGACCGAACAGGTTATGAACTTACTTTTCCCAAGGCCAAGTATTGGACGCATTCGGACCATTGGCAAACGGCGACTCAGCCAAACGCCCGCGAGAAAGCGACGTTTTTTAAGGAAAATATTTTGCCGATTCAGGAAGCAGGGCAGTTGTTTTTTTCGGATAAAATAGAAAACCCATTTGGACTGAATGTAACTCCCGTGTACGTGAATGGGCATACCGAAAAGATGACGATGTTGAAAATTGCTTACAAAGGCCAAACGGTGGTGTTTATGGCCGATACCATTCCGTCGCACGCGCACATTCCGCTACCGTACGTGATGGGCTACGACGTGCGCCCACTCGAAACAATGAAGGAGAAGGAAACACTGTTGAAAGAAGCTTTGGACAACAATTATGTTTTGTTTTTTGACCACGATCCTGTTCATGATTGCTGCACGGTTGAAATGACCGAAAAGGGCATTCGGGTGCAGCATAAAGGAGGGCTTTCGGAATTTTTGTAAAATGAGTGATGGGAAATGGATACCTCCTTGGTCGGTATGACAGAAGGCGAGATGTGCTGAGGGGTATTGTGCTGAGGGTTACTCAGAAGATGTGTTGAGGGTTACTCAGAAGTTGTGTTGAGGGTTGCTCAGAAGTTGTGTTGAGGGTTACTCAGAAGTTGTGTTGAGGGTTGCTCACAACCCGATGAGTAGCGATGTGTTGAGGGTTGCTCACAACCCGATGAATCGCGAACAGATAAATAGCCAATAAGTCAAAAAACAAAAAAGCGTCGGAGGCTAGGCCATCCGACGCTTTTAGTCAAAACTTTGGTAAGTGAAAATGGGTTATTGTTGGTTAAATTCGCCCAAGGCTCTTAGCTCAACTTCTTCACTAACAACTGCCGATGGCATACCGCCCACGCCAAAATCGGTGCGCTTGATAGTGCCTACAGCTTTAAAACCTACTTTGGGTTTTTGAGTACGGCCATCTTTGCCCATACCTGTCAAGGTAAGGTCGAGCGATACAGGCTTGGTAACACCTTTGATGGTAAGATTTCCGTTCAATTTGAATTTCTTGTCGGCTACTTTTGAGATAGATGTGCTTTTGAAAGTCAACGTTGGGTGGTTAGCAACATCAAACATATCCGCTCTCTTTAAGTGCGCATCGCGGCCTTCGTTGTCGGTATTGGCAGTGGCTAAATCGGCTGTCAATTCAAAAGAGGCATCGCTAAAATCTTCCTTAGATGAAGTGATAGTGGCGTCAAACGTTTTGAAGTTTCCGTCCACTTCCGACATTAAAAGGTGGGTAACAGTAAACCCTAACTTTGCGTGAGCTTTGTCAACTTTCCAAGTGTTTTGGGCAAAAGTGGCAAACGATACCAACAATGCTGAGGCTACTAAAGTGATTCTTTTCATTGTGATTGAAATTGATTTGTGAGTCGAATCGAATTTTTGGTTCGAGACAAAACAAGAAGAAAGAATTGACATCAAAGGGTAGATTTCGACGTTTATCCGAAAATTATCGGCTGTTCGGTTAGCGAGGCGGCAAGTCGGAGATGTAGAAAATTTGGGATAAATCGTCGATTGAGAAAGAAAGAAAGTAGAAAACTTAGCACACCGAACAAGGTAACTAAAAATAGCCGCTTATTTTTTGGACTTTTAACCGTAATTTTACTTTTCAATTCACACGCAATCTGTGTTCCTCCTTTTAATTAGATGATAAGTGTTACGCACTTTACCCTGCTCTGATGCAACCGTTCATTAAACGCTACCGAATCTTACTGCTACACCTTTCATTTTGGTGCGTTTACTTTTCGTTTTTCTTTTACCAAATTCGTTTCCCGATTCGGGGGCAAGAAGTGACCTTTTGGGATGCTTTCAAGAATACCTCGTTTGAGGTGTTGTTTATGATGTTGGTGGTGTATCTCAATTACTTCTTTTTCTTATCCCGTTATCTCAAGCACAAAAGCCTGCTTCGGTACATCTTGGAGTTTTCAGTGCCGTTTGCGGTGCTGGTGCGGGCTTTTATTTTGTTAAAACGCCATTTAATCGACGGTAACACCCACAAAATCTGCTATTTCTACGAGGATAAGTTTACGGTAAACGTGGTATTGACGACGCTCTTTATCGTGATTTTTGTCGGAATGCTCAAATTTGCGGAAGGTTGGCTTGAACTCGAAGCTAAAAAGAAAGAGATTGAAAATGAGAAGCTTACGTCGGAGCTTCGGTTTTTGAAGGCACAGATAAATCCGCATTTTTTGTTTAATACCCTCAACAACCTCTATTATTTAGCCTTTACCAATTCTCCCAATACGACGGAAGTAATCGCGAAATTGTCGCAAATGATGCGGTACATGATTTATGATTCTAACCACCCCAAAGTGCCGTTGGTCAAGGAGATTGAGTACATGGAAAACTACATTAGTCTCGAAAAACTACGCCTCAACGAGCCGATTCCAATTCTTTTTGAGGTCAAAGGCAACATCGATGGCGTGTTGATTGCGCCGTTGATTTTGATTAGTTTTTTGGAAAATGCCTTCAAACACGGTGTGAGTAATAATTTTTCGGGGTCGTGGATCAAAGCCGATTTGGTGATAGAAGGTATGGCGTGTGTCTATACGGTGGCCAATAGCAAATTACCTATCAATGCGACTCACTCCGACGAATCGTCGGGAATAGGGTTACAAAATGTGAAGAGGCGTTTGGAATTAAGTTATCCCGATAACTTTGAATTGGAGGTCGAAGACACGACCGAAGAGTACTGTGTACGCCTAAAACTGAACTTAGTATGACCCTTACCTGCGTGGTGGTAGAAGATGAGCCTTTGGCGCGAAACCTCCTAGAACAATACATCCTGAAATTGCCTCATTTGAAGCTTGTAAAGTCATTTTCAAATCCGTTGGCGGCGTTTGATTTTTTGCGGACAAATACGGTTGATGTCTTGTTCTCAGACATTCAAATGCCTGAAATTACGGGGATTTCGTTACTGAAAATTTTGCCTAAAAAACCACTCGTCATTCTGACAACGGCTTATTCGGAATACGCGCTTGAAGGCTATGAGCTGGATGTGGTCGATTATCTTTTGAAACCAATTACGCTAGAGCGTTTTTTGAAGGCGGTCGAAAAAGTAACGCAGCGGCTAGGTGCTTCGGTTTCACAAATGCCTGCGACGCTGCCCGAAACTGCGACAATGGCTGTTGAAACCCCTATTTTACCCTCAATTTTTGTCAAAGACGGGACAAAGCTGGTGAAGATTCGCCTGTGCGATGTGCTGTACATCGAGGGGCTCAAAGATTACGTCGCGATTTATACCAAAGAAAAGAAAATCGTGACGCTCCAAACCCTCAAGTCGCTCGAAGTACAGCTCAGTGCGCATCAGTTTATTCGGGTGCATCACTCGTACATTGTCTCTTTTGACGCCATCGAGGCGATTGACAAAGAGAAAATACAGATTGGTAAAAATTGGATTCCAATCAGTGATACGTATCGCAAAAGCTTCAAAGAATTTCTGGACAAACACCAATCTTAGCGCGACATTCGCATCGGTACGCCACGCTCGTGGAGGTACTGTTTTAGGGCAGGAATTTCGATTTCTTTAAAGTGAAAAATGCTCGCTGCGAGTCCTGCATCGGCATAGCCTTCCGTAAAAACATCGTAAAAGTGCGCCATCGACCCCGCTCCCCCCGACGCAATAACGGGGATGTTGGCGTTTTTGGAAATAGCCGCCGTCAGCTCTAAAGAAAAGCCATTTTTGGTACCATCGGCATCCATCGACGTAAGCAAGATTTCGCCCGCACCGCGCTCTTCCACTTCTTTGGCCCAGTCGAGGGTGTGGAGTTCAGTAGGTTTGCGTCCGCCGTGGGTGTGGACAAGCCCTCTAACCCCCGATGGGGGGACTGTCCCCCCATCGGGGGTTAGAGGGCTTCTAGTATCAATCGCCACCACAATACACTGACTCCCAAACTCTAAGGCAAGTTCGTTGATTAAGTCAGGGTTGCGGACGGCTGCTGAGTTGATAGATACTTTGTCGGCGCCTGCATTGAGTAAGGCCGATACGTCGGCCTTGGACGAAATCCCGCCACCTACTGTAAAAGGAATATTGATGGTATGAGCCACGCGACGCACCAATTCAAGAAGGGTGCCGCGGCCTTCAACCGTGGCCGTAATGTCAAGAAATACCAATTCGTCAGCGCCTTGTTCGGCGTAAACGGCGGCCAATTCAACGGCGTCACCTGCGTCGCGAAGATTAACAAAATTGACTCCCTTTACGGTACGTCCATCTTTGACGTCGAGGCAGGGAATGATGCGTTTGGTAAGCATATTTGCTCTTTTGAATTAATATTTCGTAAAGTTAACTTTTTCCATCATGCGCTCAGGGCGGGCGAGGCTCGTAAAGCCGTATTGCTCGTACAAACCGTGGGCATCGGCCGTTGCCAACGTCCAGCGTCGGAAGCCTTGTAGTTCAGGGATTTGATTAAAAATGCAATCCATCAGCCACTTAGAAAGCCCTTGGCCGCGATAGTCTGCCAAAATGAATACATCGCCCAAATACCCATACGTAGCAAAATCCGTAATGACGCGGGCAAAACCAATTTGGGTTTGGTGGTGATAAACCCCAAAAGTAAATGAGTTTTGAATGGAGCGCTCGATGATGTCGAGTGGAATGTTTTCAGCCCAGTACGACTGGGTGGAGAGAAAAGGAAGAATCACCGAAGTATCAAGCTTTGATTTGTCGGTTGAAATCAAAAAATCTTCTTTTTGAAATTCATAAACGAGGGTGTCGAGCAGCGCCATGGCGTATGGAGGGTCATTGAGGCTGCAAATAACCGAAAAAATGACGGTTTTTGTGCGGTTTTGCTGGAGTAAGGTACCTTAATTCGCTTTTATTTGGCCAAAATTTTGAACAAACCGCCCAAAAGGAGCGCGACATTCTTGGTAGGGATTTTTAGAAAGTCGGGCGGCACATCCCAGGTGGGTAAAAGTAGAATCGAGCACATTATGACGGTGCGAAGGCGAATTCATCCATTCATCGACGGCGTACTGGGCAAAATCAAGGTAGTTAAATACTTTCAGTAAATGCTTAGTATCACAGTTGAAATACTCAAAACTTCCGTCGCGCTTTCGGCGACAACAATACTCGGGCGGGGTATCAATCAATTGGTACTGACCAATGTTTTCGGCCACTCGGCTATAGTCTAGCGTGAAGGTTTCAACCCGCTGCGTGAGTTTGGCAAAAGAAGGACTGTAGAGGTGGACATGGTTGTAAAATCCCATTTGAATCATGTCGGAGGCAAATTGCTGAGCAGCTTGCTGCAATCCTGCGGCGTGATAAAGCGGGGGGAGACCGTGCGTACGACGGGCGATGTTGGTAGTATGAAAAATAGCCGCATCGAGTAAGGCGTAGTTGGGATGCTTGGCATTGATCGGCTGATTGGCTTCGGGAAGTTTAAAAAAATCATCAGACGACAACGAATAGTAATTGACCGACGACCCCGTTTGGAAGCTAACCAACAAACCAAAAAGAAATAAAAAGCAAATGGCTCGATTCATGGTAGCTGTCAGAAGTAGTTCGATACTGAAAATAACAACTTCTTTACGAAGTTGTCAAGTGGTGCCCGCAAGAAATGGGGTTTTTGTGGTAACTTTGCGGCCTCAAAAGAGTTAGCTGTTGTTTGTAATGGATACATATCATTGTCAGAACAGCAACGATTAACGGATAACCATTAACGACTAACATGTCAGTAAGAGTTCGCTTTGCACCTAGTCCTACGGGGCCGCTTCATATCGGAGGGGTTCGTACGGCATTGTATAATTATTTGTTTGCCCGTAAACATGGCGGAAAAATGCTCCTTCGTATTGAAGATACCGACCAAAATCGGTACGTACCTGGGGCGGAAGACTATATTTTGGAGGCGTTGAAATGGGTAGGAATTGAGATTGACGAAGGGCAAGGAGTAGGCGGCCCACACGCACCTTATCGCCAATCGGAACGTAAAGAAATGTACCGCCAATACGCCGAACAGTTGATTAATTCGGGAAAAGCGTACTATGCGTTTGATACGGCCGAAGAAATTGAGGCCATGCGCAAGCGTTTGGAAGAAGCAGGGGCCGATGCCGCTCAGTATAATGCCATCACGCGTTTGCAAATGACCAACTCGCTGACGTTGTCGGCCGAAGAAGTGGCTAGTCGGATCGCCAATGGCGACCCGTACGTGGTGCGTATCAAAATCGATCCCAAGCAAGACATTCGTTTCAAAGACATCATTCGTGAGTGGGTGGTTGTTCACGCATCGACGCTTGATGATAAAGTACTGTTGAAGTCGGACGGAATGCCAACCTACCACTTGGCCAACATTGTGGACGACCATTTGATGGGCATTACGCACGTGATTCGCGGAGAAGAATGGTTGCCGTCGGCGCCGTTGCACGTATTGTTGTACCAATATTTTGGCTGGACAGCGCCGCAGTTTGCGCACTTGCCGTTGTTGCTCAAACCCGAAGGAAACGGCAAACTTTCAAAACGGGATGCCGATTTGGGTGGCTTCCCGATTTTCCCATTGCAGTGGACTGACCCTAGCACGGGTACGGTGGCACGCGGTTTTCGTGAAGATGGGTATTTGAAAGATGCGGTGGTGAACTTTTTGGCGTTTTTGGGCTGGAACCCAGGCACTGAGCAAGAAATGTTTACCATGGACGAATTGATTCAAGCGTTTTCGTTGGAGCGTATTCATAAAGCAGGCGCGCGTTTCGATATTACCAAAGCAAAATGGTTTAATCAGCAATATATCAAGCAATTGAGTGACGAAGAGTTGGTAAAAAGCTTGCAGTTAGGAAACACTACAAAGTCGCTCGACCTGTTGAAAATCGTCCATTTGATGAAAGACCGTGTGACGTTCCCCCAAGAAATTTTGAGTGAAGCGTCTTTCCTATTTGAAATGCCTACGGAATACGAAGAAGCCGTAGTAGCCAGCAAATGGAATGCCGATGCGATTAAGGCAATTACTGCTTATGTAGAAGATTTGAAAGTATATGAAGGGGAGTTTTTGGCAGATACAGCCAAAGCAATCTGGGCGGCTGCGGCAGAACGAGTAGGTGTGAAAATGGGAAAAGTGATGCAGGCACTGCGCTTGGCCGCAACTGGCGCAGGTCACGGCCCTGACTTGATGCTTGCCATGGAAATTTTAGGCAAAGAAGAAGTCATTGCTCGTTTGGAGAAGGCATTGGCGATATTACCAAAACCTTAATATGCTCACAAATTACCACAGCCACAGCCACTATTGTGATGGTAAAGGCTCGTTAGAAGAACAAGTACAAGGCGCGATAGCTCAAGGGCTTCGCGCCTTTGGATTTTCATCCCATTGCCCCGTACCGTTTGTAAACCAATGGAGTATGAAAGCCGAGCGCCTTGCTGACTATTTGCGCCAAACAGCGGTACTCAAGGAAAAATACAAAGACCAAATCGAGCTGTATGTGGGCTTAGAAGTGGATTTTCTACCCAATCAACTGGGGCCGACCGACTTTCCGATGCTCGATTACTGCGTAGGTTCGGTGCATTATGTAGAACTCAATCAGTTTGGGCAGCCGTGGGAGATCGACGGTAGTTCGGTGGAGTTTTTGGCGTGTTTGGATACCCTTTATGATGGGAATATTCAGGTTGTTTTAGAAAAATACTACGGAATCATTCGGCAAATGGTCGAAACCGATACACCGCCTATCGTGGGGCATTTGGACAAAATTAAAATGCACAACGACGCGCGTCCACTTTTTGAAGAGTCGGAAGAATGGTACGTAGCGCTGGTAGAAGATACGCTCGAAGTTATAAAAAAAGCGGGCTGTATTGTCGAAATCAACACCCGAGGCAATTACAAACGGGGGCTTGAACTGTACCCTTCTCCGTGGATCATTGCCCGAATGAATGAGTTAGAAATTCCTATTTGTATCAATTCCGATAGCCATCGTCCCGAAGAAATTACCGCTTCGTTTCCGCTGGCTTTTGAGGCGGCGCGGGCGGCAGGATATACGCACCAACGGGTTTTGTTAGAAGGAAAATGGCAAGATGTGGAGTTGAATTAAAATAATTGACGAGATTAGCGTTTAGCTAAGTTTGTTAAAGGTTTTACCCGCCGATTGGCGCAGATTGAAATCCGCAGATGGATGCAGAATAATGGCTTCGTTTAGGTCTTTTTCAGCGAAAATCTGCGTTTGTATTATTCTGCGGACTTCTGCGGGCGAGACATTGAAATTGTTTACATAGCAATGTAGTCAGTATTATTTTCCTAAACTTCTCACATTCCAAAAACCGATGGCAAAAGCACCTTTTATTGATTCGCTCTCGCTACCAGCAGTGGTAGCACCCATGTTTCTTATTTCTGGCCCACAGCTAGTAATAGAATGTTGTAAAAATGGCATTGTGGGTACTTTTCCTGCCCTCAATCAACGTACCACCGAAGGGTTTGAAGAATGGGTGGTTCAGATTAAAGAAGAATTGGCTCGTTTTGAGCAAGAAACGGGGAAAAGAGCCGCCCCTTTTGGGGTAAACCTCATTGTGCATCATTCAAATCCGCGCGTACAAGCCGACTTGATGGTGTGTATTAAACACAAAGTGCCGTTGATTATCACGTCATTGGGCGCAGTGTCGATGCTCGTGGACGCCGTGCATAGTTACGGAGGATTGGTTTTTCACGATGTTATAAAAAAACGCCACGCCGAAAAAGCTGCTGAAGCAGGGGTGGATGGGCTGATTTTGGTGGCCGCAGGAGCAGGAGGGCACGCAGGTACTATCAATCCAATGTCGTTGGTAGCAGAAATTCGTAGCTTTTTTGACAAAACTATCTTGCTTTCAGGTTGCATCAGTACGGGGCGCGACATTGCGTCGGCCTTACAAATGGGGGCAGATTTGGCCTACATGGGCACTCGTTTTATCAACACCACCGAAAGCATGGCCGATGAAGCGTATCGCCAGATGATTATCGACAGCAGTGCCAGTGACATTGTTTATACGGCGGCGGTATCAGGCGTCAATGCCAATTTTTTACGACCAAGCCTCGAAGCCATGGGCATTACCGAAGAGCTTTGGGGGAAATCGAAAAAAATAGATTTTGGAGAAGAACTCGACGCTGCCAAGGCCGAAGCCAAAGCGTGGAAAACGATTTGGTCGGCAGGGCAGGGAGTAACTACCATTAAAGATAGCTTACCCACCGCCGCGTTGATTGCCCGCCTTAAAACTGAAATGATTGACGCCCTGGAGCAGCAAGCCAAGCTGCTGGCAAAATACAGTCAGGGCTAAGGTAGATCAAGGAATGAACACATCTCCTCGGCTGAGAAGGCGTGCCGTACGAACCACCCCTGAGGTATAGATGCGGGGCTGTTCGTCCTCAAAGTCATATTCCAAATTGACTGTAAACTCGCCCGAAGGATGCTCGATACTGAGTGATGAGAGATAAGTGGTGAGTGATGAGTTGTTTGTCTCTCTTCGCTCATTACTCATCACTTTTATCTCCTTACCTATCACTGTATTAGGTACTACGCAGGCGGTAGCGACCGAAACCGCTGCTAACACTCCAATAGCTTCGTGAACAACGTGCGGAATAAACATCCGCGTGTTGATGGCTCCTCCGTTTTCGGGAGGGGAAACTAAGCACATTTTTGGAATGGTTTGCTGGCTTACATCTCCCAAATTCATCAAATAGCCTGCCTTGAGCCGAATTGCTTCGATTCGTTTTTTGAGTGATTCGTTGGCTTCTAACACCTCTTTACTTTCGTTTCCAATCAGTCCAAAATCCTGCGCCCGCATCACGACAATCGGCATCCCGTTGTCAATACAGGTAACCTCAACGCCCTCAATGACATCTTTGGAATTACCTGTGGGAAGCAACGCTCCGCAGGTGGAGCCTACTGTATCCAAGTAATTGCAAACAATGCGTGAAGCCGTTCCAGGAACGCCATCCACTTTGGTGTCGCCGTGGTATTCAACATGGCCATTGGGAGTAGGGACGACTACTTCGCAAATTCCTCCTGTATTGACAATGTTGATTTTGGCAGAAGTAGTGGGAGACGTCGCTGGGAATAAGCCTGATTCAATGGCAAAAGGGAGAACGCCTGCCAAGATATTGCCGCAGGTTTGGGTGGTTGATACTTTGCCTTTTCCCACAACTACCTGTACAAAAAGATAATCCAAATCGGCTGGAGGGCACCCCACCTCAGGGGGGGCTGATTTACGCACAATCGCTACTTTGCTCGTCAGGGACGTGGCGCCTCCCAAACCGTCGATTTGGCGAGAATCACCCTCAGTGGTGCCTTCCATGGCCAACAACAAATAGCGGTTACGTTCGGCTTCATCGGCAGGAAGATCTTCGGCTTTAAAAAACAGTCCTTTCGATGACCCACCTCGAAAGTGCATGTAGGGAATTTTAATCATAAGTTATATGCCTTTGTTACTTTTTGTAACTCAATTTTTCGAGATTACTTCGGGTTCCTTTGGTTACAATAGGTTCTATTTTCTGTGCTTCAAGCATTTCTATCACCGCCTCCATTTCGTGCATTCGACGGACGGCGTGCGTGCGGCTTCCTTCAACAAAGCGGTTAATGAGGTCGTTATCTCCCCCAATCAGCGAGCTTATTTGCCCACGGATGTAGTTTTCCATACCAAAAGCTTGCCCTGCTTCCATGGCTTCACACACTACGGCGGCAATGCCTTTATAGACAATCGAACGCAGGAGTTTGCGGGTAGCGGCATCGCCAATTTGGCTGTCGGGGACTTGTTGGAGGTTGAGTTGTAGTGGGGCAAGTTGTTTGATAAACTCACTGGCATACGGGCCAGATGCTAAAAAAGGCGTTAAAATTCCTTTGGGAGGAACGGGAGCCATGATGGCTAGGTCTATCATTTTTACCCCTGAGGGAGCGAGGATAGCGGCAATTTTTTTCTTCTTTTCGGGGCCTGAAGTGTTCATCTCGCAAAAAAACTGATCGGGGGTGAGCACTTCCGCGAGTTCTAACGCTATTTGCTCGGAAACGGATGAAAGATTGACACTAAACACAATATCTGCACCCTGTACAGCCTCAACGTTACTGGTTTTGACCGTAACCAATGGTGAAAGGGGACGCATAGGGCGAGGGTCGTAGCCGACAACCTTTACCCCCCTATTGACTAAATCATTGGCAAAATGCGAGCCTGCTTCGCCAAGACCGAGAATGGCTATTTTCATAATGATGATAGGTGAGATGACTATTTTTTACTTAATCTCTCATTTTTTATCGTTAAACGTCCAACCATAAATATCAATCGACACCCGCCCTTTGCGGAGCTCTTCTCGTACCCATTCTTCTTTTTTTTCGCGGGCAATGGCTTTCTCAATGGCTTCTTCGGCGCGATTTTGCGGAACGACAACAACCCCATCGCGGTCGCCTACAATAAAATCACCTGGGTGGATGCGGACATCGCCAATGACGATGGGCTCATTGAGCCAACCATCGCCGTAGTTGGACGTACCGCGAATACACAATCCCCGACTGAAGACTGAAAAACCCATGGCTTCGATGTCGTCGGCATCACGGACACAGCCGTCGATGACTAATCCATTGATACCTTTTGTTTTGGCACCAAGGCTCATCAAGTCGCCCCAATACCCCGCTTCATAAAAGCCAGAGCAATTGACAATCAGCACATCCCCCGCGTTGGCGTAAGCGTATGCCCGATGAAGGAGCACGTTGTCGCGGGGCATGGTTTGTACAGTGTAGGCGGGGCCACACACTTTCATGTTTTTGGCAATGGGCTTGATGGCAGAGGGTAAATTTCCCGTTTTTCCCAAGGCTTCGTGGAGGGTAGCGGCCGAAAATTTTGATAATTCGCTGACAATATTCATGGGTATTCTGGCTTAAAAGATACTATTGGTAATTCTTGGTACGTGACTTTGGAAGGCTTCGGCGTATTTGACGTCTTTCTTCCCTGAAATGCGGCGCGCGTGATTGGCGCGTCGAGAGGCTAATTCGGCGTAATAGTCACGCAGGTATTTTTGAGCGCCCATGCAGTCCATTGCGGCGAGTTTTTTGTCAAAAACGCTCGAAATATCGACAAAGGTATCGGGCAAAAATTCGCAAATTTCGGGTTGGTGCGGTTCAAACGAGTACCACATCGGCGGGTCGATGTTTTTAAACGCACTGGGTACTCCCGCCCCGCACGATAACAACCGCGCCCGCTCGGTAGCTTGATAGGCCAAAGGATGATCGGGGTTGAAAGGGTCTTTGGCCGTGTGGGTCAAAATAACGGTAGGTTCAAAATCTCCGATGATTTGGGTCAATTGCTCTATACGTTCCTCAGAAATCAACATCGGATAATCGCCCCAATCTAAAAACTGAATGGGAGTGCCAAGAATAGCCGCCGCTTTTTGGGCTTGCTCATGCCGAATGATTTTTACACTTTCGACGGTTCGTTTTGGGTCTTCTTTCCATAATTCCCCCGATTCCCCCCGTTCTCCGTACGACATACAAACGACGAGGGTTTCGGCACCTTCTTCAATGCTTTTGGCAATGGTACCTGCGCTTCTCCACACAAAATCGGCCGAATGAGCGCCTAATATCAATAATCTTTTCATAGTCAGTGAGTTATAAATAATGAGAAATGGGTTTGGCAATAGCTCGTTTATCACTTTACGGCAGCGTCGAAGACGTGGCAGAAATTGCTACTGCTTATTTTTACAATGTCGCCTTCGCTAAAACCTGTCTTTAACATGGCATCTACAACGGCGTAGAAAAAGCCTGTTTCTTGATGCTCCCAAATACCGTTGGAATATTCTCCGACTCTTGGGGGCGTAGGGGGTTCGTTTGGTTTGATGGCGCGCGTTATTTTTGAATCGGTACCAAGGCAGACATGATCTACTCCTACGACATCAACCATGGCTCGAATGTCTTCTGCGTATTCCAACGGGCTGTTGGTGAGGTGCTTCCAAACGCCAATTAACCCGCCTGCATTGGCTACAATTTTGGCTTGTTGTTTATTGATGAGTCGAGGTTTCATCATTTGAGCCAACTTGGCATTGAGCCCTAGCTGCGTATCTAGTCCCGTATGGCTAACCATGATGGGTTTGGTAGAAATTTTGAGGGCGTCGTCAATGGTTTTGTTGTCGCAGTGGGTCAGGTCAATTAGGATACCTAGTTGATTGCATTCTTTGATAACTTGAGCTCCAAACGGTGTAAGTCCGCCGTATTCAGCTGTTTTGGTATAAATATCTCCCAAGGGGATAGAAGCATGGTTGTCGTGCAGTAAGCCCAATACTCGTAGTCCTCGATCGTAGGCAGTTTTGAGCCTATCTATCTGTCCCTCAAGAAAATGCCCTCCTTCCACGGATTGAATGACGGCAGGTTTTTTGTTTTTGAAGGCAGAAGTAAGGTCGGCCAAGTTGAGTGAACGCTTCAAATTAACTTCTTGAAGCAATCGGTCAGTGGCATCTAAACCATTGATAAAACGGTCGTAGGCATCGCCAGGATTTTGAAGTTTTTGATAATCTACCGCAAACGTCATGCAAAGCGCGGATAAGCCCGATTTTTTAAAATCCGCAACAAAATCGTAGGTGGGTAGGGGCTGGTCGGTGTAAATACGGACATCAATATGGCTGTGCGTATCAATTGCCATCGTATTGGCCACAATTTTGGCGACGCGCGGGTCTATTTCATCCATTGCCCACAATGAGCTAGGTCTCAATAGCATGGACGAACTCACACCTGCTAATGAAAGGAGAAATTTTCTCCGACTCTCTTTTTCTTGTATTGATTTCATAGTACTTGTTTTTGGGGTTGTAAAACAGCCTCACGTTTCTTTATTTACCACTCCTCTTTACAGAAGTTCCTCGGGCATAGGTGTTCCCCGAGTATGGAAACTTTCGACGGTTTTAAGTCCCCACGCTTGGCCTTTCATGCGCTCTTCGCGGCTCCATACAATGGTCTCATAATCAGGGTCTAAGATGAGGCGTGCCGTCGGGTTTGCGACTTCGATACGATTGCCCCCAGGCTCATAGACGTACAAAAAGAAGGTCTGCTGAATGGCGTGCTTGTGCGGCCCTGTTTCGATAAATACTCCGTTTTCTAAGGCAATATCGGCCGCAAGCAGTACCTCTTCGCGACTATTAACTGCATACGTAAGGTGGTGAAAACGAGCGTTTAAGCCCGAATGGTCTTCGGTGATGGCAAGGTCGTAAGACTTGGAATTGACCGACACCCAAATCCCTTTGGGGTCGTCTTCAAAAACAATCGATTCGGTCATTCGTCCCCCCAAAACTCCAAACTGAAAATCTCGAAGCGCGTGAATGTCTTTGGCCAATAAGTTGAGGTGGTCGAGGCGTCGGACATTCATGCCCCGCCCTGGAAAACGACTGTAGGTATTTTTAAGAGCTGATTGGGCTTCGCCTTCGGCGCGGTATTTATGCGTATCAAAATACAATTCACATACGTGGCCATCGGGATAGCGAAATTGATATGCCTTCCCGTAGTCGCACTCATGGTCTATCCAACCCAATCCCAACCCCGTCGCTTCAATGGCCTTAACACGGGCCTCGAGCGACTCGCGGCTACGCGTACGCCACGCAAAGTGCCCCATGCCTGAGTGTTTGTGGGCGGTAAGTTTCAGGGTATGATGCTCGTAGTCGTCGTACGCACGCAGATACGCCGAATCTCCCCTGATATCAGTGATGTACATCCCTAGTACTTCGTGAAAGAAGCGAATACTTTCGTCGAGTTTGGGCGTGAAAAGTTCGACGTGGGCTAAGTGGGCCAATTCCCAAGTAATGTTATTCATTTTTAATTTGTTTGTAGGAGAGACAAGGCATGCCTTGCCTGTACATTAAAATTTTATTTGCAAATTTTATCCGCCCAATCAAACAACTCGTCGAGGTCATAATCGCCGCTGTGAGGTTTGCCCCAAGGCAATGCAAAGTCAACTGAAAAGCCTTTGTTTTGGAGCGCAGTGGCCAAAATCAAAGGAATTGCAAACCCCGTGTCTTTGTCTTTTGCACCGTGCCGAATGCGCCAGTAGGTAGCCGTTTTAGCGTTTTTGACACCAAGGTAGTTCATTGGATTCATCATTTTTACCTGCTTGGCGTCCGCCATTTTAGGACTTGTATCTTTTGAGTTTTTAAAAGAATAGGCCGTAAAGTGTTGGTTGGCAGTGGTTGCTGTGCCGAAAAGATTGTTCTCAAACGATTGGCTATCTAAGGCATCAAAGGCGGGCGGGGTTTTCATCCGTTCGAGGTAGGTCATGTACCCATCAAAATCTACCGACAAGACCTTGCCATTTTCAATTTTAAAGAAAGTATGTTTCGATACATCAATGCCAGTTGCTAACGCCTTTTGCGCCGAAGCGATGAGCTGTTTTTTTAGATATTCCTTAAAATTGCCATTTCCTTCGGTATCTAAACTCAACTTTTTGCCTGCTTCATCTCTTAAATTTAGGCTATTCAAGTAGGAAGGGAAGGCGGCTTTCAACTCATCAGAGACCTTGATAGCTTCGGCATCTAATTCTCCCTCTTTGCCCCGAAATTTATAACCGTGAATTTTGTTCAACTGCCATTCGTAGGCCATATCGGCATGGTCGAGGTTGGTAATGGGACAATAGGCCGACACCGCAAAAATGTTGTCAGTGGCCTTGGCGGCTCCCAATGCTTGGAGGTACGGCTCATAGTCGGGGTGGTTGCCCGTTGCTCCAAGTAAGGTGGACATAGCGCCTCCTGCGCTTGTGCCGTTGGAGATAATTTTGTTGGCATCGCCAGGCATGAGCGCATCGTTGAATTTGAGGTACCGAACTGCGGCTTTTAAGTCAACAAGTCCTGCGGGGGCTTTGCCCGTAAACTCTTTTTGAGCGTTGACCGTGGTTCGGCCCCGTGCCCCTGCCGAAGCGACGATATACCCTTTTGAGAGCGCGGTGGCAACGGAGATATTCTGACTCCCCCCAGGCATGCCCCCCCGTTGGGGTTGGGAAAGGAAGGTGGCAGGTTGGGCGGGCATATAGCCGCCTACTTTATTAGGAAAAAATATCGGTGCAGTTTTAGCCGTATAGCCGTTGATAGTCCCCTCATTGAAGTACGCTTCAGGGATATAAATGTTCATGATTTCATACACCGTATCGACGGGGTTAGCTACGTAGATTATTTTTTCGTAGACCCGTACTGCAACAGCCTTTCCGTCGATTTCTTGCGATTGGGTGGTAAACTTAGTGGCGTCAAAAACGAGCGTTCGGGGAGTTTGAGCTAATAGCTCAGCACCAATAAAAAAAAGAGGTGAAATAAGGGATAACTGAAAAGCAGTACTCAACTGCTTCGTGGCGGCAAATAATCTCATAAAATGCAAGAGAATGAAAGGTTGTTTTGATATGACAAAGGTCTTCCCTTCTCTTGGATTTATGACGAGACTATTTTTACTTTGATGGATAAAAATCGAACATGATTGGCGTATGAACGACAAAAGTATTCTCCACTTTGACGGCCTGTATGGTGACGTGTCGGGGCGATATTCAGCCGAGTATCTTTTTTTAGAATTGATTGTTACCCGTAGCCAAACGTTTGACTGGCGTATCAAGCCACACCTTCATTCGAGCCTATTTCAGGTGTTTATTGTCGAAAATGGTACGTTGACTTTCCAAGAAACGACCCAAACTCATTCGCTAACGGCTCCTTGCATTATACTGATTCCCCCTACGCTGTTGCATGGATTGGTGTACTCTCCTGATGTTCGAGGACAAATATTGACGGTTTCGGATAGTATTGTTGAGGCTATTTTTACAACATCAAGCCCTGTTTGGCAAACATTTTCTGAAATTCGACTCCTAACGCGTTTTGACGAAGGGCTCCCTTTTGAAAAAATACTGGAATTGCTTGCCCAATTAGAAGCGGAGCTTTTTGGTGAACACCCCGAACGTTTGTCGATGCTGAGGGCTTATTTGACGCAGTTCTTTATTCATTTACACCGTTTGGCAAGCCAAGAAGCGCACACAAGCGACTCGCTGACGATGATGCACTTTCGCAAGTTTCAGCAAAGTATCAAACACTCGGACTATCCCAAAAGCATACCTGAATTTGCGAGTGAATTGAACATCACCCCCGTTCACCTCAACCGTATTTGTCGAGCCGTGGCGGGAAAATCGGCGATTGAACTGGTGCACCAAAATCTGATTGGCGAAGCACAGAAATACTTACTACACACGGCCTATTCGGTGTCCGAAATAGCGTACATATTGAAGTTTGAGTATCCTAATTACTTCGCCAAGCTTTTCAAAAAATACGTAGGAATGTCGCCTGTGGAATACCGTCAGCAACACCGCTAGGTGTCTATTTTGTTAAGAACTCCTTCACCAACTCCAACTGATCCGTACTCAAAAAATCGGCGCCTGCTTCGCGGAGTTTGGCCCACACGGCAGGGTCTTCGGGGCACGCCCACAAGCGGAGTTTTTTGCCTTCTTTATGAATGCGCTGCACCAAGGCTTGTAGCTTTTGAAACTGCTCGGGTGGTATCTGATCTTTGCCGCGCCAGGTCAAATGATTGTTGTAATTGTCACTCACGACGGGCATTAGTTCGGGGCTTAATTTTTTGCCCAAATCGGCAGGTCGGCCATCCACGGCCGCTAGCCGCGTTTTAGCTTTTTGAAGTGTTTCGATGGGTCGATTTCCTGAAATAAAAACGGTTAAGGCTCCTTTTGTCGGGGTATTCCCTTTGTACGAAGTAAGGATGCCACGGTACGACTGCAGTAATTTATCGAGTGCTTTATAGGTACTTTCTGCTTCGGTTTTGAAATCAATCATCAGATACACAGGGCCTTTGTAGTTGGGATAGACAAGGCCATTATTTTGGCGAATACGCTCGGCAAGGGGCTTTAAATAGAGGTTTTCGAGTGTATTGGCAGGGTTGTTGAAGGAAGGCCGCTCGTGCGACACAAACAAGGAGTCATTGATAAGGTAAACATCCGCTTCGATACTCGTAAAACCTTGATCTAGTGCATCCCATAGAGGTCGCGATTGTTCGTAATCGTTGTGCGCATGAGCATTGGGCAACGGTACCACGTTGGGCTTGGTGGCAGGAACTTGCAAATGAGCAATCGGTTGAATCCAAGCTGTTTCGACATCGCCCGCGCTGAAAGGATTGTACTTGGGTTTGGTTGAAATAACCTTGGCGCGTACCCACAAATCATCGTCAGTGAGGGTATATTGACCTTCTGTACCCTTAAATTCACGCAGGATTTCCGCTTTTTCTTTTCCTTTTTTGAGCCCAATCAGTTGAATCGTGTACGAAATCTCAGGTTCTGATTTTACCCCAAAAGAAAACGAAGTAGGGGTTTGGTGCAGGTACGCAAGTTCGACGCCCGTAGTGGCATAAAATCGCCCTGCTTCCATGGCTTCGATAATGCTGCGTGGGGCAAGCGAAGGCGCATTCACCATCACCCAGCCGCGTCCTGTATTGCTGTATTCTAATCCAAAAAACTGGTAATTGTGGCTGTCGTCGGTGGCTAGGCCGTACATGAGTGGGCGCCCTTGATGCACAAAATGGGTATTGATTTTGTCCCACATCGACTCGGTGCCTTCGCGTTTGGCATCGCCGTAGTTGTTGACCAGCGGGTGGCCGTTGTGTACCTCAAAAAAACGTTCATGCCGTAGTTGCATCAAGTCTTCGGCTGTGATGGCGTAGTAGAAGTTGGGGTGATTGATGTGCGGAAACATCGGTTGCCCCGTTTGGCGACGTTGGGCCACCACCAAATCAATATTGTTTTGCATGACCTCCGCTACACTGTTACCTCGTTGGGGACGAATGAGGCTTTGCACGTTTGTCATATTGATATGAATCGGCTTGCTGTTGTAACTCGTCGAGACTTCTTCGCTTTTCAAAATTAAAAACTTCCCTGCTTCGTCGAAATAAGAACGGTATTCGCTCAGGTTTTTGAGCCGAACTTTCAGCGAGTCGTTTGGCCCTTTTTTATACTGTACCCAGTCGGGTCCGAAGGTGCGAAGGTAACGCTCAAAAGTGCGTCGGCGCTCAGGCACGCGGGGAACATTGACCCATTTTTCCCCTTCCTGAAACGTATTGTGGTCAGATAAGCCCACGAAATGATACCCATTGTTTTTGTACCAATCCATAATCATTTCGGGGTAGTCGTCGCCGTCGCTCCAGAGCGAGTGCGTATGCAAATTGCCTTTGTACCAGTTTTGTGCGTAGCCAAAATGGCAACAAAAGATAGCGAAAGAAAAAAGAAACAGACGCATGAGCAGAGAAGATAAGAGGTTTATTACCATAAGAGACGAACCTCGATTTTCTAACACTACTTATGATTGTGGCCTTCGGACTCATTGGCCACGTTAAATTTATGGGAATACGGCCACGAGCTCGATTTCGATGAATTTATCAGGATGAGTCAATGCCATAATGCCCAGGGTAGAGCGGGTTGGTTTGGTCGGATTTTCTTTGGTGCCAAAATACTGAGCATAAGCGTCGAACCAACCTTGATAATCGTGCTTGTTGCCTTTAAAATGGTCGGGGGTGATGTAAATACGAAGCATCAAAACGTCTTTAAACGTAAGCCCTTTTGCTTTTACAGCTTTTTCAAGGTTTTTCAAGATGTTGATGGCCTGCGTTTTAGTGTCTCCAAAACGGGCATAAGAGCCTTCGGCCGCAGTGCTGTCGGCTACTCCTGCTGTCACTCCGCTAGTCCAGAGGAGCTGTTTCCCCGCAGGCACTACTGCCCCCGACGAAATAGGGGAGGTAGGGCTGCCATAAAACGCAACGGTTTGGGCAATGATTGGAGACGTAAACAAACCAAGAAAAAACAACAGTAGAGCAGGTTTCATAAGGGCTAAAATTGGAGTGAATGGATAAAAAATTGTACGTTTTCTATTTATAAACAAAATAAAATTTTTTGTTTGTCGAAAATAACAATAAAATCATTTGAGATACTTGGGTAAGATGTTATTTTTGTTTGGCCGCAACCACTGTCTAACCTTTCACACACTTCGACTATGATGAATCGTCGTCATTTTATCAGTGCGGCTGCCCTAACGGGGATGGGAGCTGCGTCAGCGATGGCCAGCTGTGCAACAAAACCCAGTACAAATACTACCTATCACTCAATTCCAAAATTGAAACTGTCACTTGACCGCATTGTCAAAGAGACGGTGGGGTTGCGTCCTTTTCGGGCGTCAGGGCCTCGAATAGCCAAAGAAGCGCTGGGCTCAAAAACCATTGTACACAACTACGGGCACGGCGGGAGTGGTTGGTCGTTGTCGTGGGGAACGGGTAACATGGCTCGGGAGCTAGTATTATCGACAGGCGAGCGGAAAATAGCAGTCATTGGTTGTGGGACAGTAGGACTTGCAACGGCCCGATTGCTCCAAGAAAAAGGGTGTGAAGTAACGATTTATACCAAAGATTTACCTCCAAATGTCACAAGCAGCGTAGCAACAGGAACGTGGTCGCCCGCCTCGCGTGTGTGTGACCCCAAAGTGGCCAAGCCAGAATTTAAACAGGTATGGGAAGAGGCTACCCGTTTTTCGTTTCGTACGTTTCAGTTTTTGTTGGGAATCAACGACATCGCTATGTGGGTCGATGAGTACAACGTATTTCCCGAGCGCCAACTAGGGCCTACGGATTTGGCGCAGGGCGGAGAGGCGTTTCATTTATCAGGCCTGATTCCCGAACGTCAAGCGCTTTCCTCTAAACAACACCCGTTTAAGGACAAATATGTCAGTTGGCGTTCCAACATGATGTTCAATATACCGAGCTATTTACACCACCAAATGAGCACTTTTGTGATGTTGGGAGGGAAAATTAAGGTGCATGAAATCAAGAAGTTGGAAGATTTGGATGCACTTCCTGAAAAATGTATCGTAAACTGCATGGGATTAGGGGCTAAGCCCATTTTCAATGACGAAGAGTTGACGCCGATTTCGGGGCAGTTGGCGTGCCTGATTCCGCAACCCGAAATTAATTATAAGCTTACGACCAAAGGGGCGAGTATCATCGCGCGTAAGGACGGTATTTATTTGGGAGGCAACGGCCTCGTGGGCAACTGGGATACCACACCCAAGCGCGAATACACGGAGAAGTTTGTGGACGTACTTCAACAGTTAATGAAAGAAATGAAGAGCTAGAGCGTAGTGCTCATTTTGACGTACGGAATGGCTCCTTTGTGAAAAATTCCACCTTCGGGTTTCATGCCAAAGCGTTCGTAGAAAGGTTGGGCATCGAGGCGGGCGTCGCACCAAAGCATAGAAGCTCCTGCGGATTGTGCTCTTTCAAAAGTGGCTTTCAGTAATTGGCTGCCAATGCCCTTGCGCTGAAGGTCGGGATGGGTGGCAAATTTTCGGAATCGTGCGATTTTGTAATCATCCACAAACAACGAAATGACCGAAACCAGCTTCTCATCCAAAAAATAACCCAAATGAATCCCTTCTTCATCGTCGGGTACTTTTACAAACTCAATGGGCTCGTCTGGCCATAATACTTGGTGGCGAAGTGGGTAGGTTTGAGTGGGCGAAATTTCCTGAATCATAGGTAATAAAGACAATTGAGGCACCATTGTTAGTGGTGCCTCAGTGCTAATTTTGGGTGCTAAATATTCCCTGCGGGTCGCATTTTTTGGCCAGCAACTCTCTCATAAACTCGTAGTCGAGCAATTCAATATCGAGTAGCCTTGTCTTATGAAGATTGGCCCATGCAGCGTCATAGTTGCCTTTATGAAATTCCAAGACCGATAGTTTAAGATAAACATTGGCCGAAGCGGAATCTAATTTTGAAGCCCTTTTTAAGATTTGCTCAGCCTCAATAAGTTCCCAGTTATCTTTGGTTTCTTTGAAGTGAATCAAATCAACGGTGGCCAAATCCACCAACAATCCTACGTTGTTTGAATCAATATCAGCTCCTTTGCGAAGCATTCTTTCGGCATCGGTGAGGTGTCCTTTTTGGAAACAAACGACGCCTAATCCCCAAAAACAATCGCTGTTTTTGTTGTCGAGCAAATAAGCCAAATTAAAACGATAACAAGCCGTGTCCAAATCGCCTTCTTGCAGGTATTCCCACCCTCTTGCCGAGAAAAATTGGCTTGCTTCGGCGCGGTTGGTAAAGTTTTGATCACACTCGCTTAGAAAATTAATCTCAAACTCGATGTGTTCAATGCTCTTGCTGGTTTCCCCAAAAAGGGGCATTAAGTGAAGATTCTTCACCACGGTAGTGGCCTCGGTTGAGCTTTTTGTGCTTGTGTCGGCAGGTCGGCTGCTACTTACAAATTGCATCGTCTGCGCCTCGGTCCAAAATGGAACCAACATCACCACTAATGACCCAATAACTAATTGACTAAATGACAGTATCTCTTTCATCGCTACCTTCTCGTCGGAACGTCATTGAAAACGCTCATTGTTAATTTGTTATTGTATAGACTGTTACTTTTTTCGTCGGTCGTACTTTTTATGCTTCTTTGTGGGTGTGGATGTCTTCTTTGTGGGCTTCGAATTTACAACTTTTTTGTTTTTCTTTTCATGAAAAGCACCCTTAAATGTGGGGTCTTCTTTTTTACGTTGCGCGTCGATTTCGCGTAAATATTCCTGTTGTTCTTCAAAAGGCGTTTCGGGAACATCAATTTCGGTAGGAAGTGGCACGCGCGGAATCTTCATCCGAATAATTGTTTCGATTTTGGCAATGTGGTATTCGTCCGCAATCGTCATAAACGTAATCGCGTTTCCTTCCTGATTGGCTCGGCCTGTGCGTCCAATGCGGTGGACGTAATCTTCGTAAATCAGTGGCACGTCAAAATTGATGACGTGGCTTACCTGAGAAACGTCGATACCGCGGGCGGCCACGTCGGTGGCAATTAGGAGGCGAACGTTTCCATCTTTAAAAGCTTCCATCGAGTTGATGCGCGTATTTTGGCCTTTGTTGGCGTGAATAACGCGTACTTCTTCTTCATTAACGACTTTACGCTTCAAAAACTTATAAATGTTTTCCGCAGTTTCGCGGGAACGGGCAAAAATGATGACGCGCTGAAACTCTTCGGCATGTTGGGCAAAATGCTCTACGAGGTTGATTTTAGTCCTAAAATTAGGCACCTCGTACATGACCTGCTCCACCCGTGAGGCCGTAGTAGCTTGCGGAGTTACTTCTACACGGACGGGGGCTTCGAGGAAGTTTTCGGAAAGTCGTTCTACTTTGGGAGGAAAGGTCGCCGAGAACAATAAATTCTGGCGTTTGCGCGGAATCACCTCCAAAATACGGTTGATTTGGGGCATAAAACCCATGTCCATCATCTTATCGGCTTCGTCGAGCACGAGTACTGAAAGTTGCTTAACCCCAATTTCACCTCTCAGGTACAAATCCAAGAAGCGCCCTGGGGTCGCGACGATGATGTCTATCCCTTTTTGAAGCGTTTCAATTTGGGTTTTGGGGCCGAGGCCGCCGTACAACGCCAAATGGCGCAAGTCGGTATATTTGCCTAACTCCGCAACGGCAGCGTTAATCTGCATCACTAGCTCGCGCGTGGGAGCCAGAATGAGCGCACGAGGCGTTTCTCCTTGTGCGTATTTGATTTTCATTAGGATAGGCAACAAATAAGCCGCTGTTTTTCCCGTACCCGTTTGGGCGATTCCTAACACGTCGTGGCCTTGCAATACCAGCGGAATCGCCTTCTCTTGGATGGGCGAAGGCGTCTCGTAACCTGCATCGGCGATGGCGTTGAGAAGTTGGCGGTTGAGGTTAAATTCTTCGAAAGTCACTATAAAACGATTGTTTGTATTGTCTTTTAACGTACTCCTTTTGAAATACATTCAAAGTTACGTGAAGTTTTGTTATCAATCACCCACTGAAAACCGTAACTTTGCAGCAGCAAGTTAATCACTCATCTGCTCAATCTATTCGATTATTCTATGAAATTCGGCGTAGTAGTTTTCCCTGGTTCCAATTGCGACGATGATACCGTGTACACGCTGCGGGTCAATTTAGGACAAGAAGTTATCAAACTCTGGCACAAAGACCACGACCTTCAAGGTTGCGATTTTATCATCTTGCCAGGTGGATTTTCGTACGGCGATTACCTTCGTACGGGCGCTATTGCGCGTTTTTCGCCCATTATGAATGAGGTTATTGCCCATGCCAATCGCGGAGGCTACGTGATGGGTATCTGCAATGGTTTTCAGATTTTGGCTGAAGCAGGGCTTGTACCGGGCGTATTGCTCCGAAACAGCTCTCAAAAATATATTTGCCGTAATGTGTATTTGCAACCTCAAAGCCAATCGGCATTGCTGACAGCTGGCTTGGAGCCTAAAGCCTATAAAATTCCGATTGCGCACGGTGAAGGACGTTACTTTGCAGATGCCGATACGCTTAAAAGCCTCAATGACAACGACCAAGTGTTGTTCCGTTACTGCGACGAAAATGGCCTTATCACCGATCTCGCTAATCCGAATGGTAGTTTGGAGAATATTGCGGGCGTCACTAACGCGGGTAAAAATGTATTCGGAATGATGCCTCACCCTGAGCGCGCTTCAGACGAAGCGCTTGGCAATATCGACGGGCGTTTTATTTTGGAACAACTCGTAGCAGTAACTGCTTAATATAGATTACCTAAGACCTATGAGGTTTTCAAAACCTCATAGGTCTCGTGGCTTTCGGGAGATTTTTTATGACTTCTTTGGTGCAAATTTGAGTAGATAGCCATCCTTTCCATCGCCTTCGCTCGAAATGTAAAGCGTACCATCGGGTGAAAAACAAATGCCTTCGGGTTGGCGATACAGTGCAGGGTCGAGTGGGATGTTTTGAAGTAAGCCTCCTTCACGTGTCATGACAATGAGCCGATGCCCCGCCGAACTCAGCAAATATACTTCGCCCGTTTTAGGGTGAAACGCAATTCCTGAGGGTTTAAAGTCACGTACTTCTTTGCCTTTCAGCCCAAAACCTTCGAGATTTTTTTCTGTTATTTCTTGCTGCTGATAAACGGCGCGGCGTTTTAAGTCAAATGAATAAATGACTTTTCCTTCTTCTTTTTTGTCCTTTTTGAGGTTTTCTTTCACGGCCAACCATAACCTTTTGGTAACAGGGTCGTAGGTCAGACCCTCAAGGTCCAGTTTTTTAGGCAGATTGGTTTCAATGTCGCGGGTTTCTTTGCTACCCATCGTAAAATTGAGCAGTTTTCCATCGCTGCGTAAGACGTAGATTTCTCCTTCGGCTACTTCTACGCCTTCGTAGTCGCCAGGTTTGTCAAAAAGGTGCTTTTCAACAATGTCTTGTTTCGCCAAGTCATAGACAAATACTTCGCCTTTCTCATCTTGGACGCACAGCAATTGGTTGTCTTTGTAAAATGATAATCCAGAAATCTCGCGTAAAACTTTCGGAAGGTCGTAGCGCTGAGTAGGTGTGGCAAAGTCGTAGGTAAAAGTTTCGACTTCCGTAGTGGCGCTATCTTCATTTTTTTCTTTTTGGGGTGTACAGCCAACGAAAGTGCTGATGAGGACTGCTAGGACAAGAAAATAGTGGGATTTTTTGGTCATGGCGGTGTTTTTGAGCCAATATACAAAAAACTTCGACATTCAAACTAGGTTTTAAGAAATATAGGAGTGGGGTTTTGAGAAACCCCGCTCACAACACTGTTAGGGTTGGGGGTATGAGCACCCCCAACCACCTATTAGCGCATTGAGATTGTATTGGCTTTAAATTTGGCAGGAATGGCGTTTTTGATGGGCTTCAGCGACATGAAGTAGGCGTACATGGCCTCCAAATCTTTCGGTTCCATACCACCGTACATGGTCCAAGGCATCATGGTTTGAAATTCTCCCGCAGCTACTTTGTGAGGTTTGTATGAACTGTCAGCATAGGCCCTAAAACGTGCCACAAACGACTCTTTGGTCCAACTGCCAATACCTGTTTCTTTATCAGGAGTGATGTTGGGCGTAATAACTGTACCCGTAGGCATCGGGAACTCACGTCCACCCGAAAACATTTTTTCGGCGATAATTTGACCATTTTCTGCGGGGGTATGGCATTCGGCACAGCCTGCGATATGTACCAAGTATTTTCCAGTCGCTACCAAGTCTGTTTCGGCGGGGCGCTTGGTAGGTTGGGCATTTTTAGGAATGGTATTTAGAATAAAATTAAACGGAAAATCGGCTTTAGAGTCAGCAGGTTTGTTGTCGATGGAAGGAATGGTGCGTAAGTAAGCGACAATACTTTTAGCATCTTCGTCGTCCATGCTGCTATAATAAGGGTAGGGCATGACAGGGAAAAACGCGTGGCCGTCGCGGCTTACTCCCGTGGTGATGGCGCGGTAAATTTCGCCGTCGGTCCAACTGCCAATGCCAGCAGGGGTAATGTTTTTAGAGGTAAAAGAACCTGGAAAACCCATGCGTTGGTCGAATAATTCGCCCCCTTTGCCAAGCGTACCAGCTACTACGGGCCCCGAGAACAAGCTAAAGTCACGCGTGCTGTGGCAGTCCATACATACAGTTACGTGGTTAGCTAGGTATTCGCCACGTTTGACGCGTGCGGGCGTGGGTTCTATTTTCATGTCAGTGGCAGCGTCCACATTTGGAAGGGCAAATTTTACGTAAGCCATTACGCTAAGTAAACCAACAACAGCAACGCCCACGACGATGCCGAGAACTTTGAAGAGTTTTTTCATACTACGAGAAAAGGAGTTAGAGGTTTAATAAAGTTGGGTAAAAATGATGTACCAAAAATACACTTTTCTCTTTTAAATAGGCTACTAGAATTTAGCGAACGGTCATAAAAAATAAGACCCGCAACTTGCGGGTCTTAAAAAGCTGTTAAACAGCGTATTCTTCTAGTTTTTGGAGAAAATCTTGGTAGGTGATTCGGACACCTTCTTCGAGGCTGTAGCGGTGTTTCCAACCCATGCTGTGTAGTTTCGAAACATCCATTAATTTGCGAGGTGTTCCGTCTGGTTTATCGGTATTCCAACGCAATTCGCCCTCGTAGCCAACGGTGTCTTTGATGAGCTCGGCTAGGTTTTTAATAGTGATATCTTCACCTACTCCGATGTTGACGAACTGTTCGCCGTCATAATTTTTCATTAAATACACACAAGCGTCTGCAAGGTCATCGGCGTGTAAAAATTCACGCAGAGGCGAACCTGTTCCCCAAAGCTCTACGAAAGGTTTGTTTTCGGCTTTTGCCTCGTGAAACTTACGGATCATGGCAGGCAATACGTGCGAATTGTTCAAATCGTAGTTGTCGTTGGGGCCATATAAGTTGGTAGGCATGACTGAAATGTAATTGCGGCCGTATTGTTTGCGATACGACTCGCACATCTTAATACCCGCAATTTTGGCGATGGCATACGGTTCGTTGGTGTATTCGAGCGGCCCCGTAAGGAGCGAATCTTCTTGGAGCGGTTGGGGAGCCAATTTAGGATAAATGCAAGACGAGCCCAAAAACATCAACTTTTCCACACCTTCCACGTGAGCACTGTGGATAACATTGTTTTGAATTTGTAAGTTTTCGTACAAAAAATCAGCGCGGTAAATATTGTTGGCCATGATGCCTCCTACTTTGGCAGCTGCCAAAAATACATAGTCTGGTTTTTCGGCCGCAAAAAAGTCAGCCACAGCTTGTTGATTGCGTAGGTCTAGCTCGCGCGAAGTACGCACGATGAGGTTGTGATACCCTTCAGATTCTAAACGGCGTACCAAAGCTGAGCCTACCATTCCTCGGTGGCCCGCTACGTAGATTTTAGCGTTTTTTTCCATACCACAAAAATAACTAAACCTAATGAGGTTTCACAACAGAGCTATAAGGTTTCTAAAACCTTATAGCTCTAGCTTTTATTTATTCTTCAAACCACACCCGAAAACTTGCGGCACGGTCTTTACTGATGACTATTTCATCTTTGGCAGGAATAGCTAAGAGAAGCTCTATTTTACCCGAGTAATGCGTACGATAGCTTTCGATAGCCTCTTTGCGGACGATGTACTGCCGATTGGCTCGGACAAACTGCACGGGGTCAAGGAGTTCTTCAATTTCGTCCAACGACTGGTAGTCGGTAATCAGACGTTGATGGTCGATGGTCACTAGCCAAATGACCTCGTCACGCACAAAATACGCAATGCGGGTATCGGCTACGGCCACCACGGAGCGTTGGTGATGAGCTGTGAAGCGTTGTTTATATTTTTTTGGGGAATGCGCATTTAAGTCTTGTAGTAAATCCCGAAGTTGGGCTGGGAAAAAATCGTCAGAGGCGTTTTTTTTCCAGCGCTGAAATTTGTCAAAAGAACGCTGAAGCTCTTGTTTATCAACGGGTTTTAAAAGATAGTCAATGCTGTTGAGTTTAAATGCTCGAATGGCGTACTCATCGTAGGCGGTTGTAAAGATGATAGGGCAACTGAGCGTCCGCTCTTGAAAAATATCAAAACTAACCCCATCGGCCAACTGAATATCGGCCAAAATTAAATCGGGTTCGGGATGCTCGTCAAACCACTTTAACGCATTTTCGACACTGGCCAAAGGGCCATGTAAAAAGGCGTCAGGTGAGAGCTCGCGTACTAACTTCTCAATATTTTTGGACACCAATGGCTCATCTTCGATGATTAAAATGGTCATGGAGAATAAGGGGATAATTTGAAAATTGAGTAATTTGAAAATGAGAAAAATGGGGTGGTTCTTCAAACTTTATTATTCAATCAGCGGGACGTAGGCGACAAATTTCCCATTAAGCTCAATGGTTTCAAATGAGCTATCGGTAAGAAAACCATACAGCGTTCGGAGGTTTTGTAAGCCAAGTTTGTTGGAGGTTTCGACTTTCTTTTTGAGTTGGAGGTTGTTTTCTACTTTCAGGTAAGCCCCATCCGTACTGATGCGAATTGTCAGGGGGTGTTCTTGGCTGATGACGTTATGTTTGAGTGCATTTTCAATTAAGATTTGTAGTGTAACGGGGGCGATTTTTTTATCGTAGGCCTCTTCCTGAATTTGAAAATCAATGCATAATGTATTCTCAAAGCGTGTTTTAAGTAAAAAAACGTAATTTTTGATAAACTCTACCTCTGTTTGCAGCGATACCAACCCTTTGTCTTTATGCTGCAAAACGTATCGGAAAACCTTTGACAATTGTTGCAAAAATTGCCGTGCGAGTTCGGGACTATCTTGGATGAGGCTATCGAGCGAGGTGAGGCTGTTGAACAAAAAATGGGGGTTCAATTGATTTTTTAGATTGTCGAATTGAACTTGGGCTTTTTCCTTTTCAAGGTCAGCCGCGCGGGTTGCGTTTTCGCGCCATTTGCGAAACAAATACTCAGCTAAGTGAAGTACATTTAGGAGAACAACGACCAGAAATTGTGCAAAATAGCCCGCAATCTGCGCCAGAGGAGTGTATTGTTTGTTGATAATCTCTTCAAAATTAAACAAGCTTATTACTCGCCACATGACAAACCAAGAAATGGCATAAACAAATCCGAATGTGATTAAAACTTGAGGGACAATGCGCAGAAAAATACCTCGTTCGTAAGGAAAAATCTTGTCTAAGTAACGGTGAAATTGACTAAAAAAGCCCCATGTAACAGTCATCATACTCCCCGAAATCAGCATTAAGATAAGGTTGATGTACCATTCGATGCCAAACACATACCACCGCATGAGAAAAGACAAAAAAAGCAAAACAGCGATGACCGTTGCTATAATGCGGGTTTGGGGGGGGAATTTTGAGAACATGCAATCTATTTTTTGCCAAAGGAAAAAAGTTAAGCGTTAACCCACAATAGTTGGTTTATGAAGGCGCCAAAAAACGACTGGAAACGGTATATTTGCGGTATAAGTAGTTAGCCGATAGCCTTCAGTAAAAAGGCAAACTTGCTAACTCGACACGCTAAATTCTTAAACTCGACATTCATTATGGCGCTTATCAAATCTGTTCGCGGGCTTTCTCCAAAATATGGTTCAACGTGTTGGTTTGCCGACAACGCTACGGTGGTCGGGGAAGTCATTATGGGCGAACATTGTACAGTGTGGTTTAATGCCGTCGTACGTGGTGACGTCAACACCATTCAAATGGGAGACTATGTCAATATCCAAGATGGGGCGGTGATTCATTGTACCTACCAAAAATCAAAAACGATTATTGGAAACCACGTTTCTATCGCCCACAATGCGATCGTTCACGGCTGTACGATTGAAGACAAAGTGCTGATTGGAATGGGCGCGATTGTGATGGATAATGTACACATCGGTACGGGTTCTATCATTGCCGCAGGCGCAGTAGTGACGCAAGGGAAGGTGATTCCTCCTGGGACGATTTGGGCTGGAAACCCCGCCAAGTACCTCAAAGATGTTACTCCCGAATTAGGAGAAGTATTTATGCGCACTGCCAACAACTATGTGATGTACGCGGGGTGGTTTCGGGAGGGGGAGAGATAGTTTAGATAAAAAAAACTCTTTCATACACTAATTACTGATTGATAGAATTCCATGTTTTATTATACCATCTTAAAAAATAGATATGAGAATTCACTTGCTACTTTTCTTGTTTTCTGTGGTTTGGAGTGCTGCTGTGTATGCCCAAAGTACGTTTGAACTGACAGGCCCTGAAAGCACTTGTGCTGGGGCTCCTATTACCCTCACGGCCACTAACTGCACAGGACGCCTGTTGTGGAATACAGGTGCCACAGGTACTACTATTACCGTCGTACCTACGGTAACGACCACCTATCACGCTACCTGTATGACGAATGAAGTGAAGACGGTATCGAGTATTTCGCCAATTGTGCAGCCTGTTATCACAGTAAGTTCTAACACTGGGCAGTGCTTCACACTAGGTAACACGACTCTTACCGCCAGCGGAGCGCCGAATGGTTCCTCTTTGGTGTGGCGAAAGGATGGAAACATTATTGATGGGGTATCAGGTACTACGTACACCCCCACCCAAGTAGGTAGTTATACTGCTGAACTCCCTCATCAAGGAGAGTGGGTATTTCAAAGCCCTCTCCCTCATGGGCATAATTTTAACGATATACACATGGCGGACGCCAATGTAGGAGTCGCCGTGGGCGATTTAGGCATAATAGAGCGTACTACCGATGGCGGTATTACTTGGAATCCAGCTAGTTCTCCTACCACTAATAATCTTTTAAGTGTTCATTTTATTAATGCTTCAGTCGGTTGGATTGCTGGGGAATACATTCTTTTAAGAACTACCGATGGCGGATTAAGTTGGAATAGTGTGAATAATGTGGGCATAAGTTATGGCGGATATTATGATGAGATTACGTTTATAGATGCCAATAATGGTTGGATAGTAGCCAATTCTCCTTTCGGTACTCTTTTGAGAACCACCAATGGGGGGGCTACATGGACTATCCAAAATACGGGTATGTACCACCAAAGAGATATTCACTTTGTCTCTTCCTTGGAAGGGTGGGTAGTGGGATTCGACACGCCTAAAAAGACTACCGACGGCGGGAGAACGTGGAAGACTATGACTCTGGGAGAGGCAGGTAAGCTGAATGATGTATTTTTTGTTTCATCTACTCATGGTTGGATTATTTCTGATGATAAAGTATATCGAACTACCGATGGAGGAAATACGTGGGATTCAAGTTCTAATGGAGGCTCTTCGGTCTTCTTTACAAGTACGATGGAGGGGTGGTTAACGTCTGGAAACGCTATTTACAAGACCATCAATGGGGGGATAACTTGGGAAATCTCCAAGCAAAACTCCTCGCCATTGCAAGCTATTTATGCCAGTAGTACAACTAATGTTGTTGCAACGGGCATTGCTGGGACAATCCTTCAATCAACAAACTCAGGTACTAGTTGGGTGAATACATTCAGCCAAACAGTTACCTCCGCTATTTCAAGCATAAAGGCAATAAATGCTACGCAAGTCTATTTAGGGGCAAGAAATGGCACAGTTTATAAAACCACCAATGGAGGAAAAACTTGGTTGGCTTTAAATAGTGGTACAAGCAATTATCTAAGAAGTATTGATTTTGTGGATGCCAATACGGGCTGGGCAGTAGGAGATAGTGGGACTATTAGAAAAACAATCAATGGAGGAACCACGTGGACGTCTCAAAATGTAGGCTCAGGTTGGAATTTTAAAAAAGTACAATTTCTCGATGCGGCGACGGGATGGATTTCGAGTTATGGGACTAATATCTTTAGAACGGTGGATGGCGGAAGTACGTGGAACATTTTGAACGTAGGCTACTCCATCAATGACTTTCATTTTATAGATGCCAACACAGGTTGGGTAGTGTCGAATAATGGGGTGCAGCTTAAGACGACAGATGGTGGTCAAAACTGGGCAACTGTGCCCTCTGGTACATCCAATTATTTATCCTTAGTTTATTTTAAAGACAGCAACAATGGTTGGGTGGGGGGGGATATTCTTATGAAACACACTACTAATGGTGGTAATACTTGGGTTTCTCAGAACAGCAATGGGGATGGAGTAGCCAGTTTAAGTATGTCTTTCCCCAATGTTAACGAAGGATGGGTAACTACTTCTGCTAAAAATAGAGTCTTGAAAACCACTGACGGGGGAAATACATGGGTATGGCAACCTATTGGGCTTTATGATACATTCGCTCAAATTAGCTTTGCGGATACGCAAAGCGGCTGGGGACTAAGCCATAATGGTGTTATTATGAAATACACTAAAGTTACGACTCTTTGTGTATCCAATGCTGTAATACTTAATATGTTATCACCTGCAGCTCCGTTTATCACCAGCAATAATTCGCAAAATGTCCTTTGCAGTGGTAATAGCATTACACTGACAGCTACAGGCTGTAATGGAACGTTGCACTGGAATACAGGAGCAACGACAAGTAGTATTACCGTAAGCCCTGCTTCAACTACATCTTACAATGCCTATTGTACGGATAGTAACGGGTGCAACGCTCAGACGTTTATGGGAGTTGGTGTTATACCGAAAGTGAGAATAGATAGTACTCTTACTGGGACGTGCCAAATCGTCATGTTAAAGGCAGAAAATGTACCGAGTTCAACAACTATTCTCTGGAAAAAGAATGGGATACCCGTTAGTTCTGTCAATGGGCGTACCTACACAGACGCAAATGCAGGTAGCTATACTGCAGAACCAGTGGTGGCAGGAGCGTGGGTGAGTCAAACGGGTGAAATAACCCCAACTGATTTAAACAGTGTCGTTTTTCCTACTTTTTCTTTGGGGATAGCTGTGGGTAACGATGGAGTTATTTTAAAATCAACAGACGGAGGTGCTACTTGGCAAACACGTCCTAGTGGTACCAAAGAGCATCTTTCAAGCATTAAAATGGTATCATCATCAATAGGTTGGGCCGTGGGATACAGTGGTACTATTGTAAAAACCATGGATGGAGGAGAGAGTTGGATAACCCAAAACTTGAATTCTGGAGGCAGTATAAATGCTGCTTCGTTTGCTGATGAATATAGAGGGTGGGCGATTGTAGGTGGAAGAAATATTTATACTACAGCTGATGGGGGTAATACTTGGATAATGAAACTGAGTATATTGGGCAATGTGTTGTATGATGTAAAAGCAATATCTGCCACTACTGCCTGGGTGACTGCTAGTCAGGGACTACTTCTCAAAACCACTGATTCGGGTAATACTTGGATGCCTAGACACTTAAATATAACAAGTGCACTAAAGGGTATTACTTTTATAGATGCTTTCAATGGCTGGATTGTAGGTGACAATAGTACTATTCTAAAAACTGTCGATGGAGGAAATACTTGGGTTCATCAAATCGCTAGCACAGTCAATAACTTGGACAAAATACAATTTATTGATTCAACTACTGGCTGGATTCGAGGTGATAGTAAAATATATAAAACAACTGACGGGGGAGTAACTTGGAGAGAAGCAAGTGATAACTCTCCTTTTGGATTGAGAAATTTTTTTATGAAAAATGCCAATGAAGGGTTATTGGTAGGAGCAAACGGAGCCATTGCTCAAACGAGTGATGGAGCTATTACTTGGAAATCTGTAGGCGAGATTCCCCAACGTTTTTACAGGGATATTCATTTTATCAATGATACTATAGGGTTTGCTGTTGGAAATGGGGTTTTGGCCAAAACCATCAATGGAGGTAAAAAATGGACATCTCAAGTCCTTGATAATAATTACTATGATTTGTTTTTTGTAAATGATACACATGGCTGGATGGTAGGTGATAAAAACCCTGGTTTTGTCAATGGTATTTTGGCAACAACTGATGGTGGTCAAACGTGGGTACAGCAGCCAGTGGGTGATATTAATAGTTTTATTCATTTTAATAGCGTATATTTTTTAAATACTTACATAGGATGGATTGTAAGCGATTTTGGAGGAATTTATAAAACTAATAATGGTGGATTAACATGGATAAAGCAAAATAGTCCTACCCCTCAAAACCTTAAAAGTGTATATTTCATTGATACAAACCAAGGGTGGGCTGTAGGTGAAGGTGGAGTTATCATTACGACGAATAACGGTGGCGAGGCTTGGAAACATCAAATCAGTAATGCTAATGGCAAGTTTACCTCTGTGCAATTTACCAGTAAGTCTAACGGCTGGGCGATAGCTTCTGAACAAGAGGGGGTTTATAAAACTATCAATGGGGGTACGACTTGGGTCAAGCAGAATATTGACCCAAATACGTATAGTTATATTGCTGCTAATCTCTACAGTTATAATTATAATCCTCGGGTACAGTTTTTAGATCAGAATAATGGTTGGATCTTGGGAGTTGATAATGCTTTTTCAACGACGGATGGTGGTATTACGTGGAAGAAATCGTATCATTTTAACACGAATACTGGTATGTATTTTACTAATCCTTCCACAGGGTGGATAGTAGGAAACAACAGAATCATGAAATTTGAATCTGCCAATACTTGTGCTTCTGAGCCCGTTATAGTGACTTCGGCAGGGGTGGGAGTCCTCCAAACGGTAAGGTCGGGAAACTGGAATGAGTCCTCGGTTTGGAGTTGCGGGCAAGTGCCTACGATTACTCAAAATGTAATCATAAAATCACCTCATGTGATTAACGTCCCAGTTACCCAACAAGCGAAGTGTAAAGATATTTTGATTGAACAAGGAGCGGTGTTCAAAGTCCCCATGGGTGCGAGCTTTGAAGCGAGTAGTTGGCGATAAAAGGCTACCGAAATACTTTCTCCAATGCTGCCTCAAATCCCTCAAAAATAACGGATTGGGCGGGGGATTGGTCGTAAATGCCACCGAGTTGATACTGTCCATGTTCAAGGTAATAAACGTGGATTGCTTTGTCGCTAGGAATGGCAATCCAATATTCGCGAACTCCCGCTTTTTCGTACCAATTGAACTTCTCGTTGAAATCTTTTTTGTAGGTTGAGGTAGAGGTAATTTCTACAATCAAATCAGGCGCCCCCAAACAACCGTCTTCATCCAGCTTGGTATCGTCACAAATGACGCAAATATCAGGCTGGACCACCGTATAGATTTTTTCGGGAAAATGGTCATTGCCAATGGGCAGGCGAACATCGAACGGGGCGTCAAAAATAGTACATACCTTACCCTCGAAGTGCCTCCGTAACATATAGGATAGTTGGCCAGATACCCATTGATGCGCCATTTTGGGAGCGGGCGACATTCGGTAGAGTTTGCCTTTGATCAGCTCTACTTGCTCCTCAAATCGCCACTTCAAGTAATCGGCGTAGGTATAAGTACCGTTGGGGTCGAGAGAGTTAATGTCAGTAATCATCGCAGTTTTTTAGCAAAAATAAATTATTTCTCAAAAACTGCCTTACTTTACGGTTTAAATCAAAAGCCGACAAATCTATTTTTCCATGACGATACAGCCACCTAAAGCCAGCAAAAAGCCACATTCATTAGAAATTCATAACGATGTTCGGGTTGATAACTATTACTGGCTACGCGACCGCGAAAACCAAGAAGTAATCGACTACCTCACGGCTGAAAATGCCTATACAGACGCAATGTTAGCGCCAGTGAAGGAGCTTCGGGAGGCATTGTTTGTGGAAATGAAGTCAAGAATTAAAGAGCAGGACGAATCGGTGCCGTACAAAGATGGGAACTATTGGTACTATATTCGTTATGAGCAGGGCGGTGAGTATCCTATTTACGCTCGAAAATACCAAACGTTGGAGGCTGAGGAGGAAATTATGCTCAATCTCAACGAATTGGCCGAAGGACAATCTTATTACAATGCTACCTTCCCCGAAATCTCCGACAACGAAGAAGTCGCCGCTTTTGGGGAAGATACCGTAAGTCGGCGGTTATATACACTGCGCTTCAAAAACCTAAAAACGGGGGAACTGTATCCCGAGGCGATTGCTGATACCGAAGGAGGAAACTACGCGTGGGCGGCGGATAATCAAACGGTATTTTACATTCGCAAAGACCCCGAAACTTTGCTTGGCTACCAAGTGTGGCGACACGTGTTGGGTACGTCTCCGACCGAAGATGTACTGGTTTTTGAAGAGGAAGATGACCAGTTTTATTTGGGGCTTCATCGCATGAAATCTAAAAAATACATCGCGATTTCGTCGGACCAAAATGGCATTATGACGGAGTACTTGCTCCTCCGTGCCGATGCGCCAACGTCCGAATTTGTGTCGTTTTTGCCACGACAGCGCGGTCATGAGTATTCGGTAGATCATTTTGAAGACCGTTTTTATATTAGAACCAACCTAGATGGGGCGTTCAATTTTTGCTTGATGCAAGTCGCCGAAGACGCCCACGCAGATACGACGCAGTGGAAAGTGGTGATTCCGCACCGTGAAGAGGTATATTTTGAGGGATTGGAAGTATTTCGGAATCATTTGGTTGTGCAAGAACGCTCGGAAGGATTACTGCACATTCGGGTGATAGACCAACGTAATCAGACGGAGCATTACCTCAATTTTGGCGAAGCCGCTTACACGGCCTACGTAAGTACCAATCCCGATTTTGATACCGTGACACTCCGATACGGCTATACTTCGTTGACGACCCCAAGCAGCACCTTTGATTACAACATGGAAACCCGTGAGCGGGTGTTGCTCAAACAACAAGAAGTATTGGGAGAATTTAACAAAGACGATTACCAAACCGAACGTCTGTTTGCCCCTGCGCGTGATGGCGCTTTGGTGCCGATTTCGATTGTGTATAAAAAAGGATTTGTCAAAGACGGTAATGCGCCTTTGCTCCAGTATGCCTACGGCTCGTACGGCTATTCCATTGACCCGTCGTTTAGTTCAGCACGGTTGAGTCTATTGAACCGTGGGTTTGCGTTTGCCATTTGCCACATTCGTGGAGGACAAGAAATGGGGCGTAATTGGTACGAAAACGGCAAGATGTTGCACAAGAAAAATACCTTCAACGATTTTATTGATTGTGCCCAATTCCTCATTCACGAAAAGTGGACTTCGTCAAACGGCCTCTTTGCCATGGGCGGCAGTGCTGGCGGGTTGTTGATGGGAGCCGTAGCCAACATGGCGCCAGAGCTGTACCGTGGCATGGTGGCGCAAGTAGCATTTGTGGACGTGGTCACGACCATGCTCGACGAAACCATCCCGCTAACCACGGGAGAGTACGAAGAATGGGGAAATCCAAACGAAAAGATCTATTATGACTACATGAAGTCGTATAGCCCCTACGATAACGTAACGGCGCAAGTCTATCCTAACATGTTGGTAACGACGGGCTTGCACGACTCGCAGGTTCAGTACTGGGAACCTGCCAAATGGGTGGCCAAACTACGCGAATTAAAAACGGATACCAATTTGCTGCTCTTTCATTGCGACATGGAAGCAGGCCACGGCGGTGCTTCGGGGCGCTTCAAACGCCTGAAAGACATTGCCTTGGAATATGCGTTTATGCTGAGTTTGGTGAAGCTAGGAAGCGGGGATTAAAAAGGGATATTCAGACCTTTGCTTTGTCACCTATGTAAGGGAGGAAATCTTTTTGTTTAAGATTTTCTCCTTCGATATTATCCATTGTACTCAATTGTTGTAGCGTCAATTCTACGGTTCTCCGTTGCGATCATATTCTTTATGGGAACCCATACAAATGATATAAACAAACTGGTAATTACAATCAATTTCAGCAATTAAGCAGGTTGAACGTATTAAAAAAGTAGCCTCAGCGAGGCTACTTTTTTAATACGTTCAATCTGGCAATTAAGCGATAATCGTTGCCTTTGATGTTAAATACAACTCGACTATTCCTTTGCGACTACCACTAATCTTTGTTGTTATTTTTTCCCCACAAAGCCAGCGCAATTCGCAACTTATAATATTCATAATGCCCCTCTAAATGCTCAAAAAGCGGTTTGAGTGCGGCGTTGGGGGCGATATTGAGCGCCTCCGCCGCTTCCGTAATGGTGCGGTAGTCGTTTTTGGTGAGGTATTGCCAAAGGTCAATCTCTTGGCCATCTTCGTAAAGTTTGGCCAAATGCGAGTAAATCGTCAGTTCGTTTAGGTTTCGGCGCTGCGCAATTTGCTGAGGCGAAAGTCCCTGCTTGTATAAATCGTGGGTTTCGATGTAGGTCATCCCGCTGACGATGCGAGTCCCTGGGGTCGTTTTTTCGCGGGCATACTCCAAAATTTCATTGATAAAAGCTTCGCCGTAATGGGCAACTTTGGCTTCCCCCACTCCCGATACCTGAAGCATCTGAATGCGGTTAACGGGGCGTTTTTCGGACATATCAGCCAGCGTAGCGTCAGAAAATACCACAAAGGGGGGAACGTTTTCTTCTTCGGCCAGGCGTTTGCGTACCTTGCGTAAACGTTCAAACAACTCATCGCGGATGATTTCTTTCTTGGTTTTGACGGGCTCGGCTTGTTCTTCTTGGCGTTTGCGTTTTTCTTCGTACGACTCAAAACGCACAAGCTCTACTTTGCGCTCACCGCGCAGTACTCGCCACGAGATCTCGTTGAGTTTCAGCGCGTGTGCTTCGTCGTAGGCCACGTCCATAACGCCCGAATTGAGCATTTGGGTCAAGTACTCGGCCCATTCTTCGGCGCGCAAATCGCGGCCTACGCCAAACGTTTTGATTTTATCGTACCCACGTTCGGTGACATTTCGGTTGTGTGAGCCTCGTAAAACATCAATGAGCATTCCCATCGCAATTTTTTGGTCGGTACGGGCAATGGCCGACAGGGCTTTTTGTGCCGATACGGTAGCATCGAATTTTGAGCGAGGATTGCGGCATACGTCGCAGTTACCACAATCGCGTTCGACGGTTTCGTTGAAATAACTCAGCAAAATTCGGCGGCGGCAGTGGTCGGCCTCGGCGTATTGCTTCATGCGATCGAGTTTAGCAAACTGAATGTCTTTCATTTGCTGCGGCAATTCCGAATTTTCAATCATATCGCGGCGCATCATCCAATCGGCAAAACTGTAAAACAGCATCGTCGTCGATTTGAGGCCATCGCGCCCTGCTCGTCCAATTTCTTGGTAAAAACTTTCGACGTTGCCAGGCATATTGTAGTGAATAATCCAACGAACGTTCGATTTGTCAATACCCATCCCAAACGCTACGGTAGCTACCATGACCTGCACATCATCACGGAGAAAATTATCTTGGGCCGCAGAACGGTCTTCGGCGGGCATTTTGGCGTGGTAAAAGCGGGCATTAATGCCTTTTGCACGCAATTTTAAAGCAATATCTTCGGTTGTTTTTCGGGCTAAACAATAAATAATACCAGGCTGATTGGGGTGGTCGTGAATAAATTGTTCGATGACTTTGATACGATTTCGACCTGGCAAAATATTGAGTGAGAGGTTGGGACGGTCAAACGATGCCTCAAAAACCCGCGCTTCTGGAATGCCCAATTGTTTCAACACATCGCGACGAGTAACGCGGTCGGCCGTGGCCGTGAGGGCAATCATCGGGACGTCAGGGAAAGCCGTTTTGAGCACGTGGAGTTGGGTATATTCTGGGCGAAAATCATGCCCCCACACCGACACGCAGTGCGATTCGTCCACGGCAATGAGGTTGACTTTGAGTGCTCTGACAAAGTCTAAGCAGCTTGGAGTTAGGAGTTTTTCGGGAGCAATGTACAGCAACTTGATTTCGCCCGCGTAGCACTGCCGTTCGATGGCGTATTGTTCGCTACTGCTCAGCGTACTATTGAAGTAAGCGGCTTCGACACCGTTGCCGCGCAATGCCTGCACTTGGTCTTTCATCAGGGCAATCAGCGGCGATACCACAATCGTGATGCCCTCGGTCATGAGGGCTGGCACTTGGTAGCAGACCGACTTCCCCCCACCCGTGGGCATTAGCACCATACAATCGTTTCCTGCCGATACCCAATCAATAATCTCGGCTTGCAACGGCCGAAAGGTATCGTACCCAAAATACTGTTTTAAGATTTGTTCTTTAGTCGAAGACATTATTTTACTCGTTAGTCAATCCATAAATCAAGCTCTTGCCCAAGCCCCCACAAAGATGGCTGTTTTTAAGACGTGGTAGGTAAGATAAAAGTTACTAAACTTGTACGAAGACCAGCAAAGCACTCTTAATTGAGAGGGTAATCAAATACGTTATGATTCATGTTTAAAAAAACCTCAGCGAGGTTTAATCTTAGTAAAAATTAAGTAAGAGGTGATCAATCAAGCACCAGAGGAGGCGTAATATATCATACCTAGATGCTAGGTTATTAAGGTGATTTTCCTGTAGAAACGGGGATGTAATTGCTTTTTTTCAAGGTCTTTTTTGCTCAAAAGCCTGTTTTTTTGAATGCTTTCAAATTGACTATGGCTGCAATGTTAAGCGTTTTATGTTGAACAAGCTATGTAAATTTTTTAGGAAATGAGGAAAGCATATTTTGTATTTGTATGCACTTTGTGTATTGCCTGCCAAGCCTGTGAGTCTGGCTACACGTCTAAATTTAAGGGGTACTGGATTGCTGTAAAACAAGAGTATATCCTTAAAGATGCAATCAAATTCGACCCCTATGAACCACCCCCTCCTCCTGCTCTCCCTGGAGGAGCTTTGTATGACGAGCTATTTTTTTACTCCATTGATTCATTGGAGCATTATTCATTTCAAGACTATTGGAGAAATAAATGGGCTTATCGTGACGATTCAACAGTTAAGCTCTATAATGGAAATCGGAGGCGTTTTAGAATTACGAGTAGGCAAGAACTTCAGCTATTTGACCCAGATAGTATTCAGTGGCAGACTAGGGGGAAAATTAATCTGATAAAAGATACGCTGATTTTGAGAGAAAAACATTGGGAGACTAAGTATGTGCGAGTTAATAAAGTCAATAAAAGTGATTTTGATGAGCTTGTCATAAGCTCGTCTGGGTGCTATGGCACTTGCCCAGTCATGTCAGTCATAATCAAAGCTGATGGAAAGGTGGTTTACGCCGCAGAAAAGCACACTGTAAAAAAAGGTCTTTATGAGGGAGAATTACCCAAAGAATTGCTTGATGTGATTTGGTTTCGTTTCAGGAAAGGATACCAACAGGGCATAAAGAACATCTACATGGCTTCACATACTGATGATGAGTCGGTAGAAGTTACTTTTGTTAAAGATGGTAAAATAGTAAAATCAGTCTATGATTATGGACATCAGAGCCCCCAAGAGTTTACAAGTGCCTATATCTATCTGATGAATCGCATAGATAACTTAGCCAATTTACGAGAATCCAACCAAGTTCAACCCAGCGAAATGTCGTTTAAGTATTCTTTAGATGAAGGAAAAAAGCAATATAGACTGCTTCATTCAGAGAGTTTTTGGCTTTGGTCAAGGCTTTTGAAAGCAAGGATTTTAAAAGGTACTCAGGTAAACGTAGCGTTAAATTATGTTATTGAAAAACAAAAAAATTGGAGCACAGTTGACATCAATGGAAATTTAGAGGATGTGTTGTTAGAATACTATAGCCTTATCTTGTTAGATGGAAAGATGTACAAGATTAAAAATAGAGCAAAAACGAATGGCCGCTTTATTTTAGCAGAGACCTTAGAAGGAGAACAATTGTTACTGGATATTGGTACCAATTTCTTAGTGCCCATTATTTTTAATCGTCCACTAGAATATCCATATATTCCTTTTCATTTAGACAGTCAGTAATTAAAACTTCCTCAAGTCCCCACAAAGATGGCTGTTTTTAAGACGTGGTAGGTAAGATAAAAGTTACTAAACCTTTATTGTGTACTTTTACTCAATAGCCCAAGCCATGGAAAAAGAAATTAACCTTCGCATTATTTTAGAAAAACCAACGGCAGACACCGATTTTGGGATTCAACAGGGGAGTGGGCATACGTATGTTACCCTGCAAAAACAAAAATCGACGGGAGATGACCTGACGTTTGAAGCAACGGTGCGCGTGAAGCCCTCGGTGGATGGATCACCCGTTTTCCTGGGGGCAGTGACGCAAGGCCCTCCTAAAGAACGTTTTGTCTATATCGACATTGGCCGAGCGGCGGGACAACTAGATACGCTGTGGAGTCGTCGGCTCAAAATTCCACTGAAGGGTATTACGTGGGAGTTGATTCAACAGCTGGATACGGCACAACAAGCGGTATTGGAAGTACGCGTTCCAGGGGTAGGAAAAGACGGTGGGCCTAATTGTGGCGGGGTCAAAAACGCCCTCTTCTCGTGTCCACAATAGTACAACTATTGTCCGTTTTTGGACATAACTTCCCTACTCAATAGGCTTAAAAAGGCCAAATTAAGCCATTTTAGTAACTGGCACAAGATTTGATTTGCATTATTATAACTAATCATCCTGAATCAATAATTAAGATGAAAAGAACCTTTCTGGGGGAGTTTGAGGAAATTGTTTTGCTCGTGGTAGCAGGTTGTTCGGAAGACGCCTACGGTGTTATCATTTGGGAACAGTTGCAGCAGCAAACGGGGCGAAGCATTACCATCAGTGCAGTACACGCTACGCTGTATCGGTTGGAGGAAAAAGGATTTTTAAGCTCGGAAATGGGAGGGGCAACGGCTGAACGCGGCGGACGCCGCAAACGCTTTTTTACCGTAACGGCCTTGGGTAGCCGAGCTTTGCAGGAAATCCAAGACCTGCGTGATCAGCTTTGGAAAGCGATCCCGCAAGGAAAGTTACAGTTGATTGGTTAATAGGTTTGGAGTTTACCGTTTACAGTTCGTTATGGCAATCCCAAAGAAACAATTAAAAACCCGAAGCCGCTCCAATGACCCCGTGAAGCCTCCTCGCTGGGCCGACCGCCTCTTGGAATGGTTTGTAGCACCGCACCTACGCGAAGATTTGCAAGGAGATCTGTACGAAATTTTTCAGAAGCAAACCCAAGAAGTGGGTCTTGCGCGTGCCCGCCGTGCATACGCGTGGGCAGTGCTTCATTATTTAACGCCTTTTTTCTTTAGACGAAAACCTGATACATACCCAAAACGCTTTTTACTTAGTCCTGATATGATACGTAATTATGTCAAAATTGCGCTGCGGAATTTAGCCGCCAACAAAGTATTTGCCGCCATCAATATTCTAGGGTTGTCGGTGGGGCTTGCGTGCTTTATGCTCATTTCGGTGTTTGTGTACAATGAGCTGAACTATGACACATCTGCGGCCAACGCCCGCAATATCTACCGTGTCCATGTGGCTGTGACAGGAAACGGCGACGTGGCGGTGTATCCCCATGTCGATGCCGCCGTGGGAGAGGGAATAAAAACGGCATTTCCTGAGGTCAAAGCAGCGGCGCGGCTGTTATCGGTGAGTGACTTTGTGAAATTTGAAGACAAACAATTCCGAGAAGAGCACTTAGCGTTTGCCGATGCAGGGTTGCTATCGTTGTTCTCGATTTCGCTCATAGAAGGAAATGCCGCAGAGGCGTTGAAAGCGCCTTACAGCATGGTTATTACCAGAGATTTAGCCAATAAATACTTTGGCAACGAAAACCCGTTGGGCAAATCATTGGCGATTGGAACGCAGAAAGCAGCCTACAAAATCACAGGTCTTATTGATAAACTGCCTGATAATTCCCACTTTCATTTTGATGCTTTTTTGAGCTTGGCTACCTTTCATCTTCCGCAGCCAACTTGGAGTAATGTGGGGTATTATACGTATTTGGAACTGAACGATAACGTCGATGCCAAAAAACTCGAAGCAAAGTTTCCACAGCTGGTAGCCAAATACGTGGTGCCTGAGGTGCAGCGTGACATGGGGATTAGCCTTGCAGAAGCACAAAAATCAGTCGATACGTTTCGTTTTACGTTACAACCCTTGACCGATATCCACTTGTATTCTCATACCAAATACGAACTGGAACCCAACGGCGATATTCAATACGTTTATATTTTCTCGATTCTGGCCTTCTTTATTTTGTTTTTGGCGTGTGCCAATTTTACCAATCTCTCTACTGCTTATGCGGTGAGACGGTCGCGCGAGGTGGGTATCCGCAAAGTAATGGGCTCAATCAAAAAGCACATCGTTTTCCAGTTTTTGATAGAGTCGGTTTTGCTCACGTTTTTTGCCATGTTGTTTGCGTACGCAATGATTTTTCTTTTGTTGCCTTTTTTCAATCAAGTAACGGGAAAGCACACCACGTTTACGTTTTTCCTCAGCGGGCAGATGATATTGGTGTTGTGCTCGGTAAGTTTTTTGGCGGGGGTGCTGGCAGGGATTTATCCAGCCTTTTTCCTTTCGTCATTTACTATTTTGAAGAACCTGAAAGGTGTGCTTGCTAGCCCCAAAAACCAAAAGACCTCGTTGCACAATGGACTTATTGTGGTTCAATTCTTCGTTTCCACGGTATTGATTATTTCGACCTTGGTTGTTAGTCGTCAATTGCATTTTATGCAAAACAAAAAACTGGGGTATGATAAAGACCAACTTTTGTTTTTGTCGGATACGAGAGCGTTGGGTACCAATCAATTGGCGTTTCAGCAACAGTTGCTACAGCATAAAAACGTACTTTCAGCAAGTATTTCGAGGAATATTCCGACGAGTGGAATCATAGACGGTACGCAAATTTTTCCTAAAAATGAAACAGGAAACGGGACGGAAATCCATACTGATATTTTTCACGTTGACTACGACTACGTCCGCACGCTAGGGCTGACGATGGTACAAGGTCGAAATTTTTCAAAGGATTTTTCAACCGATTCAGCAGGAGTCATCATCAACGAAGCTGCCGTGCGTGAACTTGGCTGGAACGGTACCAATCCCATCGGAAAGTCGATTGTGCGGTCGGGACAGGCTGAATTTAAAGTAGTTGGAGTTGTTAAGGACTTCAATTATACTTCGGTAAAACAAAAAATTGCTCCGCTGGTGATGATGCTTGGAAACAATGGCGGAGGGCTGGTGCTGAAAATTAATACCAATAACGTGTCGAGCTTTTTGGTAGAATTACGAAAACAGTGGCAAGAATTTAACCCTGATGTACCGTTGCAATACCATTTTGTGGATGAAAAATACGCCTCGTTATACGTAGCGGAGGAGCGTACTAAGCAATTGTTTACGGTATTTTCGATGTTGGCAGTCATCATTGCTGGGCTTGGTTTGTTTGCGCTTTCGGCCTTTGTCATTGAGCAACGAACCAAAGAAATTGGGATTCGGAAAGTGATGGGGGCTTCGGTAATAGGAATTGTAGCTTTAATTTCCAGAGATTTTCTGAAACTGATTGTTATAGCGATTGTCATTGCTTCGCCGATTGGGTGGTATGCTATGACCCATTGGTTGGACAACTTTGCTTACAGAATCGAAATTCACTGGTGGATTTTTGCCCTTGCGGGGGTATTGGCAGTAGGAATTGCTTTTTTGACGATAAGCTTTCAGGCGGTCAAAGCAGCGTTGATGAATCCCGTAAAATCGTTACGAGCGGAATAGAGATTGGAGGAAGTAACTAAAACAAAAAATCGCCGTCGGTAGGACCAACGGCGATTTTCTCTCTCTAACAGCCATAAAAACGAATACGATTATCTATCTAATCATCTTCTTACTTACCTGTACGTTGGTTAGAGAGGTAGCGTTGCAAAAAAATAAATTATTTTTTCTCCCAATAGTCTATTTTAACTTCCCCCAATAATCCTGACGGCATTGGCTGCCACTTCGATGCGTTGAAAGGCTTGTACTGAATGTCCACCATGTTGATTTCTTGAAATTTCTTCCAGTCGGGTTGTTGCGTGTCGCGGAGGCGCATGTAGTTGGCCGAAAGATTAGTGACTTCAATTTCAAGGGTATTTTGTTTGGCTTTCAGATTACCAGCAGGTAATTCGAGACGGAAGGGTAAGCTCCAAGCCGTGCCGATTTTTTGCCCATTGAGCGTCACCTCGGCTACTTCGCGGACATCCCCCAAATCCAATACTACTTTGCTGGCTTTTTGGAGGCCCGTAGGGGCATCAAAAGTCAACGAATAGCGCGCCGTTCCTGAGAAATAACTGGCCGAATCCGATAAACTTGCCCATGAACCTACCTCAGAAACTGTTTTGGAGGCGGGTAGGTAGGGTTTGCCTTCAACGAATGTTAGTTTCCAATTGCCCTTTAGGGGGAAAGTTTGAGCGTTGGAAAGGTTTAAGACCTTTCCAACGTTTGAGGCAACATCCAACATTAAAAAGCACGACTCGCCTGAAGGAAGGGAGAGATATACCTGTGTTTTTCCTTGTTCCGTTCTAATGGGTAATTGCATCGTTTTATCGGTCAACGGCTGGTACACAGATACCTTTTGAGCGGTCGTAGCGAGCGTAATCCATCCCTCACTGAAAAGCTGATTTTGGTTGGCAATAAAATAAATCACTTTGCCATTTTGTACTTTACGGATGTACCGTAAGCCGTTTTTAGCCCACGTTTCTTGGCGGATTTTCTGGGTGGCTAGGACACTTTCCAAGTCTCCAAGACTTGGAAAGTGGGTCTGTTGCGCTGCCCACGTTTGGAGGAGTTTTTGGAATGACGCCGTACCCTCAGTTTGTTGGGCAAAACCCGTCGGGGTGGTGGGTAAATGTTCCATAAAAACTACCTTAACTCCCGTTTTTGACAATTCCGTAAGGCGTGCTAGTGTCGCTTCGGGTAGGTGGGTGGTGGCAGGAATTAAAATTGTTTTGTACTTTTTGGTCGCCAACGACGCAAAACGCTGTAACTGATTGTCGGAAATGAAATCAAACGAAAAACCGTTGTCCCAGAGCCAGTTACTAAGTTGTCCAAAAGGAAGTTTTAACAACCACTTGTCCACGTGGTGAACTTCTAACAAGTGAATGCCTCCGCTGGCACGGGCTTTGGTTGCCCACAAATCGTGCGCAGGAAAGTAAACCAACAGATCGTTGTCGGCCTGGCTGTTTTGTAAAATCGTTTGGCAACGTTCTACGTACTTGTTTAGCAACGGATAGTGTTTCCAAAAATGGGAATGAACGCCGTAGTTGGTGGAAGCATAAAACAACCAGCCAGGGAAAGACTCGTTTTTGGGGGTGTACGTAGTGCCGTGGTAAAATAAGTGGTTGATACCTGACACAAACAGCTCATCCAACTGAGGCTTGATTTGGGAAAGCGAGACTTTGAAGTGATTGGCCAACCACGTGGTACTTTCGGAGCTTACCCATTTTTTGGAGGCAAGGTGCGCGGCTGAGCTCGCAAATTTCATGGCGAGGGCGTTTGGCGTTCCAAAACGGTCAACTTCATACTGGTCGTCGATGCGGAGTCCCTTGATTGGAAACCGACTCGTACCAAAGGATTCGGTTTCGGGAATGTCGGAGGCTTCGTACAAATCGAGTAAGTTGCCTGGCGAACCGTGGGCTTGGTAGCGCGTAATGAACCCTTGTTTGTGCGACCAATCAGTCCATTTTTTGGCATAATTTTCTAATAACAACTCCGACAGCGTTTGGTGATAGTCGATTTTGACCAAAGCCGTGGTCGTGTCCGTAAAAGCTGCCCATTGGCTTTTGAGGTCGTAGCCGCGCCGTTTTTGAAACTCGTTTAGAAAATCATCCGTCCAGTTGGCACCATAAACTTCGTACGAGTCGTTGTACATCGCACGGGGCCGTTCTTTTAGGTTGGCAAAAGCCGAATCGAAGCGTTGCACATAATGCGGCATGGCTTTGGCCGAGAAAGGGTCAAGTACGAGTCCTTCGCCCCCAGGGGCGGCGCGTTTAACGGCCTGTTTGGTAAGGGCGCTTTTCAACTCTCCTTCTACAAATTGCCATTTTTTTGCGGCAAACTCAGGCGATACGTTCGGCCCGCCAAACGGCCAGCCTGTTCCCGTCGTCATATCCACGCCCAGCCCAAGTCGTTTTCCTTCCCGAACCGTATGAGAAAGAACCTCCATCCAGCGCGGACTCAAATAAGGGATGGCCTGTTTTTCAAGTCCTTTGACACCATAAATAGGGATAATGTGAACGCCTCCCAGACCCGCTTTGGCAAAGCTTTCGAGCTGCCACGTAATGTCGCTTTCGGTGACTGTGCTTCCCAGCCACCACCAGTAGGTCCATGGCTTGGCGGTATTAAGGTGGGGTGATGAGGCTGAGTTGTTTGTTTGGGCGATTGCCACGACTGACTGCGCCAAAAGTAGTGCCACTACCCATGTCTTGAATTTCACTTGTGTAGCTAGTTAGAGTGATAAATGACTCGGTTTGAAGAATGTTACGCAATTAAAAAGACGAATTTTGATTAACTTACCTCTACTCACCTGCAAAACCTAGGTTTCTCAAATTCAGACTCATTCCAAATTTTAGAGAAGCATGACCAAAATAGAACAATTTTGCCCCAAAGGATGTAGTATTGTTGTAAAAAAACGAGAAAACTTCCCATTTTAAACGAATATAATCTATGAAAGACACCACACGTTTGCGAACGTCTTTGAAAGAAGAGTTAGAAGCCGCGCTAAACGCTCAAGTAAAAATGGAAGCCGAGTCTTCGGCAAAATATTTGGCCATGGCAGCCTGGTGCGATCGCAACGGCTACTCGCATAGTGGCGATTTCTTTTTCGCGCAGGCGGACGAAGAACGAGGCCACATGCTTAAAATCTTTAAGTTTATCTGTGACATGGGCGGAACGGCCATCACCCCTGAAGTGATAGGCATTCCCCAAGAATACCCATCGTTTCGTTCGGTATTTGAAACGGCGTTGGAGCAAGAAATCATGGTTTCGCAGGCTATCAACCGTTTGGTAGGTATCAGCCGCCGTCACGACGACTACGCCACCGAAAACTTCTTACAGTGGTTTGTGAAAGAGCAAATTGAAGAAGAATACATTGCCCGCCGTCAAGTCGAATTGTTTGATGTGATTGGAGAAGAAGGTATTGGTCGTTTTACGATTGATATGGAAATCGCAAGGGTAACTTACCCTGGCGCCGCTGGCGAAGCAGAAGCGTAATAAAGGGGAATTGCCTTTGTCATTCCGAAGGAATCTATCAATCCGCAGTCATAAAAGCGTACCGTAATTATTGCGGTACGCTTTTATTTTTGACTTTATGTAAAATATTTTTGCTTAAATGTAAAGTATGTTTTACATTTGAATCGAAAATCAATTTTTCAAACAAAAACCTATTAACAGCTATGGATACCAAATTACTTTTGCCCAATCGCTTTAAGAGAATCGGTTGGTTGTTGTTTGTGCCTTGTCTTATCCTGACAATTTTGAGCATACTTCAAGTATCTCCGAGCCTAAGTTTTTTTGATGGCGAACACATTCTTTCCCGTTGGACTTTGGTGCAAGTTCCCGAAAAGGGAACTTTAGCCGCCCTTTTTGATGAAAACTCTAATGACCTTGCGGGAGAAATTTTGATGACACTTACAGCCATTAGTTTCTTTTTTGTAGCCTTTTCGCGTGAGCGTACCGATGATGAATGGATTATGAAAATTCGGCTTGAATCTTTACTTTGGGCCTTTTATGCGCATTTAGGCGGCTTTTTATTGTCAGTTTGGTTTTCATATAGTTTGTCGTTTTATGCTGTACTATCGTGGAATATGCTCACGGCACCGTTGGTGTTTTTGGCGCGTTTTCACTGGATTGTCTATGTAAAACCGTATTTTGAAGAAAGGAGAGCCGCCGTATGAAAAATACGATTCACGTAGAAAGAGCCATCAAGCGCATCACCCAAGCCGATTTGGCCGAAGCCGTGGGCGTTTCGCGCCAAACTATCAATGCGCTGGAGGCGTCAAAATACGTTCCGTCGGTCGTGTTGGCGTTAAAAATCGCCCGTTATTTCGATAAGCCCGTCGAGGCTATTTTTGAATTGGAGAAGGAGGATTGAGAGTAGTCCACAGTCTATGGTCTATAGTCCACAGTTGATAGTCCGTGAATCATAGCAAATTCACTACAAATCCCTCAACCATTAACCATCGACCATGGACTATCGACCATCGACCATCGACCATCGACCATCAACTATCGACTATCGACTAAAAAAGCAGCTCAGGACGATACTCGAAGTGCATTGTGTCGTAGTGGTACCACTTTCCTCCCCAGATAAACCCGTGTTTTTCAAATATTTCTACCACCTGAGCGGCAATCTTGTTACGGTAGGTGAGCGGTACATTTTCGTCTTTACAGCGACAATCCCATTGCCAATAGTGCGACAAATTGAGGTTGATGTCGATGGCTACGCCGTAGCTGTGCATACTGAGGCGGTTGGTGCCGCTGATTAGTCGCCAAATAAACGTACCTGCGGGGTTATCGACGTACTTGAGCAATTCGGGATGACGTTCTAACTCGTCCGAAACAGCTTGAAAATGTTGGTGTACGTTGTTGATTTTTGATACCAATAATTTCTTTTTCAAGGTCTTAGGTAGCCAAATAATCTCAACGAGGTTTTTGCGGACTTCGGCTTCGGTATTCCCGTACATTTTTCTAAAAAAAGGTTCGTACCGAAACCTCCCTGGGTCGTGGTTGAGGGTGGGAGGCGTTTCTTGGCGGGTTTTGGGGTATTTTTGGGCGATTTGGTCTTCTAAATCAGCACGTTGGAGTAATTCCTCGAACGTCTTCTTTTTGCCGTCATCAAACGGCATGAGCGTTGAGTCTTTCCACATTATGCCCTTGTGGGTGGAGCGTACAATGTGGTCGGGGTAGGCCCGTACGTACTCCGATTGGGCACGGCTAGTGAGGTTTAATACGATAAAAAAAGCGGGAATAAAAAACTTGAAAAATGACATTATTGGAATTCGTTAATTGTCCTTAAAACGTCGTAAATCTTTGGGCTCAAACGTCCATTCTGGTGTTTCCAACGTTTCGTTTTTTAGTTCATACCACGGGCTAAGGGCGGAGTTGTTGGGGTTTTTCAAAATCTGGGTTTCTTGGGCGGGCATGTAACTTTGGGCCAACAAAAACAATTTTTGTCCCGTCTTGGGGTTCTGAGCCATGTCCACCACCATCACCGCATGACCGAAAGGTACACCTTTTTGAATAAAAACGTCACCGATTTTCAGGTTTTGCATTGAAATAGGCTGCAATTCGTCGTGTAACGAGCGGGTGTTGGCTGACGCGAAAATAGACTCCATGTACTTCCAAAATGTTGGATACGAATAGTCACCTTTGGCGTAAGTGCTGAAATAACGGGGCTTGCCGTCGGCCAAAAAATTGAAATGAATTTTGTCAAACTGCTTCTGCTGAAACAAATACTCCGCCCGCAACCGCATGACGGCGTCAGCGCACTGGTGAAGGTCTTTTTTGCCAATGCCTAAATCGACGACCGAAATATAGACGTCGGGCGTGTTTTTGGAGCGACCGTCAAAATAGCGTACCTTACTTCCCCAGGGTTTGAGCGGTAGCTGGCGCAAAAATTCCTCAAACGACGTGGATGCAGCAGCAGTACGCTGAAACCCCGCAGGCGCAGGGAACCGCGCCGACAAGGTTGTGGCAGCGGGCGTCACGGGGGCTTGGGCGTGGCTGGTTTGAGGCAGAAAGTTGACCCAAAAGAGCAGGAAACAGGCGAGGAAGCGATTCATAGAAAAAGCGAGTGTTAAGCGACTGCGGAAAAAACGAAGCGATGAGCAATTCATTTTTGCGTAGTTTTAAAAACTTTTTGAAACGCTTCTATGAAACGTCCTTTCTACCTTTTGCCGTTGGTGGTTATTGCTCAGTTTGCGGGTACCTCGCTGTGGTTTGCGGTCAATGCCATTTTGCCTGCTTTACAGGCGTTCCATCCCACCACTGCGGCCTTTATGCCTACCATGACCACGGCTGTGCAGCTCGGGTTTGTGATGGGAACGCTGACGTATTCTTATTTCTCGATTGCCGACCGCTTTTCACCCGTGCGGGTGTTTATGGGCTCGGCGCTGTTGGCAGCGGGCTGTAATTTGGCCGTATTGGCTACCTACGAATCATTGACGGCGATGTTGCTGGCGCGTTGGGGCGTGGGTTTCTTTCTGGCGGGTGTATATCCTGTTGGGATGAAAATTTGTAGTGATTGGTACGAAGCAGGATTGGGCAAAGCCTTGGGGTATTTGGTGGGAGCCTTGGTATTGGGAACGGCGTTTCCGTACGCGATCAAGTCGTTTTCGTTGACTCTGCCGTGGCAATACGTCATTGAAGCAACCTCGGCGTTGGCCATTGGCGGCGGGCTTGTGGTGGGCTTGTTACTGCGCGACGGCCCGTACCGTCGGGTGGCGGGGCGTTTCAACCCTGCGGTACTGCGGGAGGTATTTCGGGATAAATTGTTCCGCAAATACGCCTTTGGGTACTTCGGGCACATGTTTGAGTTATATACCTTTTGGGCGTTTGTGCCTGTAATTGTGAGTAGTTACAACGAACGCACGCATCACTCTTTACCCGTGGCCTTGGTCGCTTTTGCGGTGATTGCTTCGGGAACGTTGGGGTGTGTCCTTACGGGTGAATTATCGCTTCGATGGGGGAGTCATCGAACGGCTTGGTGGGCGCTGATGGTATCGTACATTTGCTGCGTGGCAAGTGTCTTTTTACCCACCTACTCACCTGCCGTATTGCTGGGCTTTTTGCTCGTTTGGGGCATTAGCGTCGTGGCCGATTCCCCTCAGTTTTCAACGCTAGTATCGCTCAATGCGCCCGCACATTACCGTGCCACGGCGCTTACGCTGGTGACCTCCATTGGCTTTTTTATCACCATCCCGAGTTTGTACCTGATTCAGTGGCTTTTTGGTTTGTATGGACACTATGCCCTGATTGTCTTGGGCTTGGGTGGCGTGGCGGGCTTACGGGCTATGGGGACTTGGAAGGGGTGAATCCCCCTTTACTTCATCCCAAACACTTGCACTTTATCCTTATTTTTAGCCAAAATAACGTAATTCTTCCCTTGCGCCGTTCGGAGAGTTTTCATGCGGCGTACTTGCCCGCGTACTGCAAAACCCGACTGCGCGGGGCGAATAGGCGCAAAAGTGGGCTGTCCGCTGGCGTTTTTACCCGTATTTTGAAGTACTAAGCCGTCGTTGGCGTCGTAGCGACCTATTTCGGGCAGCACGTCGAAGAAGTTTCCCGTGAGCAATAAATCGGTTTTGCCGTCGTGGTTATAGTCGGTAGCTACAATGCCAAAAATGGGGGATAGCTGGGCTTCCAACGGTAGCGCTACCAACGTAAAGTTTCCTTTGCCATCGTTGAGCAATAAAGACGAGGCCGCCTGCACGGCTTTTTTGGTCTCAACCCCTTCGAGTTGGTCGCTGGTAAATAGCGCATCAATGGGTTGCCCTGCGTAATCGACGTGTTTCACGAAGCGCTTGTTGATGACGGGCAATACTTTTTGCAAATCCGACTTCAAGACCATCGGGTAAGGTTTGCCGTCAGGATTGTACAAAACGATGATTTGTTCCACGGTGCCGTTTTGGTCAAAGTCATTGATATACAGTTCAGCAGGTTCTTTTTCGGAGCATTTGAGTTTGGTGTTAAGCCCCAAATTTCCCACCACAAAGTCGGTGTCGCCGTCTTGGTCAATGTCCGTAGGTTCAATGACATTCCACCAGCCTTCCGACTGCGGAACAGTCTGTGGCAGGAATTTCCCTTTTTGATTTTTAAGCACCGTAATCGGCATCCAATCACCCACCACCACCAAGTCGGGGTATGAGTCTTTGTCAACGTCGGCCCATTGGACGTCAGTGACCATGCCCAGTTGCCCGTTGGTGAGGGTTTGTGTGGTAACGTCTGTAAAATTTCCTCTACCGTCGTTTTGGAGCAGGTGGCTTTTGGGGCTGTAACCGTACTGCGCCGATACCATCCGACTGCCGACAAAGAGGTCAAGGTCGCCGTCGCGGTCGTAGTCGGCCGTCGCTACGCATGAGCCGTTGTCCAATAACTTAGGGAAGGAGTTGGACAAGGTAAAATTCCCTTTTCCATCGTTGAAATAAAGCGCGTCAGCTAGGGCTGGGTCGTTGGGTAAAAACTCATTTCCGCCCCTTACCACCAACAAATCAAGGTCTTTGTCGCCGTCGGCATCGAAAAACAAGGCAGCGGTTTCGTCGGCTTGGCTAGGGGTATTGAACGTGATTTGGTTAGACTTCGTAAATTTCCCCGCACTTGTTTGCAAAAACAACGCCCGTGGTTTACCCGCCCCTCCGCCAATGTACGCATCGTCGAGGCCATCGCCGTTGACATCACCCACGGCCAAGGCAGGCCCTTGGGTGGAGTACATTTGTTTGAGCAGTCCGTCGCGGTTATAGTCAACAAAGGCGTTTTCTTCGTGTAAAAAATCTAGTCCCGAAGTTGAAGTAAGGTCGTTGAAAGGCAGGTGGGTAAACTGTGGCGGGGAGAACTTCCAAAGGTCGCGGGCGTCGGCGTGGTTTAAGGTCAATTCAACATCGGGTTTTACGTTGGCGAGTGTTTGCTTGCGGTCGTCAGGCCAAATGACCACCAAGGAGTCGATTTGAGGATTTGTTCCCAAACCAAAAACCATCGTCAGGTCGCTCGATGATTGAAAACCGCGCGTTGGCATTTGTTGCAAACACTGCATTTGGCCTTTTTGATAAACCGATACCTTGGCACCAATGGCGTGCTGGTTGGCGTTGGTTCCTTTTAAATTGACCCGTAAAAAGTGCGTTTTGAGTTTCTCAACCGAGTGGTTTCGATACACACTGAGTGGCGAATTGTTGTTGTTTACGACCAAGTCCAAGTCTCCGTCATTGTCCAAATCGCCGTAGGCCGCCCCGTTTGAAAAACTAGGTTCGGCCAATCCCCAAGTCGGGGCTTTATCGTCGAAAGCAAGGTTTCCGTTGTTTTTGAAGGCAAAATTTGAGATAGGCGTGGTCGAAATCATATCGACAAACTTGCGGTAATCAAACTTCATTCTTCCTTCCAGCATGGCCTGAATGTTGTCTTTATCGGCCAAAAACGCTACGTAATCTTGGTCAGTGAGGTTTTTGATGATGCCATTGGCTACAAACAAATCCTTGAGGCCGTCGTTGTCCATGTCAAAAATCAGCGCGCCCCAGCTCCAGTCAGTCGCGTGTACTCCCGCCATCTGCCCTACTTCGGTGAAGGTGGGGGAGGGCACTGTTTTCTGTTTTGGGTTTCCTGTGTCAAGTTTTTTGTTTTGAGTTTCCTGTTTGCCATCCCCCATTGACTGTGGACTATTAACCATCGACTGATTCCCCTGATTCAAATGCAGCATATTGCGCATGTATTGGTGCCAATAATCTTGCTTTAGTTTAAATTCAGTGAGCTCGTAGCCTTCAAAGACGGTGGTGGTTTTGAGGCGTTTATCGTCGCGGGGAAGCATATCGGTCACAAAAACGTCCAAAAGTCCATCGTTGTTAATATCAGCAATGTCAGCCCCCATCGACGACATGCTGATGTGGTTCATGCTTTGCTCCAACGACTCTTTGAACGTACCGTTGCGTTGGTTGATGTACAAATAATCGCGTTCGTAGAAGTCGTTAGACACATAAATATCAAGCCAATTGTCGCCGTTCACATCCCCCACGGTTACGCCCAAGCCAAAAGCAATCAAGCTCCCGTAGATACCTGCCTCTTCGGAGACGTCGGTGAAGCGGACGGGGTTTTTGGATACCTCCTTTGTCGGTATGACAAGTTTCGTCGGTGTGACAAAGGAGGTTTTCCCTGTCTGAATCATTTCATTTCGAAAAAGTTTGTGGCCGCCGAGAGAGTCGCGAACGGTACGGATGTTTTGATATTGCAGTTTGTTGACGGGCGTGAAGCTATTGTTGAGCAAATACATGTCTAAGTCGCCGTCGCGGTCGTAGTCAAAAAAGGCAGCGTGGGTCGAATACCCCCCATCGACCAGCCCATATTCGGGGGCTTTGTCAACAAACGTAGGAACGCCATCAGCGCCAATGCCTTGGTTGATAAATAGTTCATTTCCACGGCTATCACCTTTGATGTTGCCTGCATTGCAGACATAAATATCCATCAGCCCGTCACCGTTGACGTCGGCAAAGGTAGCGCCCGTGGACCACGATTTTTTTCCTCCGACTCCCGCTTTGGCGGTAATGTCCTCAAATTTCCAGCGTTCTTCGGGATTTTTACCTTTGTTGAGGTACAGTTTATTTTCTTCAAAATTAGAGGTTACATAAATATCCGCCCAGCCATCGTTATTGACATCGGCGATGGCCACCCCGCCACCGTTGTAGAAATTGCGGTAGTTAAATATATTTAGTTCTTTTTTGTCAAGAATTTGATTGGTAAACTCGATGCCCGTTTCAGAGGAAGAGAGTGTTTCAAACAAGTTTTCGTCAGGAGAAGATTGTTGACAACTGCTTACTCCTAAAAACAAACTAAGAATAATAAATAATGAGGAATGCTTCATTGGTTACTGGGCCATTCTACGGCTGCCTATTTTACAAAAATACACAAAGCCACCTAGAACTTCCCGAAAGTGCTAAAACTTTCGGGAAGCTGGGGTTGTGAGGGATAAAATTTGGGCTTTATCGTTGTTTTTTGCCAACAGCCAATACAATTTTCCTGCCGAATTTTTAAACGGTTTGATGTGCCGAACTTGCCCGTAAATCGGCACTTTGGAAAGCTGGATTTCAAACTGATTTTTGCCTTTGTTGAGCAAAACAGTGCCAAAATCGGCGTCATACCGTCCCATTTGGATGTTGTTATCATAAAAATTCCCCCCTAAAAACACATCAGGCAGGTGATCGCCGTTGGCGTCGATCATGGTGGCTGTTTTGTACGGACTCAACTGCGCCAAATACGGTAAAGGCTGAAACTGAAAATTCCCTTTGCCGTCGTTGACAAAGACACCGTTGGCAAATTCATTGGCTTCTAAAACGTCCATTTTACTGAGTTTGTCTTTGCCAAACAAGTTCTCTACCGACGTTTTGGCAAAATCGCGGGCGTGGATGTATTCTTTTTTGATGTAAGGAAACTGCTTTTCAGTTTCCATTTTATTTGCAAACAAGGTTTCTTCTCCCTTGAGGTAGTAGGTCAAAATCTGGTCAACACGGTCGTTTTTGTCAATGTCACCTACGTACAACCGAACGGGCTCTTTTTCAGAGGCTTTGATGCGGCTGTTTAGCCCCAAATTTCCTGCTAAAATATCCAAGTCACCGTCTTGGTCAAAATCACTTGTCAACGTAAAATTCCACCAGCCTTTCTGGTTGCTTCCAATGGTTACTTGCTCAAACCTTCCCTTTTTTTGGTAAAATGCAGTCAGTGCCTTCCATTCGATGGACAACAGCAAGTCGGGACGTTGGTCTTTGTTTAAGTCAACCAGTTCGGCGTTGGTTACCATGCCGATGTTGCGTAGTTCGGGGGCGAGTTGCGTTGTTTTGTCCGTAAAATTTCCTTTTCCGTCGTTGACGAGCAAGTACGAGGCAGGATTGTTGCCGTAAGCTTTGGGAACAGAACGTCCACCGATGAACAAATCCACGGCGCCGTCACCCGTAAAATCGAAAGCCCGTACGCACGAAGCTGTCACGTAGAGGTCTTTGAAGGCATCTTCTTTGCGCGTCAGTTGGCCACGTCCATTGTTCAAATACACCCGTGACTGAAGTTGATAGGCATTGCCAAAAAACTCATTTCCGCCGCTTGCCACCACCAAGTCAGGGTGTTTGTCACCGTTGACATCGGCCCATTGGGCGTCCACATCCTCGTAAATGAGGTCTTTTTCGAGGGCAGGTTGGGGCAAGTTCTTAAACTTACCGTTGGCGTTTTGGAGATACACTTTGCTGAGGGCATCGCGGGCATTGCCCAAGAAAATATCATCAAGCCCGTCGTGGTTGATATCGGCTACAGCCACCGCAGGCCCCGCCGATGAGGCCAAATGCGGAATGAGTGCTTCGCGGTCAAGTTCGTTGAAATTGTTTTCTTGGTGGACAAAGTCAAGGGCGACTGCCGCTGTTTTGTCCTCAAAAGGAATCTGGGGCGTCAGTAGTCTTTGCAAACGTTGGTAGTCAAAACGGGGCAATTTCTCGCTTTGGACGAGTTTTATTTGTTTTTTTAACTCACCATTACGCAACACTTGGTAGGTTTGGTTGGGCCAAATAAAAAGCAACGAATCTACTTCGGCTATTTTTCCGACGCCCACCACCAGCGGAATTTCGGCGCTTGACTGAAACCCACGCACGGGAAATTTTTCATAGCTAAGGACTTCTCCTTTGCGAAATACCAAACATTTGGCGCCAATCGCGTTGCGGTTGCCCGTTTTACCTTCGGTTTGAAGGGTAATTGACTCGTTGGCAGTGGTGAGATTTTCGTAGATAAATGCCTTGTCGTTGATGTTATTGGCAATCACGTCGAGGTCGCCGTCGTTGTCCAAATCGGCATAAATGGCACCGTTGGAGAACGAAGGTTTGTCGTTTTCGATGGCATTTTGCCAATCGGTAAACTGCAGGTTTTGGGTGTTGTGGTAAAACTTATTGGGAAGTTTGATTTCGGGCAAAATGTCCACTACGTCGGGGTCATCTTCGTTAAATTCGCCCTTGTTCATTTTTTGCTGAATGGCCTCATCCGACACAAACTGAATGTAGTCGATGTCGTTCATGCGTTTGGGGATACCGTTTGAGATGAAAATGTCTTTCTTCCCGTCGTTGTCAAAGTCCATCATCAGTGGCGACCACGACCAATCGGTGGCATATACTCCCGCGTACATTCCCATTTCCGAAAACAAACCGTTTCGGTTGAGTTGAAGGTTATTTCGAGCAAATTGATAGCTGTAGCCTTGGCGGATTTTGTACTTAAAAATGTTGTACGAATCTTCCCCTTCCGAACGCTTCAAGATTTCTTTGTCGTTGGGAAGCATGTCGAGCGAGATAATTTCGGGAAGTAGGTCGTTGTTTAGGTCGCCGATGTCGATTCCCATCGAAAACTGACTCGTGTGCATGAGTTGTTTTTCGGAATCTTCGGCAAAGGTGCCATCTCGTTGATTGAGGTACAAATAATCGTTTTCGTGAAAATCGTTCCCGATGTACATGTCAGGGTAGCCGTCGAGGTTGACATCGCCAATGCCTACGCCCAAGCCGTAGCCCAGCACGTCGTTGATGATGTGCGCTTGCTGCGTGACGTCCACAAATTTGCCATTGTCGTTTCGGAAAAACTTATCGCCTGCGGTGGGGTGCGGTGTCCCTTGGAAAGCGGAGCGAAAACCGAACGTTCCGTTTTGGTGAACGGAGTGATTGAGTTGGAAAAAGTCCAAATCACCGTCTAAATCGTAGTCAAAGAAAGCGGCCTGTGTGCCTAGCCCTTTCAAGTCGAGGCCGTATTCTTTGGCTTTTTCTTCGTAAACGGGAATTCCTTTTGCCGTAATTTCTTTACAGACAAACAACAAATTGTGTCCATCCAAACTCGGAATGCCGCCCACTTGGCTGATGTAAATATCCAGTTTTCCGTCTTGGTTGATGTCCACCACCGACACGCCGTTGGCCCATGCTTTGTCTTGGTTGATGTTGGCTTGGGCAGAAACATCTTCAAACTTCATCTTGCCTCGGTTGAGGTACAGTTTGTTTTCTGACAGATTTCCCGTAAAACACAAATCAACGAGGCCATCGTTGTTGAAATCACCTACCCCTACGCCACTTCCGTTATAGAAGTACATATAGTTGAAAATATTGAGCTTGTTGTCGGCTTTGAGGGTATTGGCAAATTCAATGCCTGTTTCAGCCGATTCTAACAACCGAAACGCAGGGGGAAGTGTAGGTTCGTCCGACTGACAACGGCTAAGGACGTAAACGGTACTGGCAAAGAAACCAAAGGTGAAAATACGATATAGAAGGGTTCGATTAATCATCATTAAAATTCAAAATTATAAGCCAAACTGACAATAGGAGCGCCAAAAATCTGCAAACGTTTGGCTTGGCTAATGTTCTTTTCGGTTTTGAAAAAGACCGAATAGACGTTTCGGCGGGCGTATAAATTATAGACTGTAAAAGCCCATTTTCCTCTGAAACGACGGTCTTTCATACTCGGGTTGTAAATGTTCCAAGCAAAGTCTAAACGGTGATAATCGGGCACGCGTTTGTTGTTGCGTTCTTCATAAAACGGAAAGAAATTGTTGAGATAATTGACAAAACCCACGGGCTGCGTGTAAGGCCGCCCTGTGCTATAAATAAACGTAAAACTAAACGAATTGTGTTTGTCAATGCTAATGTCGAACGAAGTGTTGACGCTGTGCGGTCGGTCGTAGTTGGCGCGGTACCAATGCCCGTTGTTGACTTGCTCAATCGAAGGGAGGTCGGTGTAAGTTCGGTTAAATGTGCGCGAATAGGTATAATTGACCCAGCCATTAAGTCGTCCTTTTTTCTTGGTCAACATCACTTCGAGGCCATAGGCTTTGCTCAAACCTTGGACAATTTGCGTTTCGGGGTACGGTTGGAGCAAAAAGTCGGCGCCAGGTTTGTAGTCCACCATGTTTCGAGTAAATCGGTAATAACCTTCCACCGAAATCTCATAAATATCGTTGGGGAACGAGTAATAATAGCCCGCCGAAAGCAAATTGCTGATTTGGGGCTTAATGTGCGGGTCGCTTGTTTTCCAGCGGGAGGTTGGAATCGGCGTGGTGGTATTGGAAACAATCTGCAAGTACTGACGCATGAGGTTGTACCCAAATTTGAACGAAGTTCGTTCGTTCAGGGCGTACCGAATCCCAATTCGTGGTTCCAACCCGCCATAATTACTAAACGCTTTGTTGTTGCCCGCTTGCACTGAATCAATGACCGAAAAGTCGTCGCGGGGCTGGCCTGCTTCGTAATTTCGATAGAGGGCAGGCCCCAATGTTTGAAAATACGAATACCTAAGCCCTACCGAAAACGCCAATTGCTTGTTGAAACTGTATTCATTGTCGGCGTGCCACGCCCATTCGTTAGCGCGCTCGGAAGGCGTGACGATGTTACTTACACTGGCGCTGTTATTGGGGACTAGCTCGCCAGGTTGAATATCGTAACGGGTAAAACTAAGCCCTGTTTCCAGCTTGTAGTTGGTCAATACATAGTTTAGGTTGGACTTGAGTTGCTTCTGAGTCAGGGCCGAATTCAAATCGACGAAGTTGTCGGTGTCTTTTTCTTGGGTTGATATTTGAGGGGTATAATGGGCGTAAATGGCGGTGGTTTGGATGTCCATTTTGGGCGAAATTACCGTCAACCAGCGGGCGGCAGCGTTGGTAGAAGTGTGCTGGTAGCGGGTAAATTCGCCAATGACGTTGGGTAGCCCTGGAAGTAAATTGGTGCTAAAAAGGTCGTAGCTTTTGTAAAACGTGCCCGTCAGGGTGTTTTTAGGGTTAATTTTCCAAAACCCTTTCCAAACGCCCTCGCCGAATTTTGCTTTGATGTCTTTCAATTTGTCGGAAGCAATTGGCAACAAAAAATCGTTGAAAGCTCCGCGTGCCGCCACATAAAACCCAAGTTTGTCTTTGACCACAGGAACATTGACCATCAGTCGGTTCGATACAATACTGACACCGCCCTTGATTTTGAGGCTATCTAAGGTAGGATTTCGGAGTTTGATGTCGAGTACCGACGCTGCGCGCCCACCGTATCGACCAGGTACGTTACCCTTGTACAAATCCAAGGTTGAAACCGCATCGGGTGGAAATACCGAAAACAACCCAAACATGTGTGTGGGGTTAAAAATGGGCGTATCGTCCAATAGAATTAAATTTTGGTCGGTGGTTCCGCCTCGAATATTAACGCCGTTGGAGGCTTCACCCACGCTCGTAACTCCAGGAAGCATCTGAATCCCGCGCAATAAATCCACTTCCCCAAAAGCCGAAGGGAGTTTCTGGAAGGTCTTGATGTTGATTTGATTTACCCCCAAAATCGGTTGTCGAATGGTTTGGTCAAATCCTTTGGTCGTAATCACGACTTCCTCCAACTGGTTTTCGGTTTTATCCAACAGCACGGTTACTTTCAGGCTGCGGGTCATGGGCGGGAAATACTTGGAATAAGGCACGTACCCCACATAACGTATGGAAACGACATGGCTTTGGCGGTCAACGGTTAGGATAAACTCCCCTTTTTCGTCCGTTTTGGTTGCGCCTTTGCTGCGGTTATGGTCAAGGATAACGGTAGCTCCCACGAGCGGTTGCTTGCTAATGGAGTCCAAAACTGTTCCGCTGATGGTATAGATTTGGCTAAAAGCAGCAGTAGCGCTCAAAAGCCATCCCAATAAAAAATACAGTGTCTGTTTCATCGCCAGCCAAGGGGGGGGATAGGGGTGCGGGTAAAACTTGGTTGACAAATGGCCAAGGGAATGTCAGGACGCTCGTTGGAAGGTTCTTCAAGCGTAACTGGGCGGTTGTTGATAAAGCTATAAAGACCGTTTGGAAGTCCTCCTGTGGTGTTTCGGCGGTCGAGCATAACGCGTACTTCGCTCACCGAAGAGGCCGAAAAGTAACCCAATACCAACTCATTGGCATCTTTTACGTTTCGGATGTTTCCTCGCAGGGGTGCAGGGGGCGTATCGGCCAAAGTACCAGTATTGATGGATTGGTCTTGGAGTAATTTTAAGTAGCGGTACGTGTTAGGTGACAAGGACATTTGCTGGAGACTTACCAAGCAGGGGTTCGACTGGCGCAGGGGTATTTGAGCGGCAAGTCTGTTTTTTTGAGGTTTGCCATTGGTATAAACATCCGATAAAATGTTGATGTCCGAACTATAAAAAATATCCCAGCAGCGCGTTCCGCAATAATAATCAAAACGGTCATTGACTTTTAAGGTTAGGTCGCGGTAGCAATCGCCTGTTTCTCCTTGCTCGGTTTCAAACAAATAATAACGTCCTTGGGTACAAGTGGCACAAATGCGCTGAATTTCCCAGTTGACCCACCGCCAACGGTAAAAATTCTTTTCGTTGGGGGCATCATCAAAATCGACATAAATGTCGTTGCTCGAAACTTTCTCACTTGACCCTGCTGCATTGGGAATACCTGTAAGGTTGAAACCCTCCGATACGTTTTTGATGGCTGGGACAGCATACATCGTCTCGACATCAGTTTCATACACTTTGCCGTTGGCCAGCTGAAACCGTAATTGGTACGTATTGCCTGCTTTGGCCCGAAAACCATTGGGACAATAGTAGTAACCCGCGAGCCGTTCTTCAAGCTGAATTTCATCTTTTTGATTGATAATCAACTTGACAAGGGCTTGCTGCTCAGGAAAATAAGACTGCCGCGCTGGATAGATTTTGGACGTAAAATCGGAGCTTTTGAACGAAGCATCTTTGGGCGTACTAAAAATAGATACGTACTGTGGCTCGTTTAAGTCTGTCAGAGTCCCATCTACCAGCAAGTATTCTTTGGAGGTGTAAATATCTGCATTGAAATCGTCCACGCAGCCGATGAGCCAGACCAAGCTACACAAAACTCCCATCGCTATCAATAACCGTTGGCGTATCATAGAATCATCATTTTTTTGGTGGTTACTTCCCCTTTCGTATTTCTAAGCAGCACGGTAAAAATGCCCTTTTGAGGAGTCGAGAGGAGGCTATGGTGGGTTTGTTGGTATTGGGTCAAGTTGCCGAGGGAATGTTTGTAAATCAGGGTTCCCAGTATATCAATCACCTCAATGGTATAATCATCGGTTGTAGGGGCGATGATTTGTAAGTTTACTGCGCCTAAGTCCCGTGCGGGATTGGGATAAACAACCAGGGCATCTTGTACTTGTGGTACGGTGCTGGTGAGAATCCCTAAATCGTTACGAATGATTTGAACCGAGGCGGTTTTGCTACAATCCCAATCAAAGGGGATACTCAATTGAAAATTGGGTAAATCATAATAGGCCGTTTTGGCCTTTGGGGGCGACTCTGTTAAAAAGCTAACGGGAATCGTTTGTCCATCGAGAAGCACCGCTTTAGGAATACTGGTGATATTTTTTATTTCCAACAAAATGTAGCGACTCCCGAGCCCTTGGGTGTAGGTGTGCGTGCGGGTGAGCGTTACGCCGATGGTGTCAGTTTTGGATTTTCCCGTCAGTTTGAGGAGTTCGTAGTTTTGGTTTGTAAGCACGTTTGCATCCGTCCCCCTGTCGTGGAAAATGGTAAAATCGGAGTTAGGTACCGATACATCTTGAAAAAACTTGATGACCAAGCTATCCGAAACGTAGGCATCGGTCGAAGACTTGGCACTGACGGCCATGGGGACAAAACCACCCGCAGGTACATACACGGGGATATTTTCAAGGGCTACATTTTCAAAAATATTACCTCCACCTTGATAAGATTTCTTTGACCAAAAATCAAACCATTTTCCGTTGGGTAATTGCACTTTCCGTACGAGCATCCCGTGAATCATAACGGGAGCAACGAGCAGGTTTTTTCCAAAAAAGAACTGATCGTCGATGTTTGCTAGGCGGTTGGATGGTTCAAAGTAGTCCATCGAAAGGCACAAAGGTCGCCCCGTTGTGGTAGTCTGATAGGCAAGGCTATAAATGTACGGAAGTAGCTGATAGCGAAGCTTTATCGCGGCACGGGTGTTGTTGTAAAAAGGCTGCGTTAGGATGTATGGTTCGGTAACGTTTCGTTCACCATTGACGCGCATAATGGGCGAAAACGTCCCAAATTGTGTCCAACGCATGTCCATTTCTTCGTCTTTAGGCGCTTTGTCGGAAGGAGTCACGTAACCTCCAATGTCGGAGTGGAGGTAGGCTAAACCTGAGTAGCCCGCGTGAATCATCATCGGAATTTGGAGGGTAAGCCCTAGCCAATACCGAGCAACGTTGCCAGTCCAAGGCAAAACACCGTACCGCTGTGCGCCCGTCCAAGCTGAGCTTGTGAGGTGAAACAGGCGACTGCCAGGAAAAGCCGTGCGGTGGTTGTCATAGATGGTTTTGGCCCAGAGCAGCGAGTAAAGATTATGGACTTGTGCTGAGGGAGTATTGTTATGGACCAAAAACGTGGGATGTTGCGGTGGCTCTAGCCCGACACTCGCCCAGCCACCGAGGCCGTCGTTTGTCCGAGGAGTTAGTTTACTGGCGAGCCACTGTTGGGTATTGGTTTGAAAAATATCCAGCAAACTGGTCGTATCACCGCCTTGCGTGAGGATACCTGTGGTTCCTGAAAGTGTTTTTGTTAAAAGACGAAGCGAATCCAGACTACGGTAATTTGCGGAGGCTTTGTTGACGTAGGGAGAGTTCATCACCACTGTTTTTACACCTTTGGCCAACCAGTTCTTTATCATATTGGCAGGGGACGGAAATCCCGCTTGTCCCCAATTCAAATTCCCAAGGTTGTTGGTGTTTCCTTGCCATGGGGTGTTTATGATGATGGCATCCAAGGGAAAGTTCTGACTCTGTAAATTGCTAATTACGTCGTTCAACTCGCGCTCGGTACTGTAGCTGCTTTTGGATTGGAGATAGCCCAATGCCCAACGTGGAACCAAGGGTTGCCGTCCTGTGAGGGCAGTGTATTCGTACAAAATTTCGTCGTTGTTGGCGCCGTTAATAAAATAATACGACCAGAGTCCTGGGCTGCTTATTTGGGCATCTATTCGGGTAGAGTCCAATGCGCCTAAGTAAGCGCGCATGTCGCCAGGGAGCGGGCTGTCGAGTAAAAGCCCGTATTGCCCCGACGCCACAAAAAACGGAATGGTAATGCTTTGAGCCAATCCGAATGTTTGTCCATAAATATCATCAAAATACCACGGACGAAAGGTGTTGGTAAATTCCGAAACTTTGCCCGTTAGGTTTACTTTGGACACCCTTCCGCCTGTTCCGTGAAAAATTTCGTTGGGGTCAATGACAAATGAAATCGAAACATCTTGGTTCTTATAGCCAAAAATGTCTTGTTTGATTTTGGTTTTGCCGTTTGCTTTTAGCGCAATCGAAATCGGGGACTTAGTGATTTCTAATTGGCTCGAAGGGGTAATAATCATCAGCGTTGCTGGGGTTTCTACCAGCTGAAATTGGCGCAGTGAAAGCGGCTGGCCAACGACGGCGTAGGATGTATCTTGAAAAACGCTGTTGGAAGGAAACTGCGTTACCTTAAAAACGTTGTTTGAGAATACTTGTACGCGCACTTCGGCCGACGAACCAACTAAGCGTAATTCGGTATTTTGGGCCGAAAAACGAAGTAAGTTACCCGCATTTTGTGCTAAAATAGGCCACGAGAAGCACCCGATAAGCGCGATTGTTGCCCCAATAAATTTCCACATTCCTGTCCGCACATTGTTTTTCATAGCGTGGGTTTGGGCTGTTCTATTTTAAATAATTGTGGTATGGCATTGTTCAATAAACTAATCATGTATGGCGTGCCATTCACCTTAACGGGTTTGAGTTGGGTCATTTCGCCCTGTGGAGTAAAGCCCGAAAGGTGATCGGAGACTGCGGCAAAAACGCCTTTTCCCTTGTTGATAAGAATTTTTCCCTTGAAAGCATCCAAACGTGAAAACTGAGGAATGAAGTTGTAGTTGTTGCCTCCGAGCAAAATATCTTTCAATCCATCGTTGTTGACATCGACGCAGTAGGTGGCGTTGATGCACGAAATCTGGGCTTCCACAGGAAGTGTTGATAGGCTAAAATTGCCTTTGCCATCGTTGATGGCTACGACAGAGTGCATGTAGTTTACTTGTTTGACCGTTGCTTTGGAAAGTACTTCGGACGTAAATAAATCCTTTAGCCTTTTGGTCGCGTAAGCTGAGTGTTTCAAACTTTCTTTTTTCAAAATCGGAAACTGCTCCATCATTTCTCGTTTCAGTAGCACGGGACTGTCTTCGTCCTCAACGGTTTTGGTTAAGATTTTATCGGTTAATCCATTGTTGTCAAAATCGCTCACCCAAATTTTGATAGTGCTGTTTTCGGAAGCGCGCAACATGAAGTTATCGCCGATGTTTCCTAGTACCAAATCCAAGTCCTTATCGTTGTCGATGTCCACGGCTTCGATTCTTCCCCAGAAGCCTTGGTAATCTTCTAAACCTGTTTTGATTTGGGTAAAAGCCCCGTTTTGGTACGCAAAAGTCATGGGATTCATCCAATCACCGACAACCGCCAATTCTTTGTTGCCGTCGCTGTTGATGTCTTCCCAAACGGCATCACGAATCATTCCTAAACTTTGGAAGCTTTTGGGGGTACTGTCTTTGAATTTGAGGTTACCAAGGTTTTCAAAAACGTAGCTGACGGGAGAAAGTCCGTAGGTTTTGGGCAAACTTCTGCTACCGACAAACAAGTCTAAGTCGCCATCTTTGTCATAGTCCATCGGAATCACGACGCTGGTGTTCATGCCGTTTGGTGGCAGGGCGTTGGCGACGAGGGAGAAGTTACCTTTGCCGTCGTTGGCATACAAGCGGTCGTTTAAGCCTCGTTGGTTAGGGTCGAGTTCGTTTCCTCCTGCTCCAATGTACAAATCTAAGTCCCCGTCTTTGTCAGCGTCAAAGAATACGGCTTCGGTGTCTTCAAAATACTTGAAATCTTCAAAAATCTTTTGTTCTGATTTTTTGAAAGAACCGTTGATTTGAAGGTATAATTGCCCCGCTTGGTTGGCGGCTCCACAAATGTAAATGTCGTCGGTTCCATCGTTATTTACGTCCCCCACGGCTGCCCTTGGGCCTTCATTGGAGAGCTTGACGGGAATGTTTTTTTCTTGGTAAAAGTCTTCGTAATCGTTTTCCTTATGGGTGTCAAAAGGAGCATCGGTTTTGACTAAGTACATCGACAGGCGTTCGATGGGAGCAGGAGCGGTGCGTTTTTTTGCATTGCTTATGCTCAGTTCGTGCATTCGGTCAGCGGGGAGGTTGTTAAGTTTGGTGATTCGGCCATCGTACCAAGTAATGGTCACGGAATCAACTTTGGTCGTCGAACCTAACCCAAGCGTTACGGGATATTCGGTGCTTGACTGGAAGCCCCGCGCAGGCATGATATTTTTGCTTAATACTTGGTCTTTTACATAGACTTTTAATTGTGTGCCGATGGCATCACGGTTTTGACCTTCGCCTTTCAGTTTAAACTTAATATAGTGAACGTCTTTGTTTTCGTTGGTTTTGTTGCGATACACAAACGCTTTTTGGTTGACATTATTGACGACCAAATCCAAATCTCCGTCATTGTCCAAATCGGCATAAGCTGCCCCGTTTGAAAAGGAAGGCGTTCCAAATCCAAAACTTTTGCTGGCTTCTTCAAATTTGAGGTTGCCTTTGTTATGGAAAAAATTGTTGACAATAGGGCGTGAAGGCATTTGATTGATAATGGCATCAAAACTCTTTTTCTCTCCTGAGAGCACCATTGTTTGGGCTACTTCGTCGGCAAAGAAGTCAATAAAATCTTGGTCGATGACGTCGTTATAAATACCATTGGACACATAAATGTCGGTTTTCATGTCATTATCAGCATCAAACATCAATGCTCCCCAACTCCAGTCGCTCGCTTCAACGCCGCTCAAACACGCAATCTCGCTGTAAGTGCCGTCTTGATTGTTGAGTTGCAGGGCATTTTGCATAAACTGATTGTAAAACCCTTTCTTTTGTTTGAGTTTGAAGATGTAATGGCTTTCAAATGAGGTGGTGCTTTTAAGGCGAGTTTCGTCGATGGGAAGCATGTCAGTTGTAAAAATATCCGAGTAGCCATCGTTGTTAATGTCGGCAAAATCAGCCCCCATGGAAGCCAAGCTGGTGTGTCCGATTCGTTTTTCTATTTCTTCTTTAAATGTTCCGTTGCGTTGATTGATGTAGAGATAATCTTTTTCAAAAAAGTCATTTGAAATATAAATATCGGGGTAGTTGTCATTGTTGAGATCACCGACGGTCACGCCCAATCCAAACCCAATCAAACTCCCATAAATCCCTGCTTGTTCACTGACATCGACAAACTTGTTGTTGTCGTTTCTCAGTAATTTATCTCCTCCACCTTTTAAATAATCTTTGACAGGCCAGTCTTTGGCGCGTAAGTCGCGGTTGTTATCGTAGTTGAGGGTATTGACAGGAATAAAGCTATTGTTCAAAATATAACAGTCCAAATCGCCGTCGAGGTCGTAGTCAAAAAAGGCCGCGTGGGTAGTATAGCCATCTTCATCGAGGCCATATTCTTTGGCTTTTTCGGTGAAGGTCATGTCGCCATTGTTGATATAAAGCGAATTGCCCTGGTTTTTGATGCGTTTGTCAATGCCCGCATTACAGACATAAATATCCAACAAACCATCGTAGTTAATGTCCACCATCACTACACCCGTGCTCCACTTGCCTGCGTCGGCAACGCCTGCTTTTTGGGTAATGTCCTCAAACTTAAAATTGCCTTTGTTGAGGTACAGTTTATTTTCACCCATGTTCGACGTCATATAAACATCGGGCAGCCCGTCATTGTTGACGTCGCCAATTCCTACGCCACCGCCGTTGTAGAAGTTGCGGTAGTTGAAGATGTTGAAGTTTTCATTGTTAGTTACCTTATTTTCAAAATCAATACCCGAATTGGTTACCGATTCAAAAAGCCCCTTGGTAGCATCTTCACTTTGGCAATTGGTAAAACCAATGGCGAATAAACTAAGGCAGATATATAAACGAGAATGACGCATGAATGAAATAAGTACTAAATGAATTAAAAGTAAAGTTGCTGAAGCGTGAGCCCTTGGACTTTTAAAAGGGGCTTTTTATAGACAATGAGGCCTTCTACGGGTTTCCACGTCGTAGGGTTTCCCATGGTGGTGTATTCTCCCACTTGGCCTTTGATGCGTAAAATAGCTTTTTCTTCGGATAGTGCTTCGAGCGTTATTTCGCCCGATGTCATAATGTATCCTAAACCGCGACGATTGGCGGGGTCGGTCATGCGCCCAATCATAGCGCTGGCTTGGGTTTGGTTGTTGGTATCAACGGCTTTGGTGATGGGTTTGGTGGCAAACCATTGGTCGCCGCCGATAGCAATCACGGTGTTTCCTTGAAATTGGTCGGTAATATTGATGCGGAACGCGTGGTCGAAGGCCGTTATCTCTCCTTTAAAAATACTGCTATCGCCATAAAATGGTTGGTTGTCAATCGTAAATAACACTTTGGCTTCGCCTTCTTTCAAGGTAGCGAGTATTTCGGAAGGGTTTTGTGAAGTTGAAGAACTGCTACAGCTCGACAGAGAGCTTCCAAACAAAAAGAGAATAAAATAAAAAGGTAATGTACGTGCTATCATAGGTGGGGAAAGTCACTAAAAGAAAAATGCCCGATGTGATTCGAGCATTTTTCTTTGAATTTATACTACTAAAGCGGATTAATACCCTTGATTTTGCTTCAAGTTAGGGTTAGAAACAAGTGCGATAGCAGGGATTGGGAACAATACAGTGTAGGCTTCTTTGTTGTCAGCACCAGCACCTGTAGTGAACTTACCGTAGCGAATTTCTACCGTACGTTTGCCACCTTCCCAGTACAATTCGCGACCGATTTCGTCGAACATACCGTCTGTGTTGATTGAGGTAAGTGCTTTTGCTTTGCGGGCAGTTCTGATAGAGTTTACAGTTACCAACGCACCAGCAGCGTCACCACCACGGAGTTGAGCTTCTGCTTTCATCATAAGCGCTTCAGCATAACGCATCAAGATGTACTTACCCGCTGTTGCAGGGTGATACTTGATAGCGCGGATACCTTTATCGGTCGCAGCGCCTGCCAAAGGTACATCACGAGTGAACGAAAGTACTTTTTGCGTACGTGAGTCAATAAGGTCTTTACCATTATCATCGATTTGTTTGCCAATCAAGAAACCATAACCGATACCAGAGAACTCAGTACCATCGCCTTTTGCTGGCTTGCCGATGCGTGGATCATCTTTCTCGAACTTATCATAGAAGTCAGCCAAGGTAGTAAAACCATTCCATCCAGATGGGTTTTGGCCGTAGTGCAACGTCATAAACCAACGGTTCTGAGGCGTACCTTCCAAGCTCACGAAAATGGTTTCTGAGTTAGCATTTTTCGAGAACGCGTTGAAGTAATCCGTATCAAGCTTGTATCCATCGGCAGTGATGGCATTTACATAAGTTGATACTTTGTCCATATCTGCTTTGTCAAATGTATATGGACCAGCTGGATTTGAAGATTTGTAAACTGCCTTATTCAAATACAACTTAGCAAGCAAGAAGTTGGCAGCTGCTTTGTTGGCCACACCGTTGGTTGCCGATGGACCTGCTTTTACCAATACAGGAAGTGCTTCTTCCAAATCTTTTACGATAAAGTCGAATGCTTCTGAGCGAGTCATGACGCGAGGAAGGTCATCAACCCCTTGTGTAAACTCTCTGAAAGGAACTTGACCGTAGAAGTCCATTACTTGGTACATGTTAAATGCACGCAAGAACTTAGCTTCTGCTTTCTGAGCTGCGGTTGCAGTCGTAGAAGCCAAAATTTCGGTGGTTTTAAACACGCGAGAGTTCAAGCTGTTCCAAGTATCACGAACTTGTTGGTGGGTCGCATCCCAAGTATGTTGGTCAAGCGTACGCCAAACCCCGTTATCACCCCAGTCAACCCCACGTGTAGGAGGAATCATTTCGGCTGAAGTGTGCATACCCAAAGCGTAAGCATTGGCTTGGTCAGTATAAAACCCTAGGTCTTTGTAAGCAGATTCTAATAGACCAACAGGGTCGCCTGCTACAGGAGTACCACCTTCAGACTGTCTAACGATAGAGTCTTTTTCGCTGTTTACTAAATCAGTACAAGAAGTAATGGTAGTCAAGCCTAGCCCAACTATCAAAGTTCTTACTATGTATTTATTAGTCTTCATTTTTTTGATTTTTTGTTGGTTCTTAAAACGAAATGTTAGCACCGATGGTCCAAGTTCTAGCTCTTGGGTAAGCAGTATAGTCAATACCAAACGATGGAATACCGTTGATAGACTTGTTGGTGCTTACTTCTGGATCTTGGCCAGTGTACTTAGTGAAGGTCATCAAGTTTTGACCTGTCAAGAATACGCGCAAGTTTGAAATAGTTTTACCACTTACTGGTACACGGTAGCTCAAGTTCAAGTTTTGTAAACGTACAAAATCACCCTTTTGCAAGAAACGAGTTGAAACGTCAGGAGCATTCAATGGACCTTCTTTGCTTGTTACCACATTCTTAGTCACGTTACGTCCGTTTGCAAATGAGCCTTTTGTAAAGAAAGCATTTTCAGTATTTGAGTAAAGGTAGTTACCAAATACACCGTTGAAGAACAAGCTCAAATCCCAATTTTTGTAACGTAAGTTGTTTGTCAAACCACCAGTAGCAGTTGGAAGTGGGCTCTTTCCGTTCAAAAATTGTTGGAAGTCACCATTAGGATAAAGCGAGTTTCCGTTTTCATCATATCCGCCGAAGTCACGCAAGAAATAAGCAAACAAAGGCTGACCAGCGGCAATACGTTGTGCAAACGCACCTGTCAAACCTTGACCGTTGATTTCACCTGTGTCAAATACCCCATTCAAGTTATTAACCATGTTTTTGTTGAAACCAGCGTTTAGCAATACTTCCCAACCAAAGCTAGTTTTGTCGATCACTGAACCTGTCAATGAAATTTCTAACCCACGGTTTTGGATGTCAGTATCCAAGTTTTTCCACGTAAATGGCGTAGGAGCTGGTTGGGCTGAAATAACGTAGAACAATAGGTCTTTGGTGTTTTTCTGATAGAAATCAATCGTTCCAGAAAGACGGTTTTTCAAGATAGCAAAGTCCAAACCTAAGTTGATAGATGAAGTTGTTTCCCATTTCAAGTTAGGGTTGTTAAATGCTACTGCGTTCAAACCACCACCTTCGATGTTATCACCACCTTGGTTGATTCCCCAGCCACTGTAACGGTCACGACGGTCATAGACGTTGTGAGGGATTGACTGGTTCCCTGTCAAACCATAGCCCAAACGAACCGCTAAGTCATCGAAGATATTCTTAGGAGCGAAGCTTTCGTTCATGATTTTCCACTTAGCAGCGAAAGATGGGAAGAAACCATATTTGTTATTGCCCCCGAATTTCGTAGAACCGTCTGAACGCAAAGTAGCTGTTAACAAATATTTGTCATTGATACCTACGTTTACACGTCCGAAATACGATTGCAATTCGTCGGTTTCTGAGCCAGAGTTGTTGATAACATTGCTACCAAATTTCCCTGCATTGGCTGATGCGATGTTGTTAATCATCAAATCTAAGTCGTTGGTACGGAAGTTAGCAGCTGCAATATTTTTAGAGTAGCGGCTAAACATCTGATACGAATAACCTAACAACGCATTGAATGTGATTTTGTTAAACTCTTTGTCGTATGTGAAGTAGTTTTCCCACAATTTGTTGTCAGTTTCGATATCCGCAACGTAAGCACGGCCGAGTTTATCAACACCTGTCAAAACAAGGTCACGAGAATAAGCTGATTTTCTTGAAGAGAATGACTTGTCAAAACCAATGACTGTTTTGAATTTCAAGTTCTTTACAATTTGTAATTCAGCGTTGATGTTACCCAAAGCACGAAGCGTGTTCGTGTTGTCTTGAGACAAGACAACCATTGCCAATGGGTTAGGTTCGGTGTTGCCTGGTTGGTTGAAAGTTCCATCGCTGTTGTAAACAGGGCGAGTTGGGTTTGCTTTCAAGATGTTACCTAAAAGGTCTCCTTCAAAACCAATGTTCTCTGAGATAGGTACGTTAGCGTCTTGGTTGTTTGAAATGTTGATGTTACTAGCGATTGTCAAACGATCATTAAGGAATTTCTTAGAACCGTTGAAACCTAAGCTGTAACGTTTGATTTCTGATTCTTTGATAATCCCTTGTTGATTCAAATAACCCAACGTAAAGCGGTAGCTTCCGTTGTTATCTCCAGCTCCGAAGGCAAAGTTGTGTTGGTTAGTATAACCAGTTCTGAACAATTCGTTTTGCCAGTCAGTATTACCTTTTTGATCTTGACCACCCGCTGCACGGTATTCATCAGCAGAAAGCAAATCGTAACGCTTTGTGAGACTGCTTGCTCCAAGTGAGTAACCGTACTCAAGCGTACCTTTACCTTTACCTTTTTTCGTTGTAATCAAAACTACCCCGTTAGCACCACGTGAACCGTAGATAGCAGTTGCCGATGCATCTTTCAAGATGTCGATGCTGGCAATGTCTTCTGGGTTCAAGAAGTTCAATGGGTTTTTAGCTGGCTGACGACCTACCCCTGAGGCATCTCCCCCCGAAGAAGTGTTGTCACCTGCCAAAGGTACTCCGTCGATAACGAACAATGGGTTGTTACCACCAAATACAGAAGACGTACCACGGATACGAACGTTGATACCACCACCTGGCTCACCGCTTGACTGAGTGATTTGCACCCCAGCTACGCGTCCTTGCATCAATTGTTCTGGTGATACTACAATCCCTTTTTGGAAGTCTTTTGCACCAATAGCGTTTACGGCACCAGTCGCATCTTTTTTCTTGACTGTACCATAACCCACTACCACTACTTCATTCAGGACTTTGTTGTCTTCGAGAAGCGTTACATCGACAACTGAGCGGGTACCAACCGCAATTTCTTGGTTTGAGTAACCTACGTAACTAAATACGAGTGTAGCGTTCGTAGGAACTGCAACTTTGTAATTTCCATCAACATCCGTACTCGTACCGCGTTGAGTTCCTTTTACTGCAACTGTTACACCTGGCATTCCTGTGCCTGTTCCATCTTTTACTTTACCAGTGACTTGTCTTTCCTGAGCTTGGATTCCCAAGAAGGCCACTGTGAACAAAACTGTCATGGCGATTTTACCAAGGACAGCAAACTGACGAGCGAGTAAAACTCGCCCTACAGAAGGGAAACTGTTCATCATAGGTTTAAAATTGTTTTGTGAATGATTACCTGTTTGGTCCAGTCACTTGGAAGGACTCACTACAAGGTATTTTGGATTGTTCCAAGTATTTCTTGTCCGCAAGTAACCTAACCAGAGAGCAAATTACAATAATAAATTTCTATAATGCAAATTTTGAAAATTAAAAAGGAATAGCCTTTTTGGGTAATAGTGGAGTAAGTTGTACTTTTAAAAGTAGGCAAGGCTATTTTCATGGTAAAAATTTTAGATACGGCCTGCTTTGCCTAACTTTGCACGACATAACTTAAATCTCTCATTATGAAATTTTTCATTGATACTGCTAATTTGAAAGAAATTCAAGAAGCGTATGATTTAGGCGTTTTGGATGGTGTAACCACTAATCCATCGCTTATGGCCAAAGAAGGAATTACGGGAAAAGCGAATGTAATTGCGCATTACAAAGCGATTTGTGACATTGTGGACGGAGATGTGAGTGCGGAAGTGATTTCGACCGATTTGGAGGGGATGCTTAAAGAAGCGAGTGAGCTTATCGAAATAGATGACAAAATCGTGGTGAAAGTGCCAATGATTAAAGACGGAGTGAAGGCAATTAAAGCGCTTTCTGACCGTGGCATTCGTACCAACTGTACCCTTGTGTTTTCGGCAGGACAGGCGTTGTTGGCCGCCAAAGCGGGGGCATCTTACGTTTCTCCTTTTATCGGTCGTTTGGACGATATTTCAATGGACGGTATGGAGTTGATTGAGCAGATTGTGGGTATTTACCAAAATTACGGATTCACTACGGAAGTATTGGCTGCGTCGGTACGCCACCCAGTTCACTTGTTAAAATGTGCGGAACTTGGCGCGGATGTCGTAACTTGTCCACTCAGTGTTATTACATCGTTGTTGAAGCACCCACTTACTGATATTGGATTGGAGAAATTCTTGGCTGATTACAAAAAAGCAAACAATAATTAGCAGTTAGCCAATCAGCAGTCAGCATACAATTCCACTCGCTGACTGCTGATCGCTACTTACTGACCGCTAACCACTGCAAACAAATGACCGCATTTTCTTCGGAACCCATCATTAAGCTTGAAGGAGTAGATATATACCAAAACGGCAACAAGTTGGTATTGTCGGATGTCAATTTTGAAATCAACAAAGGCGACTTTGTGTTTCTTATTGGCCGCACAGGGAGTGGCAAAAGTTCGCTATTAAAAACCCTATACGGTGACTTGTGGCTTGAATCGGGTAAAGGAAAAGTGGTAGGATATGAGTTGCAAAAAATGAAACAAGCAGAAGTGCCGTTTTTGAGAAGAAAACTGGGCATTGTGTTTCAAGATTTTCAATTGTTTTTTGACCGCAACGTTGAAGAAAACCTAGAGTTTGTTCTTCGTGCGACGGGCTGGACGGATAAGTCGGCCATTAAAACACGGATTTCGGACGTGCTAATGCAAGTGGGGTTGGGCACGTCTCCCAAAAAAATGCCACACCAACTTTCGGGTGGAGAACAACAGCGCGTGGTGATCGCCAGGGCCATGCTCAATGAGCCCCAAATTTTACTTGCCGATGAGCCTACAGGAAACCTCGATCCAGAGGTAGGAGAGCAAATCATGCAAGTCTTCCAAACTATCAATACTGCAGGTACGGCTATTTTGATGGCTACCCATAATTATGACTTCCTAAAAAAATATCCTGCTCGGGTGGTTAAATGCGAAAATGGAGCGGTGACTGAAATTAAGTAGCGAAGCCCGCAAAATTTTATATTGCTACGAAAAATACAAAATTTTATCTCTCATTTGTCGTTTATTCGATAAATAGTCTTACTTTTGCCAAAGTTTTACTGCACGAACACGCTCGTTCGTCTCTGCGATTTTTTGTGTTAGGGTTTACCCCTTCTTTTCGTCCTCAGAAAATACACGCAGGCCATCTGTTATATCCTACAGAGACTCTTCGGGCTGCAGTGCTTTTTTAGCGAGTATTGAGTATTCAGTTTGTGGGTGTGGAGACGCTGTCGCGCCTGTATGTGCTGTTGTACTCTATGCTCCCAACACAATATTCAATATAAACAATACAATGCAAGAAGAAACATTAAGTTTTCAAACGTTGGGCTTATCAGATGAACTGTTACAAGCAACCAACGAAATGGGTTTTGAAAAACCATCTCCTATTCAAGCACAAGCAATTCCCCATCTTTTACAAGGACTAGACGTTATCGGACAAGCACAGACAGGTACAGGTAAAACTGCGGCCTTCGGTTTGCCAGCGCTAGAGCTTGTTGACGTTACTGAAAAACACACTCAGGTACTTATTTTGTGTCCAACGCGTGAATTGGCGGTTCAGGTAACCGATGAATTGCGTCGCTTGGCGAAATACAAGAAAGGCGTAAAAATTGAAACGATTTACGGAGGTGATTCGATTGAGCGCCAAATTAAAGCGTTGCGCGGTGGCGTACATATCGTAGTAGGTACGCCAGGTCGTACGATGGATATGATGGAGCGCCGCGCTTTGAAATTAGAAAAAGTAAGTTATATGGTGCTTGACGAAGCGGACGAAATGCTTGACATGGGCTTCCGTGAAGATATCGAAAGCATTTTGGAAGAAATGCCAGGAGAGCGCCAAACGGTATTGTTCTCTGCGACGATGTCAAAGCCAATTATGACCATTACGCAGAAATTTCAAAATGATCCTGTGCTCGTTAAAGTAACTCGTAAAGAAGTAACCAACGAAAATATCGAACAGGTTTGTTTTGAAGTAAAACAACGCGCAAAGGCGGAAGTAACTTGCCGTTTGATTGATTCTTACGACTTGAAACAAGTAATTATCTTCTGTAATACAAAACGTAAAGTGGATGAAATTACGGAAGATTTGATGATACGCGGTTACCAAGCTGAAGGACTTCACGGCGATTTGCGCCAAGCCCAACGTAATAACGTAATGGCCAAGTTTAGAGCAGGTACTACGACTATCTTGGTGGCTACCGACGTAGCAGCTCGCGGAATCGACGTGTCGGGTGTGGATGCGGTAATTAACTTTGACCTACCACTCGACGAAGAATATTACGTACACCGTATTGGCCGTACAGGCCGCGCGGGTCGTACAGGTAAGGCGTTGACATTGGTTGCAAAAGACGAAAAATTCCGCCTTCGCCAAATCGAAAGTTATACAAAAGTTCGCATCGAAAAAGGAGTAATTCCTACGTTCGAGGACATTGTGGGCGTTCGTAAAGCACGTTTTATCGAACAAGTAGAGAAGGCAGCTACCGAAGGTGATTTGGACATCTACAGCGATATGCTCACGATGTTGCACCATACGACTGGCCTGAGCACTGAAACGATTGTAGCCGCTTTGGTGAAAATCAACATGGGAGTGCAGAAAAGCGAATTTGCTGATACTGACTTGGCATGGGACGAAGACCGTAAGTTTAAAGATAGAAATGGCGCACGCGATGACCGTGGTGGACGTTTCGAAAAACGTGGTGAAGGTAGTGGGCGTTTTGGCGACCGTGACCGTGGTGGTCGTGGTGGCGACCGCGATAGCCGTGGTGGTGACCGTCAGAAACGCAATGACCCAGGTATGATTCGCTTGTTTGTGAGCGTAGGTCGCAAAGACCGTGTTCAACCTCGCGACATCGTAGGTGCTATTGCGGGTGAAGCAGGCATCCCAGGCCGCGTGATTGGTTCTATTGACATTTTTGATGCGTATTCGTTTGTTGACGTTCCTGAGCGTGATGCTCGTCGTGTGGTAGAAGCCATGAGTGGTAATACCATCAAAGGAAAACCAGTGAATATCGAAGTAGCACGATAAATAAAAAAGTAATCATTGGCAGTTCACAGTTTACAGTAGCTCAATATATTGTAAATTGTGGACTGTTTTGTTTTGGGGTATTTCTCAAACTATTTTGTTTCATACTTGGTTGAGTAAATTAGCGCACGCAGTTACTCACAGCCGCGTGAAGTTGCTAAATTCCCATTCGCAAGAAAAATATTAAGGTGTTATGTTAGAAAGACCGATAACCGATTGGTTGCCCATTACAAAGAAAGAGGTTGAAAAACGGGGCTGGGACGAAGTGGATGTCGTCATTGTATCGGGAGATGCGTATGTTGACCACCCTGCTTTTGGAACAGCCGTAATTGGCCGAATTATCGAAAGTGAAGGCTTTCGGGTAGCGATTGTGGCACAGCCCAACTGGAAAGACGATTTGCGCGATTTTAAAAAATTCGGACGACCTAAGTACTTCTTTGGCGTTACGGCGGGTTGTATGGATTCCATGGTCAATCACTATACGGCCAACAAACGCCTTCGTTCAAACGACTCATATACGCCTGGTGGTGAAGCTGGATTTCGACCTGACTATGCCACGACCGTTTATTCCAAAATATTAAAACAACTCTATCCCGATGTTCCTGTACTTATCGGAGGGATTGAAGCATCGCTTCGTCGGGTGACGCATTATGATTATTGGCAAGACCGCCTGATGCCAACGATTTTGGCTGATTCACAAGCTGATTTGTTGGTTTATGGGATGGGGGAGCAGCCCTTGCGGGAGATTTTGCGTCGTCTGAAAGACGGATACGATTTTTCGGGATTACGTGACATTCACCAAGTGGCTTATTTGCAAAAAGCATCCGACGAACTGCCTACGTGGAACGAGTGGGAAACAGTTGAGCTGGCAAGCCATGAGGTATGTTTGCAGGATAAAATCAAGTACGCAGCTAACTTCAAAATTGTAGAAGTAGAATCCAATAAGTGGCAAGCCAATCGCATTACGCAGTTGGTCAATGAAGACGTTTTGGTGATAAATCCACCATTTAAGGTAATGACCGAAACCGAAATCGACGCCTCTTTTGATTTGCCTTACACGCGTTTGCCTCACCCGAAATACAAAAACCGTGGGCCGATACCTGCCTACGACATGATTAAGTTTTCGATAAACATGCACCGTGGGTGCTTTGGAGGTTGTAGCTTTTGTACAATTTCAGCCCACCAAGGTAAGTTTATCGCTTCACGGAGTGAAAAGTCGATTTTGAAAGAAGTGGACGAAGTAACGAAACACCCAGAGTTTAAAGGATACCTTTCGGACTTGGGCGGGCCTTCGGCAAATATGTACCGCATGAAAGGCAAAGATGAGTCGATTTGTGCGCGTTGTACGAGCCCAAGTTGTATTCACCCCGTCATTTGTACCAACTTAGACACCTCGCACAAGCCCATTACGGAACTTTACCGCAAAGTGGATGAGCATCCTAACATCAAGAAGGCGTTTGTCGGGTCAGGAATTCGGTATGATTTGCTAGTCGATGATTTTAACAAAAACAACAAAGACGGCAACCACGACGAGTACATGGAGCAGCTGATTACGCGCCACGTGTCGGGTCGGTTGAAAGTAGCGCCTGAGCATACATCGGACGATACGCTGCGTGTCATGCGTAAACCATCGTTTAAGTATTTCAAACTTTTCAAGAAAAAGTACGATCAGATTTCAGACAAGCACAACCTCAAACAACCCTTGATTCCGTATTTTATCTCTTCGCACCCAGGCTGTGAAGAGGCGGATATGGCTAATTTGGCGGCCGAAACGAAAGAACTGGGTTTTCGTCTGGAACAAGTACAGGATTTTACCCCAACTCCGATGACCGTTGCGGAAGTAATTTATTACACAGGAGTGCATCCCTATACGTTGAAGCCTGTTTTTACGGCCAAAACCCGCGAAGAGAAGCAGAACCAAAATCGCTTCTTCTTCTGGTACAAGCCAGAGTACAGAGATTTGATTCGTAACCGTCTCAATAAGCTAAAGCGCCCTGATTTGGCCAATCGCCTTTTGGGGGGAGGAAATGCTAAAAAGAAATAAAGACGTTAGCTCTTCTTCAACGAAATCACTTCGCTGTAAGCTTCGTTAAGGGCAGTAACCATTTTATTCCATTCAGGGAAACTTGATTTTTTGACCAAAAGCGAGTTCAACGTCCATTGACTGCGAACCACGATTTGGTCATTTTTTTGTTCATAACTCAGTTTAAAACCAAAGTCAGGGTGCGAAAACGACGCATTGGTAGGAAGGTTGGTTACGGTATATCCTTTTGGAATAGGCAAAATCGTTACCATGTCTTCGATATGCGTAAACTCATGTTTCCAGTCGTTTTTGCGACTTTCTTCTTGGCGTTTATCAGCCCAAGGACGCGTCAAATGAGGGTTAATAAAAAGCTCACCTGCGGCTTCCTGAACGTAATCAGGCACCGAAAAGGCGTATTGAAGACGAACAGGTACGTCACGGTCTTGAAGTCCTGTGACTACATTTTTTAACAAGGCGCATTTGTTAGAACCTCGACTGAGTACGTTTTTGTAGTATTCGTCGCGCTGTGGCTCCGAACGGTACTGGACGGCCGATTTAAGCGATGTTTTCCATAGTCCTTGAAAAGTCAAGGTGCCGTTTCCTTTCAATGTCTTTCCATCAATCGAAAGTACCATTGAGTCCACTTTGGTATTTTGATTGGCAGGAACAACGGGCACAGGAACGATTTCATACTTGTCTTCCGAAGTCATTATTAAGGCTTCTTTGCCTTGGATGTGCGAGGTCGGAAGTCCGAAGTCGATGCGGTCGTCGGTGGCGTCTAAAAACTGCCATTTCCCTTGCCACTTCACCGCTGCAATCATGTGGTTATCCACGCTCATAGAAGGATTTTCGGCATATTTGTAGGGAATATCACGGGTGCCAATCCACACCAAATACGACGGCACTCCTGCCAAATTGAGCATCGACGAAGTAAGGCTGGCCATGTCTTTGCAATCACCGTAGCGTTTTTGACAAACATCGTTGGCCTGACGAGGAATAAATCCTCCAAGCCCTTCTTCAAAGGCAATGTATTTGACGTGGTCCTGCACCCAATAATAAACCGACCGAATTTTTTCCACTTCGCTTTTTCCACGCGTCAACGAATCAGTAAGGGCTTTGAGCTGAGAACTGGGCTGCTTGTTTAAGTCTTTGACCAAACTTTTGTAATAATTAAAGAGCTTCTGAACGTCTCCCAATACCTCCTTTGTTTGTCCATTGGCGGTATAACTTTCGATAAATAAAAATACCTGTGGCACGTAATGACGCAACGAAAGCGATTCCGTTTCCAGAGGCGATGCTTTTAAATTTTGTGCTTTCCACGTATAAACCGTTTTGCCATTTTGGGTTGTTTTGGCAAAAATAATCCCCTTCATATCGCCGTAGGTTTTGTAGGAAACTTTCACTGAAGCGGGAAATGAAACCGAAAATTCGCTGTTGATGACAGGTACATAATTTCCAAAAACAAAGCCCGAAAGCATATAAGGGCTTTTGACTCTTTCGGTATAGGAAACGGTGCCAATACCTCCTTCTTTGGCGCCTGGAAAGGTGAATTTTTTGACCTGCATGTCGTCAAAAAAGATGCCTCCTCCTGGGCTGGGGCGTTCGGTCTTGATGTCGGTGACGGGGGTACGATTATAACCCGATTTTTCGGGAATGTATGAGACAGCATCAAGGTCTTTAATTTCTTGAAAAGCGTCTGAAAAGTAAATACGTTCGTCGGCAAAAACGCTGGCTCGTTTGTCCAAAAATACGCGGTCTTCCTGGTGAAACACGTCGATTTGAAGTTCCCCATTCACAACCTCGATGGCTACTTTTTCGGAGCGATTGAGGTAGGCCATTTCATCGTTAGGAAACTTCGCTTTCAATTGCGATAAGTTGACTTTAGGCTGAGCTACTGCCGAAAGATGAGTGACGAGCAGGGCAAAAAAGAAAAAATGAAACGAAACCTTGAAATTCACCAACGCAAAGCGCATCATACGAGAAGGAATTAGTGTAGTTTCCAAATAACGGAAGGTTGGAAATAAAAGTTTTATTTTGCTGTCTTTATTGTGTTACTCACGGGAGCACGTTTATTTTGTAACAATGCCGCACGAAACTGATAAACTAACAAACTCCTCGCCCGAAGAACTAGAACAGGTGCTTCGGCTACCCAACTTGCTGCGCGATTTGTTGCTACAACTCATAAAAGACTTCCAAACGGCGCAGTTACCCTTAGAACTCGACATCGACGAACGCTATTCGTTTGAAGAGTTGCGTGAATATTTGGCCCAAAAAATAGACGAGCATTTAAAAAAAGGAGGAACCCTAAAATACCTCCTGAATCGAGTCGATTTGACCGAAAAACAAATTCATCGTGCCATTCCAACCGCGATTCATGCTAGTTTACAACTACTTGCCGAATTGATTATCAAGCGCGAACTTCAAAAAGTGGTGATTCGGTATTGGTATCGACAGAGTGAGGAGAAAGAGGATTAAAACTAGAAATTTTTAAATTTTATTGAACATTAGTACTTTTGTGGGTGTTAAACCGACACATTTAACCTGTGAGGAATGAGTAACCGTAATGCGTCTTTGGCGCTTGAGTTGACAACTACTGTTGACGACGAGCGTCCTGTATTTATTTCTGGTAATTTTTGTGAGTGGTATCCTGATATTGAACGTTATCAGATGCAAAAGGTAGGAGTAGGAAAGTATCATTTTCAATTTCCCCCCGATTTTCACTTCGAACAACCCATTGAGTACAAATATACCCGCGGTGGCTGGGACCAAGTAGAGCTTGATGCCTTTGGCGAAGCGCCCCAAAATCGCCGTATTAAAGGTAAAAATACTACCCAAAAGGATTTTGTACCTCACTGGCGCCGCGATGGTCGTGCGTTTGATGTGACGTACGTGCCTACGATTCAGACCGTGGCGGAAGATTTTGAAATACCTCAGCTGGGAAAAAAACGCCGTATTCGTATTCTCCTCCCGCACGACTACAGTACTTCTACCAAACGCTATCCAGTATTGTACCTCCAAGATGGGCAAAACCTTTTTGGTGATGGTTCTATTTTTGGAAATTGGGAAATAGATAAGCGCATGGCAGTACTGGCCGAGCAAAACAAAGGCGGTATTATCATTGTAGCCATTGACCACGGAGATGAAGACCGTTTGCACGAATTTGCACCCTATACGCACCCAAAATTTGGCAAAGGAGCGGGGAAAAAGTACGCCAATTTCATCGTTCGTACCCTTAAACCGTACATTGATAAAAATTATCGTACCCGTACCGAGCGCCAATTTACGGGCATCGGTGGCAGTTCTATGGGGGGCTTAATAAGCATATATGCAGGCTTAATGTACCCCGAAACGCTAGGCCGACTCATGATTTTTTCGCCATCGCTTTGGGTGTCGGATAAAATTTATTTTGACTCCATCGAATTCTTTAACCCCTTGGAAACCAAAATCTACGTCTATGCGGGGGGGAAAGAAGGACGCTATATGATTCCGAGCGTGGAGCGCCTGAAAGAGGCGATTGAACGGCAAGGGTGGAACAACGAACGACTTCAATTTAAACTATCACTTGACCCCGCTGGCGAGCATACCGAAATGCGCTGGGGCAAAGAGTTTCCAAAGGCCGTAGAGTGGCTCTTTGGCTGATAGATAGCCCATTATCAATCATTTTGGCACTTTTATTGCTGTATCTGAGGAAATTTTACCCATTTCTTTGGATACAGCGATTTGTCGTTTACGGCGACATTCGAAAAACTCGGTGCCAGTAATGCTAGTTGTCAGGAAAAATTTATTGTGGGGTTTGCTATTGCTGGTGAGCAGTGTATATGCTCAATATCCGCTATTATTGAAAGATATTAATCTTCAGGCAGATCCGCTTGCTACTTCTGCGACATTGGGAAGTGACCCGCGCTTTCTTACCAATCACAACGGAATCCTTTATTTTACGGCCAAACAAAACGGCTCGACCGTGGGGTTGTGGAAATCGTCGGGAAGAAATGCAACTACTGCCAAAGTGCTGGATTTGCCAGGCACGGCCTACTCCCTCACGAGTGTAGGAAGCTCACTCTATTTTGTGGCGGATCAGACAGGTTACGGCTACGAACTTTGGAAATCTAACGGCACGGCCGCAGGTACGACCCGCGTGAAGGACATCAATGACGGTCCGCTGGGAAGTATGCCAAGTGGTTTTACGAACGTAAATGGAACGCTTTATTTTGTGGCAACTACCGCAGGGGCAGGAAGTGAACTCTGGAAGTCGGGAGGTACGGATGCCACCACGGTCATTGTCAGAGACATTGTGACGGGGGCAGGAAGCTCAAATCCTCAACAATTGACCAACGTCAACGGAACATTGTATTTTGTGGCAAACGACGGCGCTAATGGGTACGAACTTTGGAAAACCAACGGCACGGTGGCAGGAACTACTTTGGTCAAAGATATTAATGCAGGAATAGGAAGCTCGAATCCTCAGTATCTCACCAACCTGAACGGAACGTTGTATTTTACGGCAACCAATGGCGCCAATGGCTTTGAATTGTGGAAGTCGGACGGGACGGCTGCGGGGACGGTACAGGTAAGGGATATTTGGAGTGGTTCGATGAGTGGAATGCCGCACTATTTGACGGCGCTTAGTAGCACGCTTTATTTTGCAGCTAACGATGGACAAACGGGAATCGAACTCTGGAAGTCGAACGGGACAGCGGCGGGGACAGTGCTCGCCGTAGATATTCAAACAGGCAGTGGAAGCAGCGACCCCCGAAACCTCAAAGTGCTCAACGGGCTGCTTTATTTTTCGGCGACTAACGGAGAGGCAGGCCAAGAACTTTGGCGTTCGGACGGAACGGCGGCTGGGACAAAAATGGTGAAAAACATTCGCGTTGGGGGAGAAGGTTCTAACAGTACGCCGTCGATGTTTAACCTCCGAAAAGGGATTGTGTATTTTACAGCCTACGATGATTTTGGGGGAAGAGAACTTTGGCAAACCGATGGCACCGAAGCGGCGACTAACGTATTGGAGTTGTATTCGGGAACAACGGGAAGTGGAATAAGTAACCTTACTGTGTTGGGTGATACCCTGTTTTTTACGGCAGATGATGGCAAAAAAGGGAGTGAAATCTGGAAAATAGAAGCATGTATGCCGCTTCGAGTGGCATCGGATACCACAATTTGCCACAAAGGCCCGTTGTCATTGCCTGCACAAGTCGCAAACTATGGCAGCTTTACAAACCCGATTTGGCGGAAAGGCTCATACGACGGCCCTATTGTGACAAACCCAACGAGTGTTATGCTCGACAGTTTGGTCACTACTTTTTACCTTGAAGCACAATATACCACTGGTTGTACAAGTACAGCTAAGGTGACGTTCCGAACCATTTCTATGCCCGAGAGCGTAGGAAGTATTCGGGTACTGTTAGAGGGAGCCTACCGCAATGGAATAGGCTCGATGACAACAATACTCAACCAACAGGGGTTATTGCCAGGACAAACGCCCGTTAGTCCACTTGCAACCAAAACACCAGCGGGACAACCATACGTGGGAGCACCTTGGTATTACATGGGCAACGAAACGGTATCTGCCTATGACCCGTCGGTCACGGATTGGGTGCTGGTTTCGCTACGAACGGATCCTGCAAATCCTGCTACTACGGTTTTTAAAGCAGCTGCCTTACTTCAAAACGATGGCTTAGTGCCTAGTATTCAGGGCTGCCCAAGTCGGTTAAAGGAATACACGAATTATTACGTGGCGGTCGAACACCGTAATCACCTGCCGATTGTGGCGGCCACGCCTACACTTTTTGTAAACGGTGGGTTTTTCTATGATTTTGGTATAAATCAATCATACATCCCTGCCAATGCCCCCGCGGTTGGACAAAAGATGCAGGATACGCGCTACATGATGTACGCAGGTGATATTGTGAAGGGTACAAGCGCAGAAATTAATGCAAATGATATGACCGTTTGGACGCAAACCAATGGCTCGTTTGGAAAATACTTGGTAGGAGATATCAACCTCGACGGTGAAGTGAATGCACTTGACAGAATTTTGTGGATAATCAATAACGGTTTGTTTTCGGGGGTAAGGTTTTAATTTGAAGAAATGATGAAGCGTTGTTTTGGGATATTGTTATTGATAATGGGACTTTTTAGAAATGCCAACGCACAAGGCATTCCTAAAGAAGTACTGTACGAACCCGACGAAGGGGGCTATCCGCAAGGCTACACCCCCAATGCAAAACTGGGTACTTTTGATTTGTCAAGCACGGCCACCAATGAGCCTTTTCGGCATTTATTAAAGCTTTTTGAAGCCCAAAAGGTAGTTTGGGATGATGTGACAGACTTTCGAGACTATGGATTTAAAGCATTTTTTGGGGGAGTAGGTGAGGGTAAACCCAAAGAAAATCGGTATGCGGATATTAACGAAGGAATTTTTCGGGATGCTTTTACGGTGCAAGGGGTAAGTTTTGGGAAAAACCCCGTGTACGTTCCTGATCCTAATCGATTGCTTTCAGCACAGGGGAAAACTTTTCGTTGTTTCAATGCCCCTTTTGTGTCGGTGTCGATTGAAAATGTGGATGAGGCAGGTAAATGGAATCCTTTTTTACTGACTGAATACGAACTCGACCGCCGAGCCAAATACGCAGGCGACGGCCGCATGGGCTTTCTTCGCTGGGACATTGAGACATTTTCTAATGCAGAATGGCTGTCTATTTTGCGGGGGCGACAAGTGTGGGAAAATGGAAAGTACCGCCACACATTGAACGGTGGCACTGACCCTACCTACAAAAATTGGGACGACCAGCAGTTTTTTGACCACGTACAGCACCGTTGGAGTTATGTTTTTACGGAGTTGTTTTACAAAACAAAACTTTACAGCAACGGCGCGAAAATTTGGCAGTACGGAGCAGGCCCAATCAACCAAATGGATCCGTTTATCTTCCCTCAGTTTGATGAGAATGGCAACATCCACTCAAATTGGGGTGTACCCAACAACCCCATTTGGAAGCTCAAAAATAAATTTAATAACCGCGCTGTTAATGAAGAACTTAACTACATGGAAGCGTGGGATTTTGTGCAGCAATTTGCCATGTGGGCGGTTCTTCAGTACGATTCCAACGTCAATTATTGGGTCAATACTGACATTATTCGCCTGAAAGAAACCCCAAAAACCAACATAACAGCGGGCGTTCCTACGCGCTACCACATCGTTGACATTGGTGCCGACCCCAATACACCTTTGGGGAATCGGCGGGTGCGGGTGTCGCTGCACGCCCAAGACGGAAGCTTGCGTAATGCCGACAAAACCTACCGCATTACGTTTCAGCACTGGCGAGGTTTTACCGAAATAGACATTCCTGCGGGCAGGAATAGCATTGAATTAACGACCACCTCTCCCGAATTGGTTTGGCAAACCGATGACCATTTTTTGTTGCTTATTTGGAGTACTATTTACTGCGCCCGTTATCAAGAACCGACCAAATTAGGCTTTTTAAACTGGGAACCTACGCCGCGCACCTACAACTTTAGCCCTTATTCATTGGCTACAACCGATATTTTTGAACAGCGTATTTACGATGCTATGATTGGTTTTGCGAACCTCCAAAATTACGGCGTCGTCAATTGGGAGGCCAATACGGTAGGAAAAATAAACCCAATGGTACGTGAGAGTATTATTTTGGCCCAAAAGAAAATAGCACCTTACAAAACCCACATCGAAAACCAATCTCTTGTGTTTGTAGATGTAAGCATCGACGGGGGACAAACATGGATAACTGGGGGCTACCCTCAGACACCCTTTGAGGCTCATTACAATGGCTGGTGGATGGGTGGATATTTCCAAAACAATGAGCCTTATCCGATGGTATTTGGGTCGTACAATGCCCAGCAACGAACGTTTTTGTTTACCCACCTCGCAGGCCGACTTCCTACGGGAACATTGAATTACAAAGTGCGGGTGAAAATTCCGAATAGTTCAACGTCCTACACATTTGACATGGCTTCCACGCGCGAGTTAGGATATAGTATTTTTAAGATTTGAGTGTCGAGTGCAGAATGTCGAATTGTCACCGTTTTTCCCGTGCTGAGGGTTGCTCCCAACTCGAACTTACTGCGTGCGCGTGCTGAGGGTTGCTCACAACCCGAGCTTACTGCGAATTTCGCTTACTTCAAAAGCGTAGCGTCAATTGCCTTCCAATCAATGCCTTGCACAATTTCGCGGGCGATTTCGACAGGAGCGGTAATGGTCACGACCAGATTTTCTACCAATTTGCCTCCTTTTCTAAACTGAGGTTGGTAGCGCGTATCTTGACCTCTCTGGACAGGCTTGGTATTCCACCCACCCAATAAAATCACCGTTTCTTGACGTCCCGTAGCGCCTTTTAAATCAGGTTGTAACAATACTTCAAGCGCGAGGGTAGTGCCTGAGACATTGATAACCTGAGACGACTGTACCAAACGGGCGCTTTCAGTATCTTGTAATCGGTAATTACCGAGGTTCATTTCCACACTGATAGAGTAGGTATCTTTAGCCCGTTGTGCAATGGCCTGAGGGTTTTCGGTGTACATCGTGTCGCGGTGAACGTACAACGAAGGCAGGGTCGAAGTGGCAGGTTTCATGGAATCAACCACCGCTTTTCGGGCCGAAGCAATGTCAGCTCGCTCCATGATGAGGTCGTAGCGGTCGGTACAAAGATGCACAAACCCGCCCCATTCGGAGGTGACTTCCAAAGCCCCCATCGAATGTTTTTCGTCAAAAGTCTTCCAACTTCCCTGCGGCGTTTTGGTTGTAAATTGCCGTTGAAGTTCTTTCACGACGCGTTCGTAAGCGGCGTTTTCTTGGGGAGTCGCTGGGCGGCATTGCGCCTGAATCCAAAGGGGAAGCAAAAAGAAAAGAATACTAAATAAGAGCTTCATTGTGGTTGTGTTGTCGGTTATTCAAAGTTACATTAAAAAATTGTTCTCGCCTCAAACTTGTGCTTTTTCGCCACAAATCACCCCAATTTGGCCACAAACTGTTGATGACTTGCCCAAGACACCGTTGTTTTGTAGCAACAATTAACGCCTAATACAACCATGAAAACATCTTCTTTTTGTACGATTGACTTCGTAAAAGTTACTAGCAAGTGCTGGCGAATTTTATTCGTTTTTTTATTGAGTGGTTGGGTACATACTACTTTTGCTCAAAAAGATTCGGTTGTGATTCCTGACCCCGATGAGTACGATTGGAGTAGTCACCTTTATTTGGGTGCCCCTTTTATCAACAATAGTATTGGTAATTACGCACATCTAAGAAGCTCGCTTAATCAACAGGGGATTGGATTTGCCCGATTACAGAATAATTCCATGGCATCGTATGGATTTGGTATTCAAAAACGACGCTTTAAAATTGGGCTGAATGTAGAGTATGGGTTGGTTAATTCACAAACTAATAAAAATACAGCCACTAAATCGCGGCTGGGATTTCAAGCATTTAGCGTAACACTTGGATACGGTCTAATTTTAAGGCGTAATCGGCAGTGGTTTGTCAATCTAGGGATGGGTTCTCAAGATACAAGAGTGAATATTTACAAAACAGGGGCTGCTGCATCGTCGGTTTCGTTTGACGATTTGCTCACTTCCCCAACGGGAGGGCAGTCTCCAACGCTGCTGCATAAAAACACCTTTCTCGAACTTTCAGTAGAACACATGTTTCGTCCCAAACGCCCCATTTCGTTTAGCCCCGTCGTAAAATTTGGGTACAGATACGGGATAAAACCGACGAGTTGGGGAACAGATGCCAATCTGTCGTTCCAAAATGCTCCTGCGGATAGGCTAAATCAGTTTTTTATTCAAAGTATTTTTGTGGTTAGTAACAATCATAAAAAACTGACTCCCGCCCAAAAAGAAGCGCGTCGTAAGAACAGAGAAGCAAATACTTGGGGACTTAATCCGCAATAAAGGCCATGAAAAACGCATTGATGGTTGGATTGTGGATGATGTTTGCCACTGCAACCGAAGAACTGAATGAATCGGGAGAACGAGGAACGTTGGTTTTGTACCGAAGAAAAGACTATTTTTCCTCTGATTTTACTCTTAAAATCAACAACCAAGAGGTAAGCCAAAAATTTAGCAACAACGAGTACATACGCGTTGACGTACCCGCTGGAAGGCTAAAAATAGAAACGGAGGGTGGGTTTATTACCCAAAAACAAAACATGGCGTTTAGCGTTTTACCCAACGAAACTGTATATCTGAAAGGCATTGTAGATTATGATTACCTTAGCAATGCGTTGTACTTTAAGCGGACAAATGGTGAACAAGCCACCCGCGAAATGTCAAAAACAAAACTAGACGAAACCGCCCTCCGCCGAATAGAATGAAATTCCGCTCGTTTTTTTATAGTCCGTGGCTGTTTGGATTCGTAGTTGCCTTGGTTGGAGGCTACATCGGTTGGTTATTGACCGAAAGCCTCCAGTTACAGTTTGGCGATGAGGGGCAAGGGGTAGGCGGTTTTTTTAGGTTTTTGTTGAGTTATGTATTACTGGTCGTACTGGTTTTGTTGCTGAGTTGGCTCAACTATCGGGGGCCTTTTCGGTGGTGGCTAAATACAGAAAAAAAATGGACGTACTGGACGTGGCTGCTGCTGCTAATGTGGTTGACGTTTGAAGGGCTTCAGTTTCGGAAAGGATACGAACAAGAGTTTGTGGATGAAAATGTACTCGTTACTTTGGTGTTTGTGGGGGTTGTGGTTGGTTTTGGGTACGTGGCCGATGCGTTTCGAGTTCGACGCGAACAGTTGGTACTTCAACAGCAAAAAACCGAGGCGGAATTACGGGCGTTAAAATCGCAAATCAATCCCCATTTTTTGTTCAATGCCCTCAATACGATTTACAACGAAGCAGATGCTGCCCAAAATGATAAAGTATCGGAGTTGGTGCAGCAACTGGCAGGTATCATGCGATTTACCTTGCAAGAAACCCAAAAAGACTTTACGAGTGTCGAACGAGAAATCGAATTTTTAGAAAAATACTTAGCACTCCAACAAGCACGGCTACCCAAGCGAAAGGAATTGCGGATGGATGTGGTGATTGAATACGACGGCCAACCTGCCCGCATTGCCCCGTTGTTGTTGATTCCGTTTGTGGAAAATGCGTTTCAGTATGGTATTAGTTTGCAACAAGATAGTTTTATCGAACTAAAGCTAACCATAGAGGGAGGGCAGTTGTCCTTTCGGGTTCGAAATAGCATTTCGCCCCAAGCAGCGCAGAAACAAGGACACGGAACAGGAATCAAAAACGTACAGCAGCGTTTAGAACTGATTTATCCGAATCGTTATCAACTATCTGTAGAGACTAGCGAAGGTATATTTGATGTTTTGTTAGGGATAAAGCTTAAAATGTGAAAAATAGCCGCCCGATGGCGCTTTGTTTTATTCTTACTACTAAGATGTAGCTCCTCTGGAGCAATAAATTAATGCGTTCAACCTGGAGTATATGTAGGTGAGTGAAATAAAGCCAAAATTTTTGTAAATTTGTTTATGAGTCAAAACAGAACAAACGTCATGGAAACAAATCAAAAGCCCTTTTCCGACCGACCCCTTATCTTTTCGGGGATACGTCATTGTATGCCAACTTCGTGTATGAGTTAGTTATCCCCAAATAAAATGATTGCTATTGCTCTTGACGACGAACCTGCCGCTTTACAAGTCTTACGGCGTCACGCGGAAAAAGTGCCTTTTGTGGAGTTAAAACAGACGTTTGAAAGTGCGGCGGAAGCATTGAGATATTTGCACCAAAACCCCGTCGATTTGCTGTTTTTGGACGTACAAATGCCTGATATGTTGGGAACTGATTTTGCTCGACTCCTAAAAAATACCTCAACCCAAGTAGTTTTTGTCACAGCTTACGCCGACTACGCCGTCGAAGGGTTTGAACTGCAAGCCCTTGATTATCTGCTCAAACCCGTAGAGTTTGGGCGTTTTCTTCAGGCGTGTAATCGGGCGTTGGGGCAGCAAGCCAAGCAAATTGGCGAAGCATCAAGTTTGTTTGTAAAAGATGGGTACGATTGGGTACGTGTCCATCTTGACGAAATATTGTACATCCAATCAGATACCAACTTGCTTTTTATTCACGAGCGCACTCGCAAAGTCACAACCCGAATGACCCTCGGTGAAATGATGGGTCAATTGCCCCCTGACAAGTTTTTACGGATTCACAAATCCTACCTTGTGGCGTTGAAAGCCATTCAGAAGCTCGAACGCCATCAAGTGACTGTTGGAAGCGTGGCCATCCCTTTGGCAGGAACCTACAAAACCGAACTAGAGGAGAGGTTGCTGAGGTGAAGTTACTGTTTCAACGCCTTCTGATAGGTTGTCAAGCAGCGCTCACGGGCGGCGGCATGATCCACAATCGGCTTGGGATAGTCAAAGCTGTTTATTTCGGGAACCCATTTTTTGATATAAACCAGTTGGGGGTCGAATTTCTGCGTTTGAGACGTAGGGTTAAAGATTCTGAAGTAAGGCGCGGCGTCTGTCCCTGACCCTGATGCCCATTGCCAGCCTCCATTGTTGGCCGAAAGGTCAAAATCAAGCAGTTTTTGGGCAAAATACGCTTCGCCCCAGCGCCAGTCGATGAGCAAATGTTTGGTCAAAAAACTAGCCACTACCATCCTGACGCGATTGTGCATAAAGCCCGTCGCGTTGAGTTCGCGCATTCCTGCATCCACAATCGGGTAACCCGTACGGCCTTCGCACCATTTTTTGAATTGGGCTTCATCGTTGCGCCATTCGATGCGGTCGTAGTCTGCCCGAAATGCCTTACCTTCACCCACGTGCGGAAAATGCCACAGAATTTGCATATAAAAATCCCGCCAAATAAGTTCGTTCAAAAACGTTTCGCTGAGGTCTTTGGTATGACGAGCTAGCTCTCGAATCGAAATCGTTCCAAAGCGCAAATGCACGCTTAAACGGGACGTACCTTGAATCGAAGGAGTATCACGGCGTTCTTTATAATTTTTTACCAACTCATCTCGTACCGTTTTGGCAGGGAAAGGTTGTCCAACGGCCTCAAAACCTATTTGTGCTAGGCTAGGAAGCGGAAGGGGAGGAGTTTTATAAAAATGTTGGAAATAAGCTTCTGTCGGATAGGGTTTTAGGTAAAACGAGTTCAGTGTCTCTTTCCATTTGCGGCTGTAAGGAGTAAAAACTGTGTAGGGTGTGCCTGCACCGCTCAACACCTCGTTTTTTTCAAAGATACACTGGTCTTTATATGTATAAAACGCAATTCCGCGGGCGTTGAGCGATTCTCCGATGACTTTGTCGCGACGAATCGCGGCAGGTTCGTAATCGTGGTTGGTATAGACTTCGGCTACGTTGTAGGTGCGGGTGAGTTCTTCCCAGCAAGCAGCTGAAGAGCCATGCTTGACCACCAACGTGCTGCCCATTTGCGTCAATTGCGCCTGTAATTCTTGCAATGCTTGGTGAATAAACTCTACCCGTCGGTCGCGCTTGTCTTCGAGCCTGTCCAAAATTTCGGTATCAAAAAGAAAAACAGGAAGCACAGGATTGCCCGACTTGAGGGCATGATACAAAGCGGCATTGTCGTGCAGGCGCAAATCGCGACGAAACCAAAACAGCGTAATTGGTTGACTCATAAAAAAAGCGTAGTTTTTTTAACAACTACGCTTCAGGAAAGATTGTTTTTTGGATAGAAGTAAAGTCAGAGACTTTGTTCCGTTTTCGCCCCGAGTTCAACTCGGGGCGAGCTGGATGTTATTTCACTTTTTTACGGCGCTCGTACATTTCACGCCAAGTGGTGAGTACGATGCCTTCTTTATCGAGAAACGTTTTTAATTCGGGGTCGAGCATGGCCCAAAAATCGCCATAACGTGTAGGCCACGAGTCGGTGATTTCTTTGAAATTATCGCTCGGCGCGGCGCAGTGCATGATTACCATGGTGATGCCAGGTTTCGCTTCTTTGAGAAGCTCGATGTACTTTTGGGTCTTCATTTTGCGCAAATTTTCTTCCGTATTGGGAGTGCCTGCGGGCAATTTCCAACCGTAGGTATCGGCAAACAAATCGTCCAATACAGGTAAGCCAGCGCCCCAAAGCATTTTGCCTACTTGCTGAAATTGCTGAATCTCTTGCGCTGGGCTGTTGCGTTCTTTCGCGATGAGGGTGGCATGCCCACCTGGCAACATAACAGGGATTTTTTCTTGAATCCCCACCTTCACATAGCGCTCCGTAAAAGCAGGCGAACCAAACAACGTTCCCATGTGGGAGTCGATGTGCGAAGGCTCTACCCCAAAACTTCGAAAACGCGCAATTTGAGCGCGAATTTCGGTTTCTACTTCATCGGCAGAGGCGTGCTTTACCACATCTCCGACATTCGACCACATTGCTCCTTCTTTATCAACTAACCCAGGCACTTTTTCACGTCCTGAGATAGGAAACCAACGGTAGCCTTTCCACTCCGATGTGAGGGTAAGGTGAACGCCCGCATCGGTATTGGGATACTTTTGGAGGTATTTCATGTAGGCAGGAACCCATCCACAAGGCATCATCACACTCGTAGAATTAGCCACGCCTTTTTCCATGGCAATGATAGTACCTTGGTTGGCTTCGTACGACATGCCTGCGTCGTCGATGTGAAACAAAATGATTTTTTTACCTTTGGGATACCCCAATTTTTCGGCGTAGGTTTCTTGCGCTTGGCTAGGGCGGTAGAGGAAAGAAATAAGTGCAGCGACAAAAAAAAGCTGTTTCATGGACTCACAACGGTTATATTTGTTTGTATAAAGTCTTGCAAAGGTAAACCATACCCAATCAAGCCTTGGAGGGAAGTCCTTCTACTTACTTAACATTCAGATGAAAAGACTATTACGAAAGTCGCTTTTTGGTTTAGGAGGCCTCATTTTGGCTGGAACTGCCCTTACTTATGCACCCCCCTTGGTACATATCCGTAATTATGTAGAGCGAGGAGCGGTTGATATTTTAGATTATAAAAAGCATCCCGTTCGGCAAGTACTGGCGTCGGCGCGCCCTGAGCCTTGGCCGTTGGATTCTACGTTTAATAAAGCAACCATTTCCAAAAACTTGATAGATACCCTCGAAAAGTACGAAACCACGGCTTTTTTGGTATTTAAAGATGGAAAACTCAAATATGAGCATTACTGGGAAGGCTACGACACCAAAACGCTAAGTCAGTCGTTTTCGGCTGCCAAAAGTGTCATTTCAATGCTCGTGGGAATTGCCCTCAACGAGAACAAAATCAAAAGCTTGGATGAGCCTATTTCGCATTATATAGGTTCATTTTCGGAGGGAGAAAAAAAGAAAATCACGATTCGGCACTGCCTAACGATGAGTTCGGGGCTTGATTGGCACGAAAAAGACCGTGGGGTATTTAGCAACAACGCCTACGGTTACTACGGAGAAGACATCGCTAAGGTAATAGACGCTCTTAAAGTTGAAAAACCCGTTGGCAAGGAGTTTGAATACCGCAGTGGAGATACCCAAATTTTGGGCTTGGTGTTAGAAAAAGCCTATAATAAGAAAATATCAGACCTAGTCTCCGAAAAAATCTTCCAACGAATTGGCGCTGAAACCGATGCTGTTTGGATGTTGGATAAACCCAAAGGACGCGAAAAATCGTTTTGCTGCTTTGCTCCTACCGCCCGTGATTACGCTCGTTTTGGTCATTTAATGCTCTGGAAAGGGGCTTGGGGACAGCAGCGGATTGTGTCCGAAAAATACATGAATCAGGCACTTAGCCCTGCGACAAACTTACTTGACCCCAAAACGAACGCCCCGCTTCAGGTGTATGGATTTCAGTTCTGGATGCAGCCTTATAAAAATCTCCAAACGGTGAGTATGCGTGGGTTGTTGGGACAGTTGGTGTGGGCTATTCCTTCGGAGAACGCAGTAGTGGTGCGTTTGGGGCACAAAGAGTCGCCCGAAAAAGTAGGGCCGTATTTCCGCCAAGATTCAGAAGCCTATTTGGCAGCAGCATTGGAGGTTCTTCGGCAGTAGGAATGAGACCCGACTGCCATTTATCCTATCAAATCACCAAACATCCACAAGTAGTTGAATAATCGGGCATAAAGACTGTAATTTTCGATATAATCTTATACCTAAATTATGTCTCACATTCTCGAAGCGCATGACATAGTCAAGCAATATGCTACCCATCGCGCCCTCGATGGCGTTAGTCTTAGTGTTCCTAAAGGATGTATTTTTGGGTTACTTGGCCCCAACGGAGCTGGAAAAACTTCGTTGATTCGCATCATTACACAAATTACTGCCCCTGACGAAGGCTATGTGTTGTTTGATGGGCAGCGACTTAACCCCAATCACATCCAAGAGATTGGTTACTTACCCGAAGAGCGAGGGTTGTACAAAAAAATGAAGGTAGGTGAGCAATTGCTCTACCTTGCGCAGCTCAAAGGGTTGTCGGAGCGCGAAGCCATGGATAAGCTCAAGGTTTGGGTCAAAAAGTTTGACATCAAAACGTGGTGGACCAAAAGTATCGAAGACCTTTCAAAGGGGATGCAACAAAAGGTACAATTTGTGGCCACGGTAATGCACGAACCCAAATTGATTATCCTTGACGAACCCTTCTCGGGTTTTGACCCTATTAATGCTAACCTCATTAAGGACGAAATTATTGAACTTCGACAGCGAGGCACAACCATCATTTTTTCGACGCACCGAATGGAATCCGTAGAAGAGCTTTGCGACCATATTGCACTCGTCAATAAGTCGCGGATTATTCTGAATGGTAGCAAAAAGGACATCAAAAATCAGTTTAAAGAAAATAGCTACTCCGTGCGTTATCAAGGCTCATTGGGTGAGTTGTCTCCTGAATTTGAGTTGATTACTACAAAAGATACGGGAGAAGGTGTACACCAAGCTACGATTCGGATTGTAGAAGATGCCACGGTAAATAAGCTGGTGGCAAACCTTATCAATCAGGTCGAACTGGTTTCTTTCCACGAAAACATCCCATCGTTCAACGACATTTTTATCAAGGCCGTAGGCAGTGATGTACCCGACGAATCGAAATGATAGTGAGTATCAGTTAACCGAAAGACTATGAAAAACATTTTCCTTGTTCTCAAACGCGAATATTTAGTGCGGGTACGCAAAAAGTCGTTCATCGTAATGACTTTCCTCACGCCTATTCTCATTGCGGCTTTTTATGGAATCATTGTGTGGGCCGCCGTGGGCTCTTTCAAAAGCGAACACAAAACGATTCAGGTAATCGACGAAAGTGGGTTGTTTACGGACAAATTTAAAAGTGATAAAAACACCACGTTTGAGCTTATCAGTGGCCCTGTAGCCACGGCTCAGAAGAAACTAAAGGGCAAAGAAGACAACTTACTCGTCCATATTCCTGCTGACATTATGAGTCGTCCAAACAGCTTGCAGATTTATGCCGAAAAAAACATCGGCCCTATGCTCAAAAATCGCATTGAAAAGGTAGTTCAGCAAGGGTTGCGCAATATTAAGTTGTCGAAAGCAGGCATTACTCAGCAGGTGATTGAAGATGCAAATCAAGACGTTGATGCCCAGACTTTTAGCCTCGACGATGAGGGGAAGTCGCAGTCGAGCAGTACCATGGCAGCGTATGTGGCGGGTTATGCGGCGGCATTTTTGCTGTACATCTTTATTTTGGTGTACGGCGCAGGGGTGATGCAGGGCGTCATGGAAGAAAAATCCAACCGTATTATCGAGGTGATTATTTCGTCGGTGAAGCCTTTTCACTTGATGTTGGGTAAAATTTTAGGCGTGGCGGCCGTAGGGCTTACCCAGTTTGTGTTGTGGGGAGTGCTTACATTTGGCGTGTCTAGCGCGACTCAGACACTCTTTGGTTTCAATCGGTTTACGGCCACGGAGGAGGTGATGAAAAAACAAGCTGAACAAGCCGATCCTGAAGTAAAAAAAGAGATGGAGAAGCAGCAAAACAATACGTTGCAGACAATCGAAAACTTCTCAAAATCGGCACAATCGTTGCCATTAGCCAAAATTTTCTTCTGCTTCTTGTTCTATTTCTTGGGTGGCTATTTGTTGTACAGCTCGCTGTACGCGGCGATTGGAGCTTCGGTCGAAAATCAACAAGAGGCGGGTCAGTTTACTTTCCCAATTATGCTCCCCATTATTGCAGCGATTGTGTTTGCCCAATTGGCCATTAATCAGCCCGATGGCTCGTTGGCTTTCTGGACGTCCATGATTCCGTTTACGTCGCCTGTGGTGATGATGGCGCGCATTCCGTTTGGCGTACCTGCGTGGGAAATTGCCCTTTCGATGGCACTTCTTGTGCTTGGATTCGTTGGTACAACTTGGATTGCCGCGCGAATTTATCGTATCGGTATTTTGATGTACGGTAAAAAAGTGAATTACAAAGAGTTGTCCAAATGGTTGTTTTATAAAGGATAAATAATCTTCTAAGCCAAACATCCCGAAAGTTTTGAACTTTCGGGATGTTTTTTGTCCCCAAAATGTATGGAATCAAAAGAAAAAGTACAAGAAAAAGCAGTGACTTCCTCGCCCAAAAAGTCAGCACTGAGAGAGTGGGTTGATTCGGTAGTGTTTGCGGTAGTAGCGGCGACCTTCATTCGGTGGTTGTTTTTTACGCCTTTTACCATTCCGTCGTCGTCAATGGAGAAAACGCTACTCGTGGGTGATTTTTTGTTTGTTAGTAACCTGCATTACGGCGCTCGTACGCCCGTTACCCCGCTTCAAATTCCTTTGACGCACCAAACCATTTGGGGAACATCCATTCCTTCTTTTTCGACGCTTATTCAGCTGCCTATGTATCGTTTGCCAGGCTTTACGCACATCAAACGCAATGACGTGGTTGTGTTTAACTATCCTGGTGATGCTGATGAGCCGTTTGAAGATGTTTCCATTGGGAATGGAGGTTATAAAGACTTTCCTGTTGATTTGAGAAATAACTTTATCAAGCGTTGCGTGGCTGTAAGTGGTGATATTCTCGAAATCAAAAATGCAGAAGTATATATTAACGGGGTAAAAGCTCCTGTGCCTCCGCGTGCCGAACTCTATTACCGAATGGAGTCTTCGGACGTGTTGGACGACCGTTTTTTTGAAAAAGAAAATATTCAAGATTATAGCGCACTTCCTCCCGATTCGGCGCGAACTGGAATTAACCATTATCAAATAAGAACGACGCCCGAAATCGTTGAAACGCTCAAAAAATACGATTTTGTGCGCTCGATTCAGCAAATAGCCCGCTACAATGCAAGTATTTCAGAACCAGGAATCTACCCAGCGGCTTTGGCTCAAAATCAAGAGTTTTATGGACCTATTCAGATTCCTAAAAAAGGCTTGACGATTACGCTTGATTCGGTTAACATCGCCAAATACGGACACGTTATCAAGTATTTTGACTATAACGATGCTGAAAAAGTGAATGTAACAAAGACCCAAATTAGCATCGACGGCAAGCCGCTAACGCAATATACCTTTAAGCAGGACTACTTTTTTATGATGGGTGACAATCGCTATGAGTCGGCCGACTCACGTTTTTGGGGATTTGTTCCCGAAGACCACATTGTCGGGAAGGCGCTTTTTACGTGGATGTCGATTGATCCCAATCCAAAATCTTTTATTCACAAAATCCGTTGGAATCGTCTATTTCGTTTGATTGAGTAGGCGTATTTGATTTTATACTATGAGACATTTATGGTTGCTCTTGTTGTTGGGAATAACGTTATCTGCTAAGGCACAACAAAACGCGTATTTATTTTCGTATTTCGTGAAAAATGGGGAAGATGGCCTTCATTTTGCTTACAGCACCGACGGGCTTCACTGGAAAGCATTGAAAGGAGGAAACTCTTTTTTAAAACCCGCTGTGGGAAAGGATAAGCTAATGCGCGACCCGTGTATTTACCAAGACAAAACGGGAACCTTCCACATGGTTTGGACGAGCGGGTGGTGGGACAAAATCATCGGTTATGCTTCTTCCAAAGATTTGGTAAATTGGTCGGAACAGCGGGCAATCTCGGTGATGGAGCATGAACCCACAGCAAAAAATAGCTGGGCACCCGAAATTGCTTATGATGACAAAACGAAACAGTTTTTGATATTTTGGGCAACGACTATCCCTGGCCGCCATACCGACGTAGCCGATTCGGAGCGCGAAAAAGGCTTGAACCACCGTATGTACTACGTTACAACCAAGGATTTTAAGACATTCAGCGAAACAAAGCTATTCTTTAACCCCGATTTCAGCGTCATTGATGCAAGCATCTTGAAGCGAGGTAAAAATTACGTGATGTTTCTGAAAAATGAGAACCCCAATCCGCCCGAAAAAAATATCCGTATCACCGAAGCGAAAAGCGCACTAGGGCCATTTCCTACAAAAGTTTCTGAACCTATCACGGGGAAATACTGGGCCGAAGGACCTACCGCGATTGAGGTGGGAGAGTATGTGTACGTGTATTTTGATAAATATACCCAGCACAAGTACGGAGCAGTACGTTCAAAAGACCTGAAAACGTGGGAAGATGTGTCGGAGCAGGTAACGTTTCCTGAAGGTATTCGTCACGGCACAGCCTTCAAAGTGCCGATGACGCTAATTGAAGCTTTACAGAAATAGAAAAGAAAAGACCTGCCAAGTTTTTGAAACTTGGCAGGTCTGCCTACAAAATAGGGGAGGTTGTAAGCAACCTCCTCCACATATCTCTACTTAATTATCTCAAATCCACAGTAAGGTACCAATGCCTTCGGAATACGGATTCCTTCTGGCGTTTGGTTGTTTTCGAGCAGGGCGGCCAAAATACGCGGCAATGCCAATGCCGACCCATTGAGGGTATGTAACAACTGCGTTTTTCCGTCGATTTTATAACGTAACTTGAGGCGATTGGCTTGGTAGGTTTCAAAGTTAGAAACAGAGCTACATTCCAACCAACGGCCTTGCGCACCTGACCATACTTCAAAATCGTAGGTAAGGGCCGAAGTAAAGCCCATATCGCCACCGCACAGGCGGATGATACGGAATGGCAACTCCAACGCTTGAAGCAATCCTTTTACGTGCTCGGCCATTTCGTCAAGGGCTTGGTACGACTCTTCTGGCTTCCGTACCTGTACAATTTCTACTTTGTCAAACTGGTGAAGGCGGTTGAGCCCACGTACGTGCGCGCCCCAGCTACCCGCTTCGCGGCGGAAACAAGGGGTGTATCCCACGTTTTTGATAGGTAGCTCGCTTTCAGCCACAATAACGTCACGATACAGGTTCGTGATAGGTACTTCCGCCGTTGGAATGAGGTATAAGTCATCGGCAGTGGCGTGGTACATTTGGCCTTCTTTGTCAGGCAATTGCCCCGTTCCAAAACCCGATTCGGCATTGATTAGAATAGGCGGTTGCACCTCCATGTAACCTGCTTCAACGGCTTTGTCCAAAAAGAATTGAATCATCGCCCGCTGAATACGCGCCCCTTTTCCTTTGTAAACAGGAAAACCTGCTCCTGTGATTTTGGTGCCAAGTTTGAAATCAATGATGTCGTATTGCTCAATCAAGTCCCAGTGAGGCTTGGCCGTTTCGGGTAGCGCAGGTTTTTCGCCCCAAAGATATACTTCTACGTTTTCTTCGGGCGTACGGCCAGGAGGAACGCTTTCGTGAGGAAGGTTGGGGAGTAATACCAACGTCGCTTGAAGTTGCTCTTCGACTTCTTTCAGACTTTCTTCCAGCGATTTTGCGCGAACCTTCAGGGTGGATGTCTGAGCTTTAGCTGCTTCGGCATCTTCTTTCTTACCCTCTTTCATCAACTGCCCGATTTGCTTGGCTAAGGCGTTGGATTGTGCCAAGGTAGCGTCTAACTCACTTTGCGTATCACGACGCTGTTTGTCCAAGCCTAAAATAGTGTCCACCGCTTCGGTAGCACCTTTAAAATACTTGCGTTCCAACCCTGTAATGGTTAGTTCGCGGTTTTCGCGGATGAAGTTTAACTGTAGCATTTTTAGAAGTTAATTTTCCAAACGGTTATGGCAGTATTTGCCATTTTTTCTTGACGCTTGCGTAAAGTTTCGGGAGTCCACTCTGTATAGTCAATATATTCTTTAGTGATTTTATACTGACTGTTGCGATAAATAGACTTTTTATATTCAAATAATTTCGACCCGATTTTATTATTTAAGCTTTCCTCCAAAAGGGTATAATTGCCAAGATATTCACAGTAAATATCTTGTTCTTCAGGTTTAAAATAATCATTCCATCCTTCTGCTGGGTTTTCGGGTAAAATATGCTCAATAGTCACCTTAGATTCTTCATAGGCAATATCAGTAGAAGACAATTGATTCTCTAATGATGTTAAAATATATCGAATAAGTTTTTTATTCCTTCCACTGTAAGGCATTGCCTTTGTCTTGAAATTATTTTTGAATCGTTCATCATCTACATATACTACTTTCAATTTATGAATAGCGTCTTTAGCTGTTTTTATTTCCTTGTTTGAGATTTTATTTGCAACCTCATTAAAAATATATTCTAATTCATTTGGGTTGAGATTACTAATAATATTATACCTGAATGAGATGATAGAAATAGCTTGCAATAACTTGGTAAATTGAGTGCTTGGTAAGTGTTTATAACCAGCTAAAAGCATTGGATAACACTGAGTTACATTAAAAAGTTGAATATCTGCTATGTGTTTAGATTGATTGTTGTCTCTACTTCGATCCCAAATTTCAGCAGCCGAATTTGAAAGACTGCTATAAATCTCAACGGCCTCCTGCAAATCATCAAGGAGTGTGGCGACTTGTTCAGGGTTCTTGTATACTCTTTTTATGGCCTTAAACAGGGTTTGCTTCCTTTCTAAAGAATATCTTGAATTCCAAAAATGTCGTAAAAAAGTAGAAAAGTCATCGCTACCTAATGCTTCGCTAATACTTTGCCATTGGGACTCTGCGCTTTTTAAATCAATATCACTTGTTTTAAAAGCAATTGAAAAAAGGTAATTTTTGAGTAAATCAGATGTCGAAAGTTTAATTCCTCTCGCATTTAATGTTTCAAAAATTTTATAAGCATTTAAATCATCTTGTACATTTATCACGGTAAAAACCAGTCTTTCTGCTATAGATTTTTCAAGAAATATAGCTAATTTTTCAGCGTTTTTATCTTTTGAAAATTTCTCTTTTAGTTTATGTAAGAAAAATTCATAGCTTCTGAGAATGCGTTTGTTTGATATTTTTTGGCGAGAAATATTGATTGGTTTGCGAAATTTGAGGATATATTGTTGATAAAAGTCGTCGTTATTTCGATTTAGAGAGAGTTTGGGCGTTATGTTTATAGATGAGGCAGATTTATTGCCAATAAACCCTCTTTCTAATTCATTACGGCGTTCTTTTGTTATATCAGGTTCGATTCCTTCGTGTATCCAATCATCTAATAATTTTATTCCAGATAAATACAATAAGCTTAAAGTAGTAATACGTTGCTGACCATCTACAATAGTAAACGTTTTATTCTCTGTATTTTGCAGAACTAGATATCCCATATAATGATATTCTTCATCTGCAAGATGCATTATATCATACCACAAATCTTCCCATTCACTAATATCCCAAGAATAATCACGCTGATAGGCGGGGACGGTATAAAACCGTCCATTGCCTATCAATTCGCTATATGTTTTTGATTCAGTATTTAAAGTTAGTGCCATATTATTGTGCATTAAAAATCGTCTTCATCGCATCTTCATAATAGAAGAGACGCTCATTGAGGACATTGAGGGCTTCGGCTTTGTCTTTTGACCATACCAAAATCGAAAGGTTGTGTTCTGAAGCTCCGTACGAAATCATTCGGATTGGAATGTGTTTCATGGCTTCAAATACTTTCAAAGCAATCCCTTCTTTATCGGCTTTGAAGTCTCCTACGATACAGATAATTGACAAGTCGCGGTCGTGTTCTTCCAAGTCGGCGATTTCGCTCAACTCGGCCGTAATTTCGCTCAAGTGCGTATCGTTGTCGATGGTGACTGATACCGAAACCTCCGACGTCGTAATCATATCCACAGGCGTTTTGTATTTCTCGAAAATCTCGAATACACGACGCAAGAAACCGTACGCATTCAGCATACGAGTCGAGTGAATATAAATTGCCGTCAGACCGTCTTTGGCCGCAATTGCCTTGATTTCGCGGTCGGTCGTAGTGGTAGCAATCAGCGTACCAAAGGCTTCGGGCTCCATTGTATTTTTCAAACGAACGGGCACGCCGCGTAATTTGGCGGGGGTAATGGTGCTTGGGTGCAAAATTTTTGCCCCGAAATAAGCCAACTCAGCAGCCTCTTCAAACGTCAATTCGCGGATGGGGAAAGTGCGTTTTACGATGCGTGGGTCGTTGTTGTGCATTCCGTCGATGTCGGTCCAAATTTGGATTTCTTCGGCACGAATTGCTCCCCCAATCAACGAGGCAGTATAATCAGAACCACCGCGTTTGAGGTTGTCAACTTCACCGCGAGGATTGCGGCAAATAAACCCTTGCGTAACGATGATTTGTTTCTCTGGATGATGGCCGAGCATATCGCTCAATAATTCCTCAATAGTTTCCAATTCAGGCTCACCATCGTGGTCAATACGCATAAAATCCAAGGCAGGCAATAGTACTGAACTTTCGCCTACTTCTTCCAAATACGCTTGGAACATCTGCGTACTCATAATTTCGCCTTGTGCCACCAACTCTTTGTCCTGCTTGAGGCCAAAAGGGCGGCTTTTTAACACTGAGCGAATAAAGTTAAACTCATTGTCAACCACTGCTTGACCTTTTTTGAGTCCTTCTTCAGTACTATATAACTCTTTGATAAACGCATCGTAGTGCGCTTTCAAAGCGTCTATTTTTTCTTGTACTTCGGCTTCGTTGTTTGCCTTGGCCGAGTCGCCCATCGAAATCAACGCGTTGGTGGTTCCCGAAAGTGCCGATAATACTACGATTTTGCGGCCGCTATCTGCCGTTACTAGATTTCTGATTGAGTGCATCCGTTCGGGTTTTCCTACCGACGTACCGCCAAATTTCCAAACTTGCATTTTGCTACTGAATTATTATTGGTGAGTTGTGTTTGAATCAAATCTGATGTTTTATGATATTACTGATTTCAGTTGCCCTGTTTAAAATCATCAAGTGTCCTCCGCCTGCAATTAGTCTTGTCGAGTGAATGTATTTACTCGGAAGAATTCTGTCGTTGTTTCCATGAATGTGAATCACATTTGGAGGAATAATCGTATTTTTCCAATGAACAATTTGAATTAAAGCCCATTTTAGAAAGCTACTATCTGTCCTTTGTAATATGGATGCCAGTAGAAGACTTTCTTGTTTGTTTTTAACTCCAAAAAACCAGTCTGTAATTTTTGTATGATACTTGAAAAGTTGAATAGGGGTGAATTTTAAAATATTCAAATAACCAAGGATACGAAAATAAACAGGGATTTCTTTAAAGGTTTTTGCACTTGATATAATGAATACTTTTGCTTTCGGTTTCAACTTCGCTATTTCTGTGGCCAACATACCTCCGAATGAAACGCCGACAATAATCGGGTCGTTTTCAGGGATAAGTTGGGTCGCTAGTCGTTTGGCATAGTCGGCTAAAAGCTCATTACGAAAGGGTGGCAGCCATTGAACAAAAATTTGTTCAAAAGAGGAGAGAGTGAGGTGTTGAAAAACTCGCTCATCTGCTCCTAATCCCCCAATCAGAAAAACCTGTTTCATGCTCAGTTATAAATTATGAAACAGACTTTCCTTTTTCTTGCTTAAACATTCCCCAAAGTGCAATCCCTACCCAAATGATATTGACCATTGCAGACGGAATAGCGCCATAGGTAAGGGTATTAACAATGAGAAAAGCACTTCCAACCAAATTTGCCCACAAATAAGCCTTGGTAGTGGCATGTAACCTACCACTGATGTTGAGGGCATACGCTCCCACTACCAGCACCGAACCTACCCATCCGAGTATATCTATAATAAGACGTTCTGTCATTTTTGAAATTTTCCGCAAAATTACACGATAAATCGGTACTATCTTGCGCCCGTTACCAATACTTGAAAATTGTCGTGATAATCTTGTAACCCGCTAAGACAACGCCTTTTACCGTGCCCGATATTTTAGAAAAACCGATTCGCTTTCGGTAGTTAACGGCTACTTCTGTTGATTTGAGACGCTGTTTCGCCGCTTTTAGTTGCATTTCGACCGTCCAGCCATAGGTTTTGTCTTGCATATCGAGTGCCAAAAGCTTATCCCATTTAATAGCCCGAAAGGGGCCTAAATCAGTGTATTGAACGCCGTATAAAAGACGTAACAGAAATGTAGCGAGCCAATTGCCAAACACTTGCTGGGGCGTCATAGACCCGCTTTCGCGTTTTCCTAACGCCCGCGATCCAATGACCATATCGTAATTTTGTTCCAAAATCGGTCGCACTAAATCAGGGAGTTCTTCGGGATAATCGGAGTGGTCACCGTCCAAAAAGACAATAATATCGGGTGGGGTTGCCAATGATTTTACGTAGTCCATTCCGCGTAAACAAGCCCGACCGTAGGCAGGCAGCGCTTCGTGAACAACAGTCGCTCCTGCTTCTTGGGCTCGAATAGCCGTTTGGTCTGTCGAGCGGTTATCGACAACGACAATCTCGCGTACCCAATTAGTAGGGATTTCCGAAATTACTTGTCCAATGGCGGCCTCTTCGTTGTAGGCTGGAATAATGACGATGATGTTCAAAAGATTGGAATTTGCAGTTAGGAGTTTGCAAAGATAGGGAAACTTTACGGCGATATGTTTGGTTTAGGGAGATAGACTCAAGGCGCTATTTTTCTCAACTCATGCACTGTCAACCCTTACCACTTGCATCCACAGGGGCGTTTCCCCCGCTTTTTTTAGATTATATCTCCCAAAAAGACCAGTTACAGCCATTTTACGGTTTATTTCCTGTTCTTGAAAACTTTGAAAAACAACTTCAGCAAAAGGCAACGTTTAGCCTTCAACATCGGGAGGTGTTGGTGCAATCGCTCGAACGTCAATACGCTCATTTGAGTCATAAACCTGATTTTTCTAGCTTATTGCAAGAAAATACGTTTACCGTCACAACGGGACATCAGCTCAATATTTTTACTGGGCCGTTGTACGTCATTTACAAAATTGTAACGACCATCAACTTGGCGCGTCAGCTCAAGGCTGCTTATCCCAATTATGACTTTGTGCCAGTGTATTGGATGGCGACCGAAGACCACGACTTCGACGAAATCAGCTATTTCAATCTTTTTGGTAAAAAATATACGTGGCAAACCCAACAAAAAGGTGCTGTTGGTCGAATGAATCCAAGAGAATTGGGTGAAGCGCTTAAGATTTTGCCTGAGCGACTGCCTATTTTTGAAAAGGCTTACTTACGCCACGATAATCTTGCGGATGCTGTGCGTTGTTACATGAATGATTTGTTTGGTAAAGATGGCTTGGTGTGTGTGGATGGCGATGATGCGGCGTTAAAACGTTTGTTTCTGCCCGTTATCGAAGACGAACTCAAAAATTCAAAGGCGTTTGATTTGGTAAAAAGTACCACGGAAGCCATCGAAAGCCTCGGATACCACACCCAGATTAGCCCGCGTGAAATCAATTTCTTCTATTTGGCGGATGGCCTACGCGAACGGATTGTGAAAGAAGGAGACGAATACAAAGCGCTCAATTCAGATATTTCATTCTCCGAAACTGAAATTTTGGCCTTGGCCAACGCGCACCCTGAGCAATTTAGCCCCAACGTCGTATTGCGTCCTTTGTACCAAGAAATCATCTTACCCAACTTAGCCTATATCGGCGGCCCTTCGGAAGTACCATATTGGATGCAGTTGAAGGGAGTTTTTGATCATTATCAAGTACCATTTCCGTTGTTGTTGCCGCGTAATTTTGCGTTGTACGTAAACGCAGCGAGCCAAAAACGGGCGGAAAAGCTGGGGGTGACGGTCGAAAACCTATTTTGGGACGATGTGCGCTTGCGTAAGTCTTTTGTAGAAAAAACATCGACGGTGTCGCTGGAATTAGCGCAGGAAAAAAAGGCGATAGAGGAGGTTTTCAACGATATTTTGCACAAAGCATTGGCCATTGACAAAACCCTTGAAGGAGCGGTTAATGCCGAAAAAGTGAAAATGCTGAATACGCTCGAAAATTTAGAAAAACGCCTTCAAAAAGCGGAAGAGCGCAATCACGAAACGGAAGTAAATCAGTTATTGGGTTTAAAAGCGAAACTTTTCCCGAGCGGAGGGTTGCAGGAGCGAAGTGAAAACTTCCTTAATTTTTATCTCAACGATAGCACGTTCATCGAGAAACTGTTGGCACATTTTAATCCCCTTGATTTTTGCTTTAATATTTTGACCGAAGAAGGAGAGTAGGAGATAGGGCTCAACTACTTAATAGTAAGGGCTCTATAGAAAAGTGAATTTTTAGTGATAGTAGGGTTCAAGTACCGATTTGTTTTGTCAAAGTACTCAATACTTTAAAAATAAAAATGTACACGCCATGAAAAACTATCGATTAAATAAGCTTTATAAGCTATGGAGACTTGCTACTTTAGGTTTAATAACAGTTGTTTCTTGTTCAGAAGGAGATAAGCCGACTCCCATAAGTTCTGTTATTCCCAGTGGAGATTTACCCAATATAAAACCCAAAGGGAATGAAAATTATCTAAAGGAAAACTCTGATTATATCTATAATCAAGAGAAGGTAAAGACTTTTGAGCTACTTATTAGAGACAAAGATTTAGAAAAGCTCAACTTCGACCCTGTCAATCAAGATTATGTAGAAGGAGCTTTGATATTTGAGGGTGATACAATTAGCCCAATTGGTGTACGTTACAAAGGTACAATTGGGGCTTTTGCTGGTTGTTTATCAAACCGCGATTGGACGAAGCCTTCGGGTCAAAAAGTTTGTGAAAAACTCAGTTTGCAAATAAAAATTAACTGGAAAAATCGTAAAGAACGGTTTTTTGACTTAAATAAACTTCAATTTCATTCGCAGAACTACGACAAATCCCAGCTTCGCGAACGTTTAGCCTATTGGCTTTTTGCCGAAATGGGCGTTCCTTCTCCGCGATCAGTTCATGCCAGGTTACTTATTAATAAAAAATATTCAGGGTTATATGGCCTTACGGAAGAGATTGATAACCGTTTTGCAGAATATTTTTATAAAGAAGGTAAAGGGAATATTTACAAGGAAGTTTGGCCAGTAAAAGCCAATGGAGAAGTGGAATCGGATGATGCTTTTATCAATGCGTTAAAAACGAATGAAGAAGAGAAAGACATTAACTTAATCAAAGAATTTGGGCAAGCGATTGCGTCTTCTAACGCATCAAACAACAAAGATGTGGTAAAGAAGTATATGAAAATCAGTGAGTTAGTGTCTTATATTGTGGTTGATAGAGCAATTAGGCATGATGATGGCCCGTTTCATTGGTATTGTACTAACGAAACGGTAAACTCTTGCACAAATCACAATTATTATTGGTTTGAAGATAAAAAAAATAGAAAAATGCATCTCATTCCATGGGATATGGATGGCACTTTTGAACACATAATCAAGAATGCAAACGAAAATACGTCTTTGGCAGACAAATGGGGTGAAACGTCGAATAACTGTTTGCCTTTTGCCAAAGGAAGTGGTAATTTAAAACATCGTTCGGCTGCTTGTGAAAAGCTAACGGAAGCATGGGTTAATTTTGACCAAGAATATAATACTACCAAAAGTTATTTTCAAAATAACTTCGTTGCAAACGATAAAATAATTTTCCAGTTAGATAAGTGGGCAAAACAAATTGAACCTTATATTATTGAGGCAGATAATATTCATAATAAAGATATTATGAACGTGGCGAATAAAAAAACAACGACACTTCTTATTTGGCAAAATGCAACAAATACGTTGAGAAGTCAAGTCAAAGCTATTCGTTAAAATCTAGAAGACAAACTGTTATACACCTAAGTCGGCAAATTATTCCTTCATTTCTCAACCTCGCTTTTTGATGATGATACGTTTTTTTGCGTTGTGGGTGATAAACTGCCTCTTCGTTTCGGTAGCAAGTGCTCAAGTGACGTACTATGTTGCGCCTAACGGGCAAGATACCTATGCAGGTACGTTGCAAAGGCCCTTCAAAAGCGTATCCAAAGCCATCGCCTTAGCCAAGCAAGTTAAAGGAGGAAAGGTGAAAATCTTTTTGCGCGAGGGGGTTTATTATTTGTCCGCTCCTATTGTGTTGAACGCCGATGAAGTGAAGGCTGCATCGTTAGAAATCGGTGCATATGCCCACGAAAAAGTAACCATTAGCGGGGGAGAGGCCATACAGCTGGCATGGAAACCGTTTAAAAATGGTATTTATCAGGCTCAGGTAAACGGCAGTGGTGTCTTCGAACAACTTTTTATCAATGGCCAATTACAGCATTTGGCACGTTTTCCTAATTATGACTCTACCGCTCGGGTATTTCATGGAACATCAGCGGAGGCAACAGCCCCCGAACGCGTACGGACGTGGAGTCAACCCGAAGGAGGCTATGTACACGCCCTTCACTCGGGCGAATGGGGCGGATTTCATTACCTAATTACGGGAAAAAATCAAAACGGAGAGTTGGCGTTGGAGGGGGGCTGGCAAAACAACCGTCCTTCGTCGATGCACAAACAGCACCGTTTTGTCGAAAATATTTGGGAAGAATTGGATGCACCGCATGAGTGGTATTTTGATAAAAAGACCCGTACGTTGTATTTTATTCCCCCTCCCAACGTAAACCTTGCCAAAGCACGGGCGGAAACCTCGGGACTATACACCTTAGTAGAATTGCGCGGCACTCCCGAAAAACCTTTGCGGAATGTTCATTTCAAAAACCTGCATTTTACGCATACTGAACGTAGCTTTATGGAAACCAAAGAGCCGTTGGTGCGCAGCGATTGGACGTTTTTTCGTGGTGGAGCCGTGCTGTTGGAGGGAGCAGAAAACTGTACCTTTACCGATCTGTGAATTTGCCGATTTGGGAGGGAATGCCGTCGTAATGAGCAAATACAATAGAAATAATACTGTCAAAGGGTGTTATATTCATCATATTGGGGCGAGTGCTGTGGCGTTTGTAGGTGATCCCAAGGCCGTACGTTCGCCTTCGTTTCGGTATGAGTGGTCGATTCCCTACGAAAAACTGGATAAAACGCCTGGGCCTCAAACCAATAATTACCCGCAAGCGTGCACGGTTGTTGACAATCTGATTCATGACGTGGGGCAAATCGAAAAGCAGGCGACGGGTGTTCAAATCGAAATGTCGGCGAAGATTACCGTGCGCCACAATAGCATTTACAATACGCCAAGGGCAGGAATAAACATCGGCGATGGGGCGTGGGGCGGGCACGTGCTGGAGTACAACGATGTGTTTAACACCGTTCTGGAAACGGGCGACCACGGCGCGTTTAACTCTTGGGGACGCGACCGTTTTTGGTACGCCAATCGACGTTACATGGATAGCCTAACGGCGGTGCATCCTGAACTGATTCTGCTCGACGCGCAGCAAACGACGATTATTCGTAATAACCGCTTTCGCTGCGATCACGGTTGGGACATTGACCTCGACGATGGCTCATCCAACTACCATATTTATAACAACGTTTGCCTCAATGGCGGCCTCAAGCTTCGGGAAGGATTTTACCGAACGGTTGAGAACAACATCATGGTCAACAACTCATTTCACCCGCACGTTTGGTTCAAAAATAGCCACGATGTATTTCGGCACAACATTGTGATGAAAAAGTATTTTCCTATTCAAATCAACGATTGGGGAAAGGAGATAGACCAAAATTTATTCCCTGATGCAGCGGCGTTGGCGTTGGCACAAAAGAATGGCACCGACTCTCGAAGTAAAGCGGGAAACCCTCTTTTTGTGAATGCTTCGGAGGGAAACTACACGGTCAAAAACGCTTCGCTGGCGCTGACACTCGGTTTTAAAAACTTCCCGATGCAGTCGTTTGGCGTCCAGAAAATAGCCCTAAAAAAACGAGCTTTACAGCCTGAGTTGCCAACACTCCTAACCAACGAATCGGTGGAAGGGAAGACCGTTGTGATTACTTGGCTGGGAAGTACGCTCAAAAACGTAGAAGGTTTAGGCGAACGCTCCGCCTACGGCCTTCCCGACGAAACGGGTGTGATTATAACGAGCGTCGCGGCCAATAGCCTATTGTCGAAAGCTGGTTTACAACCCAAAGACGTCATCCGCGTGGCTAACAATAAGCCTGTCAGAACCATTCGGGATTTGCTAGAAATCTACCAAGAAGTTAACTGGCAGGGACACATGGACGTAGAGGCGTTGCGCAATCAGCAGTGGGTGAAACGAGTAGTGATGCTAAAATGAAGGCCACTCTACGCTCCAAAAGTCGATTTGGCTACTAATTGCCATAAAAAACCTTTAGTGGCGAACCCCCTTTTTTCTACTAAGATTTAGCCTCGCTGAGGCTACTTTCTTTAATGCGTTTAACCTGATTTACAAGTGAATAAATCATTTGGATAGGAAAAGGGTGCTACAGCCCTACAAAATTAGAATTTAGCTGAAGGCGACGTTCAGGGTTAAGATTGCTTTCTTGAATCAGCATATTGGGCGTAACACCTGCAAACTGCTTAAAATCTTTGACCAAATGCTGATAGTCAGTGTAACCAGTCTTCACCGCAATGCTCAACCAGTCTAAGTCTTGACGGGCATCTTTGAGTGAGTAAGCTTGATAAAATCGACAGATACGGGCAAAATATTTAGGAGTGACGCCTACTTGTCGCTCAAAACGTTTTTCAAATTGGCGAAAACTTAGGCAGGCGTCACTGGCTGTTTGGGAGAGATTAAACCCTTGTGGGTTACTTAATATAATACCACCAATTTTGTCGATTGGCTCAAACCCAAATTTAACCCAGGAGACTTTCTTCGTAAAGTAGCGGTCGAGAATAAGCGGCAGTTCGTCGTAGGTAGTCGCATGAGCCAGCTGGTCTTCTACATCATTGATTTCTCGTCCCAAAACCACTTGTGCTTCTACGTACTGATGTAGAAGCTCGTACATCTACAAAAGACTTATTTCTGTGGCCAGTGTTTCGGATTTGAATAGTGATAACCACTTATTTTCGCAATGGGCAACAATAAGAATCGAAGTATTTTAATCACCAAGGGGGGAGGCCCTTCTTTTAAATAACTGTCGAAATCATTGCCCCAAGCCGCCTGTTGCAAGAGAAAACGAGGCGAGGTAAATATGGCAGGATCGTCTTTGATTAATCCATACAACTGACTCAGCATGAATATAAAAGAAGCAGGGGCGTCGTTCATGCATACGGCGGCAGAATCTGTTTCATTAAAAAAGCGGTGATACGTTTCTCGCGGTACGGTATATGACTCGCCTTTTCTAAGTACTTTATGTTGCCCCGCTACTATGAGCGAAAGCGTACCCGACTCTACCGAAAATGCCTCATCAAAACCCAAATGTACGTGTTCTGGCGGCCCTTCCGCGTGGGAAGTTACAATCCCTTTTACTCGTACAATCCCATTTTTGTAACTTAAAATAATAAGCTCATTTCCCTGTTGTTTATTCCCAATATGGCTATTGGGTTCAAATACTTGAGCAAAATCAGGCTTATTGTTCGGCAATAACTGACAGAGAACGGCAATCGCCAAATAAGCTCCTACGCCATAAAGCAGCCATAGTCCAATCTTTTTCATAAGTTTTATTAACGGTTGAAAGTAAGGCAAATGTAGTCGTTGTCAATCCTTTGCTGACTGTAAAAAAACGACATTTTACCACAACCGTTGTTTGTCGGGCGACACGCTATCCTGAGCAAGTAACATAGAGGGAGTCACTTCGGCAAACTCCCTGAAATCCCGCATCATGTGAGCATAATCAAAATATCCGCAACGATAGGCCACATCGAGCCAATCTAAATGAGGCTGTTGCAGTTTCATTTTGAAGGCTTTGTCAAATCGAACAATTCGGGCATAAAACTTGGGGCCTACTCCCATCCGTTCCTGAAATTTGCGTTCAAATTGGCGCGGACTTAAACAGGCCTGATTGGCAAGCCAATCCAACGACACGGCTTTCTCCGTATTTTTTACAAAGTCGATTACTTGGTCAATAGGCTGATATTCAATTTTTTTCCTTTTTAATTTGTTCAGTAAATAAGCTTCAATGTGAGCCACCATTCGATAATAGTCGGTTTCTTCCTGTAACTGTTCATTCAGAAATTTCATGTCGGTATCACCTACACTTTCCGCGTCCAACTCTTTGGAATTAAAGAGTTTCATGGGCATTTTATCCAAAAACAAATGTAAAAAACCAGGTTGTAAACAGGCCTGAATGATGAGGTGATCCTCGCCGAATTGCAGATTGATACGTTCAGTTTGCTGACCAACAAAAATGCTGCTAGGACTCGAACGTACATCGCTATTATTATTAACGATGACTTTCACCTCGCTTCGGGGGTAGAAATACAGCATTTGGTCGGCGTCAGGTGGATAGGGTTTGATACGTAAATGTGCTGGTACGTCATGAAGCTTGATGTGCAACACCATAAAGTACTTTACGTAGGGTCGCAAAGCGGGTTGGGGAAGTATGTGTGGCAGAAGTACCATCTGTTCACCATTAAATGAAGTAAATTTAGAAAAACTACGACTTCCCAAAAAACATTTGCCAAATTTGATTCAATAAAGGCTGATTACCCAAAAATAAATAGGCGACAACAGCCAAATTGAACACATAATATCCCAAACCAATGAAGAAAGGCTTGAACGTTTTTCGCGTAAAAAACTCCACCACAAAAAACAACAACCACAAACCCAGCTGCACAGCCAAACCATTGACAAGCAAACGTGCCACCGCAGGGTTGATAAAGGGTATGACCGTCATCACCATAAATCGGGCGTGGTAAGCGGGCTTTCGGCGAAAGTAAATGGCTAAACCGTAGAATACCAAGAAAACGGGGACATCGAACAGGTTGGCCGTGAAAACAGGCAGGCTTTTTTCGCGGCTTTGTTCTTGGTTAATAATCAATAGTAGTGATACAACCATCAACGCCACCACCACATACGATGCTTTGCCCACCAGTCTATGCCATTCGCGTTTTTGCTGGACAATCAAAATCGGTTGAACAATGAGCATTAATAGCCAAACAATGAGCATCACCGCGTGAAAGTGTGTAACCCCAGTGATAGCAATAGGGGTGTTGCCAATGGGACTGATAACGCCTTGAAAGTCTGGAAATTCACCAAAGTAGCTTTGGTAGAAGCAGTAAATTGCCAAAACAAAAAAGGCAACAAAAAAGTAGGGTAGGAAGCGGTAGGTTTTTTCCATCGTGGTAAATTTTTGCGAAACATACGCCCTTTTAAGCGTGTAGAGGTGGTAAAAAAACGACAGGATTTAGCGCGTAGCCATTGTTTTGTTCACCAGCCCCAGTCGGCGTTCGGGAGAGTCCAGTTCTGCTTGAAGGATAAGATTGGGTGTAACGCCCGCAAATTGTTTGAAGTCCTTGACCAAATGTTGGTAATCGTTATACCCCGTTTGTAAAGCGATACTGAGCCAATCGAGCGATGGGTTTTGTTGTTTGAACTCAAATGCTTTATCAAAACGGCTAATGCGTGCCAAAAACTTTGGGCTAACGCCCATTCGTTCAATAAACTGTCGTTCCAGATGTCGTGGACTCCAACACGCTTGGTTTGCCAGCCAATCTAACGAAAAACGATTAGGGTTTTTAATCAGTAACTGTCCAATTTGAGCCACTGGACTCGCGTCAATTTTTCGTTTTTTTGCTTTTTGCCACAAGTATGCCTCCGCAATTGTAATGATGTCATGGTAAGAGGAAGCATTGGCCATTTGCTCATTGACAGTTTTTATCTCGTGTCCAATCACACTTTCTGTGTCGAGATATTGATCGGTAATGCAACGAAGTGGGACGCCAAATAATTGGTACATGGCGTCGGGCCAAAACACCACCTTGAGCATGATATAATCGTTTGAAATGTGCAAGTTAAGCCTCGAAACTTGTTGCCCTGATACATAACAAGCTCCTCTCCGTATCACCTCGTCGGTGTGCTGATTGATACTCGTAAGCGGAGTTCGTGGGTTAAAAGTGAGGCATTGTTCGGGGCAAGGCGGGTATGGTTTCACAAAAGATACATTGCCCTGCTTTACCTTAAAATGCAGCAGTAGGTACTTTTTCACAAAGGGGGCAAGGAAAGGCGAGGGAGTAATGTGTTCAAAAACCATTCTTTTCTTTGAAATAGATTGATAGTGAGCTAGTTCAAATGTAAACAATGAAGTTTTAAAACAGGATACCGCTAAATAAGTCGCCCCGACGAAGTGGTGTCTGATGACGGCAGGGTGTGTCAACAAAAGTAAAAATAGGCTTGAAACTGCTTTTTTGATTGTGAAATGCTCACTTAGATACACATAAGTCGGCAAATTATTCCTTCATTTCTCAACCTCGCTTTTTGATGATGATACGTTTTTTTGCGTTGTGGGTGATAAACTGCCTCTTCGTTTCGGTAGCAAGTGCTCAAGTGACGTACTATGTTGCGCCTAACGGGCAAGATACCTATGCAGGTACGTTGCAAAGGCCCTTCAAAAGCGTATCCAAAGCCATCGCCTTAGCCAAGCAAGTTAAAGGAGGAAAGGTGAAAATCTTTTTGCGCGAGGGGGTTTATTATTTGTCCGCTCCTATTGTGTTGAACGCCGATGAAGTGAAGGCCGCATCGTTAGAAATCGGCGCATATGCCCACGAAAAAGTAACCATTAGCGGGGGAGAGGCCATACAGCTGGCATGGAAACCGTTTAAAAATGGTATTTATCAGGCTCAGGTAAACGGCAGTGGTGTCTTCGAACAACTTTTTATCAATGGCCAATTACAGCATTTGGCACGTTTTCCTAACTATGACTCTACCGCTCGGGTATTTCATGGAACATCAGCGGAAGCAACAGCCCCCGAACGCGTACGGACGTGGAGTCAACCCGAAGGAGGCTATGTACACGCCCTTCACTCGGGCGAATGGGGCGGATTTCATTACTTAATTATGGGAAAAAATCAAAACGGAGAGTTGGCGTTGGAGGGGGGCTGGCAAAACAACCGTCCTTCGTCGATGCACAAACAGCACCGTTTTGTCGAAAATATTTGGGAAGAATTGGATGCATCGCATGAGTGGTATTTTGATAAAAAGACCCGTACGTTGTATTTTATTCCCCCTCCCAACGTAAACCTTGCCAAAGCACGGGTGGAAACCTCGGGACTATACACCTTAGTAGAATTGCGCGGCACTCCCGAAAAACCTTTGCGTAATGTTCATTTCAAAAACCTGCATTTTACGCATACTGAACGTAGCTTTATGGAAACCAAAGAGCCGTTGGTGCGCAGCGATTGGACGTTTTTTCGTGGCGGAGCCGTGCTGTTTGAGGGAGCAGAAAACTGTACCTTTACCGACTGTGAATTTGCCGATTTAGGAGGGAATGCCGTCGTAATGAGCAAATACAATAGAAATAATACTGTCAAAGGGTGTTATATTCATCATATTGGGGCGAGTGCTGTGGCGTTTGTGGGCGATCCCAAGGCCGTACGTTCGCCTTCGTTTCGGTATGAGTGGTCGATTCCCTACGAAAAACTGGATAAAACGCCTGGGCCTCAAACCAATAATTACCCGCAAGCGTGCACGGTTGTTGACAATCTGATTCATGACGTGGGGCAAATCGAAAAGCAGGCGACGGGTGTTCAAATCGAAATGTCGGCGAAGATTACCGTGCGCCACAATAGCATTTACAATACGCCAAGAGCAGGAATAAACATCGGCGATGGGGCGTGGGGTGGGCACGTGCTGGAGTACAACGATGTGTTTAACACCGTCCTAGAAACGGGCGACCACGGCGCGTTTAATTCTTGGGGACGCGACCGTTTTTGGTACGCCAATCGACGTTATATGGATAGTCTAACAGCGGTACATCCAGAATTGATACTGCTTGATGCGCAGCAAACGACGATTATTCGTAATAACCGCTTTCGCTGCGACCACGGCTGGGATATTGACCTCGACGATGGCTCGTCTAACTACCATATTTACAACAACGTTTGCCTCAATGGTGGCCTCAAGCTTCGGGAAGGTTTTTACCGAACGGTTGAGAACAACATCATGGTCAACAACTCATTTCATCCGCACGTTTGGTTCAAAAATAGCCACGATGTATTTCGGCATAACATTGTGATGAAAAAGTATTTTCCCATTCAAATCAACGATTGGGGAAAGGAGATTGACCAAAATTTATTCCCTGATGCAGCGGCCTTGGCGTTGGCACAAAAGAACGGCACCGACTCCCGAAGTAAAGCGGGAAACCCTCTTTTTGTGAATGCTTCGGAGGGAAACTACACGGTCAAAAACGCTTCGCTGGCGCTGACACTCGGTTTTAAAAACTTCCCGATGCAGTCGTTTGGCGTCCAGAAAATAGCCCTAAAAAAACGAGCTTTACAGCCTGAGTTGCCAACACTCCTAACCAATGAATCGGTGGAAGGAAAGGCCGTTGTGATTACTTGGCTAGGAAGTACGCTCAAAAACGTAGAAGGTTTAGGCGAACGCTCCGCCTACGGCCTCCCCGACGAAACGGGTGTGATTATAACGAGCGTCGCGGCCAATAGCCTATTGTCGAAAGCTGGTTTACAGCCCAAAGACGTCATCCGCGTGGCCAATAACAAGCCTGTCAAAACCATTCGGGATTTGCTAGAAATCTACCAAGAAGTTAACTGGCAGGGACACATGGACGTAGAGGCGTTGCGCAATCAGCAGTGGGTGAAACGAGTAGTGATGCTAAAATGAGGGCGACGCTACGCTCCAAAAGTCGATTTGGCTACTAATTGCCATAAAAAACCTTTAGTGGCGCCCCCCCCCTTTTTTCTACTAAGATTTAGCCTCGCTGAGGCTACTTTTTTAATGCGTTTAACCTGACTTTTTGTACATTTGTTTACCAACTGAACGTACCATGAGCAATCGCCTTATTTCTGAAATTCTGAATGAACCAGACGCTTACTTTTTGATTCAAGCCATTGAAGTGGCACTTGAAAATGAAAAGCAGCGAAGAATTGCTTTTTATAATGACATCACCGAACAAGAAAAAGCGGAATTTATCAATGGTGAAATCATCGTTCATTCGCCTGTGATGAAGCGCCACAATACGGCTTCGTTGTTACTAGCTCGTTTGATGAGTATCTACGCCGATACAAATCAACTCGGTTTTGTAGGTATTGAAAAAATCATGATTACGCTCACTCGTAATGATTATGAGCCAGACATCTGTTTCTTCAAAAAAGAGAAAGCCGCCATCTTTACCGAAAAGCAAACACTTTTTCCTGCTCCTGATTGGGTGATTGAAATTTTGTCAGAGGGTACAAAAGAGCGTGACCGCGGGGTAAAATTCAAAGATTATCAGGCACACCAAATAGAAGAATACTGGATTATTGATCCCGACCACCAAACCATTGAACAGTATCACTACGCAGAAGGCGAATACGAACTGATTCTTAAATCGGCAGAAGGGCAGATTAAAAGTTTTGTCATGGAAGGGTTTCACATTCCAATTCGGGCTGTATTTGACGAAGCTCTAAACGTCGAAACCTTGAAAAAGTTGATGTAAGGTTTTAGTATATCACTACATTCTCAAAATCAAAACCTGAGGGGACGACGCCCATAAACTGCTTAAAATCTCGTAACAAGTGATTGGGGTCAAAATAGCCACAACGGTAGTAAAGATGGGTCAGACGTCAGTGAGACAACCTCAGCTTCTCAAAAAATTCAGGGTTAAAGTCGGCCTCTTGGAAGTGCTCTAGCACGTAGTCTAACGAGCGTTTTTGGCGTATCCACGCGTCGCAAGTAGCGTGACGAAGGCGAGTGCCAAGGGCGTTAAAACCCGTAACTTCTCGTGTGTCTTGTCGGTAGTTGATTCGGATGGCGATTTCCTTGTTTGGATGTTGCCAATAAAAGGTCTGAATGCCGTCGGTACGTTGGGCGGGAACTTCGCCGTAGGTTTGGTATTCGAGGTCAAAAAATTTGGCCGAATTAAAAAATATGCCTGGCCGATAAGCCGTCCTTTGACCACCAATGGTCTGAGCAACGGTTTCGCCCATGATTCGGCCCGTGTACCAAATTTGCTCCACCGATTTACGGCCTTGCGGGGGTGTGCGGTGTTCGACGCAGTCACCAACCGCATATACGTCAGGAAGGTTGGTTTCTAAATACTCATTGACCAAAATTCCGCGTTGCGTTTCGAGGGAAGTATTGCGTAAAAAATCAATATTTGGCTCAACGCCGATTGAAATACCTACAAGCTGACAATCAATGGTTTCACCCTGCGAAGTGATGACGCGCTCCACCTTCTGAGTACCTTGTATTTCGGCCAATTCGCAGCCAAATCGCAGGTTGATTCCGCGCTTTTGGACATGTTGAGTTACAAGAGCAGATTCTTCGGGAGGTAATACACTGCTCCAGTAACTCGATTCGCGCACGAGCATGGTCACATGAATGCCGCGCGAATGAAGCATTTCGGCCAATTCTACCCCAATTAATCCACCACCCACTATCACGGCTTGTTTCACTCCTTCCGACGACCGTTCGAGTTTTTCCAAATCCTGAAAGCTATAAAGCCCTTGGACACCATCCAAATGGGTGTTGGGCCAGGCGCCAAAACGAGGCACAGAACCCGTTGCAATGATAAGTTTATCGTAAGAGAGTTCGCGTATTTGAGAGGCGGAAGTGGCTGGTTTTGAGGCTACTTTTGTAAGGCGCTCAAGTAGGGTTGGCTGGTAAATAACCGTTTGGCTATCGGCTGAAAGAAGTAACTTACGCTGAGCAAAATCAACAGACTCAGTCATTCCTCTGACCAACTCAATCTTATTTTTTTGCCAAAACCAGTTTTCGTAAGGTTGGGTATGCTCAAACTTGAGATGCCCCATATACACGTACATGAGCGCCGTTCGGGAAAAGAAATAGTCGGTTTCTTTGGAGATAACCGTGATGCGGCAATCGCTACGTTTGCGCAGCTCTCGTGCGGCTGTGATGCCCGCAATTCCATTCCCGATGATAACAACGTGCATATTGAAAAGTGGTTATTGCAACGGTTTGGGCTTTTTCACGGTCGATTTTGAATTGGCACCAATACCAATGCGAAGCCCATAATCTTTGCCTTTGCTGACATCTTCTAACGTTACGAGCATCCCGCTTCTGGCTTTCCAAGTAGTGCGTTTGCCTTGTTTCGAATCGGGTGCGTATTTCCCCGACAAATAGGTGTCAAATTGAGTGTATAAGCTTTGAGCATCATTGGCTTCGTTGAGATAAATATCCACGCGGACGCCATTGAGGGCTTTGTTGTTGTCGAGGTAATAAAGAATGTCAATCGCTTCAAAGTTCTCGGTTTCGTGCGTGTAACCTACGTGGTCGGTACTGTCTTCAAACAATTCAAACTTTTCTTCCGCCTTGATTTTGCTCAACGGGTCGCCAAACTTAAAACCACGAAAATCGCCCCCTTGAGGCGTGATGACGAGCTTCAATAGCTCTGATTGGTTGCTACTTACAACGGGCGTTTTGACGGCATTGGCTGTATCGGTAGCAGCTTTTTGTTCGGCTGTTTTTTCGTTACTTTTCCCACACGAAAACAAGATTGCGACAACGCCAGCCAAGACTAATAAGTAGGTGTATTTTGGGTAATAATGAGTCATTTCGTCCAAATTTGCTTAAAATCCCTGCTAAGTTAGGGCTAAATACACTTCTATACCAATGACTTACTTCTTTTTAATGGGAAACTAATACGTTGTTGGGTGAAAATCAGAACTCTCGGCCTATTGAAAAATAAGGACGTGCTTCGCCCAAGTGATTGACGGAATAATTGAGACGTCCCACAAAATTATACCAAGTTACTACATCCAGCCCTATTCCTACACCCATCAACGGGCGGTTGGCCAATGTGCTGTTGTTTAGCGAACTGTATTGGTTTCGGGTATAACCAAAATCGGCATAGATGTTGGGATAAATCGCCAACGGGAAGGTATTAAACTGGCGCATTTTGATGAACTTACTCAAGTTAAATGTTCGGTTTAATAGTTGGTAGCGCAAATTAGTTTTGGCTAAAGCAAAGTGTTGACCATCAATGACGTACAATTCATATCCGCGTACAAGGTCGGTGCCGTAGCCCAACCCCCGCGTTTGTAAAAAAGGTTGCAAGAAGGGGCTAGAAGTCTTGGCTTTGAGACTGTAGCTAAAAAAGAGCTTTTTGCCTAGGGAGAAGTATTGTCCATAGTTGGCAGTAGCCTCCCATTGTTGAACATCATCGGAAGAAAAAAGTCCTAATCGGCTAAAAACTATTCCATAATAAAACCCTCTTAAAGGATATTGGACACGGTCGCGGCGGTCAAAAAAATGCGAATAGCTCAGTTGGAAATAACGCTGTTGTCGGCGGCCTTCCAAAAAATAATTAGGATTTATGCGCGCCACGGTATCGCTGAGGGTAGTATGCGAATATTGGGCGGTTACCGAATGAAAACCGTAAAACCGTGGCCGATAGGTAAAAGTAACGTAAGGATTGAGTCGTTCACGAACGCGGCTATCGCTCGGGAAAAAAATAAGTTTATCGGCACGGGTACGGTAAGGCAAGGTTCGGTTGGTAAGCCGAATCATTCCGACGGTCATGCCTAGTTTTTGCTTTTTACCCAAATAGGGGCGGGAGTAATACAAATCGAGCCGAGGAATAAACCCAAACTCGGCGCGTAATCGAAGGCGGTCGTTGTTGCCCGTCAGGTTTTGGTGCAAAATGTAAGTGCCATAAATCGTGCGTTTTAGGTCGCGCCCGCGTTCGTACCACCATTCGTTGAAATTACGGTCGGCGAGTTCAAATACAGGAAAAGCCAGCAAATACCATTGTTCTTTTAGCACCACCTCTAAGTCGATGGTTTGGGGAGGAGCGATGAGTTTCCCATCGGCTGTATAAAAGGCCATGCCTGTGGTGTCGGCATCTATCGTTTTTCTTTTAAGCTCTACCGTAATGAATAAGTTGGTATTGAGGATTTTGCGACGGTCGTACTCCAGCAGCGAATCAAGCTTTTGTACCGTAATCACATCGCCTGTACGCAGGTCCATTTCACGACGAATGATGTGTTCACGCGTGCGATAGTTGCCCGTAAAAGTAACTTGGCGCAAGCGAATGTATTGAGACGTGTCGCTCACTGAATGACCAAACAGTGAAAGCCAAAATCCATGAAATAAAGTGAGAAGGAGCATCATTCAATAAACCCGTATTTAGCTTTTGCTTTGGCGCGAGACAAGGCATTGAAATGCCACCATTCGGTCTGAATCGACGTAAATCCTGCCTTGAGCATGACGTGCCGTAGCAGCTTGCGGTTTTCGACTTGTTGGCGAGATAGTTTGCCCGATTTTAGCATTTCGGCTTCGCGTCGTGGTTCGGCACTAACGCCAAAGAAATCAAAAATAGTGCCCATATCAAGCGGCTTACCGTTTTCGTCGGCGATGGTTAGGTCAACCGCACAACCAAAGTTATGAATAGAGCCTTTGGCAGGGTCGGCCACAAAATCTTCGCGGCGATTATAAGGCAAGTGACTCATCCGTGCCCAAAAAATCTTGGTAACACTCAGCGGACGAGCGCCGTCGTACACCAATAACGTATAATTAGGCTTTTCTTGTTTTAAAAACTGATTGGCTTTTACCAATTTTTGGGCGGCCATGGGTTGTAAATAAGCGCGCTCTAAGTCGCCATATACATCTTCTTTGATGAAATTGTCGGTCGTGGAGTACTTGAGCTCAACCTTGAGCGTAGGGTCGAGGGTTTGGATGTCCACTAGACCGTGTTTGATAAATTTTTTCTCCAAAGTACCCACCTTTGTCTGGGCATGACCAGCCAATGAAAGGCTTCCAAAAAGCCACAGCGCTGCGATTATTCTTCCCTTTTGTAACCAATAATCAATAACCGATAACGAATAACCGATAACAGTCTCCCCAATAGTCCACTTTGCTTTTAAGAACGTATTATACATCAGGCGTTTGCTTTTTTGTCTCTAATCAATCTCAAAAGTAAGCAGAGTTTTAGCATCTTTTCTAAAAAAATGCGCAATAAAACGGTAATTATTGCCTGCTTTTGTGCTTTAAGTTATGAGTCTGTTCAAACAACTTAAAAAAACTACTAAACCAATGAAATCAAAACAAAAGACCTTATCGGTATCAAGACGTGATTTCGTGCAAAAGAGCGCCTTGGCCGTAGGTAGCTTTTTTATTGTGCCCCGCCATGTGATTGGAAAGGGTTATACTGCACCATCTGACAAACTTAATTTGGCAGCCATCGGAGCAGGTGGCAAGGGAACAAGTGACATTTTTAACGCATCAAACAACGGAGCCAATAACGTGGTGGCGCTCTGCGATGTGGATTACAAACAAGCTGCGAAGTCAATCGAGCGTTTCCCTAACGCAACTAAGTACAAAGATTGGCGTGAAATGTTGTCCAAAGAAGGCAAAAACATTGATGCCGTTACCATTTCTACGCCTGACCACAACCACGCGGTGATTGCGATGGCGGCCATGCAATTGGGCAAGCACGTCTATGTACAAAAACCATTGACCCACAATATCTACGAAGCGCGTATGCTCACGGAAGCGGCTCGTAAGTACAAAGTGGTGACGCAGATGGGTAACCAGGGCGCGTCAAATCCTGCACAACTACAAATGGTTGAGTGGTTCAATAAAGGATTAGTAGGGCCTGTGCATACGGTTCAAATTTGGACCAACCGTCCTGTATGGCCACAGGGGATTCCTGTACCAACGGGCAAGCCTGATATGCCAGAAGGCGTTGCATGGGACCAGTGGGTTGGGCCTGCGCAGTGGGTTGACTATCACCCTGGCTATCACCCGTTCAAATGGCGTGGTTGGTGGAACTTCGGTACGGGCGCGTTGGGTGACATCGGTTGCCACACCATCGATACTCCGTTCCGTGTCTTGGGCCTTAACTACCCAACGGAAGTAGAGTGTAGCATAGGTTCGGTGTTCTTGAAAGACTGGAACCCAGAGTGGATTCCTGAAGGATGTCCGCCGTCGGCATTGGTAGAAATTAAATTCCCTGCCACTGCGAAAAATAAGAGCCCATTGAAAATGGAATGGATGGACGGCGGTTTGCGTCCGTTCCACCCTGATTGGATTCCTGCCAACGAACCACTTAGCACCGACGGAAACGGCGCGAACGGGGTGTTGATGATTGGTAGCAAGGGAATCATTGCTTGCGATATGTATGGCAACAATCCTAAGATTTATTATAAAAACGGCGACAAAGTGGAAATGGCGAAAGATAGCAAGTACGCTGCGCCAACAAACTTGCCAGAATACGGCCACCAAATCCACTGGACAGAGGCTTGTAAGGCAGGTTTTGGTAGCGACAAGCACAAAGGCTTGACGTCATCGTTTGATTACTCAGGACCACTAACCGAAACGGTATTGATGGGTAACCTAGCGATTCGTAGCTACATGCTTCGTCAACCAAAAGGCAATGGCTTCGACTACTACGGACGTAAGAAGTTGTTGTGGGATGGTAACAACATGAAGATTACAAACTTCGACGATGCGAACCAGTTTGTCTCGCGTCAGTACCGCGAAGGTTGGAAATTGGTGTAGGCTATTTCGCCGATGATGATACAAAAAGCGCCCCCGTTTGCTTGGCAGACGGGGGCACTTTGTTTTACCCTTTCATCGTAATGCGCGAACGCGCACAGACGCCCCCGACGGGCGGGTTAAATTTTGAAACGCTGACTTCGATGCTTTCTACGTTGGGGTAGGTTGCGCGTAGTCCTTCGATGATATTGTATGCAATGTGTTCCAGCAGCCGACTTGGCTTGCTCATCACTTCTACCACCACTTTATATACCACTTCGTAATTGACCGTGTCGCGCAGGCGATCTAGGCGGGCGGCTTCTAAAAAATCGGTTTGTATGGTGACATCAATCGAAAACTTGTTCCCAATTTTTTGCTCCTCATCCGATGTGCCGTGGTAAGCGAATATTTCAATTCCTTCTAATGCTACTGTTCCCAAAATATATAATGTGTGTTAAAGACTTTCCAAGTTTGGTTTTTGATTGAGTACAAACTTGAAAAGTCTAAAGTGTTGATACAGAGACTTTCCAAGTTTGGATATTTGATTGAGCAAAATCTTGGAAAGTCTAAAAGGGTGCTACTAAACCTGTGAGGTTTTCAAAACCTCACAGGTTTGATTTGAGCCTAGATTTGGTCAAAGAATGAGCCCTCTTGCTTAGGTTTTTGCTCTTCAAGGGTTGGTTCGTCAGTTGTTTCTTCAGTTACAGTTTCCTCTGTAATCGCCTCGGCTACTACTTCTTGTACAGGCTCTGGCGCTATTTCTTCTACGGGAGGTTGGCTTTCCACGATTTCTTCCACAATTTTCTCCGCTTCTAAGCGAGCTTGTTGGGTTTGCTCTCCTTGCTGAATGGCCTCTGACACTTGCGTTTTTAGGTCTTCAAGACGTTCTGCTACCGTATTTTGGGCAAATTTCTTTTCAAAACGCTCCACACTATCCACCGTATTATTGGCGAGGGTTTTGAGCTGAACAATCAAGTTGTCGCGGTATTTTTCCATGGCTTTGAAATCACGTTCCTGATTTTTAAAATCATTCATAATTTCTTCGCGCACGTATTTTGCTTGGTTTTCGGCATCAATGACGAGCATATTCGACTTCTTCCGCGCTTCGTTGACGAGTTCTTCGGCTTTTTGGCGTGCGTCTTCGATGTACTTTTCGGCGGCGGTTTTGGCCTGCTCGGTCATTTGGGTACTGGTATCTTCGGCCGTTTTGAGCATTCTAAACATCGTCAATTCTACTTCCCGAAGTTTGTTGAGCTCTTTTTCGGCTATTTCAAGCTGCATTTTTAGCATCTTGTTTTCGTTGAGCACGCGTTCCCATTCGTGAGACAAAGAGGCCAAAAAAGCGTTTACTTCTTCTGCGTCGTATCCACGTAAGACTCTTTGGAAAGTATGTTGACGAATCTCAATCGGCGTGATTTTCATTGTCGTTGTTAGATTTATGCCTGATAATTTGGTGTTAATGTATGAAAAAATCCGTTAAAACACTCAAAAATGCCTTAAATATTGCCATTTAACCATTTTTTTCGTTCTAAAACGGCAGGGTCACTTTCTAATTCTTGTAGTTGGACTGTCCCGTCTCCCAAACTAACCATGTGTAAACCTACCCATGCGAGGGCATTGTTTAAGTGATTTTCGAGGGGTAAATTGCTCAAAATACAATCGTTCCAGTACCACGGAAGCGCTTCCCCCGCAATTTCTTCAACCACTGCTTGGTAGTCTTCCATCGTATATCCCACAAAAGGTATGCCAAATCTTTGCCATAAAGAGTACATAACGTCATCGAGTGACCGTTTGTGTCCGTGAATCTTGCGAATGGTTAGGTCAAGAATTAACGCTACCAACGCTCCTTTATGATATACTGATACTTTTCGCTGCGGAATTCCCTTCTCGTAGCCGTCGAGCCATAAGTCCCACGATGATTCTACCAGCGATTGCTGAGCATGACGGCTATTTTCAAAATGACGCTTCATGTAGGTTTGTAGTTCGCGGTAGTAGCCCTCATCATTAAAGACGCCCGAACGCCGCAGGAACAAATCGCCGTAGTAGGTGGTAACTCCTTCGGCGACGAAGCAAGTCGAGAAGTAATTTTCTTTGGTAAAATCGTACGGAAGTAATTCTTTGGGCCGAATCCGAATGATGTTCCAAGCGTGAAATAGCTCGTGTGAGCTTACGCCGAGGAGGTCGAGGTACAGGCCATCGCCCTCGTCGTCGGGGCCAAGTACGACCATCGTTGAGTGTCGGTGTTCAACACCGTGGTAATACGGAGTGGGCAAAATCAGGTTTAAAAAGTGGTATTCGGGTTCGGGAAAAGAGCCCATTGCGGCAATTTGGGCAGTCGAAAATTTCTGAAAATCGGCGACAATTTGCTCCCAATTGGGCTTGATATTCCCTTGCATCCAAACGTAAAACGTGGTATCCTGCACCTGATAGGTACGGTGTTGGATCGTTTCGGAAGCCATCAAAGGGCTATCGACGAGTTCGTAATAGTCTTTGGCAAGCAGCGTTTTGGGCGCAATCTGCTGCAATCCACACGCAATCTGGTATGTATCGGGAATAGCAAGCTGAAGCGTGCAGGGTTCGTTCAAAAAAGCATCGGCATATACACAAAGATTCACAGGATTAACATACCAAAAGTCATTATTGACGTAGCTGCTTCCTGCATTTTGTACATTGGCATAGTAGTTGTAACGAACCACCACTTCGGTTTCGGTGCCTGTTTCTACTTGCCAGCGGTCTTTGGTGATTTTCCGAAAAGTAAGTGATTCATTATTTTTATTGAAAACGCCAAAACGCTGAATATTTTTGGCAAAATGCTGTAGCTCATACCGTCCAGGTCGCCAAGCAGGGAGCTGAATCTCAAGAATGTCGGTTTCAACGTGGGTAAAAGTACATTCGATTTCAATAAAACGACTTTCGGGATGGGGGGACGATAGGAGATAATACATACGATGTTAGTCAATGGAGGGGAACAAAACTAGGTAAAAATAGCAAAAAGCGTTTTCCAAAGTCAATTTGTAGTTTCTTTTCCTAAATACATGTACCTTAAACCTAAATTCTTACCCCCTGCTTTCCGATGAAAACTCTTTATGTATTAATAGGATGTTTTTGGGGATTGAGCATAACGGCCGTTGCCCAAAAACGCACCGTACCTCAGTCAACCGACTCGCTGATTCAGTTTTTAACCACTTCCCCCAAAGACACCCTTTACTTACAGGCGCTCAGGGAATATGCTTGGAACAAATTAGAAGCATCTGAGTACGCAGCTGGAGACTCGCTGGCGAAAGTGCTGCTGACGTTGGCCCAGCAACTCAAAAACAAAAAAGGAGAGTTTGATTCGTACGATTTGCGAGGGCGGAGTGCGTACGTGCAAGGAAAATACAGCGAAGCGTTGGACTTTTACAAAAAAACGTTGCAGTTGACCAAATCGTCTTCGTTGGGGTTTGCATCACAACAACGCGCCTTGACGAACGTAGGCATGATTCTTCATTTAATGGGGAACAACGAAGAGGGATTGAAGTACGTGTTGGAATCTATCAAGATTTTTGAGCGAGAACGTTTACCCAAACTATCAGGAAGTTCTCCTTACGATATTGCGGCGGCTATTTATCACCTTCAAGGGAAAGACGAGATTGCTCTCACGTACTTTCAGCAAAGTTTAGCCATCAAAATCAAAGAAAATAACGTGCGAGGAATAGCCGTGACTAACAACCGAATTGGGTCGTTGCTGGCCGAACAAAAAGAATACCAACGGGCTTTGTCTTACCTTCAAAAAGCAGATAGTTATGCGCAGCAGGTTAATTATGAGGCTATTATGGTGGACATTGCCATCAACCTATCGTCGGTTTACCGAGGTTTAAATAAGCCAAAAGAAGATTTGGCGGCGTTGAAAAAAGGGGAAGAAATTGCAAAAAAACTTAATCTGGTTCATCACCTCGGTGCGATTTACGGGAACCTGGGGCAATATTACCAATCTCAGAAACAATACGAGAAATCAGAAACCTATCTGAAGGATGCCTTGGCGATTTTTAAAGAAATCGGGTCGCTCGAATACCAAGGCTACATCTACCAAGCGTTGCGCGAAATGTTTGTTGAAAAAGGAGATTATAAACGCGCCTACGAAAACCAAAAAGTAGCCCAGAAACTCAGTGACTCGCTGTTTTCACAACAACAAAAAAAACGAATGGATGAGTTGAGTATGAAGTTTGAAACCGAACGAAAAGAGCAACAAATCAAGCTGTTACAAAAGGAGTCGGAGCTTCAGTCGCAGCAAAATCGGTTGTGGTTAATCGGCGGCGGGCTGGCGTTGCTGTTGGCGTTGTTAAGTATTGTGTTTGTTATCAATCGGGGCAAATACCGCCGTTTGCAGGAAGCCCTACAACTACGCAACAAGCTTGCGGCCGACTTACACGACGAGATTGGGAGTACCTTGAGTAGTATTTCGCTGATGAGTGGGTTGACCCAAAAACAATTGGCGACTAATCAACCCCAAAAAGCGGAGCAGATGGTGAGTAAAATCAGCGCGGATGCGCGCCAAATGTTGGAGTCGATGGATGACATTGTGTGGACGATAAACCCCAGTAACGACTCAATGCAGCATTTGTTTACGCGTTTGCGGGAGTATGCCAAACCGTTGGCTGAGTCGAAAGACGTGGAGTTTGATTTGGTGATTGACAAGGAAATTGAATCGTTGAGTTTGCCTTTGCAAGTGCGTCAGAACGTGTATTTGATTGTAAAAGAGGCGCTTAATAATGCCTTTAAGTATTCGCAAGCGAGTTTGATAAAAGTCGAATTTAAGGGGCAGAGTGGCAGCTGGAAAGCGATGGTGCTAGACAATGGCGTGGGTTTTGACGTCGAGGCAGTAAACTCACGCAACGGGCTCAAAAACATGAAAAAACGGGCCGAGGAGATTGGGGCTATATGGAACATCAAAAGTCAAAAAGGTCAGAATACAGAAGTTACTTTGCAATTTAATCCATGATAAAACTGATACCTAGGCGTAAATACGCAGTACTTATCTCCGTTTTTTTTGTGGTATGTTGGGGGGGGACGACAATGGCCCAAATCCCCAATACCCGTGATTCGTTGGTGTTATACCTCAAAAGCGCTCCCAAAGATAGCAACTACGTATGGGCGCTTAATCGGTACGCAAACAAGCTGCTTAACGAAACGGCAGAATATGATAAAGCAGACTCGATTCTGAAAATAGCAGAACCATTGGCGCTGAAATATAACTACCCACTAGGAAAGTATGCCAATACAAGAATACGGGCGACGATGTACTATTACAAAACTGACTATGCCAAAGCGTTGGCTTATTTTCAACAAGCCGTGCAAGAAGCCGAGCGTTTACAGCTTCCTGGCAACACAATCTACGAAGCATACAGCAACGTTATAACACTATATAATACCTTAGGCAACTACGATGAGGTATTGAAAATGTCGTTCAAATGCCTTGAAATACAGGAAAAATACAAACTCAAGCCTTATTCAAGTATTTATGCAGCCATTGGAGATGCACTGAAAGCCCTCAAACGTCCGCAGGAAGCTTTAGCATATACTAGAAAAGCTACTTTTATTGATACTGAAAACAAAAACTGGAGAAATGCGGCCATTCACCACAACTTACTCGGAAATATTTATGACGATTTGAGCCAGCCTAAAGAGGCACTCAAAAATTATCAATTGGCCCTTTCCCTAGCTCGAAAAGGTGAGTTTTTACGCGGACAAACAGATTATTTGGTGAACATCGGACGGATGTACCAGCAATTAAAACAACCTAAAGAAGCAATCCGATACATTGAACAGTCGCTACAACTGGCCCAGCGGCTCGAAGCACTTACTTCGGTGGCGGTTGCCAAGTCGAATTTAGCAGCGGTCTATCGTGAAATCGACCAACCCGAGCGGGCCGAAGCGTATTTGAAGGAGGCGTTGGAAATTGCCAAGAAACAAAACGACCCAAACAGTATTGCCCAATATCAAAAAAATCTGTCTGATTTATACGTAGAAAATCAGTCGTTTAAAAAAGCGTATCAGAGCCTGTTGGAAAGTACGGCACTCAACGATTCGACCCAAAAAGGCGCTACCCAACAACAACTTCAAGAGCTTATTGCTAAATATGAAGCTAAAACCAAGGAGCAGCAGATTCGACTGCTTCAACAAGACGCCCAACTCAAAGACCAAGAGTTGCTGCAAAATCGGTTGTGGTTAATCGGCGGCGGGCTGGCGTTGCTGTTGGCGTTGTTAAGTATTGTGTTTGTTATCAATCGGGGTAAATACCGCCGTTTGCAGGAAGCCCTACAACTGCGCAACAAGCTTGCGGCCGACTTACACGACGAGATTGGGAGTACCTTGAGTAGTATTTCGCTGATGAGTGGGTTGACCCAAAAACAATTGGCGACTAATCAACCCCAAAAAGCGGAGCAGATGGTGAGTAAAATCAGCGCGGATGCGCGCCAAATGTTGGAGTCGATGGATGACATTGTGTGGACGATAAACCCCAGTAACGACTCAATGCAGCATTTGTTTACGCGTTTGCGGGAGTATGCCAAACCGTTGGCTGAGTCGAAAGATGTGGAGTTTGATTTGGTGATTGACAAGGAAATAGAATCGTTGAGTTTGCCTTTGCAAGTGCGTCAGAACGTGTATTTGATTGTAAAAGAGGCGCTTAATAATGCCTTTAAGTATTCGCAAGCGAGTTTGATAAAAGTCGAATTTAAGGGGCAGAGTGGCAGCTGGAAAGCGATGGTACTAGACAATGGCGTGGGTTTTGACGTCGAGGCAGTAAACTCGCGCAACGGCCTAAAAAACATGAAAAAACGGGCGGAGCAGATTGGAGGGACGTTGGTCATAGAATCGGTTTTACAAAAAGGGAGCGCAGTACGTTTAAACTTCAAAAACTAAGTACACTGTTAAGTAAATAGTCTCATTTTTACCTGCAGAATCCCGCAGAACAATACAAACGCAGATTTTCGCTGATAAATGATTTAATGAAGCTATTTCCATCGGCGAATATCTGCGGCTCTTAATCTGCGTCAATCCGCGGGTAAAACTTAAAAAAACTTAGCCGTAAATCATATATTTATCCGATTTACAACGATGTTACAGTCATTTATCTTTGCCTGATAAACGAAAACTACTATGCCACGCATTTCGATTTATGACGATAATGATTCGTTTAGACATACCATTGCGCTCATCATTGAACTGAGCGACCACTTCGAGTTGGCAGGCTCACATCCTGACGCGACTCGGGTAGTCGAAACCGTGCAACTTGAAAAGCCAGAGGTGGTCTTGATGGACATCGAAATGCCCTCGCGAACAGGCATTGAAGCGGTGGCGTTGTTGCAGCAATTGGCTCATCCCCCCAAAGTACTGATGCTCACTGCATACGAAGATACTGACAATGTATTTGCTGCCATTGAAACGGGGGCGGTGGGGTATTTACTGAAAAAAACACCTGCCGAAAAGCTCACCCAAAGCATAGAAGAAGTAATGCAAGGGGGAGCGGCCATGAGTCCGAGTATTGCGTTGAAAGTACTGGGAGCTTTTCAGAAACCCAAACAAAAAGTTACGTACGACCTGACTCCCAAAGAGATGGAAGTACTGAACCGCTTGGTGGAAGGCGATAGCTATAAGCTGATAGCGCACCACTGCCAGATCAGCATCAGTACCGTTCAGACGCACATTATGCGGATTTACGAGAAACTTCAGGTCAATTCTAAGGGCGAAGCCATCAATAAGGCCCTCCGCGAAAATGTCATTCAGCTCTCTCGCTGACCGTTAACTCAATTCCTACGACCGTTAACTCAAAATATACCTCTCGAAAGTATATTTTTAAATGATGGGTATTTGTTTTAATATATTGATTTTTAGGTGTTTGTGTTTTTGTAAATATACGCGAGTAGTTCTACGGTCATATATTTATACGATTGACTAAGCTATACAAATGGGCTATTTTTGTTCTACCCAATAGCAAAAACTATGCGCCGATTTCTACTGTTTTTGTGTTTTATCCTGAGCAATATAATCTATGCTCAAAACTCATCCTCTCAGGCAGTGAAGTTGTCGGGCGGATTAAATGCCTACGCGGGACTTTACCAAGCCAGTGGAATTGACGCCCGCAACCAAACTACGCCCTTCGGACTGAGCGGTTCGCTCAATGTGATCTTGCCAGGAGGTATCTCTTTGCCTTTTTCGATGGTGTTAGGGAACCAAGGTGCCAGCTTTCGTCAACCATTCAATCAGTTTGGCGTAAGCCCTACTTACAAATGGGCAATGGTTCATGCGGGGTACCGCAACGTCCAGTTTTCGCCCTTTACCTTGGCAGGGCACACGTTTTTAGGAGGAGGTTTTGAGATAAATCCTGGGAAACTACGTTTGGGAGCGGTCTATGGGCGGTTCAACAAAGCCATTTCTACCGACCTTGCCAATCCCGACCAAGCACTGCCATCGTTTAAACGTACAGGGTATGCCGTGAAATTGGGCTACGGAACGGCGTCTAACTACGTTGATTTGAATTTACTCAATGCCGCAGACGACCAAAATTCGATTACTCCTAACGAGTCGATTGCACCTGCCCGCAACACCGTGATAGGGCTTACGTCGCGATTTACGCTCGTAAAAAAAGTGTCGTTTGAATTGGACGCTGCGGGGAGCGCCTACACCCGCGATACCCGCGCGCAGCTGATTCCGCTGGAACAAGGTTCGTTGCTCAAAGCTTTTACCATTTTTATGCCTGCCCAGCTCAGTACGCAGTTGACGACTGCCCTACAAACGGCCGTGGGCTACCAAGACAAAGTCTTCGGCCTTAAACTTCAATACAAACGTATTGACCCCAATTTCCAGACGATGGGCGCCTATTATTTCCAGAGCGACATCGTAAGCTACACAGTAGCCCCCAGCTTCAATTTGATGAATAGCAAACTGCGGATTATGGGCAGTTTGGGGATTCAAAAAGATAATTTGGCCCAAAATAAGAACGCCCAAACGGGGCGGACGGTCGGTTCGGCAGTGTTGTCGTTCAACCCCTCTACGGCCTTTGGTATCGACCTACAGTTTTCAAATTATGGTATTAGCCAACAAGCAGGGTTGCGACCCATCATCGACACGTTGCGCTTAGCGCAAAACAACTTGAGTTTGATGGGAAACCTGCGCTACAATCTTCAGAATGAGTCCGTTTCTCATTTGTTTACGCTTACGGCTACGCACCAACAATTGTCGGATTTGAACCAAAATACCGCTGAGTTTACCCAAAATCAGAACCAAAATGTGAACCTAAGCTACTTCTTTACCCAATTGGAATCAGGTTTTGGAGCCAATGCCACCGCGAGTTATACCCAGACGTTTTTGCCCCAAAATCAAACGGTTCGTTTTTATGGGCCTACGGTAGGGGTAAATCACACTTTACTAGATAAAAAACTGAACGTATCGGCCAGCGGAAGCTATTTGTTCAATCAACAATTAGGGCAAAACGGTCAAGTCATTAATGGTTCGGCCAATGCGAGCTATCAGCTTGGCAAGCGCCAGAGCTTGAGTTTACAACTAGGATACCTTAACTCAAATACGGGACAACCCGATCAAAAATTCAATGAACTTAGAGGATCACTTGGTTATGGAATCTCGTTTTAACAGCCCCCTAGCCCCCAATGGGGGAATTGTTCGGTTCGTTTGCTGTACAAACCTTCGTTGGTTTGTCATAGGGCTGATTTGCTGTGCATTTTTAGCCCCCATTGGGGGTTGGGGGCAGCAAGTGCAGGTTACAGTCAACGTATTGCCGCCCTACAGTGCCTATTTGCAAGACTACCCAGGCCGAGGGAATCAAGTGCAAATCTTTGTGCGGAATACGACTTCGGCGGCGTTGGAAGTTCGCTTTTTGGGAACGATTACGGGCGACAATGGCGTGCGGATTGCCACGCCACAAAACTTCCGTCCATTGGTGCCGCTGCGGTTAGCTCCCTTAGAAAACAAGTTACTGACGCGTTCGGATTTAGAAGGGTTGTTTGATTTGGGGCAAATTGACGTGCAAGGCGTGGACAAAGCCCAACTTTACCGTGGAATGCCCCTGCCCGAAGGCAATTATCAGTTGTGTGTTCAAGCTTTCGACAACCGAAGCAGCCGTCCTCTGTCGGCCGATTTTCCGTTGGGATGTAGCGGGTTGTTTACCCTCAGAAGCGTAGAACCGCCCATGCTCGTCAACCCCATTTGTGACAGTAAAGTCGCTGCCAATACGCCACAAAATGTTATTTTTTCGTGGACCCCGCCCGTGGGCGTATCGCCCGCGCAGGTGAGTTATACGCTGAGAGTGATTGAATTACCCGATGTTCAGCCAGTAGCCGAAAATGTTCTGAACAATCAATCCAATGTAATCAGCGGTTTCCCGAACGGCAATAAAGACAAAAAGCCTGCTGCCAAAACCACAAAAATTGAAACCTCGGAAATCAAAGTAAATACATCAAACATAACCTTTGGGTTTGACCCCAACGTATTCATTGATGCCGTTGTATTGCCACCATCGGGCGTAGAAGTAAAGAATATTCGGGTAAATTCATTTTTGTACGGCCCCAACCAGCCTGCCTTGAAGGTGGGCAAACGGTATGCGGTGCGGGTTCAGGCGTTTGATGCTTCGCGAAAAATCAATTTTCTGAACGAGGGAAAAAGTCCCGTTTGCTATTTTACGTACGGAGAAGATACCATGCCATTTTTTCCTTTAGGGCCTTCATTTGCTGCCAACGACAGCACGGGGAAACCGAAGCCGATGGTCGTGAAATCTGGAAATATACCTGTCAATTGTTCTTGCAATGCGGGCGAAATTTCGGACAACCAAGTGGACAACAAGGGAGCCCTGAAAAACAAATCGGCGACCATTGGGCTGTTTACGATGCAGTTGCTCGACAATGTAAAAGAAGTCAATGGCAAATTGAACGGCGATGGCATGATTCCCATTCCGATGGTCAATAGCCAATACGTCAAGTTGAGGGTACGCCTTTACGATGTGCAATGCAATTCGGCGGGGCAGGTCATTGGCGGGATTGTGCGCGCCCGTCTGAGCAACAAAGCAAACCCTTCTCTGTTTCCCAACTACGATTCGCCCGACTATAAGCCGCCTACGCTTACTTCGAGCCAAATGGGTGGCCTGAGCGAATTTTTTGCGACCCAAAAAGACATGCTCGTTTCTTCTTTGAAAAATGCCAAAGAAAGTATCGGCTTTGAAGTACCCTTTGGAATAGACAAATCTTTTGGCCCCGTCAATACGGTGATTGCCATTACCAACGTCACCTTTACGCCTAAAAATGCGTATTTTGATGCCAATACGTGGATAAAAGTAGCCAATAGCCAGGTAAATGGCATTCCGTTGAGTGGGTATAACATGTGTATGTCGCCCGACAAACCTTGCGGCGAAGGCATTCTGTACTTGGCCGAAAAAATGCAGTTGTCGCAGTTTTTTGCTTTAAAAGGAATGGACACCGCTCCGCCCAAAGGCCCGTTTGAAGGCCCAGACACGACCGTGGTAACGCACGTTGTTTTTGATGAAAATGGCTACAAACAACTGCGCGTTCACGGCCTGCTGACGCCGCCCGGTTTGGTAAATGCCGAAACCAACGGCCCCGTTGAAATTAGTGTCAACGCAGGCATGATTAACTTTCAGAACTGGACGGCGCAGTTGTCTTTTCCTAAGTTTTATGTACAAGGCTTGAGCGATTTTAAGTTTGCGATGCTTCCTGGCAAACCTGCGCTTTATGACCACTCAGAAACCACTACGCCCGCCAAGCTGCCCGAGGGATATTTGGAAAACCCCGCGCTTGAACTGAACTTGTGGCAAGGGCTGTATTTCCCCGAAATCAGTTTGGAACTCCCTGCTTTTATCAAGCGGGCCGATGGCAAACCGCTCACTGTGGGGGTGAGTGATTTGATTTCTGACAATAATGGTTTTTCGGGAAAAGCTTTTGTGAAGAATATTTTGGATGTAGGCAGTGGTTCGTTGGATAGTTGGTACTACTCGATAGATGAGCTATCCGTAAGTTTCTTAAAAAGTACCTTCCAAAAGTCCCAAATGAAGGGTTTGGTAGTATTGCCGATTTTCAAAAACCCACAGGAACAGGCATCGCAGTTGCCCTACACCTGTACCCTTTCCAAAGATCCGCAAGCGGGCTCGCTGGGGGTAGAATTTAGCATTTCGCCCACGGACAAAATGCAAATGGACATTTGGAAAGCGCAATTGGACTTGGATGCCGATAGCAAAATTTTTGTTACGTATAATGCAGAAGGATTTACCGCAGGCGCAGAATTGAATGGAAAGTTGGACATCGTTACCGATTATTTCAACTTCACGGCGGGCTCTTTCAAAGGATTGAAATTTCAATCTAAACCCGATTATTTTGGTCTAACCAGCCTAAAAATGGGTTCGGCTTCTCCCCAAAAATCCATGGCTGATTTTCCATTGACGCTCACCGATTATCAATTGGTCAACAACGGTGGCGGTTCGATGGGATTGAAGTTAATGGGTAAACTTGACCTCACGGGCGATGGCGATAAGGGACTTTCGGCAACGGGTGGGGCTACGATTCTCTTCAAGGTAGGTATGAAAGAGGGGCGACCTGACTGGAGTTTTGATAAAATCCAACCCAACGAAGTCTATGTAGATGGGGATTTTGGGGCTGTACACGTCAGTGGAGGATTAGCCTTTTATAGCAATGATCCAATCTATGGCAATGGTCTCAAAGGAGACGTGGAGATGAATATTAAGGGCTTGTTTAAGGGGGCGTCAGTGGCTCGATTTGGACGTACACTACCTACGAAAGGAGATTTTCGATATTGGTATGTACAAGCAGAAGCTGATTTGGGAACTGCAGGTATTCCCTTTGCGGGGCCTTTGGTATTCAGACGATTCGGCGGAGGGGTGTATTCCAAATTAAAGCGAGTTGAGGTTGGACAAGGCAAGTTTGACTATGTGCCCGACGCAGCCATTGGTTTAGGAATTAAAGCTAAAGTTGGTATCGGCTTGAGTACACCCGCTGTATTTGAAATGAACGGAGAGTTGGAAGTCGCTTTTAATACCAATAAAGGGATTGATAATATGGGCATTCACATAGATGCGTGGTTGATTGGGGAAAAAAAGGACAAATCGCTGGCGCAGGGCGGCGGAGTCATAGAATATAGTTTTGCTGATAAAGTCTTCAAAGCCCAACTCAACATGCACGCGGGCTACGACGTACCACCGCTCATCAGCCTGAGCGCCGATGTGAAAGACACACGTCTATTGATTGATGGCAACAAGGGTACTTGGTTTTTATCTTTGGGTGTTCCTCAAAACCGCATAGGACTGAATGTTACGCTGGCGAAGCTTGGTAGTTTTGATTTTGGGTCATATTTTATGATGGGAAACTACACGCCACAAGATGTTGGGGCGCTCCCGCCTCCCCCTTATGGCTTTGAAAAACGGCCAGGTATTTTGCAAGAATTGGGGTACAAGGGAACTGCGGGAACTGTTTTTAAAGACAGTTCTCCGATGTTGGCCTTTGGGGTTGGTTACAAATTGGGCGCAGATTTTGGTATTGGCCCCTTCCATTTACGCTACGACGGTGCCATTGGGTTTGATTTAGCCTTGGCCAAGAGCGAAGACAAATGCAACGGAAATACGCCTGGTATCAATGGCTGGTATGCCCAAGGTCAAATCTACGCTTACATGCACTTTGCGCTGGATTTGGACATTGATACGTGGGTGTATGAAGGAAGGTTTACGGTCGTAGAGCTAGAAGCCGCTGCTTTGTTGCGCGGAGGCATGGTCAATCCGATTTGGCTCAATGGGCACGTTTTGCTAAAATACCGAGTGCTGGGAGGTTTGGTAAAAGGACGCGTAAACCTTGAATTTTGGTACAACAAAGGTGAACGATGCGAACCCGCCTACTCGCCGCCTAATCCTTTTGCAGGGCAGCCACTCATCGCCACGTTGGGGCCGTCTGGTACGAAGCAAAAAGTGTCCATCTTGTCGCCCTATTATGCGGAGTTTAACTATCCCGTAGAAACGGATTTGATTGTTGACCTCGAAATTCCACAAGGACAAAAAGTGGAAGCGGGAGCACAAGGCACTGTTACGATGGGGCCAGGCGGGGTCCAGATTTTTCACCGTGAGTTTCGGCTTAAATTGAAAGAAAACTTCAATGCCATTGCGACCAGTGTACCTGCCGAATATGCCAATTGTAGCAAAGATAATTCGGGACGGTTTAGTTGGGGAAAAAACGAAGATGGCGATCCTAATTACAGTGCGACGTTTTACCGCAGTACGGCACTTTTGCCCAATTCAACGTATAAAATGTCGATGGGTGTTCAGGTTTTTATTAAAGACAACAGTGGCAAAGTAGTTCCTTACATTTTTAAAAACCAGACGGTCGAACAAACCGAAACCGTTGAATTTGCCACGGGGCCTTGCATCAGTGTATTGTCGAAAGGGAGTGAAGATGACGCTACGGTTCTCACTTCGTACCCATACGAAGGACAGCGATATTTTATGAAAGGAGACGCCGCCACGACCTTTATCAAGCTCAAAGCCAACTTGTCTTGTTGTATGAAAAACCTCAATAGCGACGAGTTTTATGACTTAAAAGTTCGATTGGTACCGTTGGAAGGAGCCAAGTTTGCGGAGGTAAACGGCCCGAATGTACTGCTGGCCGATGCCAAATTTGATGGAGATAAAGTGAGCTATAAAATGCCGTTTGGCATCAAAAACAAAACATTCTATCGTTTTGAGTTGGTACGAATTCCGAAAGCTGATTTTGCTGAAAAAATGTACGCCGAGGCGCAGAAAGCCAAAGCCTCGGCCAAAAAAATCACAACGGCCAACATTTATGTAAGTGCAGGAGGAAAAAGTACCAGTGGCAGCGTTTCGGCTCAATCGTGGTCAAACTCAGGAAAATACAGTGCGCCAGGAATAGGTGCAGGAGCAATGGCCAACGTGGTCAATCAAAAATACGACAATCAAATGGTCGCTTATACGGTCGTTTCTGAAGAGGAGTACGAAAAAATAGCCAAAGGCTACGGTACATCTTATAAAATCAATACTGCAACAGAAAAGATGTTTAGTGACGGTAAGTTTCTTGTTCAAAAGTCGATTGAGAACCTTCAACAGCAGCAAAAGCAAGAAGCCGCATTTTTCCAGAGCTTGGAATCGCGTTTGTACAAATATTATTTTAAAACCAGTGAGTTTAGTACGCTCAAGGAAAAGCTGATGGCCACGCAATTCCCTCCGACCGAGACGTCGTTTTGGGGTTTTCTTTCCGATGCCTTGACGACCAAAATGGTGTCTAAAGAAGGGTTTGATACGTATGAGCTAAGAACCGAAAAACTGAGTAGCGAAATCGTTAGACCGCCGTTGGTGCTGCTTCGCGCCGACCCAACGAGCAATTGGTTTAAAAATATTGCCATTCCAGTAAGTCAATTGCTAGAACGAGTACGGCCTGATATTTATGACCCCACAGGAACAAATATGCTGTTCGGTGGCGCGTATGGGAAAGAAAACCCCGATAGTCCAAGTAAGGTTTTTGAGCGGGCCATGGTGTTTTTTAATACCATCAATGATGCGCCCCAGCAGCCTTTCAAAAATGAAGATATTGAAGCCCTTTTCCCTTCGGAAAAAAAGAAAAAATAAGCGAACAATTGACTGAAAATTGAGCATTATGAAACCACTCGTCACATTGCTAATCGTTGTCGGATTTTTTTCAAACTCTTTTGCGCAGCTAGGCAAAAAAGTAACAGCCAATGGGCCAATCACCGCCGCTAAGACACCTGCCGTAAACTTGAATGTGGTAGAAATGAGCCTCATAGCCAATACGAACGCTACCAGTGCCGATTTAGGCGGGTTTAATGTAACAGATAAAGAGTTGGGTAAAAATGCTTTCGAGGCGAACCAAATATTGGCTGATGCCAATAAGATGATGATTGAGAAAACCATCTTTGGCGACAATTCCCCCAAAAACTACGGCATCACTTATTGGTCGGACCCAGTCTTGAAATTGTACAACAAACACATTGCGCAAAAACTAGCAGAGCTCATTGAGGCAAACGATGACAAATACAATAGCAACAACCAGGGAATCAATGAGTATATCGCTTCAAAGGTAGCTGATCAGCTTGTATTGGCGGCAACCAATAACGGGGCTTATGTAAATACGCTGTTAGAAAAGTTGAAAGGAGGTAAGCTTGGCCCAGAAACGCTGGAGATGCTCAGAACTAAGGCCAAAGATAAGTTCAAAACAGAGACTTGGACGGCTGATTATCAGCAGCCCAACTATTTTAAAGATGAGTTGTTGGGTATTCATTATCAAATGCCTTTTGACTACGTAACAGATGAATCATACGGAATGAAGTCGGTGAACAGCCCTGCCAATACCCGTGGCTTTTTCTTCATGGCGGGGCCAGGAGCGAATGCCAATTGCGCCATTGCGGTTATCATTGCCAAAAGCCAAATAGAGACCAATAAAAGCAACAGTAAACTGACTCAGTTATTGCAATCGGCTAAGTGGGGAAGCCTTTATCGTCCATTGCTGGACTACAAAAATCAAAGCGCCTTTTTTGATGTACATCAGGTAAATTTAAATTGGTTACAGGCCATTACGTCGTCCAATCAAGGAGCTATCTTGTTTGACAAAGACAATAATTGCCCGTCGGAAATGGCTTACAGCATTGCCCAAAAAATCCGCTCCGCCTCGGTGTTTAACTCCGCTAAATAATTGATATTATGAAAGTTAGTGTATATACTCCTTTTGCCCTTTGCTTCTTACTTTTTGCTTCTTCCGCTTGGGGGCAACAAAAAAAGACGGCTGCTTCTCCAAAAACACCCATAGATACCTCGCTGCTGGGGAAATACCGAGTAGGGGTAATGACCAAATCGTTTGGCGATTCGATTGTCGTTCGTTGGGCCCCCAACCAATCTTCTTTTTTCAGACAAGCGCTTAAATCGGGGTATTTGCTTACTCGGCGCAGCGTCATCGACAATAAAACAACGAAACTGGACTTTCAAGAGACCATATTGCCTTGGACACTTGAAGAATGGCTTAAAAATACCACTCGCCGCGACACCCTAGCGGCGGCTTGTGCGCAGTTGGTTCATGGAAAAAATACGCCCATCGGAGCTACTGAGGCCGTGACGTTGGATAAAATTTTGGAACAACAAAACCAGAACGACCTGCGCATGATGTTGGCCTTGGTTTTGGCCGATAGCCACCCCCGATATGCCCGCGGCATGGCCTTGGGTTGGGTAGATAAAAAGGTTAAAAAAGGCGTTCAGTATCTCTATTATATCATTCCACTGACCGACCCGCAAACGTATCCAGTAGAAGTGGCGGCATCGTCGGTGGTCAATGATGGCCCAGGAGCACCCCTGAAAATGGTACCTGTTCGTCCCGAATCGGGAGAGCATCTGATCAAACTTAAATGGAATCGCCGTCTGGCCGAATCTGCGTTTTCGTCGTACCACATAGAGCGCTCAACAGATGGCGGCAAAACTTTCCGTCGGCTCACTAAGCGCCCTTGGATACAACCTCCCGCCGACCAGATGGATGACATCATTCAGTATGCCGACTCCGTTCCTCAAAATTACCGCAACTACCACTATCGAATTTTGGGCATTACGCCTTTTGGTGAATTGGCACCTTCGGAGATTATCGTCGGCATGGGCGTTGACAAAACCCCGCCGCCATCGGTAGAACAACTCAATGCCAAACACCTCAATGGCGCCAAAGTAAGCGTGACTTGGAAATACCCTGCCGTAACGGGCGACGTGGCAGGCTTTGTGGTGGCCAAAGCAACGAATTTAGAAGGGCCTTTTAGCCCGCTAATTACTGAGCCGTTGGGGCCTGCGACACGTGAGTTTACGGACACAACGGCCATTCCATATTTACCCAATTATTACAAAGTAATTGCGGTAGATACGGCCCGAAACCTGGGGCACAGCCTGCCCGTTTATTGCATCATCAAAGATGGGAAAGGCCCTTCAAAGCCAAAAGGGTTGCAAGGATACATTGACTCAACGGGCTTTGTGCGTGTTGTGTGGGACATGAATCCCGAACCCGATTTGATGGGGTATCGGGTGGTATCGGCAAACGACCGCAAACACGTTTTTACGGTAGATACCAAAGGCTATTTGGCATTGCCAGTCTATAATGATAGCGTGACGCTCAATACGCTGACGCGTAAAAAATACTTTCGGGTCATTGCCTACGACAAAAATTACAATCCAAGCGAAGCTTCCGATATTTTGGAGCTGATTCGTCCCGATAAAATTGCGCCAACGACACCTGTCATAAGAGACTATGTCGTGAGCGACACCTCAGTAGCGTTTTCATGGGCACCAAGTAGGAGCGACGACGTAGCGTATCAGTTGTTGTTACGTCGCGGCAAAAGCAGTGAAAGGTGGGTTGAATTGGCAAAATTAACGAAAGACATTTCGACTTATACCGACAAAACCATCAAAGGAAGCTCAGAATACGGCTATGCGTTGGTGGCAGTGGACGAAGCGGGGCTGCGTTCAGAGACATCTTTTCCACTCAACATTCAAACGCCGCGCATTACTCCCCAGAAAGTCAGTGGGCTCAAAGCGATTATCAATCCAGATAAAACGGTGTTGGTTTCGTGGAATTATGCCGTCCCGAATTGTCGCTTTGTGGTTTATCGGGCTGTCGAAAAAGAACCTTTTTTAAGTTATGATTCGGTTTATGATAACCGTCAATACCAAGATAAGCGCCCACCAGCTAAAGGCATTGTTCAGTATGCGGTACGGGTTATTTATCCTGATGGATTGGAGTCAAGTTTGTCTTCGGTCGTAAAAGTAGAGCTTAAATAAATGCCCTTCAACGCATTATATCCATGAAAAAGCTATTCTTATTTTTAGTGTTTATCGGTTTTGGAAAAGCATTTGCTCAAAGTGAAGCCCCTTCCAATCTGGCAGCGGTGGCTGTTTCTAGCAAACAGGTTAATCTGAGCTGGACAGACAATTCTCGACGGGAGTTGGCTTTTGAGTTAGAGCGCTCAACGACTTCCGAAACGGCAGGGTTTGTAAAATTAGGAGAGGTAAATGCGAATGTCACTGCCTATACTGACGGAAATCCGCCTGCCAATACGTATAGTTATTATCGTGTACGGGCGAAGTTGACAGCGACCACTTTTAGCGGTTATTCCAACGTAGTTTATGCTTTTCCGCCCGTTGCGCCCAACATTTCAAAAATTGAAGTGAAAGGGACAAACTGGATTGCCATTACGTTTAAGGTACAAGGCGGGAAAGAAAACGGCAATGTCGTTATTCAACGACGCCAAGGGCAGGGTGGGGCATGGAGTACGATTGGTTCGTTTGATTCCAACCTTACGTTTTATGATGACCAAACCGTTCCGTTAGACAACACGGAGTACTGTTATCGGGTGTCTTGGACGGGAGCCCCCAATGAGTTTTCTAATATCGCCTGCGCTACTACACTCGCTTCCCCACCTAACCCGCCGACCAATCTTAGCGCTGTAGCGGTATCGTCAAGCCAAATCAACCTTAGTTGGACGGATGCTTCTAATAATGAGTCAGGTTTTGAAGTTTTTCGCTCTACAGACAATGCTAATTTTTCTAAAATTGCGGATGTTGGCGCCAATGTAACGAACTACGCTAATACGGGGTTGAATGCTTCTACCCGTTATTATTATTATGTAGGTTCTCAACGGGGCGGCACACCTTCTCGTACCAAATCCAATACGGCCGATGCCACCACGCAGTCGGGCTTACCCAATGCCCCCGCGCGCTTAACGGCCAACGCCACAAGTAGTTCCCAAATCAATCTTTCGTGGGCAGATTTGTCGGACAATGAAACGGGTTTTGAAGTAGAACGCGGAACCGATGGTCGGAATTTTACAAAAATCGCCGACGTGGGTGTCAACGCCACAAGCTATTCCAACACGGGTTTGGTTCCTTTAACGCAATATTGTTATCGGGTACGGGCAAAAAATGGCGCAGGAAACTCAGGTTACACCGATCCTGCTTGTGCTACCACGCAAGCTCCTCCCGTGACGATTCCTCGTCCGCCGAGCGGCTTGACGGCGACGGCCAGTAGCAGTAGTCAAATCAATTTGTCGTGGACGGACAATGCTTCGGACGAAACGGGATTTGAAATAGAACGCAGTACTGACGG
>NZ_JBYFCK010000004.1:199117-263817 GCF_057652155.1 Runella sp. R0.1_18
GGCTTGAACGCTTCGACGCGTTATTGGTACCGCGTTCGGGCCAATAATTCGGCAGGAGCAAGTAGTTATACCAACGTCGCAGACGCTACTACCTCATTGGCCGTTCCTGCGACTCCGACAAACCTTACGGCCGAACTTGCAGATTATGACCAAATTCGGTTGACGTGGGGAACGCTCTCGAACGCCACCAACGTCCTCGTTGAGCGTTCAACCAGTCCTAATACTGGGTTTATGCAAATTACGCAACAACCCGCCACAAGTACCTCGTACGTGGATCTTGGGCTCAACGAACAAACTACCTATTATTACCGCATTCGCCTTTCTAACGCCGCTGGGAACTCAGGATACAGCAACGTAGTGAGTGTCACTACGCCCGAAGTCGTGATTTCGGTGCGGCCGCAGTTGTCGGAAGTGGGTTTAACCATTATCGCGTACGGCCAGACGTTACGCATCCAAAACGAGCGTTTTCAGCCGTTAGAAATGGGCTGGAAACTCATGAGTCTAAACGGCCAACCGCTTAAAACCGATGCAGGCATCGTGGCAGGCAAGCAAGCATGGATACACGACCTAAGTGCGCTGAGAGGAGGCGTGTATGTGGTTATTGTCAATGCCGAAAATCGGGTTTTTTCAACCAAAATTGTGCTCAATTAATTCTCAAAGGATATGAAGACGTTAGCGATAGTTAGTTGTTGTTTGCTGCTGTTGGCAGGATGTACCCCCGAAAAAGTAGTTCCTATTACCGATTTGATTGGTAAAAAATGGAAAGCAAAATTGGTGAAAGAAGGAACTCAGGTAGTATTTAGCTTGGGAGGAGCCAGCAACGTGAAGCCAAGTTATGCCAATTTTCGGCTGGATTTGAGCGACCCTAAGCAAGTCACTTTCAAAGACATTGATGGTAGAACGCTGGTAGGAACGTGGACGGTTTCGACCGACAACCAGCGCCTTATTTTAGAAAACCTAGTTCCAAAGCCGACGGGCACCATTGGGACGGTGGAGTTTTTTATTACCGAAACCCCGACCGCCGATGTACTGAAATTAGAACGCACCGCCGAAAGCCGCAAAACGGGAAATAGTATCAATAGTTACGAATTGATACCCGAGTAATCCTGCAAAAAAGCAACCAGCTTGGCAAATGCGCGTGAACGGTGGCTGATTTTACTTTTTTCGGCCAGCGTCATTTCGGCAAACGTGAGCTGGCTACCCTCCGGAACAAAGATAGGGTCGTAGCCAAAGCCGTCGGTGCCGCGTGGGCTGTCGATGATAGTTCCCTCTACAATTCCTTCAAAAGAATAGCTTTTTCCCTCTAACGTAAGCGTAATAACGGTTTTGAAACGTGCTCGGCGGTTACTTTCATTGGCCAATTCGTTGAGAACACGCTCGATATTACGGGCGTGGTTGCGTTCACCGCTGTAGTACGCCGAATGAACGCCAGGAGCGCCGTTGAGTGCTTCTATTTCAAGGCCAGAGTCATCGGCGAAGCAGTTGACGTGGTAGTGCTCCCAGACGTATTCCGCTTTTTGCGCTGAATTGCCTTCAATGGTATCGGTGGTTTCGGGAAGCTCTTCGTTACAGCCGATTTCTTGGAGGGTTTTTAATTCAAAATTATCGCCCAAGAGTGCTTTGATTTCCTTGAGTTTGTGGGCGTTGTTAGTGGCAAAACAAAGTTGCATGATGTTAGAAAGATAAAAGAACAAAAAGCGGCCATTCGGCCGCTTTTTGTGGTATAAAAAATAAAGTTACTTGCGTTTCGCTTCGACCTCAAAGAGCAGCGGAGAGTAAGCGGGGATTTTCCCACCACTACCAGTAGCGCCGTACCCTAGGGTAGAAGGGAAGATGATGATGGCTTTTTCGCCGTAACGCATTTTGGCGATACCGTCATTAAATCCTTTCACCACGCCTCCCGATGCCGTACCTTTAGGGTCAACCACGTTTACGTCAGTCGTGCCGCTGTCAAACTCCTTCCCATTACGGATGAGCTTTCCAGTATAGACCACACTTACTGTTGTGCCAATTTCGATTTGGGCAGAATCAGGACGAGCCAAGGTCTTTACAAACCGAAGTCCATTTTCGTTGTTTCTCTCTAAGCCTAAAATCTTATTAGCAGCTACGTAATCGTTAATTTGTTCTTCCTGCGTACGTACTTTTAAGATATTTATATCGTAGCGAATGGGAATGTAGAGTGGCGCTAGCAATGAAACATCACCAGATCCACGCAACGACCATGGTACGAAGAGCGTTACTTTGTCAGTCTCTCTTATTTTTTCATAAGGAGCGTTCATTAGTACCTCAAACGATGGCACAGGGTTAAAACGGTAGGCCATTGCATAGCCAGTAGTAGTGATGTCGTTAGTATTAAAAGAACGAATAAACACGTCTCCGTATCCTACTTGACTGCTGTCAATAATGGTTCCATCAAGCCGCCTAGCGATGTAGCTAAACGTTACTTCATCTCCAATTTGAGGTTTCTGGAGGCTTGTGTCGGCGTTGCTAACGACATAGAACAAGCCCGAATTGAGACTATCGGCCACAAGTCGGTTGGCACTCAGATAGTTCTTGATTTCGGTCTTATTTTCGAGTGTTTTACGATCTTGGTACACATCTTCCGTCTGCTTGCAAGCAAACATCGTTGCCACAATACTTGCCGCTGTACCTAAAATTAACTTTCCCCTCATTCTTGTTCGATTGAGTGTGTTTGATTGAGTTTGTTTGCGATTAGCAATGGTTGGCTGCTTACTGTTGCCCACCTACTGCGCCAGGCCCTGCGGGAGCTGCTGGTGCTTTTTTCACGTCCACCAATTCAACGTCAAATACCAACACAGAGTTTGGTGGAATCACGCCTGGAGAACCTGCCGTTCCATAAGCTAACGACGACGGAATGATAAACGTACATTTTCCACCTTTTTTCATGGTCATAATTCCTTCTTCCCAGCCTGGAATCACCATTCCTTGGCCGATAGGGAAGTCGATGGGCTTACCACCACTTTGTGGGTTTTTCACTGAGCTATCAAAAACTTTTCCGTCAAGGAGTTTGCCAGTGTAGTGTACCGTTACGACGTTTCCAGCAACGGGCTTCACTCCTGTTCCTTCCTGAGTTACTACATAGTTCAAGCCCGACGCTGTTTCGGTTGCGTTAAGTTTGTTTTTAGCTACGTAGTCGTCGATGGTTTTGGCATCCAATTTTACTTGTTTTTCACGGGCAGATGCCTGTGATTTCTGGAATTCTTGCTCATTCTGAACATCCACGAGTTTTACCGTAAACTGAATGTCCGAACCTTTAGGAATGCCTGGAGGAAGTGGTTGCATCATGCGTGTAAAGAGGGAGTCGGCACTTACGAAAAACGACGCACTGTCTTTTTTAGAAATCATGGCAAGACCTTCTTCAAAGCTACCTTTGAAAGGAGGTACTTGAAGCATCATTTGCATTGGTTGTCCCTCCTTATAGGTATCACGCAAGACAGAGTCTTTGCTGTTTTTTAATACCAAATGAAACGTAAGAATATCGCCAACTTTTGGTTTGCGGCTATCAGAATGTTCATCGTGAATTTGATATTTAAGACCGGTTTCGCTGACACTAACACGGTTGTTGCAAGCAGCCATGAGGGCAGCTACCGAGAAAAAAGCAATGGTTGATTTAAATTTCATGAAATGAGTGCAAAGCACAGTTTAATTGTATTTGAATTGGGATGCGATTACAAGATTATTTTTTAACGCTTAAAAGCTCATTTTGGTATTCGGGCAATACTGATAATAAAAGCTCAGTGGTTTCTTTTAATGAGGTACTGGTACGCCCACCAGAGGCGTTTTTATGGCCTCCTCCTGCAAAGTACTTATGGGCCAAGTCGCGCACCGAAAAATCAGACACTGAACGGAATGATAGCTTGATTTCGTCGCGACGTTCGATGATGAGTACCGACATGACGATGTTTTCGAGCGAAAGTCCATAATTAACAATGCCTTCAGTGTCACCCATCTCCGATTGAAAGCGTTTTAACTCTTCGAGCGATAAGGTCATATAGACTGTACGGTATTCGGGCAAAACGGTAAGTTTTTCCGATAAAACATATCCTAAAAGCCGCGTACGACTGACGGTGTTGTTGTCAAAAATAGCCCGATGGACGTCGTTTACTTGCAAACCCGTTTTCATGAGTTCAGCCACGGCAAGGTGTACTTCGGGCGTGGTACTTCCGTGTCGGAATGAACCTGTATCGGTCATAATTCCCGCGTATAAGCACTGGGCCATGGGCAAGTCCACCAGCGAGGCATCCCCTAGTTGCTGAATGAGTTCAAGTACATACTGCGCCGTAGCGGCTTTGGTCGTATCCGAAAACACAAAATCGGCAAAGGATTCTGGCTCTAAATGGTGGTCAATGAGCACTTTGGTGGCCGTTGAAGCCAGTGCCAGTTCGCCCAAGCCTTTGATACGATGTAGGGCATTGAAGTCTAAGCAACAAATCACCTCGGCTTCTTGTATCACCTGCTTGGCGTGTGCTTGAGACTGAACGTTTTGGTCGTACGTAATTACTTCAGCAAAGTCGGGCATCCAGCGCAAATTGGCCGAACATTCGTTAGGAATGATGACCGTTGCACTGTGTCCTTTTTTTTGAAGGTATAATTTCCATCCCAAAGAAGAACCTATCGCGTCAGCGTCAGGATTTTGGTGGGTCAAGATGACAACACGTTTTTGGGGCGAATTGATGAGTTCGTAAAATGCGTTCCACTGTTGCATAGCTTGCAAAATTAGCAATTTTCTTAAAAAAGACCTGCTAGGTTTTCAAAACCTGTGTAGTCTGCGTAGTTTTGCCCCACTTTTTTATCGAAAATTGTTCATTTTAAATCACAACATACTAATGGCAACCAACAGAACATTCACCATGGTGAAACCCGACGCTGTAGAAGCAGGGAATGCAGGCGCAATTTTGAAGATGATTGAAGAAGCGGGATTCCGTATTGTGGCGTTGAAAAAAACATTGTTGACCCAAGAGCGCGCAGGACAATTTTATGCCGTACACGCCGAACGTCCATTTTATGCTAGTCTTTGTGCTTACATGTCATCGGGGCCGATTTACGCGGCGATTTTAGAAAAAGAAAATGCGGTTGCTGATTTTCGTACGTTGATTGGAGCGACCAATCCAGCCCAAGCAGCCGAAGGAACCATCCGCAAATTGTTCGCAACGTCGTTGGAGGCAAACGCGGTTCATGGTTCTGACTCAGACGAAAATGCGGCGATTGAAGGCGGCTTCTTTTTCTCATTGACGGAGCAATTTTAGTAAAAAAATAGCCCAAAAAAAGTTTAGGCTCCGAGGTATATCGGAGCCTTTTTTTTGTGCCATTTTCCGTGAAACATCAATTTCGTGTAGATTTCACGGGCAAAAATGTAGGTTTCACGGAAATGTCTTGCTTAGGGGGCACTACAAGGTGTATCTTCAATACAGTCATAACCTGTAAAATCCCCCCATAAGTAGAGAAATGAAAAATCCCGAAATGAGATTGCGGAAGATGGATTCGTCCGTATTGATTGCCAAAGAAGAACCGTTTTCGTGCGAAGTATTGAGCAAACTTTTAGAGAGCGAAGGCTTCGATGTTGTAGGAAGAGCTAACGAGTTGGATGAGCTTATTCAGAAGATTCACACCAAGAAACCAAAGTGCGTGATTGTTGAAGCCAACTTGATTGGAAAAGAAACAAGCCACCTACTGAAGCAAATTGCGGAGGCATCGAGCCGACCTAAAATGGTATTGTTTTTTAATGCCTCTAATTCCAGGGAACTCTCCAAAGCACTGGACGCCAATTTTAACGGCTACCTTTACTCGGAAGATAAATTGGAAGAGCTGTACAAATGTTTGTTGTATATCCAGACGCAAACAAAATACTACAGCGATGGCTTCAAAGACCTCATGAAGAAGATGGGAGTCAATGAGGTGGATAGTGAAACGCACCGAAAGCTGAAGTCACTCACCAAGCGAGAGCGTCAGATTCTGTACCTAGTAACCGAGGGGCTGACAGGCTACGAAATAGCCGACTCGTTGTCGATTAGTTATCGAACACTGGCGAATCACAAACAAAATTTAATTCAAAAACTAGGCATTGAAAGCAACCGACATTTACTCAAATTTGGGCTACAGATAAAATCGTACCTCAATACATTATAGTGGTTTGCTAGGAAGGCTACGGTTTTCACTAAGCGATTTTTTGAAGGCATCCAGCCGAGTACGGGGCATCACTAGCTCTCGTGCTTGGTTGGTACCTTTGACATACACAAGGTATTTTCCTTTTTCCCAGTACGTATAGCTATTAAGGTGATTCATGTTGATGATGCAACTTCGGTGAATTCGGAAGAAGTGAATTGGGTCAAGCTCTAATTCTAGCACAGCGAGCGGTTTTGAGATTTGGAAACGACCTTTGGGGTGTTCCACAAAATATTTCTCTTCTACTGTTTCAAAAAAGTAGCAATCGTCAATTCTCAAGAATGCCTCACCCGTTGTTGCTTTGCCGTCGATGAACTTGATGTATTTGTCGGTAGGCGCGGGGCTATTGGTGGTTATGGGGGTATTTATTGAAAATGTAGTAAATGATTCTGATTCAGCAACAGGGACGGCTTCGGCAACACTTTTTGGCGGAGCAGGAGGTGCTACTGTCTCTTTAACAACAGCTGCTGCTGGCGAAGAATGCCGACGAAGCGCAATAGCTTGTTTTTGAGAATGTGTTGGAGTGAACGCATTTATTTGTAAAAAATCGCGAACCAGCGACACATTCAATAAAATATAGCCTAGAATGATGATAAATGGTAGGTACAAAAAATAGGTGGCACTCGTGAAACCATGTAAAATGTATAAATCGAGGTAGCGGTTAAACGAATAGTGGGGGAATTCGCGAAGCAAAAAGCGAATATGTAACGTAACAGGGAAAAAAAGGAAAAATGCCGTAAAGAAAAGAGGTAAGAATTTTAGTTCGTACCAAAGAATAGATAGCGCGTTAAAGTTGATTTTGCGGATTCCCCAAAAACGGTGGTATATGTCAATTAGGAAAGATAGTATATATAATGTAAAAAGTTCTGGTATCAATAATCCAACCATGAAATTTTTAAGGTAGCTGAAAAATGTGAAGTAGGTTACATAGATGTCATGTTTCGTTTGAGGCGCAATTGCCCACGAAATAATTTCAAAAAAGAGAAAAATGGCAAATATAAACCCAACCCCAACCTTGGGGTTTGTATAGAAAGACCGATTAAGTGTTAGAGACCTCATGGCTTCTCTTTAAGTATCAACTGCCTTTGGCAGTGTAGGGTATTGTGACTCACAAAGATACAAAATAGTCAATAGTTACTATAACATTTCATAAATATAGGCATTACTGCGGATTTCCCAGCACGCTTCCCTGACCTACCTTTGTATCATCCAAAGCGGAAAATAACAGTGGGTTAAAAATAACAAATAATGCACTGGTTATCAATAGTTTAAAATCAAAAATTTAACTACTACAACAATGAAAAAGTCATTTGAAATCAAAGCAAAAAAAGAATTGAACTCTTTTATCCGGGCTGGCAAATTTTATGCCAAAAATGAAACTGCAAAGGTACTCAACCTTGGAGATGCTGACCCCTTGGCGTCTTGCTACAAAATTGTAGTAAACAACGACGTTGAAAATAAGCTAGTTCTTCAATAAATCTCTCTGTCAGCAATGAGCTTTTCAGGTTTTATAAACTATCAGCGTGCGCTTCTCGACTGCGAAAGTGCATTTAACAAAGTGAATTTACAAGATGAAGAAGGGTATATGGTAAGGTTTGCGATATTTTCAGCGAACCTTACCAACTTCCTGCCTGAAATCCCTGTTTCGGAACATGCTGAGATGTTTAGAAAGCTACTGACGAGCTTGGCATTTGAGACCTTTGATCGTAATGTATTGCATATTAGTGAGGTATGCTCTCTCAATGGTGACCTGAAGGCGTTAGAAACCCCAGGTACTCCGAGTATATTTTGTACGTTTCATTTAGGTTCGTACCGAATCATTGCCAATTTGTTGATTAAAAATGGGCATCATTTTACAACCATTGTAAAAAAAGATGTCTATAAACAGCAGATTGATTCGATGATGGACTATACAAGTAGGATGAAACAAACGTACAAAACGGATAGTGAAGTCCACGTAGTGAGTGCAGAAGACCCTAATATTGTACTAAAACTGCTTAGAGAGTTAAAAGCAGGGAGGTCGTTGTTAGTATATTTGGATGGAAACGTAGGTACAAGCGATGAAAAGCTTGAGAAAATCACGTTTTTAAGCCGAACAATCACTGCCCGAAAAGGAATGGCCTACCTTAGTTATGTAGCTGGGGTGCCGCTAGTGCCAGTGATTTCGTATCGAAAATCGGATATGAGTAATGTCCTGTACATGGGCGAAGGTATATTTCCTAATAAGTCTGTGCCCAAAGAGGCATATTCACAGCGAGTTTTACAACAACTTTTTGATTTTTTTGCCAAATACGTTGCCAATTTCCCCGAACAATGGGAGGGTTGGAATTATATACACCATTCTTTACAAACAGATGAAACGTCGTTATCGCCACCACCCCCTTCGGCTTATCGAAGGTTGAGTTATCAATTCAACGAGCATCGCTACAGTATTTTTGACCTGAAAGAGTCGCCCGTTTTGTTTGATAAACGCTATTATTCTACGTACGAAATATCGGATAGTTTGCGAGATTACCTGCTTGAATCTCCTTTTAGTAACCCTAAAAGGGTGTTGGGAAAACCAATTTTTCAAGAGTTAGTTCGCCAAGAAATTATAATTTGAGTGTAGAAAGTCTCCAAATTTGGAGACTTTTTGTTTTTACCCCCATCCTAAACAGCCGTTTTTGGTCATTTTTTGAAAATGCTTCACGGGCTAAAATGTAGATTTCACGGGCTAAAATGTAGATTTCACGGGCAAAAATGTAGGTTTCACGGTTTTGGACTTGAAACGGCGTCGTCTGTGTTTGTTTTCGTAGTAATTTCGTCACAGAGAATTTAAGCTCAAAAGCAATAAATCGTTTAGCTGTACAGAGACAGCTTGCTCAACGTTATGTAAGGTAATAGGACAACGTTATGAGGTGTCTCCAATTAACGATGACATAATTTTTCAAAGTAGGGTAAAGTGTGCAGCATTGGCCTCATCTCTCTGAGATGGGGCCATGTCTTTTTAGGGCATTTACGATTGTTCCTTTCAGTGCTTTTAATGAGATTTGGTTTTATGATTCAGCCATTTCATTTGAAAGATGAAAATTTTATCCCAGATTATTTATGGATTTAAAATAAGAGTTTTGGCATAGTATTTGACAGGTGAAGGTATATCCTTTGCAGTGCTCAGTCGCAAAGTATTGTATATCTTACAATAAAGCATGCTGGTCTTGTAAACGGAGTTTTAAAATTAGAGAGGATTACCAACGCAACTGTTTCAAATGTTTATGTATCCAAACAATTACCAACATCTCTCAGCCTTGTTCAAGGATAAGGGCTTGAATCCACCAAAGATAAGGAGGTTACTCAAATGGGGGCTATTCTGTATAGGTTTGTTGCTGAATCAGCAGTTAATGGCCCAAGTAAGTGGAACGGTATTCCGTGATTTTAACATCAACGGTACACAACAAACCACTAATCCTATTGAGCCTGGTCTTGAGGGCGTTACTGTCAAAGCTTTTAATGCCTCCAATGTACAAGTAGGCGCTACTGCCACTACGAACGCTTCTGGGGCATACACCATTGCAGGTATTACGGGAGATGTACGCTTAGAGTTTACGCTTCCCAATACGTTTTATGCCTCCAATGGTAAAACTGGAAACACAACAGTGCGTTTTGCAACAGCACCCGCAACAGGAATCAACTTGGCGGCAAACAACCCAAGTGATTATTGCCCAGGGACTCCCGATGTGATTGTGACCTGTTTTGTGAACGGAAACCCACTAGGAGGTGGTACGGCAGGAACGGGCAAGGCTTTGGTGAAGTTTCCTTACAGCATAGCCAATGCCTCAACGACTGCTCCTACGGGATTGGCAAATGCCGTTGACGTAGGGTCTGTGTGGGGAGCCGCTTACCAAAGAGAAACGGACAAAGTCTTTACTGCGGCTTTTTTGAAACGCCATACTGGCTTACTTGCTGCAGGCTTAGGGGGGATTTTTACTACCCAATTAGGTGCAACGCCTTCTACGGCCTTGTTGGTCGATTTGGAAACTTTCAGTGGTGCCCCGCACAACATTGATCTTGGCCAATCTGTGATTGGAACTCGTACCTTGCCTGCGGCAGCGAATGGAAGTAGTGAGGATGCTTCGGCTTTTGGAGCAGTGGCGAAAGTGGGGTTGGGTGGAATGACCATTTCTGAGGATGGACGCACGCTTTATGTCATTAACTTATACCAGAAAAAACTCATTTCTATCAATATCGGTGTACCTGCCAAAACAACCATTACAGCGGCGGATATAAATACCTATACCATTCCTGATCCAGGCTGTACCAATGGGGTTTCTCGCCCTTTTGCAGTGCGTTATTATCAAGGGAAAGTATATGTAGGCACCATCTGTAGTGCAGAAAGTGCTGGAGGAACTCAAAATAATCTTAATGCGTATGTATATACGTTTGACCCTGTAGCAGCAACTTTTAATACGACTGCTGTAGCCAACTTTTCGTTAAACTATCCCAAAGGAAAAGTCCATGTTTCTGAAGATCCTGACAAATGGCTTCCATGGACCGATAACTTTAGCGTACTTTATAAGGGAGCGGCTGTTGGTACACCAGGTGCTCCAAGAACAATGCGCCCGCAACCGTTGTTGTCAGACATTGACTTTGTAGAGAACGGAGACATGGTGTTGGGCTTTACCGACCGCTCTGGTCACCAATTAGGGTATCGGAATACGGGGGTTGGTGCTTCCAATGATAGTATATTTAGCGGTTATATTGGCGGAGACATCCTTCGTTTGGCGAAAGGTTCGAGTACTTGGACGCTGGAGTCAGGTGGTAACGTTAGTGGATTGACAGGCTCGGCTAACAGCCAAGGCCCAGGTGGTGGAGAGTTTTATTCGCAGGAACAATTTTCTGGTCAATTAGTAGTTGGAGGGTCAATTGTTGAAATTCACCAAGAAACCTATGTAGGGAGTAGCTTTACTGTGCCAGGAAGTGGGGTATTGTTAGCAACGGTTATGGATCCACTCAATGTTTGGTCAGGTGGAACGTCTTGGTTTAGTAATACTAATGGAACTGTGTCTAAACGTTATCAGATATTCCAAACAACAAGTGATGGAGGTGTTACCTTTGGTAAAGCGGCTGGTTTGGGAGCGTTGGAACTTACTTGTGATGCTTCTCCCATTGAAATAGGTAACCGAATTTGGTTAGATACCAATAAAAACGGTATCCAAGACCCAGGAGAAAATGGAGTGGGTGGGGTCGTTGTAACGCTCTGTGATTCAACAGGGACAACCATTACGACTGTTACTACAGATAATAACGGTAATTACTACTTTACGTCACTAACAGGAACGGATGCGGCAGGTATCAAATATGGCGTAGCCTTAAAACCGTTTACGAAGTACAGATTGAAAATACCATCAACTAGCGGCAGTAACGTATTAACAGGCACAGATGCTTTGGGCAATGATTTGGCAGATAATGATTTTGCCCTTAACGGAGCCAACGGAGAAGTGACTTTGATTACGGGAGGCTCTGGGGCCAATATGCACACCTTTGACGGAGGTTATCAGCCTGCTGTGGGTTCATTGGGTAATTTCATCTGGAAAGATGTAAACGACAACGGCAAGCAAGACAGTGGAGAACTAGGAGTCGCAGGCGTTATTGTTCAGCTCGTGCAAGGAGCAACCGTCGTAGCTACCGATACAACCGATGCCAATGGTATCTATGGATTTAACAACCTAAGTGCGGGAAATTATCAAGTGAAAATCTTGGTTACATCGTTGCCAGCAGGCTGTGTTATTTCTTCAAAGAAAGATGCCGCTGGAGTGGCTGATACGTTAGACTCTGATTTTGACCCAACAACGGGACTGAGTCAATCGGTAACGATTACTCCTACTGGCTCGGGTATTGCCAAAGATAACCCAACGATTGACGGTGCGCTTTATTCACCGCTAGGCTCTATCGGTAACTACGTTTGGAAAGATACCAATAATGATGGTAAACAAGACCCAACTGAAGCAGGACAAGCTGGAATAATTGTGCAACTTCTCCAAGGCTCAAGTGTGGTCGATGAAGATACGACCGATGTAAATGGTTTCTACAGTTTCAATAACCTCACATCAGATACTTACCAGGTCAAATTACTCCTGACTTCTCTTCCTGCGGGCTGTGTTATTTCTTCCAAACCTAATGCCGCAGGAGTAGCTGATACGCTAGATTCTGATTTTAACGCGGCAGGTTTGAGTCACTTGATTACAATTGATACTTCAAAGCCAGCGAGCGATACGCTACGTAATAATCCTCACGTTGATGCGGCACTTTATTCGCCCAAAGGTTCAATCGGAGATTATGTGTGGAAAGATTTGAATAACAATGGTATTCAGGATGATGGGTCAACGGGTGTGAAAGACGTCGTTGTGGAGTTGTACAAAGGAAGTACGACAGGTAGTCCAGTTGCTAAAGATACTACGGATGCAAGTGGGGCTTATGGGTTTACCAATTTGGATGCGGGAGATTATTACGTCAAAGTAGTCGTTACAAGCCTGCCAGTAGGTTGTGTGATTAGTACTAAACAAGATTTGGGGGGCGACGATACCAAAGATTCGGACGTGAATCCAGTCACTGGTTTTAGTGCAAAAGTAACGTTAGATCCCACAGGTACTGGTTTGTCGAAAGACAACCCAACCATTGACGCAGCTTTGTACTCACCTAAAGGCTCAATTGGTGATTATGTATGGAAAGACCAAAACAACAACGGCGTTCAAGACTCGGGAGAACCAGCAGTGGCAGGCGTGATAGTTCAATTGTTGAACTCTACGACCAGTGCTGTCTTAGCTACCGATACGACAGACGCGGGTGGTTTGTACTTGTTCTCTGATTTATCAAGCGGTACGTACCAAGTGAAAATCGTGACGACGAGCCTGCCAGCAGGTTGTGTCATCAGCAGCCAACAAAATTTGGGCGGTGACGATACCAAAGACTCTGACTTTAACCCAGCAACTGGCTTGAGTCAAGTGGTGACAATTGACGCTTTGGGAACAGGCATTGCCAAAGACAACCCAACGGTTGATGCAGCCTTGTACTCACCTAAGGGTTCGATTGGCGATTATGTATGGAAAGACCAAAACGATAATGGTATTCAGGATGCAACTGAAGTAGGAGTAGCGGGTGTGATTGTGCAATTGTTGAACTCGACAACCAGCGCGGTATTGGCAACTGACACAACGAATGCCCAAGGTTTGTACTTGTTCTCAAATTTGAACTCAGGGACCTACCAAGTAAAAATCGTGACAACGAGCCTACCCGCAGACTGTGCACTTAGCAGCCAACAAGACTTGGGTGGCGATGATGAGAAAGACAGCGACTTTAACTCAACCACAGGTTTAAGTCAAGTAGTAACCATCGATGCTTTGGGTACAGGTACAGCTAAAGATAATTTAACTGTGGATGCTGCTTTGTATTCACTCAGAGGTTCAATTGGAGACTTTGTTTGGAAAGACCAAAATGATAATGGTATTCAAGACCCTAATGAATCACCGGTGGCAGACGTAATCGTGCAGTTGTTGCAAGGAACGACGGTTATAGCGACGGATACGACTAATTTTAACGGTTTATATTTGTTCCCTAACTTACCAAATGGGACATACCAAGTAAAAATCGTAACAACAAGTTTGCCTGATAGCTGCGTTATTAGCAGCAAGCAAGATTTGGGTGGTGACGATACCAAAGACTCTGACTTTAATCCAACAACAGGCTTGAGTCCATTGATAACCATTAATGTTGCGGGGACAGGTATCGCCAAAGACAATCCAACGATAGATGCGGCACTGTCAACACCGAAAGGTTCGATTGGGGATTATGTTTGGAAAGACCAAAACAACAACGGCGTTCAAGATTCGGGTGAGCCAGCGGTAGCGGGTGTAATCGTTCAATTGTTGAACTCGACAACCAGTGCCGTTTTGGCCACTGATACGACTGATGCGAATGGGTTGTACTTATTTACGAACTTGAAGTCAGGCACTTACCAAGTAAAAATCGTAACGACAAGTTTACCAGCGGGTTGTGTTATCAGCAGCCAACAAGACTTGGGCGGTGACGATACCAAAGATTCTGACTTTAATCCAACAACGGGCTTGAGCCAAGTCGTGACGATTAATGCTTTGGGAACAGGTATCGCCAAAGATAACCCAACGGTTGACGCGGGCTTGTATTCTCCGAAAGGTTCGATTGGGGATTACGTATGGAAAGATCAAAACAACAACGGTGTTCAGGATTCGGGCGAGCCAGCGGTAGCGGGTGTAATTGTTCAATTGTTAAACTCGACAACGAGTGCGGTTTTGGCGACTGACACGACGAACGCCCAAGGTTTGTACTTGTTCTCGAATTTGGAGAGTGGTACTTACCAAGTAAAAATTGTAACGACGAGTTTGCCAGCAGGTTGTGTCATCAGTAGCCAACAAGATTTGGGTGGTGACGATGCGAAAGATTCTGACTTTAACCCAACCACGGGTTTGAGCCAAGTCGTGACGATTAATGCTTTGGGAACGGGTATTGCCAAAGACAACATGACGGTTGACGGGGCGTTAGTTGTTCCTTGTGTAGAATCGAGCGTTACTTTATCGAATGCGCCAATCTGTTCGGCAGATGTACAAACGTACAGCATAACCTTCACGGTGACCAATAAATTGGGCATTGTAAAAGTGAACAAAGGAACGTTGAGCGGAAACAATCCTTACACGGTGACGGGTATCCCATCGGGAGCGAGTGTGATAATTACGGACAGTTTGAGCGCTATTTGTAAATCAGATACGACCATCGTAGGGCCTAACTGTAACTGTAATCCACCAGTACCTGTATTGTTGACGCCAAGTGTAGCCGCTTGTATTGGTGATACCTTCCCGACCTTGAAAGCGACGGTGGTGGGTCTTGCAACGGTAGAATGGTTTAGCCAACAAACAGGCGGAACGGTATTGTTTACAGGCTTAAACTACAAACCAAGTGGCACAGTGACGGGTACAACAACGTATTACGCCCAAGCGCGCAGTACCGACCAAACCTGTCCAACCGCAGTGAGTACGAGCCGCGTCCCAGCGACGGTTAATGCCCAAACTTGTATTGACACGGTGGACTTAGCATTGAAGAAATCGATTAACACGAAAATAGCGCAGGTAGGTGATGTACTTACTTATACGCTAAAAGTCTGGAACGAATCGAACAAAAATGCAACGGGTGTAGAAGTCGCGGACAGTATTGCGACGACGGTACAGTTCATATCGGGTAGTTTCCAACCAAGTCGTGGTACTGCTACGATTAGTGGTAATGCCATCAAATGGACGATTGGCAACATTTCGGCGAACGGAGATACGGTGACTTTGACCTACCAAGTACGAGCGACGCAAGAAGGCTTACACTTCAACACGGCAGAAATCTCGAAAGTAGATCAAAAAGATGTGGATTCGACGCCAGGTAATGGCAATCCAGCTGAAGACGACATCGACCGTCAGTGTTTTAGCGTGCCGTTCAAGGTGTGTCCAACCAACCAAGTGGAAGCATCGGTACCTGCACTTTACACAAATGTTCAATGGTTTAAAGATGGAGGAACGACGCCAGTAGCGACGGGCAATGTGGTTCTGTTTAGTGAAGTAGGTATCTACACTTTCACCGCAACGAACCAAACTTGTCCAGCCGAAGGGTGTTGCCCAATCATCATTGAGCCAGGAGTAAACTGCTGCCCAGAGGATTTGTGCGTGCCATTCACGATTCAAAAAAGAAAGAAAAAGTAAAATAAGGTTGTAGCCAACCGCGCCCCCCTTTTTCATCAGAAGAAGGGGGGCTTTTTGTTGGTATTTATTTTGAAGAATTAAAGTTTAACCAAAAATCAGTGAAGTGCTTAAATTTGGTACATTTATTGCTGGTATATTTAATAGTGAATTTTGGATAATATTTTTACGACAGTTGCTTCTCAAGGCATCCTAAACTGTGGTTTAGGGATGCCTATATCTGCATTTTAGCCATTTCGGCACTATTTTTGCACTTGTTCTTACCGTACGTTTATAAATGCGCTGACTAGCATTTGGTATATTCTTTTCCTACTCTATTATACATACATTTATGATTATCCTCCCAAAGGTGTGTTTACGCGTTTGCGTAGGCATAGTGGTATCATTAGCAGCATTGTTAATGGTTGGAAATGCGTTTGCACATGTTGCAAATAAAACAGAACATACTTTTTCGCAGGTTCTCACCTGCGTTTCCCCTAAATTTAATTCCGTAACAGTTACATCGGCCACTTGTAAAACGGGTGGAGGGGGCAATAACGATGCTATGATTGCCTTGGTAGCGACGGGCGCCGACAAATACGGTATTTCCCAAGGCGCAACTTATGCGGGGCCTGACTATGCCGCCGCCAAAAATCTTTCATCGGGAGCGGCTGATAGTCTTAATATCACCAATGCCTCGTCTTTATGGACCATCCGAGTATTCAACGGGGACAATACTTGCTTTAAGGATACAACCGTTGTGCTAAACTGCAATCGTTGTGTGGAACCCTGCACGAACATGACGATTTTGGTGGGAGAAATTACGAATGCAGGCGAAAAAGTGATTATTCAGCCTTTAGACCCCAACAGCGGCACCATTCCTTGTTCGATTCCTAACACAGGGGGAGATGGTATTGCAATTGACCAAGTGAACAAAATTGCCTACATCGGTAGCCCTTTCAGTAGCCCCATCAAAGTGTATAGCTTTGCCCAAGCTACCTTTTTTCCCAATGTACAACCGTCGTCGGGGACTAATTCGTTTGATATTACGCTTTCGGAAGATAAAAAGTACTTATTACGAGGTGGAACCAATGGCCGTGTTGAAAAAATTCGGATTCAAAACGGGCAAGTTGTGGTTTCGCGAGCAACGTCTTTTTTCTCGGATGGCCAAAATAAAATTTGGGGAGTGGCAGCCTACGGCGGGAAGGTGTATGTCACCACGGGCTACAACGACTTAAATACCGCAGGCAGAAGCACCGTACAGGTAATGGATAGCACTTTTTCTAACCCCGTACGCTTACGAACCCGTAATGATGGCAAAATTTATGTGGGTATCACGGTGGACAAAGACGGCACGCTTTGGACAACGGTGGACGGTTACGGAAACGGGGATGCTGTAGAGCACCTAACGGCAGAAGGTACATTGATAAAAAGTTACCCCATTACGTCGTCCAACCAACAATCACGCCGCCGCCCGTTTGACATCGACTTTGGCCCCGACGGTAACCTTTACGTGGCTACTTTCTACGGTGATTGCGTTTCCAAACTCACCCTCGATTCGCCTTCTAATCCTGATTTTGGGAAGTTTAGTACCTATCTTGGTTTTGAACAAGGCGTGCTTAGTAAAAACTTGGCCTTTGTGTGTGGCGATGTGATTTGCCCATGCGACCAGCCGACTATCGCAGTGAAAGTGACTGATCCAACCTGCGAAAGTGCAGGAAAACTCGAATTGACAGCTGTCACGAAAGGAAACAAATTTGGAATTAGTAAAGGCGCTACCTACACAGGTCCTTCGTATGCGAATGCAACTACTTTACCCAATACTTTTCCATTAACGCTTGTCTCGAATATCAATACAACGGCTGATTCTACTTGGACAGTGCGGGTGTTTAACCAAGAAAGTGGCTGTTACAAAGATACCACTGTCACCATAAAAGGCGTTCGGGCCAAATCCCTCATTTCGATGCTAGGCACACCGACTTGTTCTGACGATGCCCTAACGTACAGTTTTACCTTCAGCGTAACCAACAAACTAGGTACGGTGAAAGTAAATAAAGGAACTTTAACGGGTAACAATCCCTACACCGTCACGGGGATTCCTTCGGGCGAAGACGTAATTATTACAGACAGCTCAAGTACGATTTGTAAATCAGACACCACCGTGACAGGGCTCAACTGTAACTGTAATCCATCCTTGCCCAAAGTGATAACGTCGAGTTTTACGATTTGTATTGGTGATTCTTTGCCAACACTTCAGGCCGCGATTGTGGGCTTGGCTACCGTCGAGTGGTTTAGCCAGTCAGTGGGCGGAGACATCCTGGCGACGGGCTTGACTTATAAACCAACGGGCATCGTGACGGGTACTACAACCTATTATGCGCAAGCAAGGAGTACCGACCCCGCTTGCCCTGTAGCGATTAGTACGAGCCGCACGCCCGCTACTATCAACGCAGATACCTGTACCATTGATTTAGCCCTAAAGAAATTTATTGACAAAAAAATAGCCCAAATTGGCGATACCTTGACTTATACTATAAAGGTATGGAATGAATCGAACAAAGGTGCTACGGGGGTATCTGTCACTGATTCTTTGGCAACGACGGTCGCTTATTTACCAGGTAGTTTCGTCGCAAGTCGAGGCAGTGCGGCCATCAATGGAAATGTGATTCAATGGACAATTGGTGAGATCGCCGCCAATGGAGATACGGTTACTTTGACCTACAAAATCAAGGCCATCCAAGAAGGTATTCATTTTAATACCGCCCAAATTTGTACGGCAAACGAACAGGATGTGGATTCTACTCCTTGTAATAACACGGAAGGGGAAGACGACATCGACCGTGAATGTTTTACTGTGCCTTTTAAACTTTGCCCTACCGAGAAAATCGAGGCGAGCGTGCCGTCCAAATATACCAGTGTACAATGGTATAAAGATGGCGGCACAACGCCCATCGCGACTGGAAATGTTATCCTTTTGAGTGATGTAGGGGTATATACTTTCACTGCAACAAATCAGACCTGTCCAGCTGAAGGTTGCTGCCCAATTATCATTGAAGAGGGTCTTAATTGTTGTCCTGTCGAATTGTGTATCCCTTTTACCATAAAACAATCCAAAAAAGCAAAGAAATAAATATTCTAATGCTGAAAATGTTCAGTTTGGCGTAATTGTTGGCAGGGATAATACTATCTTTTTGGGTTAATATTTTGAGGAGTGGAATATGATAATTTGACTAATGTATTCTATTATTCAAAGTTTGTTATCCCTTTTTTGATTAGTTTGGTAATTATGGTATGTGTTTTGTTAGGAATGGATACATAATCATAAATGTATCCATTTACCCTATTCTTGGCAAAGCTTCATGGCAATTTTACACCGTATCCATCGACGGGAGTATGCGGCGTGGTTTGTGCAGTATAGCATAAAAACCTTCGCTCTTCTTGGTATTCTTCTTGGGTCTTTTCAACTCGTTCAGGCGCAACAGTGCTCAATTACCATCAACAAAGTAACCGTTTCGGGCTGCTACTTGTTAAGTGGTCAGAGCAAGGCTACCGTAAGTATTGAAGTCGGCTGGTCGAACGCACCATCCAATGACAGTATCGAGGTGACACTCGGTACCGACAAACGGTATATTCGTCCAGGGACGTTTGCCGTAAGTTATCCAGCAACAACCATAAAGGGAAACCAGACTATTGTGACACCTCAAGTGATTGCTTTTGAGGTAAATGCGACTGGAAGTATTTTGCCAATTACGGCCCAATTCACCACTCAAACTTCATGTAGTGCAACCTCAACGGCTCCAATACCAGCCGCTTGTCCACCCTTGGTTTGTAGTGGAAATCAAGCAGGAGGAACGGTGTTTAACGACTATGATGCGGATGGAATAAAAGATGCGGGTGAAATCAATGGTGTGGCAGGAGTGACCGTTATTGCCTACAATTGTGCAGGCGGAATCGCTGCTCAAACCACCACCGATGCTTCAGGGAAATATGTGCTAAGTGTCTCTACATCAGACTATCCGATTCGGGTAGAGTTTGCCAGCCTACCAAGTTATGCAGGCCAAGGAACAATGCACGGGGCAGATAGCCGTACGACTGTGCAGTTTGTGACTGCCCCCGATTGTACGATTGATTTGGGGGTGCTTGATAACAATGATTATTGCCAAACAACTCCCCAAGTAGTGGTACCTTGCTATGTTTATGGAAAGCCAGATGTGGGTAGCTTGAGTGGACAATTGGATGCTTTGGTAGCATTTGACTACGGTACTACTGGTCCCAAAGACATGTCGAAAATAGCGCTTTTGGCCAAGGCCGAAGAAGTGGGTACATTGTGGGGCGTAGCTTATGATAGACACAAACATAAGGTCTATACCTCGGCTACATTGAAACGGCACGCGGGCTTAGGACCACTCGGTTTGGGAGGTATTTATGTGACGGACATGGTGACAAATACGGCGTCTGCCTACGTAGATGTATCACAACCCCCACTAAATATCAATGTGGGTGCTTCCAACGCAGGCGATCCTTGGTTTGGGGTGACCAATGCCACACGAGGACTAAATCCTGACCCTGCCCAACCAAGTGCCGACTCGCTGGCTTTTGAGCTGATTGGCAAAGTGGGAATGGGGGATTTAGAGATGTCAGAAGATGGTAAATCGCTGTATTTCATTAACTTATTTGATAAAAAATTATACCAAATAGATATTAGCGGTGCTTCGCCGAGTTTGCTAGGTTCTTGGGCTATTCCTGACCCTGGATGTACAGGCGGGACATTACGCCCATTTGCCACAAAAGTATATAAAGGCAAAGTATATGTAGGTTCAGTGTGTGATGCCTCTACTTCCACAAAATCAAACCTACGGGGTTTTGTCAATGCCTTTGATGGAACCAATTTTACCCAAGTATTTGATTTTCCATTGACTTATCCTAAGGGCGCGGTTTTGGTAAATAGCACGCCTGCGGTGGTTAATCGAGTAGGTTGGTATCCTTGGACGGACAGTTTTAATACCGTCAACAGCAATACTACCAACGGAGCTTTTATTCGGGTATTATATCCTCAGCCAATGCTTACCGACATTGAATTCGACATTGATGGGTCGATGGTGTTGGCCTTGGGTGATCGTACAGGTTTGCAGTCGGGATATAATAACTACCGTCCTTCTGGAACAGGTGTATATACTGGTTTAGCAGGAGGCGATGTACTAAGAGCTGCATTTACGAATGGTACGTTTATTCTTGAAAATGATGGAAAAGTACCAGGGCTTTCGGGCTCGGGTGTGAACAACAACCAAGGTCCTGGTTTTGGAGAATTTTATAATGACGACTTTTTGGGAGGCAATGGAGCATTAACGCACGCCGAGATTGCATTTGGGGCGTTGGCGCTAAAACCAGGGTCTGGTCAAGTTATTACCACGGCAATGGATCCTATTGACCAAAACCAAACAGGGACAAACTTTTCGGGCGGGATTCGTTATTGGAGTAATACCACTGGGCTCGCCCCAAGCGGTGCTGCCATGGGTTTTGTGTTGTACAATACAAACAATGAGGTGGGTACTTTCGGAAAGTCAACGGGCTTGGGAGACATGGAGATTTTGTGTGAGCTTCCCATGTACCTCGAAATCGGCAACTACGTATGGAATGATGTCAATAAAAACGGGATACAAGACCCTTGTGAAAAAGCCCTGAAAGACATCAACGTGACACTCTACAAAGGCACGACCAAAATAGCCACGACCACAACAGGTACAAACGGGGAGTATTATTTTTCGACAGCCTCTAAATTGGTGAATGGAACGTGGACAGGTACTGGGGCAGATACAACGCTTCTGGCTACGACAGCTTATAAGTTGGTATTTGGCGAAGGCCAACTTGTGGGTGGCAAACTAACGGTATCAGGTTTAGGTCAATTTGACATAACACAAAAAGATGCTACCGCCAGTAATGGTAACGACCAAAACGACAACGATGCGGAAGTAATCAGTGGGGCTTTTTGTATTAACTTCACAACGGGAGCGGCGGGTAGTGTAAACCACACCCTTGATGCTGGCTTTTATTGTACTAACACTTCTTTTGGTTCGAGTTCAATCACAGTGACGGCGCCTAAATGTGCGGTGACAGTTCCTCAAAACGATGGTAAAATCAGCTTGAGTGCAGCTATCTCGCCTTATGATAAATATAGAACCAAAACGGGTACGGGGGCTTGGAGTGGCGATACCACTTACGCCACTGCTACGACGATTGGCAGCACTTTCCCCAAAGATTTGGTGACAGGCATTCCAAACGCGGGTGCAACCTACACCATTCGTTTTTATAATGGCGAATGTTGCTATAAAGACACAACCATCACAGTAGCTCCAGTAGCCTGCTGTATTTTACCCGTTGCCTCAGTGACGCCCAAAATCCAAACCATCTGCGTAGGTGGCACAGCCTCGGCCTTTACAGCTACGCCAAGCACGGGAGTTGATTATAAATGGTACGGCCCACTAGCAAGTACGTCGGAAAGTTTGGGTACTGCCATCAGCGGCGCGACCAACGCTACTTTTACGCCAACGGGCACGGCATTAACAACAGCAGGTACAAAATATTACGCGGTAGTAGTCAATACGACGGGGGACGTGACGTGTGCTGATACTGCGTTTGTTCAATTGGATGTGAGTAAAATAACCGTTCCCGCAGTGACGGCTCTCTGCCACGCCAACGGTACGCCCGAAGATGGCACGGACGATTACATGGCGTTCAGTATTCATGTGTCAGCGACACCGATGAGTGTCAATACATTTACGGTGACGGCCACACAAGCAGGGAATCCATTGGTGGTAACATTATCAAACGGTAGTGCAGCGACTTCGGTGAATTGTGGTTTGAACACGCCACTGCGCACGCCAGCAGGCAGCGCAGGTAAAGGCAATGTGACCTTGACGATTACAGATAATGTGACTGGTTGTACCACAACGGTGGTGGTGACTGACCCAGGTACTTGTGCCGTGACCTGTGTGCAAGGAACTCCAAGCACGGTGACCTACGAGTACGCCACGCAAATGGATATAACAGAGTTGAACGCATTGCCGATTGTGATTCCTAAATTTGATGAACAGGGAGGCACACGGGTGCTACAATCGGTAAAATTGGAATATTTGGTAGGAGGTAAGACGGCATTTGTATTTGAGAACCGCGCGGCGCAGTCACAGTCGTTCAATGCGAAGGCGACATCAGAAGCGACGATTAATTTGAATGGTTCCGACATTGCGACGAACACGTTGGAGATGTTGATACCTCAAACGACCTTGCTAGGTGGTGTTTTAGTGCCCGCGACGGGCAGTTGGGCAGGAGATAGCATTCCAGCAACAATACCAACGCCAACGACATTGGGTCGAATGGAGTCATGGGTAGATGATTATTTGTCGGTATTCAAAGATCCTCGCACAGATGCTCGTTGGGTAACGAATGCGACGGGAGATGCAACAGACGACGATGACATGTACCTTAACCCGATGATAGCAGATTCGGTGAGTGGCACGTTTACCTATAATACAGCACCAGATTTGGCTCCCTTTATCGGCACAGGAAATGTGGCTTTGAGTGCGAGTACGTTATCAGGTCTTAGTTTGACCGGTGGAGGTGGGAACCTACGCTATATCCAGCGAACGCGGGCGTATGCCAGTGCAAAGGTGACTTATACTTATGAATGTATTTTGTGTACCAAACCAGTAGCAGTTGCAACTCCGCAAGCCCAAACGATATGTGTGGGTAGTACAGCAAGTGCTTACTCAGTAACGCCAAGCACGGGGGTTGAGTACAAATGGTACGGTCCATTGGCCGACACGACGAGCAGTTTGGGTACGGCAGTGAGTGGTGCAACGAGCGCGACTTTTACGCCGAGCGGTAGTGTGTTGACAACAGCAGGTACAAAATATTACGCGGTAGTAGTAAATACGACGGTGGATGTGACTTGTGCAGATACAGCTTATGTTCGTTTGGTAGTAAATGCGAAGCCAGTAATCGCCGACAGTAGTGCTACAATATGTGCAGGTGAAAGTATAGATTTGACCTCAAAAATTACGAATTACGCTAGTTATTCAAGTCCAGCCTGGACGGTGGGCACGGCAAGCGGCGCAGCTGTGACGATGCCAACCGCAGTAAGACCTGCAGGCACGACGACGTACGTGTTGGTAACACAAAACGCCGCAGGCTGTAAAGATACGGCAAATGTAGTGGTGACAGTCAATGCCAAACCAAGTGCTGGAAAAGATACGACGTTGGTATGCTCAAACGGCAGCGTACCATCGAGCGTTCAACTAGCGGCGACGCCAGCGGGGGGAACTTGGTCGGCGTTGACAGGAAATCCAGTTTGGGCGACGATTAACAGTTCTGGTTTAGTGAGCATTTCTAATGCAACAGCGCAAGGCCAATCGTATGACTTTATTTATACTTTGAACAATTGCCAGGATACAGTGAAGGTAATAGTTCCAGTATGTGTTCAGCCGAAAGGCTCGATTGGAGACTACGTATGGAAAGACCAAAACAACAACGGCGTTCAAGATTCAGGCGAACCAGCGGTTTCAGGCGTGATAGTTCAATTGTTGAACTCAACGACGAGTACCGTCTTGGCGACTGACACAACAGACGCAAGTGGATTGTACTTGTTCTCGAATTTGAACTCAGGCACTTACCAAGTGAAGATTGTAACTACGAGCTTACCAGCGGGTTGTGTGATTAGCAGCCAGCAAAATTTGGGTGGAGACGATACGAAAGACAGCGATTTCAACCCGACTACAGGTTTGAGTCAGGTCGTGACAATAGATGCTTTGGGTACGGGCATTGCCAAAGACAATCCAACGGTGGATGCAGGATTGGTCGTACCTTGTGTAGAATCAAGCGTGACTTTATCAAACGCACCAGTATGTTCAGCAGATGTACAAACGTACAGCATTAGCTTTACCGTGAACAATAAACTTGGTATTGTGAAAGTGAATAAGGGTGTCATAAGTGGAAATAACCCCTATACCGTAACAGGTATTCCGTCAGGGGCAAATGTAACAATCACTGATAGCTTGAGCACCATCTGTAAATCAGATACGATTATTGTTGGCCCTAACTGTAACTGTAATCCACCAGTGCCAGTATTGTTAGCTCCAAGCATGACCGCTTGTATCGGAGATACCTTCCCGACATTGAAAGCGACGGTGGTAGGTTTGGCGACGGTAGAATGGTTTAGTCAACAAACGGGCGGAACAGTGCTAGCAACGGGTTTAAACTACAAACCAAGTGGCACGGTAACGGCGAACACGATTTTCTACGCCCAAGCGCGTAGTACCGATCCAACCTGTCCAACGGCAGTGAGTACAAGCCGCGTCCCAGCGACGATTAACGCACAAACTTGTATCGACACCATTGATTTAGCGTTAAAGAAGTCGATTGACAAGAAAATTGCGCGAGTAGGGGATATTTTAACCTATACGATTAAAGTTTGGAACGAATCGAACAAAAACGCAACGGGCGTGGAAGTGGTGGACAGTTTAGCAACGACGGTACAGTTTGTGAGCGGCAGCTTTTCACCAAGCCGAGGCAGTGCGACCATTAGTGGTAACGTCATAAAATGGAACATTGGAAACATTGCTGCCAATGGCGATACCGTGACGTTGAGCTACCAAGTGAAAGCGACGCAGGCGGGCGTACATTTGAACACGGCGGAAATCAGCAAGACCAACGAAAAAGACCGCGATAGCACGCCAGGCAACGGCAAAGGCGGTGAAGACGACATTGATCAACAATGCTTCACAGTACCGTTTGACTTATGTCCAAACCAAAAACTTGAAGTGAGCCTGCCAGCTTATTTGACGAACGTGCAGTGGTTCAAAAACGGAGGCACAGCGGCAGTTGCGACGGGGAATGTGGTGTTGTTCTCTGAAATAGGAACCTACACATTCACGGCCACCAACCAGACCTGTCCAGCCAATGGCTGTTGCCCAGTCATCATCGAAGCGGGGGTAAATTGTTGCCCTGTGGATATTTGTGTACCGTTTACCATAAAGAAGAAAAGAAAGTGAATGGGATATTAAGTTGCTCTTAGTATTCTTGAAGGGATAATAAAAGGGGGTGAGGCGTAGCTTTTATCCCCTTTTTTAATGTACTTATTTGAGATTTGGCGCGATTGTTGCAGAATGTTGGCTGCCTTTTATAGATGTAATCCTGCAAAGATGGGATATTAATATTCTAAGATTGTATTAATTCGCTTTGTTAGTATATACTTATTTTTTAATAAAAATCCGTATTGGTATGTGTTTTGCTGAAATAAAAATAGATAACGGAATGATTTTTCACCTACCCTATTTTGTCGCAAATACGCATGAAATTTTTACTTCGCATTCATGGAGGAGACTATGCTAATCGGCTGTTTAGTTTTTGGCTACAGTCGCTGGCTATCATAGGTATATTCCTATGGAGCTCCCAAAAAGCAAACGCCCAAACTTGTTCAGTAGCCATTCGTAAAGTAACGGTATCAGGCTGTTACTTGGTGAACGGCCAAAGCAAAGCCACCGTCAGCGTAGAGGTGGAATGGTCCAATGCCCCCAGTGGTGGTGTGATTACCGTCACAACAGGTTCTCAGTCGAGAACAATTACACCAGGGAGTATTACTGTGGATTACCCTCAAGTCACAGGAGTTATTAGTAGTACTCAAGTGATTGTATCTCCTCAGGTCGTAGCTTTTGAGGTAGATGCCAACGGAGCTACAAATCAAGCGGTAACGGCTAGGTTTAATGCCACTTGTACAGATTCAGATTCATACAATGTACCAGCTTCCTGTGCCATTACTGCTTGTAATGGCAGTAATCTAGGGGGAATTGTCTTCAAAGATTTTAACGATAATGGAATTAAAGAAGCAGGAGAAACAGCAGGAGTTAGTTCAGTGTTAGTGAAGGGAATTGCATGCGATGGAACAGTTTACACAGGAACTACAGATGGGTATGGATATTACTCTCTCCCAGTTCCTGCCAATAAGTACCCAGTCCGAGTTGAGTTTACAAGTGTACCTTCTGTCTATAAACTAGGAATAAATGGTGCAAATTCTCGAACCTCCGTTCAATTTGTCGGAGCCCCTTCTTGTAATGTAAACTTGGGTGTCATCAATCCAATAGATTATTGTTCAGATAACAACCTACGATTATTTGTACCTTGTTTTGTATATGGAGATCCGCTGCCAACTACAGGAGCGACGAGCGCGGACCTGTCGGGAAATGCCGATGCTTTTGTAAGTATTCCTTATGGAGTAACTGCGGGTATTGGAACGACGAATCCTCTTTATTTTGACGAAAGAGTCGTTGCCAAAGCGAAAGATGTTGGAACGGTTTGGGGCCTAGCTTACAACAAATACACCAAACGTATGTTCATGTCAGCCGTGCTAAAACGTCACGCAGGACTTGGGCCACAGGGCTTAGGGGGAATTTATGTTACTAATTATTCGAATCCCGCTTCGCCTGTTGTTACTCCTTTTTTAAACGTTACCACCGATTTGGGGATTAATATAGGGAGTGTGGCATCAAACAGTACAAGGGGGTTAGTTGCTGATAAAACACAACCAAGTCGCGATACTGATGCTTTTAGCAAAATAGGCAAAGTAGGAATGGGAGACTTAGATATCTCAGACGACGGTAATAAGCTTTGGTTTGTCAATTTGTTTAACAAAAAATTATATTCGATTGATATAACACAGTACAACCAAAACGGTACAACAAAACCAACCGCTAGTAACGTTGACTCAGTTGCCATTCCTGCTACTTGTACTGGAGGTGAGTATCGCCCTTGGGCTTTGAAAGTGTATAACGGCAAAGTATATGTAGGAGGGGTTTGTGATGCTCAATCATCTAATAATAAATCAAATTTAAGGGCGAGTGTGTATGAATTCGATGGAACTACGTTCACCCCAATCTTTGATTTCCCACTTACTTATCCCAAAGGATACCCAGCAGCTGCGTCACCCACAATTACAGGGTGGTTTCCATGGACAGATACCTTCGCTACGTTGTTGGATGGCACTCTTTTACGCCATCCAGTACCAATGTTTGTTGATATTGAATTTGATATTGATGGTTCAATGGTGCTTGGTTTTGGAGATCGTACAGGTTGGCAAGGTGGAGACGCTAACTATCGACCAGACAACAGTAGCACAACCCTTTACGAAACCAATTCTCAAGCTGGGGATATTCTCAGGGCGTTTTATGCTAATGGTACATTCGTTCTCGAAAACAATGCAAAAGCAGGGCCTAGCAGCGGATATGGAGTAAATAATAAGCAGGGGCCTGGTTTTGGTGAGTTTTATAACGATGACTGGGTTCAAGAAAATGGAACTACCATTTACCATGCTGAAGAAGCTATTGGTAGTTTAGCTCTCAAACCTGGGTCAGGACAAGTGGTGGTAACGGCGATTGACCCGCAAGATAAACACCCGTATGCTGGTGGTGTTCGTTACATGGCAAATGACTCAGGGAAAGTGATGGGCTTTTATACAGTCTATATCACGCGGGGTCCTGATGTAGGTGGTACAGGGGAACCTGCTCCAATTGCAGGGTCATTTGCCAAAGCAACGGGTTTGGGTGATATAGAATTGAGCTGTGATAACTTAGAAATTCTTGAAATAGGAAACCGAACTTGGCTTGATACCAACAAAGATGGTATTCAGGATGCTTGCGAAAAAGGGTTGAAAGATGTGAGTGTAACGCTTTATAAAGGCAACACCAAAATCGCTACTACGAAAACCGACGCCAACGGCGAGTACTATTTTAGTCGTAAATCGAAACTTACTACAGGAACATGGTCAGCTACTGGAGCCGATACCACTTTATTGCCTAACACTGCCTATCGCCTCGTGTTTGGTACGTCGGGACAAATCACCAATAGCAATGATACATTGAAGCTGGCTGGCCTTGGGAAGTTTTTACTTACGGTCAAAGATGCCACAACGGGTACTGGAAATGACCATAATGATAGCGACGCTGCCAAAGCAAGTGTAACAGGCGAAGGAGGCAGTTTTCCAGTGATTACATTCACAACGGGAACGATAGCTACTACAGATCACACGCTAGATGCAGGCTTTTACTGCGTAGAACCTTACAATTACAAAGCGACCGTTACGCAAGCAACGTGTACGGGCATCACGGCCAATAGCGATGCGAAGATTGAATTGACTGATGTAAAATGTGCGGATAAATACGCTTTCTCGAAAAATTCAGGTGGTAAGTTTACGGGAGTAGCTTATGCTTCGGCAACAGCCTTGACGGGTACAACCATTACGTTGAACAACCTAGCTAACCCTGCCACTGCTGCAGGCGACACGTTCTACGTACGCTTGTATAACGGCTTGTGTTGCTACAAAGACACGACGATTATTTTGCCGTTCAAAGATTGTAGCTGTATCAAACCTGTAGTGACTGCCACGCCAAAAAATCAGGTAATTTGCCAAGGAGGAACAATCGCTTCTTATACTGCGGTCACCCTTCCAAGTGCAGGAATTACTTACCGTTGGTATGGGCCATTGACTGATACGACGGGAACGTTAGGAACAGCAATTAGTGGTCAAACCAACGCAACTTTCACTCCAGCAGGCGGCTTTACGGGAAGAAGATATTATGCCGTAATAGCGACGGGAGTAGCTGCGATATGTTCGGATACTGCCTTTGTTTCATTGACAATCAACGCTCGCCCCGTGGCCAATGCGACGGCCAAGCAGCAAACAATTTGTGTGGGTGATTTACCAGCGGCTTTCGTAGCAACTCCAAGTACGGGTGTGAGTTACCGTTGGTACGGAGCATTGAGCGATACAACAGGTAGCTTAGGAACAGCCATTGGTGGTGCAACAAGTGCAAGCTTTACGCCATCAGGTAGCGCCATTACAACCGTAGGAACAAAGTACTACGCAGTGATTGTGACCAACAACCAAACGTCATGTACCGATACGGCTTTTGTTCGCTTAGTGGTGAACAAAAAACCAACCGCAGGAGCTGACAGCACAGGTACCAACGCGATATGTAACACCGTAGGTACGATCAATTTGCCAGATGCCGCCGCAGGCGAGAGTTGGATTCAATTAGGAACGACCCCAAGTGTAGCGACGATTGGTGCACAAACAGGAGCAGTAACAGGACTGACAAGCATAGGTGTATATCAATTTATCCTTAGAAATCCACAAACGGGTTGCGCTGATACCGTAGCCGTAGAGGTGAAAAATTGCCAGAAAGGTTCGATTGGCGATTATGTATGGAAAGATTTGAACGACAACGGTGTCCAAGATTCGGGCGAACCAGGAGTGAGAGGTGTGATTGTTCAATTGCTAAACTCAACGACCAACGCTGTCTTAGCAACCGATACAACAGACGTGAGTGGTTTGTATGGTTTCAATGGTTTGGAGTCGGGTAGTTACAAAGTAAAAATTGTGTTGAGTAGTTTACCAGATAGCTGTGTCATTAGCAGCAAACAAAACCAAGGCGGAGACGATGCCAAAGATTCGGATTTTAGCCCAACAACGGGAGAAAGCCAAGTGGTAGTAATCAATACTTTGGGAACAGGTTTACAAAAAGACAACCCGACCATCGACGCTGGTTTGTTTACGCCCAAAGGTTCAATTGGGGATTATGTGTGGAAAGATTTGAATGACAACGGCGTTCAAGATTCGGGCGAGCCAGGCGTCAAAGGCGTAATTGTGCAGTTGTTGAATGCAACCACAAGCGCTGTTTTGTCAACCGATACAACAGACGCGGGCGGTTTGTATTCTTTCCCGAACTTGTTGAGCGGAAGCTATCAAGTGAAAATCGTGGTAACAAGCTTGCCAGATAGCTGTTTGATTAGTAGTAAGCAAAATCTAGGTGGCGATGACACGAAAGATTCTGATTTTAGCCCGACGACAGGTTTAAGCCAAGTGGTGACGATTGATGCCAAAGGCACGGGAATCGTCAAAGATAACCCAACCATCGACGCAGGTTTGTTTACGCCCAAAGGTTCAATTGGGGATTATGTGTGGAAAGATTTGAATGACAATGGAATCCAAGACTCGGGTGAGCCAGGCGTCAAAGGCGTAATTGTGCAGTTGTTGAATGCAACCACAAGCGCTGTTTTGTCAACCGATACAACAGACGCGAGCGGTTTGTATTCTTTCCCGAACTTGTTGAGTGGAAGTTACCAAGTGAAAATCGTGGTAACAAGCTTGCCAGATAGCTGCACCATCAGTAGCAAACAAAATCTCGGTGGTGATGATACCAAAGATTCTGATTTTAGCCCGACGACAGGTTTAAGCCAAGTGGTAACAATCACTGCGACAGGTACAGGTTTGGCGAAAGACAATCCAACCATCGATGCTGGTTTGTTTACGCCAAAAGGATCGATTGGTGACTATGTTTGGAAAGACCAAAACGATAACGGTGTTCAAGATGCTGCCGAGCCACCAGTGGCAGGGGTAATCGTTCAATTGTTGCAAGGGACAACAGTTTTGGCAACAGATACCACCGATGCCAATGGCTTGTATTTGTTCCCGAACTTGCTTAGTGGTACGTACCAAGTGAAAATACTAACAGGTAGCTTACCAGCAGGTTGTGTAATTAGTAGCAAAAAAGACCAGGGGGGAGACGATACCAAAGACAGTGATTTTGACCCGACAACAGGTTTGAGTCAATTAGTAACAATCAATGCTTTTGGAACAGGTATTAGCAAAGACAATCCAACAGTGGACGGAGCGTTGTTCTCACCCAAAGGCTCAATTGGCGACTATGTTTGGAAAGATTTGAATGACAATGGCGTACAAGACTCGGGCGAACCAGGGGTAGCAGGAGTGATTGTGCAACTATTGAATTCTACAACGAGTGCTGTGTTGGCAACTGATACAACAAACGCGCAGGGCTTGTACTTGTTCTCTGACCTATCGAGTGGAAGCTACCAAGTGAAAATCGTGGTAACAAGTTTGCCAGATAGCTGCACCATCAGTACAAAGCAAAATCTAGGTGGCGATGACACGAAAGATTCTGACTTTAGTCCAACGACAGGCTTGAGCCAAGTGGTGGTCATTGACGCTTTGGGAACAGGAACGGCCAAGGACAACATGACTATCGACGCTGCCCTTGTTGTGCCATGTATCACTACTTCGTTTACGCTCACAGGGGCACCAGTCTGTTCGGCAGACGTACAAACCTATAGCCTAACCTTTACGGTGACGGGTAAAAATGGCGCAATCAAAGTTGATAAGGGCGTATTGAGTGGAAATAACCCATACACCGTCACGGGTATTCCTTCGGGAGCTAGTGTACGAATTGTAGATACGTTGAGTGCCATTTGCGTCCAAGACACGATTATCACAGGGCCTAACTGTAACTGTAATCCTCCTGTGCCAATTTTGTTGGCACCAAGCTTGACGGTGTGTAAAGGTGATACTTTCCCAACGTTGAAAGCAACTGTTGTAGGACTAGCAACGGTAGAGTGGTTTAGCCAACAAACAGGCGGAACTGTGTTAGCAACGGGCTTAAACTACAAACCAAGTGGCGTAGTAACGGCTAATGCCATATTCTATGCACAGGCCCGTAGTACCGACCCAACGTGTCCAACGGCGGTGAGTACAAGCCGCGTTCCAGCGACAATCAACGCCCAAGACTGTGAAATTGACTTGGCATTGAAGAAATTGATTGACAAAAAGGTGGTACAAATTGGTGATACGCTGACATATACCATTAAAGTATGGAACGAGTCGGTCAACAACGCCTCGGGTGTGTCAGTAACTGACTCGATAGCGAGTACGGTTCAATTTATTGCTGGAAGCTTTATGCCAAGTCGTGGAACTGCAAGCATTTCTGGAAGCGTGATTACATGGAATATCGGAAACATTGCTGCTAACGGCGATACAGTTACGTTGACGTACCGCATCAAGGCAATTCAGGAAGGTATTCACTACAACACCGCTCAGATTTGTGCTGCCAACGAAGGAGACGTTGACTCAACACCTTGTAATAACAACGAGGAAGAAGATGACATCGACCGTCAGTGTTTTACGGTTCCGATTAAGCTTTGTCCAACTGAGCAAATTGAGGTAAGTATTCCAGCCAAATACACGAACGTACAATGGTTTAAAGATGGAGGTACAACGCCAGTGGCCACGGGCAATGCGGTATTGTTAAAAGACGTAGGTAGCTATACCTTCACTGCCACCAACAATACGTGTCCAGCCGAGGGTTGCTGCCCAGTTATCATCGTACCAGGTGAAAACTGCTGCCCAGTTGATTTGTGTATTCCGTTCACGATCAAGCAGACCAAGAAGGCAGGTAAGAAGCTGTAAAAAAAGCAAAGTATAAGTAAAAAAGCCGTTTCAGTCGAAACGGCTTTTTTATTGCACTGGTTAAATAAAATTGCACTATTTTAATATGTTATTGTAAAATAAAATTTGGTTTTAATCCCGTTTTTAGGCCAATTTAACCCTGTTTTAACCCTTTTATGAGCGTTTTTAGAATTTTAAACAGAATATAATTCCGTTTGTATTTATTTTAGGTCGTTCGTCATTGAAAAATACCCTTCGTCATTAACTACTTTCAGGAATGGCAGAAACAGGCAACCTTTGTATCAACAAAAAGCAAAACACAAACAGAATTACAGCCACATACAAATAAATAAAACCATGAAATCGCTTATCACAACCATCGCATTAAGTCTTGTAGGTTTAACCACAGTAGCAGAAGCTCAACCTACCAAAAAATTCACTCAAGCTGAATCTCAGTTATTGGCCACCTTGCCTACTGAAGATACAAACGTTGCCACTTTCGTATCAGCTTCTTCAATGACTCCGCAAATCTTGATTGCATCATTGCCAGTAACTGATGAAAATATCGAAACCCCTGCTCCGCGTATCAGTGGTGCAAAATTGTTGGCCTCTTTACCAACTGTTGATGAAAATCCAGGCTTGCCAATGGTAAAAATCAACTTCGCAAAATTGTTAGCCGCGTTGCCTACCGCAGATGAGTTTACTCAAACAGCGGTATTGATTGACAATCCGTTGAACGTTGAAACAAAAAGTCAAGCAGCGGCAGTTCGTTTGTCGGAAGAATAAGCCAAGCCGCTACACGATTCCAAAAATCAAGATTATAAAAAAAAGCCCTCCTCTGAGCGATTCAGGGAGGGCTTTTTCTTTGGTAAAAACTCCGAATTAGGACGGTTTTATGCGTTGAACCATTGTTTTTCCAGAAATAGCATCGGTACCTTTAAGCTCGATATAAAGCACATTGGGCGACCAAAACGTACCTCCGTCAATGCGGATAAAAACACGACTTAGAACACATTCTCTTTTGTTGATGTCGGTATAAACGTGGTATTTGTTAGCGGCATCTCTGCGCAAATGCAGTGGTAGTTTGGAGTACGCGACCGAGCGAAGCTCATAATGACCGTTACCGCTCGATTTGACATTGATACCGTACGCAAACTTTCGCTGAATAAAGTTGAGTTCTTTGCGCACTCCTCCCTCTGGATAGCGAATCCAGAAAACGTGTACTGGGTCTTCTTCCTCAAACTTTCCGTTCTTGTCCACGTTCAATTCATAACAAATCGTGTTGGTATTGGGGTCGCGTTGAATGTAAAACAACAACCCTGGAATGCCGTTGGGCACGGGAAACGTTTCGGGGTCGGGCAGGGGAGATTCGCCTACCGTACTTTTGGGCGCAACGGCAGAAATTAAAAAAGGAATGGCTGCTAACAAAAAGACAAAAAGGGTTTTTTTCATAATCAAAGTGCTATTGAAGTAAGGCTTCTTCCCACGAAAAAACCTTTCGGTAGCCATTGTGCGCCCCGAACTTCAGTACGTTTTCTACTTTGTCAAAATCACTAGAGAATGGCCCCGAGGCTTCGATTTTAATGGTGGCCATAGCGGCGCCAAATTCTCCTGCTTCTTGTACACTGGTGCCTTTTACCCGTTGGAAAAGATACCCTGCCATGTACGTGTCGCCGCAACCTGTAGCATCGGTTACTTGGGATGGGGTAAACGCAGGAATTTTGTGAAACTTACCCTCAGTATAAATCACCGAGCCATGACTACCCAACGTAATGATGACTTCTTTTACCCCCAAATCAGCCAAGTATTCAGCCCCATCTTTGACACGGTGGTGGCCTGTCAATACTTCCATTTCAAATTCATTGGCTTTTAAAACGCTGATGTACGGCAAAAGTTCTTTCTTATCGGCCCAATCACGATAGCGAACTTTTTTGTTGTCCACATAACGCAAAAACCCCTGAATGTCTAGAGAAACTTGTCCCCGACGTGCCAGTTCTTTCACCAATTCTGCCGAAATGTCGTCAGAAAGAAGCGGTCCTAAATGGAAAATCTGTGCTTCGAGATCGGGGAGGGCAGGTACATCAAAAGGCGTCGCTTTTTGCAAAACGTTTTGCTCGCGGTGGTTTTGGTCAAAGCTGTAGATGTTTTCAAAATAAACGGTGTGCTCGCTCGGTAAAGCAAACACCTCAATACCCGATTTACGAAGCTCGGCTACCACTTTCAATTCTTCCGTAGCCACGGCCGTCACCAGCGCATAGTTGATGTCGGCGTTTTGGAGGGCTTTTGAAAAATAAAATGACGTGCCGCCTGGCATATAGTTGGTTGAGTGGGGAGTTACTACCTTGTCGAGGGTAATGTGCCCGATAGTGCAAATTTCGTACATGGTTGTTAACGATTTCGGTGTCTATGTGTTAAGGGTTGCTTACAACCCGTCTGTGTGCCAAGGGTTGCTTACAACCCGCCAATTACCTCAGGAATCCGCGTAAAGTCATCAATTTCAACGTCAGCTTCAGAACTTATTTCGTTCGTTTCCCAACCTTTGACGTTGAGCCAAATGGTTTGGCAACCAATGGTTTTGGCGGGTAAAATATCTTTACTGTACGAATCACCAATGACGACGCATTCGTGAGCGGTAAAACCCAACTCTTTGACGCCCAAGGCATAAATAGCCGCATCGGGTTTCCGAACTCCCACAACGGCCGACTCAACGATGGCTTGAAAATACCCCGCAATCCCGAAGTCTTGTAAGACCGTGGATAAGTTTCCGTAAAAATTAGAAACCATTACCAAAGGATAGCGGTCGGCCAATTGAGCCAAAACGGGCGCTGCTTGTTGAACAGAGCTTTTGGCAAACTGATAACAATCGTGGGCAATGGCCTTGCCAAGTGAGGCGGGTAGGTCAATGCCTTCGTTGCGTAAAAACAAAAACTGCTGTTCTATCTTCAGTTGTAACGTATCTAAAAAAGTGTGCCGAGGTTCAATAATTGGGTTAATGGCCAAGGCCCTTTCTCCGTAAGAATAGGCTTTCAGAAACACGCCTTCAGGTACACCTGCTTGGTGTTTTTCGTAGCTGTCCCAAAGCACCCTTCCCCAGTGGAGGCCGTTGGTGTCGATGGTGCCTCCGTAATCAAATAGCAATCCTTTTATCATAAGTAAGATTCTGTTAACAGTTATTTGTTAACAGTTAATTGTATTAAATATCAGTGAGTTAGCTAAGTTTTGGGTTTAGCTACTTGTTATTTTATTGCAGACGACTTACTCGACGGGAGCGAGATCTTCTTCTTCCACCACAATCGGGTGTGCTTTTTTAGTTTTAATCATCAATAGTCCAATCCCAATCCAAACCACCTCACGGATGCGCGTTACCAATCCGATGAATACCCCTGCCGTGGCAGGCATACCCACGGCCGTCAGAGCTAGCGCCAAGCCACCTTCGCGGGTGCCGAGTTGCATGGGTAAAAAGAAAATAAGGTTGGCAAACAACGACGACCCAGAACTGATAATCAGCGAATCGACGATGGACATATTGAGCCCAATGGCTTGGCCTGTAAAGTAAATTTCGGCACAACCCACCACGCGAGCTGCAAATTCGAGCCAAAGCGAGGCATGAAACCGAGGACGTCGCTCGGCGTAAAGAATCCGAATTTGGTCGTCGATTTCGTGCAACGTGTCGGCTTTGTTGGCCAACATGCCTTGCACTTTATTACCCACCCAAGGCAAACGTGCCAGTAGGCGAAAAGTACTCACGGTAAAGCCGCGCTTGTAAGCTCGCATAAACCAAAAGCCTAGTATCAGCCCCACCACTAGCATAATTAAACAACCCGTGAGCATCAAAGGGGCAAGCGGGACAAAAGCAAAAATGAGCAAGATAGACGCCAACCAGAAAATCACGTGTGAAAACATGTGCATCAGGCTGTAGAGCAGCACCGACGAACTTGCTTTTTGGAGTCCTAACGTAGGCTTCAATTCCATAATGCGGTAAGGTTCACCGCCCAACGCCACAAAAGGCGTGATGTAATTAATCACATAGCCCGTAATGGTGAGCCGCAAAACTGACCCAAATGGTAGATTGCTTTGGGGCAAATTGGGCTCTTGAATGATGGCTTTGAACGCCAACGCATTGAGGATATAAATCACCAACCAACTGCCAATGACGGGTACAAACCACCAGCCTGTTTTTTGGATATTTTCCCAAATAACCGCAATACCCAAGCCATGCACCATATACATCAGCGTACCGATGCCAATGGCCATGAACAGGATTTTGTAGGTAGCAGCGTTGATTTTCACGTTAGGCGGTTAGTTTTTGGTAAAAATGGCGGCTCACTTTTTCCTGACTTACGCACATGTAAATCAAAATGGGGTTAAGCACGAAAATGTCGAAGAGAAAGTAAATCCACGCTTGGTCGATGAAGAGCCACAAAAACAAGAACAGCACGCGGGTGTTGAACTGGATGATGTTGGTATATTTCATCAACGGTTTGTTCATCGCCCGAAAATCGGTGATAAGCCATTCGGGAAGGCCGTTTTGGAAACGCTCGCGCACCACACCCAATAATTTTTGAAGGTTAGGTGAAAATCCTTCTTGTAATTTGGTGTAATTGAGGTAGCTACGTGCAATGAGTTTTAAGAAAAAATGATTGCCCCACGAAAGTTTTTCATAGTCTTTCTGCAAATCGCGGCTGTTGTCTAGCTCACTTCCTGATGTGCCTTTGATAAAAAACAAATGCACGTTTCGGTAATAATCAGCCATAGCAGACTGTACCACGTGCGATAAACCAGCCACCACACCAGGCACCCAAATCAACGCACTCCAGCCTTCGTTTTGGCTGCGCAAACAGATAGCGACGTGAATGGCAATAAACCAAAAGTCACCCGCAAGTCCGTCCAAAATACGTCCCAAACGGCTTTTATTGTTGGTCAATCGGGCCAATTGCCCGTCGGCACTGTCGAGGGAGTTGGCAAATACCAACGATAACATTCCAATGACGTTGATCCACAATTCTTGGTAATAAAAGAGAATCCCCGCCGCTACGCCAAAGAAAATACTGATAATGGTGACTGCGTTGGGCGTAATGCCGATTTTGGCACAAAAAAGGGCAATTTGGTAACCTATGGGGCGGTAAAACCAAATATCAATTCGTTCTTCGGTGTCGCTGGATTTGAGCGAACTTTGAAACGCACTTGCCTGAGGGGCTTGGGTATCTTTTGTCAATGTCTCCATTCGTTATCGTTAGTATGGGTAATGGTTAAAATATATCAACGAGCAACTGGTAAGAGTTAACTCACTGCTATGGGCTGTAGCTCAAATTGTTCGGCAATGGCTTGAGCTATATAAGCGGATGCTTCCTGGCGACAAGGGGCAAAACTTGGCCAGTCGTTGACGTCGATGAGGTGAAAATTACCGTGTTTGTCAATGATGGCATCGCCTCCGTAAATATGAATGTTGAGCACTTCGGCCGAGGCATTGGCGGCTTTTTGCAATGCTTTCTCATCAAACGGATAATAGACCGATTGGCCGTTGATGTGTTCGTATTCGGCGTACTTGTGGTGGTTGTTGGCGTACGGATAAAACCAGAAGAAAAAATCGGTGTTGCGTACGGCATAAAACTTCACCAAATCGCCACGAAGGTGTTCCGAAATAACGGCATCTGGAATTTCTCGCAGGGCGTATTCCTGAAGCATTTCTTTGGCTTCTTCGGCCGTGGCCGCAAACGACACGTCTTCTTTGTGGATGGCGTGAAAATCGCCTCTTTTTACCCAAAAACCCTTGCCTGGAAGGTTTTCAAACACATCGTTTCCGTCGTAATCCGTCGGAACAATGTAGCTTTTTGGGTACGGAATCCCGTTTTCCAACAAGTTTTTGGTCATATTGGTACGAAAGCAGTTTTCGATTCCAAAGCCCGAATTGACGACTGTCTTTCCTTCGTTTTCAAGCTGTTGTAATTTTTTTACCACCCTCTTTTGACGGGCCATGGTGAAAATGTACTGATGGGGAACCTCAGTAGCTGCCAAGAAGGTATCTTCGTCCCAAAGTTGGACAGCGTAACCCATTTTTTCAAGCTCTTGGGTAACCAGAGAAAAAATTGCACCGTCGTTTCCTACGTGGTTGGGCGAGAACTTTTTGTTCCTTGTTACTCCAAGTAATGTTATGGTCTTCATAATACGAATAGTTGCTTAGACTTTCCAATTGGATTGGTGTCAGACTTGGAAAGTCTTTTTTGTTCTTTTGTACTAGACTTTCCAAGTTTTGAACTTGTCGATTTTCAGCCTTGGAAAGTCTCTCTTGTTGTTTTGTGCTAGACTTTCCAAGTTTTGAACTTGTCGATTTTCAGCCTTGGAAAGTCTCTCTTGTTGTTTTGTGCTAGACTTTCCAAGTTTTGAATTTGTTGGTTTTCAGCCTTGGAAAGTTTCTTTTATTCCGTTGTATTAGACTTTCCAAGTCTTAAATTCGTCGATTTTCAGACTTGGAAAGTCTCTCTTTTATGCTTCACTCAAAAACAGTTCCGCCGTTTCTATGTCCCTTACATGGTCGATGTCAACAATTTTCTGAAAGGGAAAAGCTTTTAATTGTAATCCTTCGGTGACCAAGCGACGTTGAAAGTTTCGCATTCGGTTGGTGCCGCTTTCGACGGCTTGGGTGACTTGTGCCAAAGCGCGTGTGCGTAAACAGTAAATCCCGCCCGAAACGTAAGGAATTGGTTCGTCGTTGGTGTCGCAAAAATCAGTAACCCAAAGTTGCTCATTGGTTTTTACAAACAAAGGACTCTCGTCATCTACAAAAGATGTAACGGCCATCAGCCCATCCAGCGAAGTTTCTGCTTCGAAAGCATTGATATAGGCTTCAAATTCCTCTTCGATAAACACGGTGTCGGTCGTTGTCAAACAAAAAGCGCTTGGTTGTTCGGTGCTTTTTAATAACTCGTAAAAACTATGAAGCGAACTCGGCGTTGTTTTTTTTACGATGAAAACTGGTACGGGGTACTTAGCTTGCAACAAGTGATTTTCGAGGACTTCTGATGCTTCGTTGATGATAATATGCACAGATTTGGCACGGTTGCGGGCAAATACCCCAATCAAGCGATCAATTAGCATCTCGCCGTGCAACTGCACCATGGGTTTGGGAAGGGTAAATCCCTCCTTCGCCAATCGTGATCCCTCACCTGCTGCTATGATTCCGTATCTCATTTTGGTGTCTGTTATCTGTTAACAGTTAAAAATCAAGCCTAAAACGTGTTCTTACTCCCCACTGAACCGTGTTGGGGTTGTTGAGGTAACTAAAACGTCGTACCAAATCGACCCGAACTAATTTGAAAATATTGGCCACGCCAACGCTTCCTTCAATGTACGGTTGGCTACCTAAGTTGTAGCTAATGCTACGTCCTTCCGAATCGACAGGGAAACGAAAAACTGACGCGCCTTTGTTGGGATTGTTTTCATCGCGAAGGCCACCTACTAAGGCTTTTACGCTCAACACTTCGCGCAATTTGAGTCGTTTTAACAACGGTATCTTGTTGAATAAGAAGCCGTTGAAGTAGTACTGGACGTCGAGGCTCGCGTAGCGGTCGCTTACAAACTCAAGGAAATTCATCAAATTGTAAGAGTTCAATTGGTAGGCATAGGTCTGGTTGGCGCGGTGAATCATCAACAGCGGAAACGGAATGTTTTTGCCAAAAATGTAACCACCTTCGACTGTTACGTCGGCAAAACCGTACTGTGATAAATAAACGCGCTTGGCCACATTTCCCGTAACCGTATGGTAATCAGTTTGACCCGATAAGAATCCCTTTATCCCAGCGTTGTAGCGCAACGTAAAAATAGGGGAGCGATTGATGAGCGGCGTCCGATAGAGTTTTCCTTGGTAAAATTGCTCGTTGGGGGCATAGCGAAGCTCCAAGCTCAATTCGGTATTATTGAGTTGGGCTACATTTTGAGCAGCGCCGTCGGTAGTTCGTTCGTACTTGAGAATCCCTGCGGGTGTTTGTGCCCACTGCGTAAACCCAAGCTTATACGAAAAGTGATTGGTAAACTCGCGGATGTATTCCAATTTCAACACATCGTTGTACAGCCAACGGTTATTATCGCCGCGTTTGAACGAGAGCAGGAAGTTATCTTCTTGGACAAACTGCAATTCTTGTCCAGGAATTTTGGTGTCGCGCTGGTAGCTCGCCCGAATGTAGTGCAGCGGAAAATGATAGACCGATTTGTTGTTCAGCGAAAATGTACTGCTCGCAAAATATTTCCATTTTTGGTCTTTGAACCCGTACGCTCCATACCCTTCAAAATAAAGCCGATTGCTGAGTTCGGTAGTGGTGCGCCCGCCAAAGCGTAGGCGAAAACCTTCCACAGGATTGAAACTATAAAATGTGTTTGCAGGCCCAATCTCTACTTTTCCAAAAGATTTGTATCCCGCAAAAAACAAGGTGGTAATGTCCATGATTCGACGGAACGACGGGATGGTTTGCAAGGTATCGACGTTGCGGTAGATGTTGCTCTCCATGCGGTCGAGTGGAAGGTGGCGTAAATTGCTCCAATAGGCTTCATTATTGGTATTGAGCTTTGCAAACGTCGGCGCGTTTTCTTGGGCAGGGCCTTTGTAAAGACTATCAGGACGGGGCTGATTGGTCAAGAAATTTTTGAAATTTACGATGCGCTGACCATACAGACCTGCGGCCTTTTCACCCAACGAAAACTCCATACCCAACGACGTTTTGCTGGGGCGGTAGCGTCCATCTTCCTCTTTTACAAATTCAATCTTGGCCTCAAGGTCACGCATGAAGTTGAGGTTAATGTCTTTGTTTACAGTTAAATACGCATTTTGGACGCTGTAATTTCCGTCGAGGGTAATAAATAGTTTACCCTCAAAAAGCATATCGGCTTTATTGCGAGGTACAAACCCAAGCTCAATCAACCAAGGCGTTTGGGTTTTGACGGTATCACGAATAAAAAACTTATAAAACGTAGGAGCTGTGTTGGCAATGGGGCTCAAAAGCAAATTAGTCGCAATTGAGATGTCATTTTTATAAATATCAATGTCTTCGTACAAGCGTCGGAAATAGGCATTTAGCCCTTCGTTGTCGATGAATTTTTGGTCAAATTCTGCCTTACGGTCGGCCTGTACCCATTGTTTTTTAGTATAGGGGTTTTTACGAAAATATACTTGTGATAGTTTCTCCTGCATGTAAGCGGGTAGCATATTTTTCCCGCCCATCCCGACCGAATCTTGGGTTACAAACAAAAATTGATAGTTACGAAAAATACGTTTGTCCTTAAACTCATCAGAAAGGTTGCTTAGCGCAAGCGATATTTTTTCGTATTGCTCGTACTCCACATAGTCGTTTTGGGTCATGCGGTTCTGCTCTTTGTGGTCAATCACCTGACGAATGAGCTGAACCGCAGGGTTATCCTTGTTGCGATAGCGCGTCGTTTTTCCCTTAATGACAACCTCCTTGAGCAAAAGCGCATCCACTGCCATTTTGACGTTGATGGTTTGCGTATTACCTGGCGTAACGGCTTTCTCAATGCTTTGGTAACCGATGTACGTAAACTTAATTTTAGGCTGTTTGTTGGGTACGCTGAGGGTGTATTGTCCATCTGCATCCGAGGTGGTTCCGATGGTCGTGCCTACTACCTGTACGTTGACAAAAGGCAGTGTTTCGCCTGTTTTTGCGTCCGAAATTACGCCTTTAACAACCGTTGAGCTCTGTCCGTAAATGACCGAAACAGACGAGAGTAGAATGACTATAATGTGGGTGGCTATCCTTTTCATTGTGATACTACATAAGGAATTTGTTTTCACTTCTGATGCTGCTGTATTTGGTATGTTGAAGGCTGCTAGAGCCATTTGTTTTGGCGGTACCAATCTAAGGTTTCAAATACGCCTTTTTTTAGATCATATTTGGGTCGGTAGTCGAGCTGCGACTGGGCGGCGTCGATGCTACAAAACCAATTTTGGGCCGTCAGTTCTTTTAATTTTTCTCGGTTGACCACAGGCACATTTTTTGAAAATGTATATCCTGCTTCTAAAGTTGTTGCGACCACGCTCATTAGTCCGACGGGAATGTGAATCCGAACGGGTTTCTTGCCGCTCCATTCGCTGAAAATCTCAGCCAATTCATAACGATTGTATGCTCCTCCGTCCGACACATTGAAGGTATGATTGGCGGTACTTTTTTGAAGCACTGCTTTTACCGTCGCATCTGCTAAATCTTTTACGTAAACAAAACTGAACCGTTGCGCACCACGGCCAATGTAGGCGTCGATGCCGCTGTTGAGGGTTTTAAAAAGGATAAATAAATCTTTCTCACGAGGCCCATAAACGGCTGTTGGCCGAATGATGGAGGTTCGCAACCCTTTTATTTCAGCTAAATATTGTTCGGCCAACAACTTGCTTTTACCATAATCGGTGACAGGCATGGGTGGCGTATTTTCAGTAATCGGTTGTTTTTCAGCGTACGATAACGGCCCAAGTGCTGCCAAACTGCTCACAAACACAAAGCGCTCCAACGGCTGATTGGTTTGGGAGGCTGCCTCGGCCAACCGACGGGTATATTCGGCGTTTATGAGGTTGTAGGCATTGCTGTCTTTTGCACGCGTTGCTCCTGCTGAATGGATAATATATTGGTACTGACCTGCTTCTAAAAAAGACGTAAGTGCTTCGGTCGAACGATAGTCGGGGTAAACAAACACAGGGCGTAAAGGGGCAAGGTGAGAGACGTCGCTCGATGGCCGCACGGCCGCATGGACTTCCAAACCTGCTTTTTCGGCTTCCTCAATCAAGTGATACCCAATGAACCCGCTTGCTCCCGTTATCAATACTCGCCCTCTCATAGTTCTTTTTCGTACAAGCGATATCGTTTATATAATTTAGCATTGATTTGCTCAATGGCGTGGTTCATGAGGTAGTTGTCTTCAAGCATCCACGAACATTCGCCTCCCGTGATTTTAGTCCCGTACGTATTTTTGATAATAGAACCATACAAACAGGCTTCAATACCCATCTTACGGTAGTTTTCCAGAACCCCTAACGCTAGTACACGTATGCGAGTGATGTTCTTACGTTGGGTCAATAATTTAAAAATTCCTGTCGGGAATAAGCGACCCCGTTTTATCTTGATTAAGATTTGATTAAGGTCAGGGACTCCCAAGGCAAACGCAATAAACTCGCCATCTTTCTCGGCAACGAGGCAGAATCTAGGATCGAGTAATAACTTCAAGTCGTTGGCCAAAAAATCAAACTCTTTGTCGGTCATCGGTACAAAGCCGAGGTTTTTATCCCATGCTTTGTTATAAACCTCTCTAATTTTAACGGCTTCTTCTTTGAAATTTTTAAGGTCAACTTGACGAATCGTGATTCCTTTGTTTTTGAGACGGCTCTGCAACACATCCAACAGCTTGATAGAGCGGTCGTTAGACTCGCTTACTTCTAACTCATAGGCCAATAAATCGGTCATTTTGCGTAACCCTAGATTTGACAGCAACGTGTCGTAGTAGGGGGCATTGTAAGTCATCATCACGATGGGTGGGCGTTCAAAACCCTCAACTAACACCCCAGAGGGGTCGTTGGTAGAAAAGTTAACGGGGCCAATGAGGCGGGTTAAGCCTTTCTCTTTCAAGTGACTTACTGCGGTATCAATCAGTGCTTTGGCGACTTCTGGGTCGTTGATACAATCGAAAAAACCAAAAAATCCGTCTTGTTTTCCCGTAAATGCGATGTGATTGCCATTGACAATGGCCGCAATGCGCCCAACAATGTGGCTATCTTTATAAGCCAAGAACAGTTTTACTTGCCCGTGTTCGTGAAAAGGGTGCTTTTTTGGGGAAAGCATATCACGCTGTGCAATAAACAGTTCGGGTACATAATTGGGGTCGTGCTGGTACAAATCGTGGGGAAAATCAATGAACTTACCCACTTCTTTGTTCGACGATACGGGGACTATCTGGATCATACGTTTTGCTTTATCGCTTCAGGACATACTTTTTGGGCAATGCGGGTCAACTTATCGACCGCTTCTTCGATTTGACTGAAGGTATGCGTTGCCATCAGCGAAAAGCGAATGAGGGAATCTTCGGGGCGTACGGCTGGCGATACAACAGGATTGACAAATACGCCCTCGTCTTGTAAAAACTTGGTGATGAGGAATGTACGCTCGTTGTTACGGATATAAATAGGGAGAATCGGGCTTTCGGTCGGGCCTAAATCGAACCCACTCAAAAGCAACAATTCTTTGGCATAGCGCGTGTTGGCCCACAGGCGCTCGATATGGAACGGCTCTGACTCAATAACGTCGAGTGCTGCAATTGTACTCGCCGCCGTAGCAGGGGTCATACTAGCGCTAAATATAAGGGAGCGAGCGCGGTGTTTTAGGTACTCGATGGTCTCGTTGTCGCTGGCAATGAAACCTCCCAACGAAGCCAATGACTTACTGAACGTTCCCATGAACAAATCGGTATTGTCGGTCTGTCCAAAATGAGAGGCTGTTCCTGCGCCACGTTCCCCAATAACGCCTAAGCTGTGGGCATCATCAACCAGTACAGAGGCATCGAATTCGGCAGCAACTTTGTTGAGTCCAGGCAAGTCCACAATGTCACCTTCCATGCTAAAAATCCCGTCGGTAGCAATCAGCTTCACTGCTTCGTCAGGCAGAAGGCTGAGCTTTTTGCGAAGGTCTTCCATGTCGTTGTGGGCATATTTAATGACCTTCGAGAACGACAAACGACTTCCGTCGATGATGGAGGCATGGTTCATTTCGTCCAACAAAATGTAATCATGACGACCTGTCAAACTGGAAAGAGCTCCTAGATTGGCTTGATAACCTGTGCTAAATAAGATAGCGGCTTCTTTACCTACGTAGGCTGCAAGTCGGCGCTCAAGTTCAATGTGGATGTCTAGCGTACCGTTCAAAAACCGCGATCCAGCACAGCCTGTACCATACTTTTCAGCGGCTTTTTGAGACGCTTCAATGATGTAGGGGTGGTTGGTGAGTCCTAAATACGAGTTAGAACCAAACATTAAAACGGGTTTACCGTTGATGAGCACTTCAGTGTCTTGACCCGATTCGATGGGTCTAAAGTAAGGATAGATACCTTTTTCCTTAGCAATTGCAGCGTCCTTAAACTCTGCAAGCTTGTTGCGTAATTTGTTTCCCATACTGTCAATAGCGTGTCAGACTTTGAAAATACAATCGAACCGATGAGGCATCGGAACTTTGGTAATTTGATGTTTAAAATGGATAGGTAATGGCCTATCTTTGAGATACAAACAATTCTTTTTTAAGAATTGTTTGTATGCTTAATAAAAAACTAAGAGACTGTTGCTGGGGCAAACAGATACTCGGTAATCATGCTGATAATAAGGTTTTTATGGCACTCAGCGAAGTTATTAAATTCCTCCTCGTTGGTGTTGTGAAGTTTCATATTCATTTTTTTTCCTACAAAAATGAACTGAAGACTACCCATAATAAGTGGCATTAAGTGGTCGGGGTTAATGTCGCGCATTCGACCATTTTTTACCTCTTCTTCAATTTGGCTCGCTAATGAGCCATGCATCAATTCCTTAAATTTCGACAGCTCTGGCAAAAGATGTTCGGGATCGCGCTGAATTTCATTCATCAGAAACAGGACCAAGTTAGGCTCTGATTTCATGACGCGAAAGTCTTCTTCAATCAGCTCGATTAGCTTTTCACGGATTCCGACAGGCTTCTGAAAAATTCGTAATGTGTTCTGACAATAGTAACTGAACAAATCCCTGAAAATTTCAATAAACAACTTCTCTTTGCTTCGGAAATAGTAATTCGTCAAAGCAATATTCATGTTGGCCGCTTCAGCTATATCTCTTGCCGTTGTTCCCGCGTACCCCTTCTTCAAAAAAATCGCTTTTGCTGCTTCTTTGATTCTCTCTTCACTGGACTGAGTAATACATGTCACGATAACCTCCATTTTCAAATTTCTGCTACAAAAGTGAAAACAAATTTTTGATTGAACAATTATTTTAAATGTTATTTTTAAACAAATGTTTAAACCATTTGATTAGTGCAAGAAAAACTTTTTTTTGACCAATTTTACGAGGCTAAAACAGATAATATTGAGTAGTTACTGATGACCTTAATTAAACGAATGCCTAAATTCGAGGGGGCTTTGGTTGGTTTTGGCTTTGAACAGCTTATTGAACGATTGGGAATGTTCAAACCCTAATTCATAGGCAATTTCGCTCACAGTCAGCTCGGTGGTGGATAGCTTTTCTTTGGCCTTTTCAATCAGTTTTTCGTGGATAAGCTGCTGTGTAGTAAGTCCGATAAGCTGTTTCAACATACTGCTCAGGTATTTGGTAGAGAGGTTAAGCGAGTCGGCAACGTGCTGAACTGTCGGTAGCCCTTTTGAGACCAAATCTTCACTGTTGAAATAAGCGTTCAGGATTTCTTCTAGGCGATTGAGTACTTGGCTGTTGGTGATTTTTCGGGTAATAAACTGCCGTTCGTAAAACCGTTGGGCGTAGGTAAATAGCACGTCCAGCTGGGCAATGATTACGTCTTGGCTGAATTTGTCAATGTTGGCGTGGTATTCTTCTCGTATGTTATTGACAATACCATTGATGGTAGTTTCCTCTTTGTCGGATAAAAACAAAGCTTCGTTGGTCGAGTACCCAAAGAACTCGTATTGTTTGATTTTTTTGGCAAGTGGGGTATTCCACAAAAAATCAGGGTGCACAAACAGCATCCAACCGTCCAAGTTATCAGGAACGCCGTTGGCTTCTCCGCGCAAAATTTGCCCTGGCGCAATGAAAGCTAGCAAGCCTTCGTCGAAGTCGTATTTTTGCTGGCCATAAAATAATTTGTCGCAGCCTCTCTTGAGTGACACCACGTAAAAATCTGAAAGTACAGCCTGAATGTTGGGAGCGGATTTTAAGATTTTGAGGTCAATCATGCCGATAAGTGGGTGCTGAGGCTTCGGCAGGTTCATCAACCGATGAATTTCGGCAATGGATTTGATTCGGTACGGTTTTTCTTGGGGCATACTGCTAAAATTTAAAGGGGTATTTTAACCAAATCAATAGCAATGGCAACGCAAGAAATGGAATTTCGATGAAGGCCATTTTGACGTTTCCTGCCCGCAACGAAAACGCCATGATCAACAGAATTACAATGGCATTGAGTAGGTTGCCCACAAAAAAAGTTTGAGGAAAGAGGAGCATCAAGCCGATAATAATAGAGAGTGCGCCCACAAAAGGCATAAAGGATTTGGTAATGCCCAAGTCGGCCATCATTTTGGCTTGCTCGGCAGTAGCAGGCTGGAAGGCATCCCAGCCGTGTTTGAGGCTCAAAAACGACGAAATGAGCAAGAGTGCGATGGTTACAATTTTCATTTTCTTTGCTGTTTTTTTCTAAAATTACACCAATTCTTGGAATTATTTGATGGTGCAAAGTTCCGTAACAATCAGATAAATGATGTAGCCAAAAGTCGCAATGTTGTAGCTAAAAAGGAAAAAAAGTGGTACCGAACTGCGCCAGTACCACTTGAGGTTGGTGAGATAAAAGAAATAGAACTCAGTTTTTCTTTCCGTAAAATACAACTGTCTTTGAAGGAACTGGGTCAGGGGCAATGACCCCAAGTTCACCATTTAAGAAGGTGACGTGTTTGGTGGTGCCTACGTATCCTTCTATCTCACCCGTGGTCGTTTTTTTGAGGGTTACGCCATCGTAGGTTTGAAAAGAATCCGCCGCTTTTCCAGCTTTGTCGGTAAGGGTAAAAGTTACTTTGAAATTGGCCGATTCGTCACCTACTTTTATCACCGATATTTTACTGGTGGCTACTACCCCTGCGGCGTTGGCAGCAGGTAAATTGAGGCGCGTAGTACCTACTGTATAAGAAGTGCCTGTGTATTCGCCCGAAAGTTGGTCGGCAAGCGATGGCTCAACTTCTTTTTGACATGAAAAAAATAGTGCCGTAAAGGCTAAGAGAAAAAGCGAATGGCGAATGCTGCTGGAAGGTTTCATGATGGGCAGGGGCTTAAAATTGACGTTTTTTTTCTACAAAACTACATCTGCTCCCCTCCCAAAATCAATCGGCCAAAAATCCGATTTTTTTAAAATCCGCCTTTTGGAGGATTTTATTAAATGGTTTTGTTACAGAACTTTACCGTCGTAAATTAGAAGGGAAAACCTTGCCCTTTTACCTCAATGAAACGAACACTCACGCTTGTGCTTTTAGTGGTAGTACCGTATTTGGTATGGAGCCAGCAAGAACTCATCAATAGCTATCGACAAGAGCTTAAAAAAGAAAAAATTGATACGTCGCGTATCCATATCATTGGGGACTTGTCGCGAATGCTCGTCATGAATTCGGATACGACCGAAGCCTTAGCGCTGTTGAAAGAAGGGCTGGAACTCTGTAAAAAGCAAAATTATGACTACGGATTTGGGCATATTTACAACGGCTATGGAATCTATTATTTAGAGACTTCCCAATTTGAAGAAGCAGAGGCGTATTTTCAGAAAAGCTACGACTATTTCAAAAAAAGTAAAAAAGACACTGCGCCATTGGGGGCTGCTACGGCGTTGAGCAATTTGGGAGTGATTGCTGAAACCAAACGAGATATTGAAAAAGCGGTTAGTTTGAAATTGCAAGCACTGGATGTCTGGAATGCGACGTCATTTCCTGAAAGGTTTAATGCCGTTGGAAATATTTATGTTAGCATTGGGGGGCTTTATAGCAAAGAGGGGCAATTTGATAAGGCGATTTTTTATACCAAAAAAGGCATCGAAACGCGTCTCAATGCCAAGATGAAAGACGTCGATTTAGGAATTTCGTATATTTTTTTGTTAAACGATTTTATAAGAAATAAACAACTTGATAGCGCTGCCAACTACATTGAAACGGTAGAATCATTGGTAAGCGAACTGAAAAGCCCGCTGCTATACATGAGGTACTACGGGAGTTTGGGTGAACTTGAATACGAGCGAAAAAACTTTGAAAAAGCCCTTCAATACAACAAACAATTACTTAGCTATGCGCAACAAACGCAGAAAATAGGCTACGAAATAAGTGGGTTTTTAGCCATGGCTAAGTGTTACCAGCAACTCAATCAGGCTACTAATGCCATCACTTTTTTTAGGCACGCACTCAGTTTGTCGCAAAAAGTAAATCGGATAGAGGGGCGAAAAAATGCGCTACAAGGTTTAGCAGACGCCTATCATCAGCTTAACAACGACAAACTAGCCTTTGCTTATTTAACCGAGTTTAACGCTTTGAAAGACAGTTTACAAACGGAAGACACCAAGCTCAAACTCAACGACATCGACACCAAGTATCAAACTGTCCAGAAAGAAAACCAGATTCTCCAGCTAGAAAAAGAGAAAAGTCGTCAGAACACCCTCATTTATGGGTTGTTGGCGGGGCTAGTAGCTGTAGCAGGGATTGGCGGGCTTATGTATCGTAACGTGGCTAACCAACGAAAAATAGCCAGACAAGAAAGTCTTTTGAAGGAAAATGAAATTCAACAATTGCAACAAGAACGACAGCTCGTTGCTACCAATTCTATTTTAAAAGGCCAAGAAGAAGAGCGAACGCGTGTAGCTCGCGATTTGCACGACGGCTTGGGCGGAATTTTAACAAGCGTAAAACTAACTTTGGGGAAAGTGAGAGGAAACTTTATTTTGCCCGAAGCAAGTACAGTGGTATTTGCTCGGGCGTTGGAACAACTGGATCTTGCCATTAATGAAATGCGCCGCGTTGCTCATAGTATGATGCCCGAAGCACTGGTTCGCTATGGCTTACCCGACTCGCTGAAGGATTTTTGCGAAGACCTCAATGAAACGGGCCAAATCAAAGTTCACTTACAAGTTCTGGGCATGGAACAGCGCCTTGATTCGTCGGTGGAAGTTGTGGTGTATCGCATTGTACAAGAACTGTTGAACAACATCCTCAAACACGCTCAAGCCACTGATGCCTATGTACAATTGGTTCGGCGGGACGAAATAGTACACCTCACCGTAGAGGACAATGGCAAAGGTTTTGACCTCAAACAGGCTGAACATCACAAAGGTGCAGGAATGCGTAACATCGAAAATCGGGTGGCGTATTTGGGCGGAACGTTGGATATTCAAAGCACCCTAGGAGAGGGGACATCGGTGGAAATTGAAATAAAGTTGTAGCCATAAAACCTGATTTAACATGATTCAAGTATTTATTGTGGACGACCATCCGCTGATTACCGAAGGGCTAAAATCGCTCCTCAACGATTGTGATGATATTCGGGTGGTGGGCACAGCTTCTAACGCCATTGATGCCCTTGATGCTTTAAAAAAACAACCCGTTGACATTGCTTTTTTGGATATAAATTTGCCAGATATAAGTGGAGTAGAATTGTGCAAGAAGATTCGCGACAAATTGCCACATATCAAATGTATTGCCCTCACAACCTCCAACGAACGAAGTCACGTCAGTAGAATGATGCAAAACGGCGCCATGGGTTACTTGATTAAGAGCTCTCCTAAAGACGAATTGGTAAAAGCCATTCGGCAGGTGTATTTGGGAGGGTATTATATGAATGTCAATGTGCAAGAAACAACACCTAGCTCGGTGAAAACGACGTTTTTAACCCGTCGTGAAAAAGAGGTGTTGGGATTAATTTCCGAAGGTATGACCAACAATGAAATTGCGGAAAAACTTTTTGTGAGTCCTGCTACCGTAAAGACCCACCGCGAGAATTTGCTGATGAAATTTGAAGTAGCCAATACCGCCGCCCTTATCAAACTGGCTGCCCAGCAGGGGTTACTTTCGAGCTAACGCGTTGAAAAAAGTTAGTTGTTGATTTTTTGTTGGATTCGGGTTGTGAGCAACCCTCAGCACATAAAACGTTTATCACTCCTCTCTTATCTCTCCTCACTCAAACTTCCCCTTCTTCCGCATTCGGTACGCATTCATGGCGGTTGTTCCTAGTTTGTCAATGAGTCGGTAATTGACGACAACCCCCACGGCGGCACCAATGCCAGGGATGAGTTGTGCCATTTTGGCCAAATCTATGTAGTCGCGGTATTCCTGTTGAAACGTGCGCCAGTCGAAGGCGTGGATGTCTTCGGGTAAAAGTTTACTTTTTTCATCCCAGTCCACGATTTGTAGATAGACCTCTCGACGGCGTTCTTGGCTCGAAAATGCCAGTTGAAAAATGTGCAACAAAAAAATCCGTTCGCGGTAATCGTTTATAGGATAGCCATAACAAGCCGTAATATCGAAAAGGAGTTTCATTTTGAGACTGAGCAAGATTGGAAAGTCGGCCAAAGCCAGCCAGAAGCCCCCAGCTCCTGCCACGCCACCTTCGGCTGCCCCCGCGGTTTTGTAAAAACTAATGCGCCGTCGTACTTCGTCTTCTTGGGCTTCGAAACTAATCTCAGGAGCGGGTAGTGGAGTGATAAATTCGGCGCCAAAGAGTACACCACGCGTCATTTGTTTGATGGTGGTGGTAATGATTTCGTGAATTTTTTCAGGAATCAGGTCATTGAGCCACTTTTGGGTGGCTTTGGCAAGGCGGTTAGCTGCGGAGGGTTTGCGCTGCATTTGGCGTTGCCAAAGGCGGAGTTCTTTTGCGACGTTTTCTTCGTATGAGGGCATAACGAGATGGGTGAAGTGGACAAGTTACTGAAATTTTAAAAAAATACGAATAAATAAGTAAGACGGCATATTGACGGTAATCAACGTAGCCTCTGCGAGGCGCAACATTTGTAGCATGTAATAAATGAATTTTCAACACAGCCTCGGCGAGGCGCAACATTTGTAGCATGTAATAAACGAATTTTCAACACAGCCTCTGCGAGGCGCAACATTTGTAGCCTATTGTAAATCAAATTGTTATGAGAGTTTTGTCTATTGGAAAATGTAGGTAGTAAAAAAAATAAAAAAATAATGAGAAAAAATAGGATTAAAAAACGGCATTCTTGGCATTAGTAATTGAAGCTATCGAAAGTTATTCGACTGTATTACTTAATCCGACGTTCTGTGATTCCACACCATTCACATACTGCACTCTGGGATGCTTTTCGTCAAGGAGAACGAGGGGCCTTCAAGCGGATTTATGAGCTATATGCCCAAGAATTGATTCGTTATGGGCACAAAATTACTCCAGATGAGCGCCTAATAGAGGATTCTATCCACGATTTGTTTATCGAATTGTGGCAAAGCAGAACGCGCCTGAGCGACACCGATTCCATTAAATTTTACTTGTTTAGGTCATTGCGAAACAAAATTACACGGGCGCAGCAGCGCGATGAGTTTTATGCTGCCACCAACGTTGATAATTTTGACAACGCTGACGAAGCAGGTACCATCGAGCATCAATGGATTTCGGACGAGCGCCAAGAACAGTTATTACGACGCTTGCGGGATGGCTATCAGGCACTTAGCCCGCGCCAGCAACAAGCCATTGATTTACGATTTACACATCAGTTTAGTAACGAAGAAGTCGCCCAATTGATGGGCGTGAATTACCAATCAGCTTGCCGATTTATTTACACCGCCCTGAAAACATTACGCGAAACCGTCCGAATTTTTTCGATGGTGCTCATGATGTTTTTTTTCTACTAACAAAACTTCGTTATCCACACCCTATTTTTTAAAATCGAACATCTTTAACCTATGGACTATTACCAATTTACAGCCGAAGAACTTGCCGCCGATGAGTATTTTCGGGCTTGGGTTTGTGTGCCCACGCCCGAGAGTGATGCTTTTTGGCAACGATTTTTACGAGACTTTCCCGAACGTTATTACCAACTAGAGGAAGCACGCCGACTTATTTTGGGGCTTCAAGAACTACACGATTCAAACGCGGAAAGCGTAACCGCCGCCGTGATTTGGGAGCGAATAGAGCATACCATTGAGACGCTAGAAACAACGCCGAGCGTGCAAACACCTTCGTGGTTTTGGCGGGTAGGAGGTTGGGCAGCGGCGGCAGTGGTTGTGTTGGCACTAGGCTATGCTTGGCAAAATGGCAGAATAACACCAACAGAAAAAACCGAAGTGGCCACCAAAGTGTTACCAGCATGGGTGGAAGCCGTTAATTCATCAGATAAAATGATGCTGATTCAGCTCTCCGATGGTAGTCGGGTCGAGTTAGAAACCAACAGCCGTTTGAAGTACCCGCGTCGTTTTCAGGACGATACGCGTGAAGTACATTTAGAAGGAGGAGCTTTTTTTGACGTAGAAAAAAATCCAAAACGCCCCTTTTTAGTTTTTGCTAATGGATTGGTGACAAGGGTCTTGGGGACGAGTTTTCATATTGCAGCTTACCAAAAAGACCCTGATGTGACTGTGGCGGTAAAGTCGGGGAGGGTGTCGGTATATGCCGACCGACGCGACCCTCGGCAAGACCCCGAAAGTAAAGGCATTGTGCTTACTCCTAACCAGAAAGCAGTGTTTGTTCGTAGTGCTGCAACCATCCGAAAGTTGCTGGTAGAAGCTCCTACGCTGCTGTTGCCTCCTGCCGAAATGGCCCGCTTTGTCTTTGATGCTGCGCCTGCTCCTCAGGTGTTTGCGGCCTTAGAAAAAGCCTACGGTATCGAGGTGGTTTATGACGAAGAGGTGCTGAAAAATTGCTTACTTACCATCAACCTCACTGATGAAAATCTTTTTGAAAAGCTGGAAGTGATTTGTAAAGTCTTAGATGCTGATTATAAATTGATTGATGGTCAGGTGATTATTTATGGCAAAGGGTGTTGATACCCAACTTGCCAAAGAGATATATTATTAAACCTTTCTACTTAACCCCTTAACCCCAATTTATACTATGAAACAGTTCTGTTGTTCGTCCTGATGTAAAAAAACACCAGCAGTGGTTGCAACACCGCTGGTGCCGTTAGCCTCCCCTTGTGATTTTGGTCGATCGGCAAGCGTCTCGTAAAAGACGTGAGGGAGGTGTTTTTGCCTAATTCCTAACAAAAACATTCAAATCTAATGAAAACAAAGGTACGTTTCAAACCCCTCTTTTACCACCTTATGAAATTATCACTGATACAATGCCTGCTGGCGGTGATTTTTACGGGTGTGTCGTTGGCCAATGAAGTCAATGCCCAAGAAATTCTCAAGCAAAAAGTGTCTGTACACGTTGAAAATCAAGGAGTAAGGCAAGCGCTGACGGTCATTGAAAAGCAGATTAAAATCCGCTTTGCTTACCGTCCAACGGCGCTGCCTGCCGACCGCAAAATCACGCTGATTGCTTCCAATGAGCCTCTTTCGGAGGTATTGGGAAAACTCACCCGCTCGCTTAGGCTACGTTATGAAATTATCGGGCAGCAAATTATCCTAACGCCCGAAAAAGAAGCGGCTCCAGTCCGTACTTCGTCAGGTGCGCTGCCTCAAGAAGTAACTATTCCCTTGGCGCGAAAAGTTGGCGGTGTCGTCAACGACGAATCGGGTACAGGATTGCCAGGCGTAAGTGTGGTCGTGAAAGGTACGACCCGTGGCACGACGACCAATGCCGACGGTCGTTTTGACTTGGAAGTTCCAAACGACAATGCTACGCTGGTATTTAGCTACTTGGGTTATGTTACCCAAGAAATAATGGTAGGAAACCAAGTCCAACTAACCATCGCGCTCAAAGTAGATGCCAAGTCGCTCGAAGAGGTGATTGTGGTTGGGTACGGGGTGCAGCGTAAATCAGACTTGACGGGTTCGGTCGGAACGGTCAAAGGCGAAGCCTTGCAAGAACGCCCCTCGGCGTCGTTGAACCAAGCCCTTTCGGGACGCATTACAGGGGTGAACGTGTCGGTTAACTCAGGTCGTCCTGGAGGCCGTGCCAATATCCGTATTCGTGGAAATACCTCCGTGAGCGTGGCCAACAACCCGCTTTATGTGATTGACGGCGTGATTTTGAACGCCACTGACCTTGCCAACGGCAGCACGCCCATGGACTACATCAACGCCAATGACATTGCGTCGATTGAAGTGTTGAAAGATGCCTCAGCTACCGCGATTTACGGAGCGCGGGGTGCCAACGGGGTAATTTTGGTATCGACCAAACGAGGCAGCAAAGATGGTGGTCGAGTCAGCTATGATACCGATTTCAGCGTGGGTGTATTGCCCCGCAAAATTCCGTTGTTGAACTCAGAAGAGTTTTTGCGAATAGAAGATGTGGCCTACGAAAATGCCAAGAAATACGACCCCGTAGGCTGGGCGGGTGGCAAGTACGTTGACCCTAAAACGAAACGTACGAACCCATTGCTTTTTGATTCAAACGGCAAACCATTGTACAACACCGATTGGCAAGACGAGTCGTTTCGGAAAGCATTGACCCAAAACCACCAATTATCGTTTACGGGTGGGAACTCAAAAGATAACTTTGGGGTGTATTTGGGCTATCGCAACGAAGACGGATTGATGACGGGCTCGTGGTTGAAGCGTTTCTCAGGACGGTTTGTGGTGGACAGTCAAATCAAAAAATGGTTAAAAATTGGGGGATCGTTGAGCTACAACGACCAAAACGAAAGCCAAGTTGACCCGCTTGGAGCAGGAGGTATCATTGCCATGCGCCAAGTCTTGGAAGCGTTACCAATTATCCCCGTACGTTATCCTGACGGCCGTTGGGCTGGAAACGAAGATTACCCAGGGATGGAAGGTGGCGGTAACCCCGTTCACGTAGCTACGGAGCGGTTGTATTACCTCAAGACTCAGACCATGTTGGGCAATATTTACACCAATATTACCCTTGCGAAAGGTTTAGAATTGCGCACAACGCTTGGGACTAACGTCATCAATCAGCGCAACGATTACTACGGTGGTCGGACGTTGAACTACATTTCGCGCAACCAAGGGGGAGATGCTTACATCAACAACGAGCGTCATAATTCTTGGCAGTTTGAAAACTACTTGACCTACAATACCAAATTTAAGTCGATTCACTCAGTGAATGCCTTGTTGGGGTTGGCGTGGCAGCATGTTGATCGTTTCTCGTCGCAAGCAAGAGCCCAACGTTTCCAAGATGATTATTTTCAGTTCAACAACCTAGGTGCTGGAGCCGTAGCGGTGGCGCCTACGTCGAGCACAAGTGCTTATGGATTAAACTCTTACTTCGGCCGTATCAATTACAGTTTGAAAGAAAAATACCTATTGACCTTCACGGGACGTATTGATGGTTCGTCGAAGTTTGGTTCTTCTAATCGCTACGCTGTGTTCCCGTCGGCAGCGTTGGCGTGGCGGGTCATTGATGAAGATTTTATGAAAGGCATACCCGTTATTTCCAATCTAAAATTACGCACTAGCTACGGTTTGACGGGTAACTCCGAAATCACGGCCTATCAAGCCTTGGCGGGATTGGGCAACTACTCGGTGATTTTTAACAATACGCGTCAGATTGGTATCGGGGTCAACCGCTTGGCCAACCCTGATTTGCGTTGGGAAAAAACGGCGCAAGTGGATGCAGGTATCGAAGTCGGTTTATTCAACAACCGCTTGAACCTCGAATTTGACGTCTATCGCAAGCTAACTTCCGACATGTTGTTGAGCGCGCCTGTGCCATCAAGTAGTGGTTATACGACTGTGAGCCAGAATATTGGTAGCATGGAAAACCGTGGGATTGAATTGGGAATTAACTCCGTAAACGTAGCAACCCCCAATTTCAACTGGAGCACAGCCTTTAATATTTCGATTAACCGCAACAAAGTAATCGCCTTAACGGGCGGAGCCGACATCTTTAACGGTTCGACCATCATTCGTGAAGGACAGCCTGTGGGGTCGTTCTTTGGGTTTGTTCACCAAGGTACGTGGAGCTTGGCTGAGGAGTCAGAAGCCGCACGTTACTTGAAAAAACCAGGGGACATCAAGTACCAAGATGTAAATCAAGACGGGGTTATCAACGACAACGACCGAGTGATTATCGGGAAAGGGATTCCTGACGGTTTCGGTACGTTGACCAACACGTTTTCGCACAAAAACCTAGAGTTGATGGTGGATTTACAGTTTATGTACGGCAATGACGTGTTGTTCCGTAGCAAGCACTCCGCCGAAGACCGCACGGGAATTGCCAACAGTTTCAAAACGGTATTGAACGCGTGGACGCCTGAAAGGCAGAACACCAACATTGCTCAAACTCGCCCTGTGTCGGCAGGATATAACACCAACAACGACACTGACCGCGTGCAAGATGGCTCTTTCATTCGTGGACGTAACCTGTTGTTGTCGTACCGTTTCCCGACCAAAATGATTGAGAAAATTCATTTGAACCGTTTGCGCGCGTTTGCATCGGTGCAGAATTTCTTCTTGCGTACCAAGTTCGAAGGCTACGATCCCGAAGTTTCTACCTCAGGCTCGGCTTTTGATCAAGGCGTGGATTTGTACGCTTATCCGAAACCACGGGTATTTATGGTAGGGTTAAATATCGGTTTGTAATTGTTGTATCACCTTCATTAAAAAGAAATCAAGCATGAACGCGACAGTAAAATATATCAGCCGATGGTTAATTAGCGGAGCGCTATTGGTATCGGCAGGAAGTTGTTCGGAGTTTTTGGAAGAACCCGATCGTTCAAACTTCACCCTCGAAAATTATTTCACCAAACCCGAACACGCCGAAAGCGTGGTCAACTCCATCTACGAAAACCTTCGCAACGTGCTAGGAGGAGGGTTTGGAGGCGCGCCTTGGATGATGCTCGAATTTGCGACGGGCCTGGCCAATACCGAGTTGGGACAAGCCCAAAACAGCATTTTTGTGCGCAATTTGGTCAACAACTCTGACAATGGCTACGGGGCTACGTACTGGACCAACCACTACCGTGGAATTGCCAATGCCAATTTGGCCATTGCCAAAATTCCTGGCATTACGATGAACGAAGCCGCCAAAAAGCGCTACTTGGGCGAAGCGCGGTTTTTACGGGCGTTGTATTACTACGAATTGGTGCGCATTTTTGGAAGTATTCCTTTAATTAAAGACCCTGTTGACCTCAAATCTCCTGATTTGTACGCCCCGCAAGCATCTGTTGAAGAAATTTATAAGTTGATCGAAGCTGACCTCGTTGAAGCTGAGGCATCGGGCTTGCCCAATGCCGATGTTACAGGCCGCGCATCTATGGGAGCGGTGAAATCGCTGTTGTCGTCGGTGTACTTAACGATGGCGGGTTATCCGCTTCAAAAAGGCGCTGAATATTACAAAAAAGCCGCCGACAAAGCCCAAGAAGTAGTTCAGATGAAGAGTTTTAGCTTGTTTCCTTCGTACGACGACTTGCACAATCCTGCCAAGAAAAATACGGGCGAAAACATTTTTATGGTTCAGTTTGCGGCTTTTGTGTTGCCTTCCAACTGGCAAACGTCGATTATTCCCTATAACCAAGGGATTTCGGCTTATACTGACGAAACGGGCGCGATTTTTGCCAACAAAGAGTTTGTGGAATCGTACGAACAAGGAGACAAGCGAGTTGCCGAGAAGCAGTTTTATTACTCGTCGTTTTCGTTGCGCAGCGACCGTACCAAAACGCGTAATTTGGGAGGCTATTATTTGTACAAACACTTTGACAATACCGCCCAACTTTCGACTACTAGCAGCGACTTGAACTGGACGGTATTGCGCTATGCCGAGGTATTGTTGACATTGGCTGAGGCTTCAAACGAGGCAAATGGCCCAACGGCGGTGGCGTATGATGCGGTCAATGCCGTTCGTAAACGCGCCGAATTACCCGAATTGAAGGGTTTGAGCAAAGAAGAACTGAGAGAAGCCATTTGGCGGGAACGTTGGTACGAGTTGAGCTTTGAAAACAAAACGTGGTACGACATGGTGCGTTTGCGCAAAGCCTTCAACGTCACGACCAAGAAGTTTGAAAACTACGTGGGCCACAAGTTTTCTTACGGCCCAACGCTCAAAGACCGTGAGTTGCTATTCCCTATTCCTACTGCCGAAATCCGTAACAATAGCAAGTTGAAACAAAATCCTGGCTACTAGGTGCTTACGCACAGTTAACGGTTAATTGTTATCCGTTAATCGTTGATTTTGAACGACTAACCGCTGCGGCTAGTCGCGGTGAACGAATAACAGTTAACCAGTAACGTATTAAAAGGGTGCATAAATAGATAGAAAGCTTGATTCATACCGTAGGCATCTTTTAATCAGAAGCCTACGGTATAAACTCCAATTTGCCTACTTTTTGTATAAACACATCGTTTCCTTTTTTTTCGACCAACAACGAAGCTTAATCATTACATGCTGATGAACCAACCGACCCACCGTCGTCCGAAAGTCCGTACCCTTTGGAGTTTTGGCCTTATTTCTTTTCTATCTCTTTTTATTGCTTGGGTGCTTCCGTCGCAGGGAGTATTGGCACAAAAAAAACCGTTGGTGGTTTTTGTGTGCGGCGACCACGAATACAGTGGCGAGCAAACATTACCTCTGATAGCCGCCGAGTTGGAAAAAAACTATGGCGTGCGCACCAAAATCCTCTCGTCCTATCCTGACCAAAATGCCGAAAAAAACATTCCAGGTTTGGAAGCGCTCCGCGAAGCTGACTTAGCCATATTTTTTCTTCGTTGGCGTCAACTCCCTCCTGAGCAACTGGCTTTTATTGATGAATATTTAAAGTCGGGAAAGCCTGTGATGGGTTTCCGTACCTCTACCCACGCCTTTAATTTCCCCAAAGGTGACCCTTCCGAAGTCTGGAATGCCTTTGGCGAACGCGCTTTTGGTACGCCTCCAGGCTGGGGAAGAGCGGGGCACACGCACTACGGCCACAAGAGCACCACCGACGTAACTATCATTCCCGAAGCGGCCAAAAACCCTATTTTGAGGGGAGTTCCTGCCTCGTTTCATGTGCCTTCTTGGTTGTATCGTGTCAAGCCCGATTATCCGCCGCAAGGTTCTGTTTCGCTTTTGTTGGGAAAATCAGTGAATCCTGATAAAGCTGCGATTGACAACCCCGTGGCCTGGACGTGGAAAAATAAGGAAGGCGCAAAGGTGTTTTTTACAACACTAGGGCACCCCGAAGATTTTCAAGAGGAAGGTGTTCAGCGCCTGACGGTCAATGCTATTTTGTGGTTATTGGATAAGCCTGTTCCCAAAAAATGGAAGGGAAAAATAGCCATTCAGGTACCTTACCGTGGTATTGTAAAATAGAAAAGAAAACCCTGTTACATAAATTCCTAAATCCATGAGAAGAAGCGTCCAAGGATTGCTGATCGCTGCTAGTGCGGCGTTCATTGCCTTCAGTGCTTTTCAGCCAGAGTTAGCCACCCCACTGAAAATTGAAAAAGGAACGCACATTTCGTTAATTGGGGGAAACCTTGGTTCTCGAATGCTGAACTATGATTATTTCGAAACCGAAATGCAGCTTCGTTATCCCGACAGTCAACTGTACATTCGTAACATGTGCGACGGTGGAGATACGCCAGGTTTTCGTCCTCACGCAAGCCGAAATGATCCTTGGGCGTTTCCTGGGGCAGAAAAGTTTCAAACCGAATACGCCAATAAGTCGCACAGCGAAGGTTTTTTTGATGCGCCTGATCAGTGGTTGACGCGCCTCAAAACGGACGTCGTTGTCGGGATGTTTGGTTACAGTGAGTCGTTTCAAGGAGCGGCAGGGGTCAACAACTTCAAAGCCGAGCTAGATGCGTTTATCAAACATACCCTCAGCCAAACCTACAACGGAAGTGCGGCACCTCAGTTGGTGTTGGTTTCTCCGATTGCGTTTGAGGACTTATCAAGTTTGCATGACTTACCCAATGGCGTGAAAGAAAACGCCAATTTGCAATTATATACCAATGCCATTAAAGAGGTAGCAACGCGCAACAACCTTTTGTTTATCGACGCTTTTACTCCTTCCAAACAATGGTATGCTGAGTCGAAAGAACCATTGACCATCGACGGTTCGCAATTGACGGAAGAAGGTTACAAAAAGTTCGGGGTGTTTTTGGCCGATAAATTAGCAGGAAAAACGCCTGCCAAAGCCGAAAGCAACCGTGCGCTCGTTCATGCGGCCGTAGCGGAGAAAAACTGGATGTGGCACAACGACTTCAAGATTCCCAACGGCGTACACGTCTATGGGCGTCGCTACAATCCTTTCGGTCCCGACAACTATCCTGCTGAAATTGAGAAGATTCGTCAAATGACGGCCATTCGCGATACGGCCGTGTGGTTGGCGGCTTCTAAAGGAGCAAAAATGGATCTTGCCGCTGCCGATGCCAAAACGCGCACGTTGCCTCCTGTTAAAACCAACTTTAATCCCGACAAAAACGGAAGCCTGACCTATCTCTACGGAGAAGAGGCCGAAAGTAAGCTCAAAGTACCTGCTGGGTATAAAATTGAGTTGTTTGCTTCTGAAAAAGAATTTACGGATTTGGCCAACCCAGTACAGATGTCGTTTGATAACAAAGGGCGTTTGTGGGTAGCCACCATGCCAAGCTATCCGCACTACAAGCCAGGAGATGCCAAGCCGAACGATAAAATTATCATCTTTGAAGATACCAACAACGACGGTAAGGCCGATAAACAAACGGTATTTGTGGATGGGTTGCATTTGCCGTTGGGTTTTGAAATTGCCAAAGAGGGGGTGTATGTGTCGCAAGGAACGAACCTAAAGTTATTTACAGATACCAACGGCGACGACCGTGCCGATAAAGTTGAAATTTTGATGAGTGGTTTTGACGACCACGATACGCACCACAACAGCAGCGCGTTTTGTGCCGACCCATCGGGAGCGATTTATACGGGAGAAGGGGTGTTTTTGCACACCAGCGTGGAAACCTCGTACGGAACGGTGCGCGCTACCAACGGTGGTTTTTATCGTTATGCTCCTCAGTTGCACAAGTTAGAACGTACCGCTCAGTTGTCGATTCCGAACCCGTGGGGAATTGCTTTCGACGATTGGGGGCAACCTTTCTTTGCCGAAACTTCTAGCCCTGACGTGCGTTGGATGTTGCCTGGTTCGGTTTTGCCGCGTTACGGTCAAGCTACCCATAAGTCGGTTCAATTGATTGAGAAAGACCATATGGTACGCCCAACCTCGGGATTAGAGTTCCTTTGGAGCCGCCATTTTCCTGATGAAGTACAAGGCGATATGCTTATCAACAACACCATTGGGTTTTTGGGAACCAAACAACACCAAGTGTGGGACGACGGCACAGGGTACAAGACGAAGCACCGCCAAGACTTGATTGTGAGTTCTGATCGCAACTTCCGTCCTGTGGATATGGAGGTAGCACCCGATGGCTCGTTGTACGTGATTGACTGGCACAATATTCTCATTGGGCACATGCAGCACAACGCTCGTGACCCACTCCGCGACCACGTTCACGGCCGTATTTACCGCGTCACGTATCCGTCGCGCCCGCTGGTTACTCCTGCGAAAATTGACGGAGCTTCGGTAGAAACTTTGTTGGATAACCTCAAACTGCCCGAATACCGTACCCGCTACCGCACTCGTCGTGAGCTTCGTGGCCGCAGTGCCGCTGAAGTATTGCCCAAAATAACCAAATGGGCGGCAAGCCTTGATAAAACCGACCCACGCTACGAACACCATTTGTTGGAGGCACTTTGGGTAAGCTGGGGATTGGACAAAGTGGATCAAAAGCTACTCCGCCAGTTGCTCAAAGCCAAAGATTACCACGTTCGTTCGGCGGCGGTTCAAGTCGTTCGTTATACAGGCCACCAAGTGCCTGACCAAGCGGCGTTGCTCATGCAGGCGGCTAAAGACGAGAATACGCGTGTTCGCTTGATGGCGATTGTGGCGGCATCGTGGATTGGCAAAGAAAAAGGTTTACCAATCTTGGCTGAAGCAGCTAAAAAGCCATTGGACGATTGGATGGTATATGCCCATGAAACGGCGGTAGCGCACTTGAAGGGAGAAAACGTAGTGGTGAAGAAAAAAGAAGCGGAAGTGGTATCGACCTTGAAAGGAGCCGAATTGGAATTGTTTAAGTTGGGTAAAACCATCTATAGCAAAGAAGGCTACTGCGCCACCTGCCACCAAGCCGACGGTAATGGGCTGACAGCTTCGGGTTTCCCGCCGTTGGCAGGGACCAAGTGGGTACAGGGCAACGAAGAGCGCCTCATCAAAATCGCCCTCAAAGGACTCATGGGGCCGATAGAGGTAAACGGCAAACAATACGCTGGCCAAGTGCCGATGACGCCGTTTGCAGGTTTGCTCAACGACAAAGAAGTAGCGGCCGTATTGACTTACGTTCGTAACTCCTTTGGCAACAAAGCCTCGGCCATCACACCCGAAAAAGTAAAAGAAGTAAGGGCCGCCACGGCTGGCAAAAGCGATATTTATACGTCGTCGAAACTCCTGAGCGAGCATCCGTTGGAGAAGTAATAAAAACGCTGCCAGGGTTCGTAAACTACGATAACCAACCCTGGCAGCGTTGAAAATTTTGTCTCGGTCAGACGATAGTCAGACCGACTACAATACCCCCTTCAAAAACGCCGCCATCTTATCCATCAATTCTTTCTTGGCATACTCTGGGCTAGAATGGCCTGCGTTCGGAATAAACTCAATTTTTTATTGGTCTGACTATCGTCTGACCAATGTTTGTCTCGGTCAGACGATAGTCAGACCGAC
>NZ_JBYFCK010000004.1:263917-559004 GCF_057652155.1 Runella sp. R0.1_18
ATGTTTGTCTCGGTCAGACGATAGTCAGACCGACTACAATACCCCCTTCAAAAACCCCGCCATCTTATCCATCAATTCTTTCTTGGCATACTCTGGGCTAGAATGGCCTGCGTTCGGAATAAACTCAATCTGGACGGGTTGGTTTTTGCTTTTATAAACACTCATCAGTTCAATTGATTGATTGATAGGTACTTGGATGTCTTGTTCGCCGTGTACAATAAAAAGAGGAGGAGCATCGGCGGTCACCTGATAAACGGGGCTGGCGAGTTTGGCTAAATCGGGGACTTGCTCGACAGGTTTGCCCAATAAAATAGCCAAGGCAGGCAAGCGTACGTTCAGTCCGTGCGGCGTGGACTGATTTAGAATGGTTAGGAAGTTGGTGGGGCCAAAGAAATCAATACAGGCTTGAACCGACGAAGAGGTGGAGGTGTATTTGCCCAGCGTTCCTTCGAGTGTCGGATGGTTGTTGGTCGTAGCAACTAATGCCGCCAAATGCCCGCCCGAAGAGGCGCCCCATACGATGATTTTATCGGCTTTATAGCCATACTGGGCGGCATTGGCCCTCAAAAAACGAATCGCGGCTTTGATGTCATGTACGGGCGCAGGAAACGCTTTCTCAGTACTCGCCCGAAAATCAATACTTGCCAGCGCATAACCGTGTTCCAACATCCCCAAAGGCGGGTTTTCTTTACTGCCCGAATGCCAAGCGCCACCGTGAATCCAAACAATTAGGTAGGGAGAAGGATGCTGCTTGAGTTTATAAATGTCCAGTTGAAGCTTTTTACCGTCGGCTTCGGCATACACGATGTTTTTGACTACGAGCGTGTCTTTCTGAGCCTGTGCCCAAAACGTAAGAAGGCAAACCCAAAGGGTTAAAAAAGACTTTGTCATTATTTGTGGTATGGGCATGAATTTTCAAAAATTATCACTTCCAAATAAGGTCAAAGATAAACAGTAATAACAAGGTTTTGTGAGCAGCAGCGCTACCATCGGCATATTAATTTCAAAATTTCTCAAATGGACTAAGGGGAGTTTTTAGAAAACTTGTCTCTGTTATATAAAGTGTCTAAGAATTTTTTATCCAAAACCCATAAAATGCAATCGACCTTACTGGATAGTGCGGGTGATGAAGCACCGAAACCGAATGTGCATTCATTGCTGAACGAAGGGGCTACCAACGAGGAATTGGCCAGTGAAAAACGGGAATGGAATGACAACGAACTGTTCATCCGACAGGCTTTTGTTGAAGATCCTTCCAAGGGCTGTGCGTTGTTGTTTCGTCGATACCACAAAATGCTCTGTAGTCATGCGGTTCGATTTGTGTATTCCAAAGACATCGCCGAAGACTTAGTGAGTGATGTGTTTTGTCGGTTTTGGAAAACCAAAGCCTACGAAACCGTCACGAGCTCGTATCGCCTTTATTTGTTCAGAAGTGTACGCAATGAGGCCCTTAACTACTTACGTTGGGAGTTCAAAGAAACCGAAAATATTGAGTTGGCAGAGTACCGCGAATCGCCTCGCGGTCAACAACCCGACCACGCCACGCAGTACGAAGAAGTTGTCAAAAAAGTGGAAGAACTCGTCAATACCTTACCGCCACAATGCCAAAAGGTATTTTTAATGAGCCGTTTTGAAGGGAAAAAATACCAAGAAATAGCCGACGAAATGGCCATTTCCCTCAAAACCGTCGAAGCACATTTAGGAAAGGCATTGAGTATCATGCGAAACGGACTCAAAAACCACCTGTGACTAAGGGGAGTTGGCCTATTTCTTATCTAAATAGTAACACACTATCTGAAACTAATGAAACGAGACATAAGCAAGGAGTTGATATTTAGCCATTTTGCCCATAAATCTTCGCCCTTACAACGAAAGATGATTGACGAATGGCTGCAAGACGAAGCCAACGAAGAACAGTATTTTGTGTGGCTGGAAGAGTGGGAAAATACCCATCCACAGTACTTGCCCAAAAGCGAGGCGGCCTTGGAAAATTACGAGGCGTTTTTGAAAGCCAATCCGCATTCTCAATTACCAGCTGAACTACCACCGTCAGAACCTGCAATTTCTTCCACCCGTCGCTATTGGTTTCGATGGTTAGCGGCGGCATCTGTTGTTTTGGCACTGGGCAGCGTGGGGTGGTTCTTGCGGGGTAGCTTTTTGTACCAGACCTACCAAACGTCGTTTGGTGAAACCAAGTCGGTACTGTTGCCAGATGGCAGTAAAGTAACCCTCAATGCTAATTCGTTGCTACGGTTCCCGCGTTTTGGTTTTGGGACAAAAAATCGGGAAGTTTTCTTGAAAGGGGAAGCGAGTTTTTCGGTGACGCATACGCCTGACCACCAAAAGTTTGTGGTCAAAACCAATAAGCAATTTGAGGTGGTGGTGTTAGGAACCGAATTTTCGGTCTATGCCCGTCAGCGGATTTCTAAGGTGGTATTGAGCAAAGGAAAAGTGCAGGTGCGGTACCAACAAGGCCGTACCCAAAGACAAATCATGCTTAAACCAGGTGATTTGGTGACACTCGACCGCCAAAATAATATGGATAAAAAGGCCGTGTCGCATCCCCAAAACTACGCCGCATGGGAGCAAAAACGATTTGTGTTTGAAGAAACGAGCTTGCAGGATGTTGCCTATCTGCTGCAAGAAAACTACGGATTGGAGGTCGAAATCAAAGACAAAGAGTTATCCGAGCGGGTCATTATGGGGTCGTTTCGAGCCGAGAATGTCGATCAGCTTTTACAATCCATTTCGGAGCTTTTGGATATTAGCGTAGTGAGGCAGGGAAATAGAGTGCAACTGTCTGATAAATAAGTGAAATAGGAGACTTTCCAAGTTTAAAAATCTATTGATTGTCAAAGGGATGAGCTTGAAACTTGGAAAGTCTATAGTGGTGTAACTGTTTAATTAACTAAACGAATTTAACTTATCGAGAATATGAAAAAACGATTATCTAATTCCTCTAAGTTTGGGCTTCTCCTCACTGTGATTTTACTGGGAAATCAGTTGGGACGAACGCAGACGTTTGCCAAAGCCCAAACAGTCATCAAAAAAAATAACGAAAGCGCGCGCATGACCGCACCACGTCCGCTCAAAGAGGCGCTCAGCGAGTTGATGAAAAAGTATCAGGTCGAGATTATGTTTGAGCGTGATGCGGTCGAAGGCTTAATCGTTCAAACAACCCCTGTCAATCAACAGTTGAAGCTGGAAAAAAACTTAGATAACCTGCTGCGACCGTTGGGGTTGAAGTACAAAAAAGTAAATAGTAATTCTTATTTGATTATTGGCGAGCGTAAAAAGCCTTCTAAATCGTCGAGTGGAGTTTCGGAGCGGTTTCCCGATGCAATCGTGCCTGGGCAAGAAGTCGAGAGGGAGGCCACGACCGAAGTACTGACGCCGTTTGAAACAAGGGCTGTGGCCGAGCAAGTACTCAAAGGTAAAGTAACTGACGCCGAAAAAGGGGAGGTATTACCAGGGGTCAGTGTTTTGATAAAAGGTACGAATAAAGGCACAACCACCAACGCCAATGGGGAGTATTCGCTCTCAATTCCTGACAATGACGCTGTTTTGGTGTTTAGTTTTGTCGGATACGAGCCGCAAGAAATTGCCATTGGTAATCAAACCCAGTTGAATGTAGTCCTCAAAGCCGACATCAAATCACTGAATGAAGTGGTTGTGGTAGGTTATGGTCAAGTCAAAAAGAGTGATTTGACGGGGTCAGTAGCGACAGTCGCCGTTGAAGAAATAAAAAAAGTAGCAGTTACCTCGCTCGACCAAGCCTTGCAAGGACGCGCAGCGGGGGTGCAAATTACCCAAAATTCAGGTTCGCCAGGGGGCTCTACCACCATCCGAATTCGCGGAGGAAATTCAATTCAAGGAGACAACGAACCGCTCTACGTTATTGATGGGATTCCGTTCAAAAACGATGGCGCGGGCAGCGGGTCTAGCTTTAACGTGTTGAGTACGCTCAATCCCAGCGATATAGAGTCGATGTCAGTTTTGAAAGATGCTTCTTCGACGGCCATTTATGGTTCTCGCGGAGCTAACGGTGTCGTGATTATTACCACCAAACGAGGCAAAGCAGGCAAGTCCACCATCAACCTTGAAAGCTATTATGGAGTGCAGGAAGTCCGTAAAAAATACGAGGTCTTAAACGGCCGTGAATACGCCCAGTTTGTCAATGATGCAAATACCAACGAAGGACGCGCTGCCGTTTATACCCCAGATCAAGTGAACGCTTTTGGCGAAGGTACCGACTGGCAAAATGAGATTTTTCGCTCGGCGCCCATTTCTAACTACCAGCTTTCGATGAGCGGGGGAGACGAACGAACCCAATACGCGCTTTCGGGCGGGTATTTCAAACAAAACGGTATTGTAACCAACTCCGATTTTGACCGTTATTCACTCCGACTTAACCTCGACCGAAAACTCACCGACCGCCTCAAAGTAGGAAACAGCCTAACTGTTAACCGTACTGTAACCAATCAGTCGCGTACGGACGGCGACTTAGGAAGCGCAGGCTTGGTGACGATTGCGGCTTTGCAGTTTCTGCCAATTTTGCCCGTTTATAACCCTGATGGAACCTACCTTATGACGCATCCAGCTCTGTCTTTTACGGCCGATAACCCCGCAGCGTTGGCCAGAGAAAGCAAAAACCGAAATACGGCCTTGCGTACGTTTGGGAATGTGTTTGGAGAATACCAAATCATGGAAGGGTTGAATCTGAAAGTGTTGTTGGGAGCAGATGCCATCATCCAAAAGCAAGATTCGTACCTGCCGCGTAGCGTAGCAAGTGGTTTGGCACAGGGTGGTGCAGCTTCTATTTTCAACGGACAATCCGTGACTTGGTTGAATGAAAATTTATTGACCTACACCAAATCATTTGGAGTTCATAACCTCAGCGCCTTGATAGGTTATACCCAACAAGCCAACCGTACTGAAAACAATACGGCGGCGTCTCGCAACTTTGTAAACGATAACCTCAACTCTGGTAATTTGGGCTCAGGTTCGGTGCCGTTGGTGCCTTCGTCGGGCATTGGTACGTGGGGATTACAGTCGTATTTAGCTAGGGTCAATTACGGATACAAAGACAAATACCTCTTTACAGCGTCTTTTCGGGCCGATGGTTCATCGCGCTTTGGAGCTAATAACAGATACGGCTATTTTCCTTCGGCCGCGTTGGCATGGCGGGTTTCGGAAGAAGATTTCCTGAAAAATGCGCGCGTAATCAGTGACTTGAAACTACGGGCTACTTATGGCTCTACAGGAAATCAGGACGGCATTGGCAATTATCCAGCGTATTCGTTGTTAGGTACGCAAAATTATATTTTCGGTAATGCTGTTTCAACGGGCATTGGGCCTTCCCAAATCGCCAACCCCGATTTATCGTGGGAAACTACAACCCAAGCGGATATAGGTGTTGATGTTGGTTTCTTCAACAACCGCATCACGCTTGTGGCTGATTTGTATCTCAAACGTACCAAAGATTTATTGCTCAATGTGACAGTGCCAAGTACATCGGGTTATTCGAGTGCCATTAAGAACCTTGGAAAAGTAGAGAATAAAGGGATAGAATTTAGCCTCTCGTCGCGCAATATCGACAAGGCGTTTAAGTGGAATACTGACTTTAATTTTGCTTCTAATCGCAATACAGTTTTGGACATTGGTGGTGCGCCTCAAATTTTTGCTGGCCAAGTGGCTAACATTGCCCAAAACGTTAACTCTGGAATCATTCGAGTGGGCGAACCGCTGGGGTCGTTTTATGGATATGTTACCAATGGGTTGTATCAAACGACAGATGAATTGACGGCACTGAGCGATCCACAAGCTAGAAAACCAGGCGACCGTAAGTACGCCGATTTGAACGGTGATAAGAAAATTGATGACAATGACCGAACGATTATTGGCCGTGCTCAACCCAAATTTTTGGGAGGTATCAGCAATTCGTTTTCTTACAAAGGCTTTGAGTTGACGCTATTTTTGCAAGGGGTGTATGGAAATAACATTCTGAATGCCAATCGTTTTGAATTAGAGTATTTGAACGGAACCAACAACCAAAATCGAGATATGCTGAACCGTTGGACTCCTACCAATACCAATACGGATATTCCAAGGGCTTCAACCACACGGCCTGCCAACCGTATTTCGTCGCGTCAAATTGAAGATGGCTCTTATTTACGGTTGAAAAATGCCCAGTTAGCCTATAACCTGCCCGCTTCCGTGATAAAAGCACTCAATATCCAGTCGTTTCGGGTATATGTGACTGCCCAAAATTATTTGACTTGGACCAAGTACTCAGGCTATGACCCCGAGGTGAATCGCTTCGGACAAGATAGTCGCAGTCAAGGGTTTGATTACAGTAGCTACCCTGCCGCCAAGACGTTGTTATTGGGCATCAATGTTGGTTTTTAATTCATTAAACTCATGAACAAAATGAACGCAAAACATATACTTACGGGCCTTTGCCTGACATTTACTTTGGCTGCCTGCGATGTGTTGGACCAAACGCCAGAGTCGAATTTTACCCCTGAAAATTTTTACCGAAATGCCGATGATGCAAAAGCCGCAGTAAGTTCGGTCTATGACTTGATGAATACGGCTGAGATGTACAACCAAATCGTGTGGATTTTGCAGGACCAAGCAACCGACGACTCTGAATGGGGCGGTGGGCGCTCAACGGCTAACCAAGCCAAAAACGATTTAGATAAATACACTTTTACGCCAGCAACGAGCACATTTCAATCATTTTGGACGGCTACCTACCGTGCCATCAATCGGGCTAATACGGTCATAACCCGTGTACCGACGGTGGCGATGGACAGTGATTTGAAAAATCGTATGGTGGCCGAAGCCAAGTTTATGCGTGGGTTTTACTATTTCAATTTGGTACGTCTGTTTGGAGGAGTGCCGCTAGTGACCAAAGAAACCACTTCGCTCAACGATTTGGCCGTAGCACGCGCTTCGGTCGATGAGGTATATCAACAAATTATCCAAGACTTTACAGAAGCGGAGGCTATTTTGCCAACTACTTACGCAGCAGGCGACCGTGGCCGTGCTACAAAAGGGGCCGCAAAGGCATTTTTGGCCAAAGTCTATTTGACCCGTCAAGAATGGCCCAAGGCATCGGCCAAGGCCAAAGAAGTGATGGACATGGGGGTGTATGACCTTTGGGCTAACTATGCCGACGTGTTTGCGATTGCGAACAAAAACGGGAAAGAAGCCATTTTTGAAGTACAAGCGCTGGGTGGTGGAGTTGGAGAAGGGAGCTTTATGCAAGGTTACATGCGTCCGAATTTTGACCGTGTCAATGGAGTTTCAGGGTTTGGAGATGATCCCGTGACGGAGAATTTGTACCGTTCCTACCGCGCTGATGATAAACGACGAAACATTAATTTGAGACTTTATACGTCCACAGGGACTCCCGCAGCGCCAGCTAGTGTGGCCTTTCCTTGTTATGTTTACAAATACTTAGACCCAGCAGCGACTGCCAACGGCGAGGGAAGCAATAACTTCCCTGTGCTGCGGTATGCCGATGTAGTTTTGATGTATGCCGAAGCCCTCAATGAGCAGACGGCGGCTTCTGCCGAAGCCTACGCTAACGTCAATCGGATTCGTAGTCGTGCGGGGATTCCTAACTTGACGCCTAACCTTACTCAGGCACAATTCAGAGACAGTTTGCTGTTGGAAAGACGCTTAGAATTGGCCTTTGAGGGACATCGGTGGTTTGACTTAGCCAGAAGGAAAAAATTGGTGGAGGCTATGAAAATCCAGAATCCAACCATCAAGGTGGAGGAGCGGCACTATTTATATCCTATTCCGCAAACAGAGAGAGATACAAACCCCAAGCTAGACCAAAATCCTGGTTATTAGCATTCTGAACATTAAAATAGCGAGTTATCCTCCTTTCTCCGATTAAAGACCCTCATCATGAAAAGATACAGTATTGTTTTTATTCTGATTTCGTTTTGCTTTTTCCTCCCAAGCTACACGTTTGTAAAAACAAAACCCACCAAAACCTACCAGGCCGATGTCATCATTTATGGTGGGACATCTTCGGCGGTTACGGCAGCGGTGCAGGTGGTAAAAATGGGTAAAACCGCGATTGTTGTTTCGCCCGATAAACACCTTGGCGGGTTATCATCAGGCGGGTTAGGGTTTACTGATACGGGCAATAAACAAGTCATTGGAGGGCTCTCGCGGGAGTTTTATCACCGTTTGTATGAGCACTACCAAAAGTCGGACTCGTGGCAATGGCAAAAAAAGGAGGAGTATGGCAACAAAGGCCAAGGAACACCCGCGTTGGATGGCGCTAACCGCACCATGTGGATTTTTGAACCCCACGCTGCCGAACAAGTTTTTGAAGACTTTGTCAAAGAAAACAAATTGGTGATTTATCGTAATGAATGGCTCGACCGCTCGACCAAGGGGGTTACTAAAAAGGCGGGAAAAATTACTTCGATTCGGACTTTGAGCGGCAATGTTTATGAGGGGAAAATGTTTATTGATGCCACCTACGAAGGCGATTTGATGGCGGCTGCGGGCGTGAGTTACCACGTGGGGCGTGAGGCCAACAGCGTGTATGGCGAAAAATGGAACGGAGTACAGGTCGGAGTTTTTCAGCACGGCCATTACTTCAAAAAACCAGTAAGTCCGTACAAAGTTGAGAACGACCCAAAAAGCGGACTCTTGCCCGAAATCTCCGCCGAACAACCAGGTGAAAATGGGTCGGGGGATAAAAAACTACAAGCGTATTGTTTCCGAATGTGCCTGAGCAACCACCCCGACAACCGCGTTTTTTTTACGAAACCCGAAGGCTATAATCCCGACCGCTACGAGTTGGTAGCGCGGGTGTTTGCAACGGGTTGGCGCGAGACGTTCGATAAGTATGACCCCATTCCGAACCGTAAAACGGACACCAACAACCACGGGCCTTTTAGTACCGACTACATTGGCAAAAATTACGACTATCCTGAAGCCAGCTATGAGCGTCGCAAGGCCATCATCAAAGACCATGAGTTGTACCAAAAAGGCTTAATGTATTTTTTGCAAAATGACCCTCGCGTTCCTGCCGACGTGCAAGAAAAGATGAAACAATGGGGCTTGCCAAAAGATGAATTTAAGGACAACGGCGGCTGGCCGCATCAATTGTATATTCGCGAAGCACGCCGTATGAAGGGTGTTTTTGTGATGACTGAGGCCGATGCTTTGGGGAAAACCAACGTTCCGCAACCCATCGGAATGGGGTCTTATTCGCTTGATTCCCACAATGCCCAGCGTTTTGTTACAAAAGAAGGCTACGTGCAAAACGAAGGAGACATCGGCGTTCATCCCGATAAGCCGTATTCGATTGCCTATGGTGCTATTTTACCAAAAGAAACCGAATGTGCTAACCTCTTAGTCCCTGTGTGTGTATCAAGCTCGCACATTGCGTATGGTTCTATCCGCATGGAGCCTGTATTTATGATATTGGGTCAGTCGGCGGCGGCAGCGGCGGTCTTGGCTATCGAAAACAACGTTTCCCCACAAAAACTACCGTATGAGAAGCTTCGTCAAATACTTGAGAAGGAGAACCAGCGTTTAGATTGGGAAACAAGCCAAGGGAAATGAAAAGTAAAAACGTACAGGATGATTTGAGCCGTGTCAAAGCATCTTTTGACGAATATCAAAAAACGCAGCACCAAAAGGTAGTGCTCTACAGGACATTTGCTAAAAACCCACTTTATTTCTGGAAGTGGCGTAGCTATCTCTGGGATGAGAAGTATGAATATCCTTACAAAGAACTACCTCTTGGGGTGCGGTTTTAGAACATTCAAGGTTACTGATTTACACTAAAAGCTACTTCCATGTTTTCCCACAGCAGCGAAACCTTGCCTTTGGAAGAAATGGTGTAAAGCAGTTTTTCGTTGAATTGCGACGATTTTTTAGGTTGGACACTCACGCGCAACGCATCCTGTTTTTCGTCGTACTTAAAAGCTCCCCATTGAGCCGCTACTTTGTTGAAAATGAGCGTCCATTTCCCTTCGCTAGGAATGACAAAGAAACCGTATTTACCCGCAGGTAAGGTAACTCCTTCGATGGTAACGTCTTTGTCGATTTCAAATGTAGTAGCCTCGTTGGCACCTGCCCGCCACACTTGTCCGTAAGGCACCAATTCCCCCCATACTTTGCGGCCTTTGACCGAAGGTTGACCGTAATTGAGACTAATCGTAATTCCGCCTACTTCCCGAGACACTTGAGCGGGCGGGCTAGGGCGAGTGCCTTTGTCTTGGGCAAGGGTGTTGAAACCAAGAAAATAAACCAAAGTAAAGGCAAAGAATGTCAGGCTGTTTTTTAGGTACGATTGCATAGCTTACAATAGATTTGAATGGTTAATAAAAATGACTGCGACAAAATTGCGGAACCCTTCAAAAACAACCCGTTCAAAAGCAGTTCAAATTGGTGCAAGTTGATTCAAGGAAAACTGGGGAGAACTTTGTGGGAAACTCAAGTAGATTTTAGTCAAAAAACGGTTTATACTACTGACCAAAAAGAAACATTTCTGCTCGGAAAGCGGAACGTTTTCCTCGACTATTAACCGTTGACTATACCGAATGATTCAGATTAACTCCACCCTTACACCTTCTGATTTATCAGCTAAGCTAAACGATTTCTGGGCGCTTTCGGCGCAAAAAATCAGCTCAATCGCCGACCACTACGATGTCGCCAAAGGCTCTCCCGTCTTTACCGTAAAAGGCCAATACACCACGCGTGGCTGGACCGAATGGACGCAAGGCTTCCAGTTTGGGTCGGCTATTTTGCAGTTTGACGCTACGGGCGACGAAGCGTTTTTGGACTATGGTCGCAAAAATACGCTCTCGGTCATGGCTCCTCACGTGAGCCACATCGGCGTACACGACCACGGATTCAACAACGTCAGTACTTACGGCAACTTGCTGCGATTGATGCACGAAGGCAAAATTCCGTTTAATGAGTGGGAGAAAAATTTTTACGAATTGGCGCTGAAAATCTCAGGAGCCGTGCAAGCAAGCCGCTGGACGACCATTAAAGGCCGCGATGGCAGTCCGAGTGGCGGGTTTATTCACTCATTCAATGGACCTCATTCGTTGTTTGTCGATACCATTCGCTCGTGCCGTGCCTTGGTGGTAAGTCATCAATTGGGGCACGTATTTCAAGGCGAAAACGACGTTAAAATAAACCTCCTTGAACGCGCATTACAACACATCAAAGCTACGGCCGATTATGCGGTGTATTACGGTGAAGGGCGCGATTCGTACGATATATGGGGCCGAACGGCGCACGAAAGCGTTTTTAATACCAAAGATGGAAACTACCGTTGCCCTAATTCTCAACAAGGTTACACAGGATTCAGTACTTGGACGCGTGGCTTGGCTTGGGCGATGTGTGGTTTTCCTGAGCAGTTGGAAGCCCTCACCCATATTTCGGATGAGGCATTGGAGCCGTTGGGAGGGCGCGCTTCTATCGAAGCCACGATGCTCAAAGCTGCCCGCGCTACTTGCGACTTTTTTATCGAACATACCCCTACCGATGGAGTGCCCTATTGGGATACAGGTGCGCCGAATTTACACAAATTAGGCAACTACCTCGACCGTCCTGCCGAGCCTATCAATGACCACGAGCCCGTCGATAGTTCTGCGGCGGCCATCGGCGCACAGGGGTTGTTACGTTTGGGTAAATATTTGATGGATAGAGGAGGCGCCGAAGGCGAGGTTTACTGGCAAACAGGGTTAACCGTGATGAACACATTGTTGCAAACGCCTTATCTAAGTACCGACGCTGCGCACCAAGGACTATTGCTACATTCGATTTACCACCGTCCAAACGGTTGGGACTACGTACCAGAAGGCAGTAAAATTCCGTACGGGGAGTCGAGTATGTGGGGCGATTATCACATTCGTGAAGCGGCATTGTATTTACAGCGCATTATCAACAATGAGCCGTACTACGCCTTTTTAAACTGTGTAAAGCCCTAAGGTCAGACGGCAGTCAGACCTCAGGCGAGCACAAGCGATAAAGAGTTCTGTCTGACTATCGTCTGACAGGTTAGACGGCAGTCAGACCTCAGGCGAGCGTAAGCGATAAAGAGTCCTGTCAGACTATCGTCCTAAGGTCAGACGGCAGTCAGACCTCAGGCGATCACAAGCGATAAAGAGTCCTGTCTGACTATCGTCCTAAGGTCAGACGGCAGTCAAACCTCAGACGAGCGTAAGCGATAAAGAGTCCTGTCTGACTATCGTCCTAAGGTCAGACGGCAGTCAGACCTCAGACGAGCGTAAGCGATAAAGAGTTCTGTCTGACTATCGTCTGACAGGTTAGACGATAGTCAGACCTCAGACGAGCACAAGCGATAAAGAGTCCTGTCTGACTATCGTCTGACAGGTTAGACGATAGTCAGACCTTAGACGAGCACAAGCGATAAAGAGTTCTGTCTGACTATCGTCCTAAGGTCAGACGGTAGTCAGACCTCAGACGAGCGTAAGCGATAAAGAGTTTCTGTCTGACTATCGTCTGACAGGTTAGACGGCAGTCAGACCCCAGACGAGCAGAAGCGATAAAGAGTCCTGTCTGACTATCGTCTGACAGTTAATCCAGCAATCACGAACAATAAATCTCCCATGAGCAGCGGAAAATATAAACCCAAATATACCCGAGTCGCCCAGTTAAAAACAGCGGCTGATTTAAAGAGACATTTAGAAACTAGCCAAGTTGATTTGGCGTTTGATGAAACCCTATTACCCCCTTCCGAAAGCCCTTTTGGGAAGAAAATAGTTCTCAAATCAGGGAAAACGATTGGCAATAGCCTGTGTATTTTACCCATGGAAGGCTGGGATGGAACCCTTGACGGAAAACCTTCTGAATTTACGAAAAATCGTTGGGTGAAGTTTGCCGTCAGTGGCGCCAAATTGCTGTTTGGCTGCGAAGCCGTAGCGGTGTGCCATGAGGGTAAAGCCAATCCTAATCAGTTGGTGATGAACGAAGCAAATTTTGAGGAGTTTGTTCAATTACGTCAATTGATTTTGGACAAACACCGTGAGAAATTTGACACAACCGACGACCTAGTGATTGGCCTGCAACTCACGCACTCGGGGCGTTTTTGCAAACCCAATAACCACAAAAAATTTGAATCAAAGATTTTGTATTCGCATCCATTCTTGAATAAAAAATTTGGTATGGAAGCCGACCATCCCGTATTGACGGACGATGAAGTCGATGAAATCATTGACATGTACGTAAAAGCGGCGGTGTTGGCTCAAAAAGCGGGTTATGATTTTGTGGATATAAAGCATTGCCACGGCTACTTGGGGCATGAGTTTTTAAGCGCCATCGACCGCGACGGAAAGTATGGAGGTAGTTTTGAAAACCGCACTCGCTACTTACGTAGCATTGTAGCGGGCATCAAAGAGGCTGCGCCAGGGCTAGAAATGGGGATTCGTTTGAGCGCGTTTGATTTTATTCCGTTCAAAAAAGGAACAAATGACCAAGGCGAACCTGAGCAAATGGAGGTGTATCCGTACGCATTTGGCGGGCAAAAAGACGGTCTTTCCATTGATTTAGAAGAACCCAAAGCCTTCTTGAGACTGGCGCAAGAGCTTGGTATTCAGTTGATATGCGTAACGGGAGGGAGCCCTTATTACACGCCGCACCTTACACGCCCCGCGTTGTTTCCGCCTTCGGATGGCTACCTGCCTCCAGAAGAGCCGTTTACGGGAGTGAAACGCCAAATTGACGTAACGGCAGGACTGAAAGCCGAATTTCCTGAATTGGTAATTATTGGTTCGGGGTACTCGTATTTGCAAGAATGGTTGCCAAATGTCGCGCAGTATGTGCTTCGTAATGGTATGGCTGATAGCGTAGGTTTTGGGCGGATGGTGCTTTCGTACCCTTCGATGCCCGACGATATGTTGCAAGGAAAAAGCCTAACGCGCAACCTCATTTGCCGTACTTTTTCCGACTGCACCACGGCCCCGCGCCACGGCTTGATTTCGGGATGTTTTCCTCTTGATCCATATTACAAAAAACGCCCCGAAGCCGAGGAGCTAAAAACGATTAAAGAGGGGTTGTAGGAGAAAGGAACGGAGTGCCAAAAAAGCTAAAATGATAAATTAAAACAAAAGTTCGCATTTTGCGAACTTTTGTTTTAATTTTGCAATAGATGAGAATACACGCCTTAAAGACATTAAAACAGTTTTGGGAAAAATACCCTGATTCAGAACCTAATTTACGGCATTGGTATGGCAAGGTAGAAGGAAGCGTTTATAAAACACCCCAACAAGTAGTTGCGGATTTCAAAAATGCAGATTTTGTGGGGAATGAAAGAATAGTTTTTAACATAGCACGAAATAAATACAGGCTGATTGTAGCCTTTAACTACGAATTTCAGTTGTGTTTTGTGAAATTTATTGGTACACACACAGAATATGATAAAATAGATGCTAAAACGATAGATTTTAACTCATGGAAACAATAAAACTTATTAAGAGTGAAGAGGATTACGAGAACGCATTGAAACAATTAGAAACAATTTTTCATGCAAAACCTAATACTCCCGAAGGCGATTTATTAGAAGTGATATCATTATTAATTCATGAATACGAACAAAAGCATTATAAGATTACACCTCTTACACCATTAGAGGCATTGAAATACGAAATGGAAGAACAAGGGTTGTCCCAGTCTAGTTTAGCTAAGCGAATGGGAATAAGTAAAAGTACAATTTCTGAGGTACTTAGTGGTCGAAAACAAATGAGTACTAATTTCTTGAAATTTTTACATAATGAACTAGGGATTCCAGCACACATTTTATTGGCCTATTAAGAAATGAAAAAAACAGCGTTTGTGACGGGCGGAAGCCGTGGAATAGGTTTGGGGATTGCGGAGCATTTAGCCCAAAAAGGATTTGATTTGGCGATCAATGGAGTACGCCATGAAGCAGCGGTCAGCGATGTCTTGGAACATCTGCGAACGTTGGGTGCCGAGGTCATCTATTGCCAGGGAGATATTGCTTCGGCGGAGGCGCGTGCTAGTATGTTGGCCAAAATAAAAAGCCATTTTAGCCAACTCAATGTATTGGTCAACAATGCGGGAGTTGCCCCAAAAGTTCGGGCTGATATTTTGGAAGCCACCGAAGAAAGCTTTGATTATGTGCTCAATACCAACCTAAAAGGAACGTATTTTTTGACGCAGGCCGTGGCCAATTGGATGGTGGAACAAAAGCAGTCAAACACTGATTTTGAAGGGAGCATCATTACCATATCGTCAATTTCGGCAACAGTAGCGTCGGTCAATCGTGGTGAGTACTGTGTAGCGAAGGCAGGTTTGGGGATGATGACACAGCTGTTTGCGGCTCGATTGGGAGAGATGGGCATACCTGTCTATGAGGTACGCCCAGGAGTTATCAAAACCGATATGACGTCGGGCGTGGCGGCCAAATACGATAAACTTATCGCAGAGGGGCTTATTGTGCAGCCTCGCTGGGGGTATCCCGACGACATAGGCAAAGCCGTGGCGGCCATTGCCGAGGGGGCATTTCCTTACTCAACAGGGCAAGTATTTGTCATCGACGGAGGGCTGACCTTGGCACGGTTGTAAAAGCCTTGTTAATATTGGTATTCGTAAAATACTTTCGTGCCATCGCTTCGTTGAATGGTCATTCGAGATATATGTCCGTTGGCATCAAATGTATAAGAAAAGTCGAGGGTAAGGGTGCCAGATGAGGCGCCTGAGGCCGCGTTAATGGTTATTTTTTTGACCAAATTGGCGCTGTATTGACCCAAAAAATCACCCCGCATAGAAAAATGAGGCGTAATCCAGCTACTTATTTCCTGACGAATGGTGTTAGGCGTATCGGTATATTCGTAGGTGGCATTGGTGGCTAACCCTTGGTGATTTAGGCCACTCCACGACAGTAAATTCCCCTTACCGTTGTACTCAAATTTGGTGAGTTTGGTATCATTAGCCATACTGACCAAAAAGCCATTTTTGTAGAAATAGCGGGTATTAACTTCCCGTTTAGGTGTGGTAGCGGAGTTCCCTTTTGAACTTTCTGCCAGTCCCTCAGCACTCAACTGAAACGTTGTTACTTCTCCATTCATTTTACTAGAAGCCGTTTTAGAGGTACGATTGGTCGTTGCCTGAAAAATCGTGTCTTTGTCGGTAGTGATATAAAGCAGTTCATTGGTGGCGCTGTACCTAAAGGAATAAGTGCCAATAAATAGCTGGTCGATAGCCACTTTGACAGAGGTTGGTTGCGCATTGGTTACCACAAGAGGAGTAATGTCGGGATGAGCTTTTGCGTAGCGTTCGGCTTGCTCCGTTAAGGTAGGCTCTACGGGTTTTTGCGGTTCGGGTTCTGTTTCAGAACTGATTTGGTGACAGGAAAAACTTCCTAGTGCCACAACCAAAGCAATGAGTAAAAATGGTGCTTTCATAGAAGTAAAGATAGAAACGTTTTGGATGTCTGTTTCTAACTAAAACGCTCTATGAAAGCGAGTTGATATATGAATATTGGTTTTTTTGGGCTAACTTTTTTCCAGCTTCGGATGACCTAAGCACGCCACCAATTACTTCTATACATTCAGGTTGAACGCATTAAAATATAGACTTTAACCTGCTACCCATTTGACATGAGTTATTTTTAATAGTAAATAGCTATTTTGAGTATTGTGGTTTTGAAAGCCCTAAGTATTTGTCCAAAAATAGACTTTCCAAGTTTGAAATTATTGAGCTTTAAACCTGGAAAGTCTAAAATAATTTTGCTTAGTTGTCTAAGATGAATGAAAAAATCAATCAGGGAGGTTGTAGTACTTTTTGACGGCATTGTAGTCTGAAAAATCAATATCAGGCAAGCCAATACGGCCATTGATGAGGTTATTGGCAGGGATGATAATAACTTTTGTCATGCTTACGGAAGAAACGTATGTACCCGATTGTCGCCTAATCTGAAAACTACGGCTGGACGGGTATAAAATGTATCTAAAATCGTCTCCTGCAATCATGCCAGGGATTGGATATAAATTGTTTGGATCATTGCTTGTTCGAATATATACCAATATCGCACTTGAATTGAGGATATCCGTGGTGATTGCTGACGGAAAAGTAAATGATTTATATTCTGTGGCATTAAATGTTTGATTAAAAGTGACTTGTGTTACGTTGGCGTTGCCATTCTGCCCAGCAGGGCCTTGTGGACCTGCTACACCTTGCGGCCCCGCAGGCCCCTGTGGGCCAGGTTCACCGCTAGTAGGTGTACAGGCAATTGATAAAAATAAAAGAGAGGCACTGAGAAGTACTACGGAAAAAGAATGTACTGCTTTCATGAGATGAGAATAATTACTTTTAAACTGTTTCTATTTCGGTAAATCCTGTGTTGATTTTAGGGCAAATACGGCAGGCATCCGCCCCGTCTTGCATAAACCAACGGCAGCTGTCTCGGATACTACAAGCTGGTAATGTAAATTGGCTAAGTGGCTCAACGTGTGCTAATTGACGGGCAATGTCGAGTACCATACAATGATGCCCCGACCAATTGGCGCACCCTTTGGCAGCGCACGGACTGGCAAACCGAAAGCGTTGGCCTAAGTCGCGGCCTTGCGAGGCAGTTTCGATGAAGGTTTCGTCTATCTCTATACGTTGAGAGAGCAAGTTCACTTCTCCATTCTGCTGTACTACGCCTAGTAGTACCGCGCCAGCCTTTGGCTCGGCACTGGGACAAGTGGCTTTTTGGTCGGGTTTCATGTTGTCAAGGCATTTGAAGTTGGTTTAATTGGAAAGTTTGTGCAATGTCAGGCCGTGTTATTTGGCTTAGTATGGAGGCTTCAATCCGCTGATTGTTTCGTAGTCGCAACAATTTTTTCCCAAACCACCATTTTCTGTTTCGTAGTAAATTTGGTTGTGGATTAGGGTCGCCGTTGGGGTCTGGATGTGGTGTAAACTCATACACATCTTTCAAAAAGCCACTATCTAACTTCGCCAAAAACTGCATGGTTGCTTGCTGAATGGCTTTTTCGAGCTCTTTGGCTTGTGGCTCTGTTAGGTCTATTCCTCCCAAATTGACCTCGAAGGTGGGTGACAGCACCATTGGTTGTTCTTTCATTGTAGTAAGAGTTTAAAGGGTGGAAAAAATTATTTGATTAAAATATTGAGAAACTCGCCTCGGCTGAGTTCGTGGGGATAGTTGGAAGAGCTACTGGTACTGGCATATTTGAGTTCTTTAAAATTGCCCGATACCATGTTGTAGGCTTTGTCGTAGGCAGTGATTTGAATCGAGCCACTTTCAGGGGAGAGTTTCCAATAGTTTGAACTTTCTTTGGATGTCATCAAGTAGCCCGTTCAGAAATATTTACAAAGAGACTTTGAAAGTTGCGAAGTGAACACATTATTAAGATTGTTTAGCAGAGTGTCCACATGGCACATAACGAAGTAGGGTCGGTGGGGTCGGCAGCTATCGAGCCGTGCCCCCAAGCGTGGTCGTTGAAAGGGTCTGCTCCCGAACGGCTTGCCCACATCGCGCCAACGTAGATGTTGGGACCATTTGGCGCGCCATATCCATTTGTAGCAGGCTGAACTTCTTGGGCGGTTCTGAACCAAGCGTTGATAATCGTTTGTCCTTGTTTGGCATACTGGGCTACTCGACGCCCTTCTTCGGTGTTATCGAACGTAATACCACCGTAACCCATCAAGATGTGCATTCCGTCAAAAACTCCATCCCATCTATCAAGGACATTACCACCCCCTGCATACAATAATTCATCTTGAAGTGGACCACAAGCAGCGATAATGGCCCATTCCAAATCGTTTTGCCCCCACAAGTCGCCAGGGTTCTCGGGAGCATTGCCCACTTCTGTAAAATCTAAGCTGCCATCGTCGGGATTGGCCAGTGTCCAGCCATTCATGTTGGCATGGCCAGTATAAAACACAAAATCTGTAGCATCTATCCAAGTGTCGTCGTTGCGGCGCCAGTCAGATTCCCAAGCGTTGGCATCGCCCCAATTGAAGTTGATACGCCAACCGTCAGCACGCCATTCGTCCACGAAGCCTTGAGCATTGGCTTGGCTTCCACTCAATCCCCCAGACACACCAATCCACGAAGTACCAGCTTCCCATCTTTGAGAAGTGCTCAAACTTTGTGCTTGATAATTGCGCCGTAGTTTGTCTTTTTCTTTCAGGTCATTAAGCAGTCCTGACCGTAAGTTCCTCTTTTTCTGAGGTAAATGTTTGGGCTGTTTGGGGCCAAACTCAGTAGCTGGTATGATGATGTTGCGAAGATTTATCTTTTCTTTTCCTATTTTGGCCGTGGCCTTAACAACATAGACTGGATACAAATATTCTTGTTTGTCAAATACATGCCCAGCATGATACGCTAAGTAGGTTTCAAAAGATTCGATAGAGAGAGTGTTAGTAAGTTCTTTAAAAGTTTTTTTGATTCTTTCCTCTTCAATCATTTTTACTTCAAACGACTCAGCTACCGCAATCCCTGCTCCCGAAAAGCTCGTCATCAAGCCTTTATCGCCCAGCGTAACAGCGAAGTCGCCGCGCCCACCTATAATGGGCAGTCCATTTACCAAAATAGGAAAAACAACCTTTCTATCTAATTGAAAATCGGTACGTTGTTTTTTTTCAGATTGAGCAAAAAAAGTCCCGCCCAACTGAGGTTTACCATATTCAAAGGGTTTTGCGAGTTTTGGTAGTAGTTTTTTCTGTTCAATGAACTGTTTGGCTGCTTTGAGAGCGTCTTTTTCGCTAAGAAGTTGTGGGCGGATTTTGGGGTTTAAGTATTGGGTAATATCAGAAGCCCAGATGTCAAGACCAGCATTAGCACTCTCGACATTAAATTGAGAATTGTTAAGGGTATGTTTACCCTCTGATTTTGAAATTTGGAAGTCGTCGCCAAACTCAAAAAGTTTTTGAGCAGCGCTTATTGTGTGCGAAAATTCAGTTTCGGCATGTGCGAGCCTAAAAACTGGTAAGACATCTGACATAACGGTTTTTATTTAAAAGGTGAAAAAATTGAATAATAAATAACTATTCTACTGCTTTGCCCCAGTAAAACTAAAATTTAGGAAAGGGCTTGAAGTGGTGAGGCGATAGCTGCCCGTAATGTTAAGCGTTTGACCATTGACCGTAACGCGCCCACTATAACTTATACCGTTGCGGTTTCCACTAACCGCTCCATCATTATAAAACCCCGTTCCTGTCAAGACCAACTGATACGTAGGAGAGGTAATGCCTACCGACGACACGTACAAGCGATTATCCAAAGTTGAGGTAGTCACATTAGCACGGGCATTCTGTATGATGGCCGTGTTGTCTTGCATGGTGCCTACATAGGTCCCCGCCGCATTGGCGAGAGGGTCAGGGTCCTTTTTCTTGAATAAATTGCATGAACTAAGCCCAAAGCAGATAGTGAAAAATAATATTGGAGAAATCGTTTTCATGTGTTTTTTGCTTATGTTCTTTTAGTCGTACCCAAGAACGCGGAGGGAAACAATTCTTTCCATTTTTTTTAAAAAGAAGAAACCGACGACGGCCGTAGCGATAATCGGTGCAAGACAAATTCGGCAAAACCTCGTTCGTAGCGGCTGTACCCGTTTGTTCGTTGAGAGGCAAATGCCAAAATCTTTACTTCGGCAAAAGATGATTTTCTTTCGCCCGTTCGACGAAAAATTTCTAGGGTGTCTCGGTGGTTTTGGGCATCTACGTGAAGTTGTACCCCAAAAGAATCGCCCGAAGGCAATGTTTGTGGCAAAGTGTAGAAAGTACTGTCATCGAGCAAACGTACTTTTACCCAAACAGAATAGCGTGATTTTTTTGGTAAATAATCGTGTAGCGCAATTTTGTAGCTTTCTCCCACAATAAGGTCAGAAAGGCGCAGTTGATAAGCGTTGATGTCGTCCGACTGATAGGTCGATTGCGCATGGCTTGCCAAGGAACAAATGCTAAAAACAGTGATAAGTAGGGGCTTCATGATTGAAAAGTGGTTTTCAATCAGTTAGTCGAAGCAAAGTAAATTCAGGGAAACAAACTTATTTCTGTTTCCGCCACCACCAAACTCCACCCAAAACTCCCAGCCCCAATAACCCTAAACCCAAAACAATAAACTGTAAACCGTCCATTACCAAAGGGGCAGTGTCGCCGACCAATATCATGCCAGCCCATTGCGATGGCAGCGCATCGGCGGCTCCGCCTTTTTCTAACCAGTCGAGTTTGGCTTTTTGGAGGGCCTCGTCTTTGGGGAGGCCTTGGTCTAGGTAGTGGTAAAACAGTTTGGTGAGTTCGTAGGTCGGTTGATCTTCTACGCTCCACAGCGTGGTGATGGTACTCGGAATACCCAATGCGGCAAAACCTCGGGCCAAACTAAATACGCCTTCGCCGCGCTGGTTTTGACCCACGCCCGTTTTACAGGCCGAAAGCACCAACAATTGCGCAGCAAAGCGGTCGGCTTGCGTAAGTTCTGACAGACGTAGTGCGGCATCGTGGAAGTACACGCGTGGCTCGACGGCATCGGTGCTATCGGCATCAGCGTGGGTAAAAAGCTGAATGACTCGGGCGTTAGGGGCATCTTGCATAAACTGCGCTTTGGTAGCCTCTGTACTTTTTCGCAATTTCCCCCACCAAAAATTTTTGCCCACTTCTTCCAAAGCTGCTACCGAACCTTTAAGCGATGGTTGACGAAGCGACGGCTGAAACGTCTCAGGAGCAAAACCCACGAAGCTATGGGTAAAATTCCCCCGTTGGGGGGTAGGGGGCTTTAAATACTTAGCCGAATACGTGTAGCTAATGGCGTGGTGTTTGAGCAGAAAATCGTTTTGATTTGGCTGGACAAGCAAGGTTTCAAAGGGTAAAAACACGCCATCTTGCGAGATAATCACCCGAGGGGCTGTAATGCCCAGTGGCTTCCACAACAGCGTATAAAGCCGATGAGCCAGCGCACGATACTGCGGATAATGAGCGTTGAGGCGGGAGCGGTCGGCACAAAGCGAAAGAAACTCGTTGGCAAGTGTTTGGTATTGGGCAGGATGAAGTGAAAGCCGAACAAGGCGCGCTTTTTTATCCAAGCAAAAGGCATAAATGGCACTATCGCCAACGAAATAAGAAATAAACGCCCGCTCTCCCTGCGAAGCGCCCATTCCAAGGGATGATTGTTGAAATTCGTCGGTTGTAACCGTGCTGTTGTCGTATTTGTAGCGGTAATAGGCGGGATTTGTCGATTCGAGCTGTTTACGAAAGGCTTCAAAATCGTCGTTAAATTGCTCCAAACGTCGTTGAATAGCCCCTCTTTTAGCATCGTTGGCAGGCAGACTAGCGAGTTGGTTTTGCAAATTGGCAATGCTGTCGCGGAGGGAGCGTTGGCGTTTGGTGCTGGTTTCGGTGAGTTGCTGATTAGCTCCTAGTTCATTCAATTTATCGGCGAGCAAAACAGCTTTTGATTTTTCAAAAAAACGAAACGCAGCTTCGGTATCGCCCGCTAAATAACTGGCTTCGATGGCGCGCTCGTACATGCCTCGCGTTTTTTGCCGCCAAAACAGCTTTGACCCTTCTCCTACGTGTTCGTAACGCATAAAATCAATCATGCTGTCGGCGAGGGCATAGGTTTTGAGGGCGTTAGTTAGATGGCTTTTGATTTTGGTCGCTTTGTAGTAGTCAAGCCACGTGTCGGCTTTGTCTTGGATAAGGGAGTAGCAATATCTTTTTTGTGCGGAGATTTGGATTGTTTTAGCCGCAGGCAGGTCTGATATATTTGTTGGTTGAAAAGAAGAACTGAGCATAGAAAGCCCTTTTTGGAATTGTGAAAGAGCTGTTGGGTAGTCTTTTAATCGGACGTATGTTTTTCCTATGTGATTATACAAATTACTTTTATTAAACAGACTGTTGTCAATTTGAATGGCTTCATTGTAATATTCAATCGCTTTTGGATAATTTTTTGTGTCGTAATAATACAAGCCGATGGCATTAGGGAAATCAGATAAGTTTTGAGGTTTTTTCTTCGCTATTTCATACGCAAGCAGTAGCTCTTTAAGACCACTTTTAGGGTCATTCAGTTTTTCAAGTAGCCCGCCTAAAAGACGATGTTGAATAGCTTGAGAATAGATTTGTTCGGGATATTTATGAATGATTTTTAGTGACTTTTGTAAAATAGTAACGGCTTCGTTTAACTTCCCTAATTCTTCTAATGCCTGGGCTTTTTGGTGTAGAATTTTTGAAAGTGTAATTTCATCCTTATCCTCCAAGGCCATTTGCTCTCCTATGTTACTATGGTAAATGGCCTGCTCATAGTCACCTTGGGTAAAATGAACAAAAATTAGGTATAAATGAGCGTTGCTCACCCATTTTCGAGCGCTTTTAAGTTGTGCTCCTGTTTTTGTAGCGTTATCCAAAGCTTCTATGGCGAGTTGCCATTGGCCTGCTGCATTGTAATAAACCCCTAATCTATAGTAGGTTTTAGGTAAATCTGCTAAACGAAGATTTGGTTGTTTTTTCGTGTTTAAGACGATAGCCTGCTTAGAAATAGTTATTGCCTGCGAAATCTCTTTTTTGTAATAGTAAACCAAGGCCAACTCTTGAAGGGCGTCAGTATAAGTAGAGTCTAGTGGGTATTGACATTTTTTCCATTTTTGAAACCACTTTTCTAATTGAGGTTGTTGAGCTATTTCTGGTTGTATACCACTGATTTTTTGTAAATTACCCCATAAAACAGCATAAGAGGGACATTGTGCCCCTCCTGTATTTGCTAAAATGATGGAAAACAGAAATATAATAACTCTTTTGTTCATACATTAATCCTCTGTATTAACCAGCATAAGGCGTCCGTTATTAACTGTGCTCCTTAAAGTATCACTTTGTCTTCCTGAAGAAAGTAAGTCAATTAAAGAATTGCGATTTCCGTTATAAGGAAGATGTACTGTCATCATGGCCGAAACATAAGCGGTTGCAATAGAGGTGCCTGTAAAAGTTTCAGAACCGCTATAGAAAGGTGATGGCAGTTCATCTGTTTCTATATCTGAATTGCCGACAGCTAAATGCACGACCTGAGGTGATATGTTGTTGGTAGAGAACCAGTTAGTGTCCCTGATTATAGATAAGTTTTGGGGAGACGCCAGCAATGTTAAAGCGGGGAGATTTAAGATAGCTTGGCGTATGCTAGGGGCAAGGTTCTGCTCATAATTCGTTGGAGAGTTGTTCCGATTTACTAGATAAGGGATAGTCGCAGTTCCAACAGTAATCATCTTGTCTATTGAAAAGCAAGCAGGATATTTCTTATTAGAATCCAAATTAACATCTTCATTACCTGCTGCTGCTGCTATCCAAATACCTAAACTCGCGATTTCTTGAAATTTTTCTTCTAAAAAATTTAGTTCTTGACTTCCTTCTAAGAAAGACCCTACAAAACTAGCATTAAGAGCTTGAATATTTAGACCAGCTTTTTTTTGTCCTATAACATAGTTCAGTCCACATAATAAATCAAAAAAAGTGCCAAGCCCCGCAGCATTAAAGACTTTTACTGGTAATACAGGCCAATTATTCTTTTGATTAATAATAGCCGAGATAATAGTACCATGTCGTCCTACTTGGTGTTTGTAACACCCAGCTTCATCAATTTCATCTACTAAATTGTCATCGTAAGGGGTATTTATGATATCTTCTCTTGTCAATTCCATATTCTGGATTTTTTTGAAAACTTCGCCATAGAAACCAGAGGCGATATTGTTTGGGTCATAATCTAAAATAGCCGCTTTATAGACTTTTAAATAGTCTGTAACCGCATTATAACCTAAACTATCGCTTTCTAATCCGCAGGTATGATGGGGCTTCGCAACTTTAAAATAAATAGACTTGCCTGACCTATTCTGGTATTTAGCTCCTTTCGTGCTATATTTTAATCCCGTATCCAAGACTGCTACACAATGACTATCAGAAGTTATACCATTCCTGTATTCATTTATTTGAGTTACGACTTGTAGTTGACTTGGGTAAATATGGGTAATTTGAGAAGGAGAAGATTCTGTGGCAGATTTGATAGGGTCGCCAGGGTCTCCAGCGGGGTCGGGGCTTATGATTAAGTTAGTGAGTTGGCTAAATTGAGATATAGTGGCTATATTATCAATTTCAGCAAAAGGCGGGATTTGGTCATTGTCTTCCCATTCAATAAGTACTATGGTTGTCTCATGACCATCAGCATCCTTACCATTGGGGCATTCGCCAGCACGTACTACTTCTGCTGTATATCTAGGTTGCTCGAATAGAAATCCAAGGCATCCTTTGGGTTGCTTGAACGAGATAGAAATTTGGATTATATCAATACATTTCTTTCTATCCTTCACATTGCATTTAGATATCGTACTTTTTTCTCTTAAAGTATTATAGTCAGATGTTTTGAGAATGAGTATTTTCTGGTTCTTTACGGCGAATTGCCCATCTGTGGTTATATCAACAGGAGATAAAAATCCATTGAAATTGTTTTGTTCTTGCCCTTTAGGGGGAGAGCATACGGAAATTTCGGCTGGGGCTGTGATGCGGATATCAGCTAGGTCGATTTCTGGTATTGGGTCTTGAGGATTGTACTCTCTTCTATCAACGAATTGAATTTTAATAGGCGCTGCCATAGAGAAAAAGGGTTATTATTAACATCACTCCACTTCCTTCCACCCCTCTAATTTATCCCTCTTTACTTCGTTGAGCAAATTTTGTGCTGACTTTTGAGTTAACGGTTCATTTTTCATCAAAAGCGCGAGCGCTTCGTAAAATTTGCCAGGATTTGAGACCAAATCGGTGCGGGTGCCAAGGCGGTGAAAGTGTTCAATGGCTTGGTCGTATTCCTTGAGGCGAAGGGAAACAAGACCCGCATTTTTTTCTGCTTCGGCATTGGTGCTGTCGCGCTGGAGGAGTGCTTCAAAGATAGCCTTGGCCTTTTGTAAGTCGCCTTCATTGTAGCTTCGGATGCCCCATTGCAGGCTATCCGTTTCGGCATTTCCTAGTTTGAGCCCTTCGAGGGTTGAGAAGTTTGTTTCGATGTATGTACTTGCCCATGCTTGGTTGTAATCACTCTCAACAATCGACTTTCGGAGCCATACGTACCAGCCAATGCCCAAACACAAAACCACCGAGGCTGCTGCACTCAAGGCATAATAAAGACTGCGGCGGCCTTTTTGTTGGAGCTGTTGCCCTAGCTGCGTCAACTCTTCCTTGCGTCGAGCGCGCGCTTCTGCCTCAGCCGCCGCCCGCGCCTGCAACCAAAAAGCAACTTCTTCGGCCAAGGCGGGATTGCTTTTGAGTGCTTGCTCAAATTGTATTCGCTCTGCTTCCGAAAGTGTATGATTAAAATACGCTTCTATCTGTTCCATAAAATATAAGCCCCTAACCCCCGATGGAGGATTTGTACTTTTCTTTTAATTTCTCTAAACATCTTAATCGGCTTGTTTTGGCTACTGCGGCGGTGTTGTAGCCCATTGTTTGGGCAATTTCTTCGTCGGTGTACCCTTCACCCCACGCCAAAATCATCTCACGACACTTGTCGCCCAGTGCCCGTAAGCGTTGCTGTAAAGTTTCTATTTCACTTTCCACAATGAGCTTTCGTACCGCCGACTGCGTTTCGTCGGGCAGCCAAGCGAGCGCATCCTCCAACCCAATGCTGTTGGTATGAACCTCCGCTTTGTTAGTCGTATTTTTTCGGATACTATCAACACATTTGTTCGTAAATATCTGAGTTAGATAGGTTTTTAACTCCGAACGTCCTTCAAAACGACGACTGACGACGTGCTCAATGACGATCAAAATAGCATCAGAATACGCGCTTTCGGCATCGTCTTGGCTGATTTTGTGCTTGAAACAGGCTTCCCGAACGAGGTAGTGGTATTTTTCGTACAGTTTATTTTCATAGAGCCGCCTTTGGGGAGTTCCTGCTTGAAGACCTTGCAGGAGGGCGTCATCTCTCAAGACTTTATTAAAAATAAACATTCAGATAGGGATAAGTGGATTTGCTTTCACTAAAGTGGTAAACGATTTCCAGAAAAACAAGTATTTCTTTCCCCGAATAGTCTTACTGTGCGTAGCTGCTGTACTTCTTTCAAACGATCATGCAGTTCATTTCAAACCCTTGACCTCCAATGAAACACACACCTTTTTCGCGCCGTTCGTTTATCAAAACGGCGGCGGTGGGCACGGCTTCGCTGTCGTTGCCAACGATTATTCCTGCCAGTGCTTTTGGCGCCAATGACCGCGTGCGCGTGGCCGTTATCGGTATCAATGGCCGTGGAAAAGACCACATTTCGGGCTTTTCAAAATTACCCAACGTAGAAGTGGCTGCTTTGTGCGACGTTGATAACGTGGTGTTACAAGAAAGAGCGGCTGATTTTGAGAAAAAGAACAACAAAAAAGTCAAGACGTTCCAAGATTTGCGGAAGGTCTATGAAGATAAAGACATTGACGCTGTCAGTATCGCTACGCCTAACCACTGGCACGCGTTGGCGGCGATTTGGGCGTGCCAAGCGGGGAAAGATGTCTATGTAGAAAAACCTGGTTGTCACAACATTTATGAAGGCCGCAAGCTCGTAGAAGCCGCGACCAAATACAATCGGATTGTACAGCACGGCGTGCAGTTGCGCAGTTCGGTGGCCATTCAGGAGGCCATCAAACACCTCCGCGAAGGATTGATTGGAAATGTCTATATGGCGCGGGCGTTGATTTATAAATGGCGTCCCGATATTGGAAATCAACCCACGTCGCCTGTGCCTGCGGGGCTGGATTGGGACTTGTGGCAAGGACCTGCCCAAGCCCGTGCTTTCAGTAAAAACTATGTACATTACAACTGGCACTGGTTTTGGGACTATGGCAATGGCGACATTGGCAACCAGGGGATTCACGAAACCGACCTCGCGTTGTGGGGCTTGGATGTGGGACTGCCCGAAGAAATCACGTCGGCAGGTGGGAAGTTTTTGTGGAACGACTGCAAAGAAACCCCCGAAACGTTGACGTCAACCTACATTTATCCCAAACAAAAAAAGGTAATTGAGGTAGAAGTTCGCCCGTGGATGACCAATAAAGAAGATGGGGTGGAAGTCGGAAACTTGTTTTACGGCGATAAAGGCTACATGGTTATCAACGGTTACAACGACTATAAAACGTATTTGGGGAAAGAGCGTACGCCAGGCCCTGCTCGCAAAGAAGGTGGCGACCACTATCAAAACTTTATTGATGCTGTGCGTGCTCACGACAAAAAACTCTTGAATGGCCCCGTAGAAACGGCGCATTTGTCGGCTTCGTTGGCGCATTTGGGCAACATCGCCTACCGCCTCGACCGCAAACTCAAGTTTGACCCAACCACCGAAAAGTTTGTAGGGGACAAAGAAGCCAACGCGATGCTTTCGCGTAAGTACCGCGCTCCGTTTATTGTGCCAGATAAAGTGTAAAATCGTAGATTCAGAATAGCCAAAGCCACCTCACGGTTCAGTTGGGGTGGCTTTAATTTTTTAGATAATTGGCCAGTTCAGTGTTATTTTTTACGTAAAGCGAAGGGGCTTTTCCGACAAATTCAGTAAAGTCTTTAATAAAATGCGATTGGTCGTAGTAGCCATAATGATAAATAAGGTCTTGCCAATCGTCTATTTTCCAGCGTTTTTGGGCTAGTTCATTGCACAAATGCCCTATCCGACGAATGCGAGTGTAGTATTTAGGACTGACGCCTACTTTTTGCAAAAACTTCCGTTCAAACTGTCGGCGGCATACGTAAAGCTCGCTGATGACATCGTTGATGTTGATAAGTCCGCGTTTATCCACAATCAGGTTCGCGGCAAAGTCAGTACGGTCGGCAACGGGGCTTTTACGGAGAAATTGCACGTTGACAAATTGCTCCAGTAGCGCCAAACGCTCACTGTGCGACGACGCATCTTCTATTTTATCGCTGTATTCATCCACGCATTTTCCCAGCACATCACGCAGGTTGGTTCGCTCGTCCGAAAACTCATACATCGGCATCCCAAACAGCGTATGTAAGCCCGCAGGCCGAAATACGATACCCACCATGCCAATTTGCCCCGAAAGCTGCAACTGATAACTTTTGGTGGCTTGTCCCGTCAGGAAGTTTTTGGGTACGAGCCCGCCGTTTAGTTTTTGGGAAGTAACGCGGTAGGGAGTGCCGTAGTTAAAAACAATTGACGCAAAACCCGTAGGCGGCGACTCAACGGTGAGGGGCTTGGCTAGTGTTTTACTGTATTCCCAAATGTAGAAACATTCGACAAAGGGTTGTAAGTGCGTAGGTGGAGGAAACTTTCGGTAAAACATGGGGTTAGTCACGATTTACCGAAAGTTAAGAATTAGTGGAAAAAACCTCAAAAACAACAACTATTATTTATCGAACGGTTAAGCACCCGTCAATTGAGCCACAAAATTTTCGTGGTTCCAATTGATACTTAGATCCGTGATTTTGTCATTTTCATCAAAACGAAAAACAAAAATATGGTCGCTGTTGAATTTCAACCCCTTGCTAGGAAGCCCCATAAATTCTTTTTCTTGCGTTCCAAAAATCGCCACTTTGCAAGTAACAGCGTCGTCTTCAGAATACATACTATCAACGGTGTTGTCAATGTCGGGAAAGCAGTCCATTAGTAAACTCCATACCGCCTTGCCAAACTCGCGGAATAACCCTTTGCCATCTTCGCCTAGTGGCTGAAACCACACGGTAGCCTCGGGCGTTGCAAGGTTAATCATACGTTCGGTATCAAGGTCTTGATAGGCTGAAAAAAATTCGATGCAAGTACCTTTGCGGGTTAATTCCGCGATTGATTCGGTCGTCTTTGTTGTTTCCATCTTTTTTATTGTGAGGGTTGGAATGAGTTATTTCGGATAATTAGGGTGCGTTTTTACTTTACGGATTTGGCGTAAGTGGCGATCGACGTGTCCCCATTGAAAAATCAACACTTGGTGCATATTTCGGGGGTTGGGAGTGCCCGTAAATTCAAAATGCGCCCGCAAATCAGCTTGAGTACTTTCAATAAAGGCAAGATTGATGGCGTGGTTTTGCAAAAAGAAAGTCAAGTTCTTTCTGCCATCAATAAATCCCGTTGGTTTCGTGTAGTCGGGCGAAGTATGTTTAGCTTCTTCCATGATAAACTCATGGTAATAGCTGTCGGGGCGGCTCGTAGCGTTAAGTTCAGGCGTGGGTTTATTCCGAACCCCAATACTGACTTCTCGACTCCAAACAATTTCCCATATAGCCAAATGCTCCACAATTTCGCCGATAGACCAGCGGTCGGCTGACTCGTGAAACGCCCATTGCGCTGGGGTAAGGTTTTGGGTTTCTTTGACCAACTCATCCCGCGTGCGTTTCATGTTGTCGATTGTGTATTGGCGATCGGCTGCCGTCCATAGTTTGGCTGTCGTATTTTCTTGTGCGTGTAAAAAAGTGAGAGCTGTTCCTACTAAAAATAGAGAGGAAAATAGTGTTTTCATAAAAAAGGGGGATTAGTTTAGTTCGCCTTTGCAAATACTTCTCTTAGTTTTCCTTCCCAGCCTTCCTGAATGAATTGGCCGTCTTTGAGCGTAATTTTATGTGTTTTGCTACTTCCTCGTCTCGACATATTCCAGCTCCATAGCTCGTTGGTTTCAGTGAGTGTTTGTCCGTCAAACTGATAGCGAGCCACCCCCCCTCCGTCAAATTTTTTATTGGCGGCGTCGTAATAAGCAAAAACAACCAGTGGATAGGAGAAGATTTTAATCACTGAGAAGCCTTTGTATTTGCCTTCACCGAAGCGACTTGTGCCACTCCAGTAGCCTTCTTGCATGAACCATACTCCCTCCAACGCCTTGTTTTTGAGTGGCTCCGAAGCCCTCAAGCGTGTTCGCACTTCGTTGACATCGTAGTTAGGCCATTTGACGGAGTTCATTTTTCCGTATTGATGGTATTCTTCTTTGGTGATTTTATAATTCATGGTATAAAGACTCCCTACGGCGGTAGAGTCCCACGAGTAATAGTCCACATACTCATTGTATTTGCCATTTTTTAGGTCATAGCGCCCGCCACAAATCCCGTTGAGTTCCTTATTGCCAGGTCGAAGTTTTGCGTTAAACCAGTACCCATTTTTAAATACCTTAACGTCGAGGCTTTCGTCGGCGATTGTCCATTCTTTGGCGTCACCGTATTTCTTTTTTGTCATTTTAAACGAACCGTTCAGTGCCCCAACGGGGTCGTCGCCGACAAAAGAAAAACAAACAGGAAGGAAAAGTAAAAGCAGCTTTTTCATGTGTCTTTGATAATGAGGGTGATTATAATGACACAAAATTATGGCTGCTTTTAGGGCTATAATTGTAAAAAAACGACTTTCTAAAATAACCCTTCAGCTGGTGGTTTAATACCTTTGAGGCGGAGATAAATGGTGGTTTGTCCACGGTGGTGGCAAACGTGTTCAAACGATTTTGCAAAAACACTTTCAACCGTTAATTCTTGTCCAAAGACTTTTACTTTTTTCTCAAAATCAGCATCAGGTACTCCTTTCAGTGCCTCAATGGTGAAATCAATGCTTTGCATGACGGTCTTGGTGACGGTAGCTTTTGAATGATCGGCTGATTTCTCGGCCGAGCCTTGGTAGGGGCTGGTCTTTCCACTAGCGGCAGAGGCAAAGGCAAAGTTGGCGTCGGCAATGTGCATCATTTGTTGGGCATACGTACGAATCTCTGGCGTAGGTTTAAAGCCATAGTCATCGTCGGGCATGGCGGCGAGGTATTCGGTCATAAATTTTTTGCCCCGTTCCCAATCGGCCAGCAGGCGTGATTTGGCATTTTGGGCATAACTAAGTTGGCCTAACGAAGCCAAAACAAACAGAAGTAATAGTGATTTTTTCATGGAATTGGTACGTTTTAAATGTGATGGTTCAAAAGTAGTGGGCAGATTTTTGTCGTCATTGTAAAAATACGACATATTGTTAGAAAAGAATATGGAGTTGTGGGGAGTTATATACAGCAAGAGGGCCGACTTTTCATAAAAATCGGCCCTCTTGCTGTCATAAAAAAGTGTTTTAGGAATAGATGGCTTCTTTTCCGAACTTTTTGACTAAAAGATAATAAACTACCACGCGAAGTTTACGGTTTACGCCTTTGAGCGTAGCCATCGTTTCGGCAATGGCAGCGTCGAGTTCAGGGCCATCGGTCAAGCCCAATTTTCCAATCAAGAAGTTTGTTTTTACGCGCTCAAGTTCTTCGGGGTCAGAGGCAGCGACCAACGAAGAGTCTTGGTTGTAAATAGAAGGGCCTAAGCCTTTGGCTACAGCTGAGACAAGCGCTTCGTCAGCAGCTACACCTACACCCGTAAGTTGCTCGATAGATTTCTCTACTACTTCGGCAAATGCACTCATGGTAATAAAGTCTTTTTGTGGTTAAATTGAATTAGGATACGCAAATGAATCGAATAATCGGAAAAAGCTTTGAAAAGTACAACTATTTAGTGCCTTTTTTTGATTCTTTTATATACATTCCAACACTGCAATACTTCATAAGTAAGGTCATAATCGGTGGAAAGAAGTAAAAACTCTTCGGAAAAGTCGCAGAAATACCGAAAGCGTTCTAGGTTTTCGCCGCTTAGGTCGGTAGCCTGCCCCGCAATCATCCCAAAACGGTAATTGGCCAAATCTCGTCGGCGTTTTTCTTGCATGAGCATGGCCACTTTGCGGTCTTCTTTCGCCGATTTGCTAAACAACTCGTACAACAAAGTAATGGGTGATTGAGCCAAAGACACTGCTTCCCCAAACGATAAATTCTTTTTAGCTTCGGGTTCAGACAATACTTGTTTTATTTCTTTTTCGAGTTGTTGTTCACGTTTGGTAGCTACTCTCACTTCGGGAAGCTCAATGGCTTTATCTAACTTTTTTAAGCGAAACACGATTTCTTCGGCATTGCCATTCCAACGAAAAGCGCCTCGTTCGTGGGTGAGGCTCGCGATTTCAATCGAATCTCCCACCGAAGCATCCAAAAAGAAAACACCTTCTTTGTTGGTGCGGGTCATATCGCGGGTTTTAAGATTAGTAATGGTCGCTAAGTTGACGCCTTTTCCAGTCCCAATCTCAAGAACTTTACCTAAAACATATCCCTTTTGGGCAAAGCTTTGTCCAGTTAATATACAAAAGAAAAAACAGTAGTAATATTTGAAGTAATTCACAGGTGTAAAAGGTACGGAAATAGACTTAACGCCTGAAAGTTACAAATGTTGTTTGTTGTCTAAAAGCCATTGGCGATAATCGCCGTGTTTAATTTGGACAAAAGTGTCTATGGGTTGGCAATACAAATAGACCCAAGCTAGTTGTACCTGCCCAGTTTCGAGTAAAACGGAAATAGGCGCGCGTACGTATTCGGGTTGAGAATCATGAATGCCTTCATAGTAGTCGAGGCTGGGAATGACGGAGTCAAAGGCTGTAATCTCCCATACTTCGCCGTGGACTAAGCCTTCATAAGATGGGAGGAATAGGGCGCCAGGATAACTGCCTAAATCGAATAGCTGTCCAGGAAACGAAGCTTTCCCTCGCCAAATGGCATTTTTTCGTAATTTTTTGGCAAACGGATTGGAAAACCCTTGCATCAATGTTCCATAGGCAAATAAGAGCGATGGGGAGTTCTCTACTTTCATTGATTGGTAAATGGTTAATTTTCAATGGAAAGCCCAAAAGTCCAGCGAAAATCGTTTGATTTTCTTCCAGGCACCACATAGCTTTCGTAAGCATCTTCAAATTTGGTGCGCAGGCTAATGTTTTTGTTTAAGCGATAGGCCAAAACGAGGGTGCTGCTCCAGCGAAAATTGTTGCGCATCGAAATCGCAGGTTGTAAAAACAAGACGCTATTGATGGTGAAACGCCCCGACGACCCAGGGGAAAATTCTCCAAAAAAACGAGTTGAATTTCGCCATACATCAATGTCGGTACGTTCGATAAAATCGGTGTTTTCGTGTAGAATCAAATTGGTTATCGAAAGATAAGCGCGTTTTTTCTGAATGATTTTTACCCCTACACCCGCTCCTTGCGACCAGCGGTTGTTGATTTGCCGCAAGTTACTGCGTTCCCAAGCTACAAAACCAAGCCCATAAACGACTTTTTGGTGCCAAAGCGAAGCGCGTAAATCGGCGTTAAACTCTCGTTCGGTGAGCTGGCCGCCTTGTTTTCCATAGACAAACGACGGACTACTCGATAGCTTGAATTTCGAGTTAGGCTTCCAGTCTAGTGCACTTGAAAATTGAAGAAGTAACCGCTGGACGTTGCCCGTCGAAGCGGTTCCGTCGGCGTTAAATTTTTGATAAAATTGGCTACTGCTGTCTTGGTCGGCTTCGGCGACGGCATAGTTGGGGTCTTCGTCCTCTTCATCGCCCGTCGAAGTAGCGGGCTGAGTAGGTGGCGATGTTTGTAAAGTGTCAGGGACTTGGGCAAAAGAAGGCTGTGTGTACAGCCCTAAAATGAATAGGGAAAAATAAATGATACGATTCATGTGGTTCAAGAATGAACTACAAAAGTAACTCAAAACTTGAAAGTTGGTTTGCACTTGTTGCTTTGTTATGCTTCCGCACGGGCACCCCGTCCTAAAAAATCTTCTACAAACGTTACGCCTCTACCGAGGCTATTTCTACAAACGTTGCGCCTCTACCGAGGCTATTTCTACAAACGTTAAGCCTCTACCGAGGCTATTTTGAAATCCTTAAAATTAGGGTGTGGGGGTTAGCCAGAGTTTGGTGTTGACCAAAGGAAGATAATTTGTGCTAACTAACCAGTAAAAACCTTCGGGTACGTTGGTTTGGAGAATGTATTCATCAAAACCTGTCGAAACCCAACGAAATGGAATCTCTTGTCCCATTATCGATACAAGTTTTAAGTCGGAAGGGTGAAGTTTGTGCAGCCGAACACGAATAGATTGGGCCGAAGTAGGGTTTGCAAATACCCAAATTTGGGGTTGCTCGGAATCTATTTTAACCGCAATGATTTTAGAAAATTCCGTACTTCCATCCAAATCGGTTTGACGGAGGCGATAATAGTTGATGCCAGTCAAAGGGGAAAGGTCAGTAAACTGATAACTGGTTTTGGTCAAATGGTCGCCTGTGGAAGCTAGTCGGCCAATGGTTACAAATTCTTTTAAGTCCGAACTGCGTTGAATATCAAAATGAGAGGAATTGCGTTCCCAAGCCGTTCCCCAGTTGAGTTCAATGTGATTGGAGAAGGGCTTGCCTTGAAAATGAGTCAGTTCTACAGGTAGTGGATTAAGAATGACCATGCCGTTGATGCGCAGGTTGTCGAGGCGAAGTGCCCCTTGGCTGCTGGTGGCGGCATAGCCATAAATGCGAAAGGTGATGGTGCCTTGGGCGTCGTTAATAAAAAGAGGAGCGTTTAATCCCGCAAAACCCGAACCCACGGCAGATGTACCGAGGTTGTTGGAGAAATTGTCTTGACTAGAACGCACCGCGATTTGGTTGGGCCCGTCGGTGGTGCGGTTGAAACTAAAGGAAATCGAAGAAAGCGAAAAACGGTAGTTGGGAGACGTCACCGAAACTTCAGCATAATCGCTCGGGCTTAGCTCTCCTGTTGGCCAAAATTGAAGACTCACAGCATCGCCCGTTTGCCCAGAAGGGTAGCCCAAAAGCCGTACGCCAGCAATGTTTAAAGAAGAAACGCTGATGTTGGGGTTATTGCTATTTCCGTTGGAGTTGTTTTCAAAATCCCACGACGCCGTAAAAGAAAGCTGTGCCGACGAAACATACGACAACAAACATCCGAGAATGAGTAAGTAGCTCTTAGAACGCATAAATCAAGTCGTTTTAACAAGAAGAATCTCTACCTGCTTAAAAGACTTGATTCTGAAAGAAAAGTAACGAAGTGCTTGAAAAACAACGCTTACAATTTTTTGGCTTGGTTCCAGTACTCGTCCATTTCGGCGAGGGTCATTTCGTGGAGTTGTTTGCCATCGGCCCGCGATTGACTTTCGAGGTAATTGAAGCGCTTGATAAATTTCTTATTGGTACGTTCGAGGGCTGTTTCGGGGTTGATGTCAATAAAACGAGCGTAATTGACGAGCGAGAACAGCAAATCGCCAAATTCGCCTTCGGCTTTTTCGGCGTCGATGACAGAGTCGTCCTCGGCATTAAAATGCTCCTTAAACTCGGCCATTTCTTCTTCCACCTTTTCCCACACTTGCTGTTTTTCTTCCCAGTCAAAACCTGCTCCCCGCGCTTTTTCCTGAATCCGCATGGCCTTCACCAGCGCAGGCAACGACTGAGGTACGCCACCTAATACTGATTTCTTGCCGTCGCCTTCTTTGAGTTTGATTTGCTCCCAATTCTGCTTTACTTTTTCCTCCGTATCGGCCTCTACGTCGCCATAAATATGAGGGTGACGAACAATAAGCTTTTCGCAAATGCCGTGCAAAACGCTCTTAATATCAAAGTGATAGGTCGCGCTGTCTGCGATTTCAGAGCCGATTTTGGCGTAAAACACCATGTGAAGCAACAAATCGCCGAGTTCTTTTTCGATTTCGGGCAAGTCGTTCTCCAAAATAGCGTCCGAAAGCTCATAGGTTTCTTCGATCGTTAGGTGACGCAGGCTTTGAAGCGTTTGCTTTTTGTCCCACGGGCACTTAGCGCGGAGGTCGTCCATGATGTTTAGCAATCGGTCGAAAGCGAGCAGTTGCTCTAAGCGTTCGGGAGAAATATCAGCAAGTGTACGGGTTTCCATAAGTTAAAAGTCTATAAAATCACCTCTTCCAACATCTTGATGTACTGAACAATGCCCTCCTCAATTTCGTGGAGGTAAATAAATTCATCGGCCGTGTGCGAACGCCCTGAGTGGCCTGGCCCCATTTTGAGTGATGGGCAGTCGATGAGCGCTTGGTCGGAGGTGGTTGGAGAACCGTAGGTAGTTCTTCCCAAACGCACGCCCGCTTGCACAATAGGGTGCTCCATCGGAATGCTCGATGGGCGCAAACGTATCGAACGGGCGGCAATTTCGGATTTGATGTTTTTATTGATAATGTCAATGATTTCTTCCAAAGTGTATTGGTCAGTGACGCGCACATCAATGGTAAATTTGCACGAGTCAGGAACTACATTGTGCTGCGTACCTGCGTTGACAATCGTTACTGACATTTTGATGGGGCCGAGCGTAGGAGATACTTTGGGGTACTGGTACGAACGAATCCACTGAATGTCGTCAATGGCTTTGTAAATGGCATTTTCACCTTCTTCGCGCGCCGCGTGTCCCGATTTTCCGTGGGCAATGCAGTCGAGTACCAAAAGCCCTTTTTCGGCTACTGCCAAGTGCATTTCGGTAGGCTCTCCCACGATGGCAAAGTCGATAGGAGGAAGGTCGGGAACAATGAGTTCGAGGCCCTCGCGTCCCGAAATTTCTTCTTCTGCTGTGGCCGCCATCACAACATTGTAGGTCAAATGAGGGTTATCATAAAAGTAACAAAACGTTACGATAAGCGAGCACAACGAGCCACCTGCGTCGTTGCTCCCTAATCCAAAAAGCTTACCATCTTGTTCGAGCGGTTCGTAGGGATTGAGCGTCCAAGACGGATTAGGCTTAACAGTATCATGGTGAGAGTTGAGTAAAACGGTGGGCTTGCTGGCGTCGAAATAGCGGTTATAGGCCCAAATGTTGTTTTTTTTGCGGTGGAATGGAATCCCTTTGCGTTGAAAGAATGCTTCAATCAAAGCGGCAGTTCCTTCTTCTTCTCGACTAAACGACTGAGTAGAAATCAGTTGTTTAAGTAATGCGATGGCCTCTTGCGCAAGCGCGTTAGGCGATAGAGTCATGTTTGTTTCAGACATAAAAAGCTGTTTTGTCTGCCGCAAAGTTACGCAAAGGGAATGTATAGTTGACAGCTTACGGGTTAAAATACAATGAATACAGCGGTCGTCGGGTTTTGAGAAACCCTCAACACAGGCGCGCATCGGGTTTTGAGAAACCCTCAACACGGGGTGCGTCGGGTTTCTCAAAACCCGACCTCTAATCAATTATTTAAAAAATGAACCAAATAATTTCCTCTGCCGAGCAGTTTCAGAACGAAACGCTTCGGCCTATTCTCAAAGCACAAAATGAGTTGTTGGTAGCGTTATTTCGCCATTACTTACAAAAGCGGAAAATCGCATTTGAGCGGTTTTCGCCCGAAGATCAATTGGTTCATATTGAGCAGATTATTCGTAAAGATTTGCAATTTAGGAGTCTATTGTTGGGAACAATTGTAGGCCATTTAAGCCCAGCTCAATACCTGATTTTTCTTCAAGACGAAGAAGAGCTCAACCGCCGAACCATCAATATGCTGATTCGTAGGTTGCAGAGTCAATTGGTCGTGAGTTAGTCGGGGACGTATTCCAAAATATCTCCAGGTTGGCATTGTAAAGCTTTACACAGTGCTTCCAAGGTCGAAAATCGAACCGCTTTGGCTTTACCTGTTTTTAGAATGGAAAGGTTGGCGAGCGTTATGTCCACTTTTTCGGCAAGTTCGGTAAGCGACATTTTACGCTTTGCCATCATTACATCTACGTTTACGACAATTGGCATGATCAGATAGTGAGTTCTTGTTCTTGTTGAAGTTCGTGGCCTTTGCGGAAAATTTCGGCTAAGATAACGATAGCTAATCCCATGAAAAAGTTAGAGTTGAACAGTAAAAGTGGATTGAAGGTAAAGTTATAAGTATTATCTATGCGAACTTTGAAGGGTGTTGGAATGGAGAGATGATTACGATACACCTCAAAATTTGTAGTCATTCTGCCAATTTCATTTTCCAATAAATGGGAGCGAAAGCCATCAATGAAGCCCAGCAACGAGAATACCAATAAACTAATGCCGATCCATCGTAAACGGCGAAAGTTGACCGTAGTAAAAATCTTGTATTTGCGAATATCCTGTAAAAATAGGCTGATGCAGAAAAGAATAAATAGCAAAAGTACCGATTGGACAATTGCTTTGAACCAAGTGCAAACTACAATCAGCCAACCATTGGGCATATTGCTTGCTTTTAGTTGTAAAAAGCCTTTTGCTTCTTTGGGGGTGACTATTTCAAAGTAACTCTGTGAGTCTGTAGAGGCTTTTTCTGAAGCCAAAGTAAAAGTAGTAACAATCGTATCGGAGGGAAAGATAAGTCCTTTTTGGTAACGTTGAATAAGACTTTCATTCCGTTTTTTGAGTGACTCCGCGTAATGATTATCATCGAAATCTCCCTTTGTTTTTACTTGGTATGTTTCGGGCAAATACGAAGAATTAGCCTTTGAACGAAAAACAATGGTCGTGTCCATGAATGATTCTTGTAAATCAAGAATGACAGGAATGTTGAACACGGGCTTGGAAAAACTTCCTTGTGACAACGTTATAGTATCGTCAACTCTTAGCGTCCCCTTCTTATCCGATAATTGTAAGAAAAGAATAAATAAAAAAAAGGCCCCAATAAAAGCAATGCACAGGTTGCAAATCCAGTAGAAGACGGAAACGATTTGGGTAAATAATTTTCGTGTCATGGTTGTACGGTTTTAGATTTGCTTCAAAAGTAGTAATTTTTTATTGAAAAACAATAAATAAATGATTTTTATCAATATTTATTTTCTTTTTATTAATAAATAATCTAGCTGTCTTTGATACACACTAGAAGTGTCCAAGCCGCGATGTGCGCCGTTGGGGATTGTAGTAAGAGTAACCTTAGAAGAAGTAGGAGCTTGAAGCAGAAGCCGACTATTAGCGTAAGGAACGACGCGGTCGCTGGTGCCGTGAAAAAGCTGAATGGGGCAGCGAATGTACCGAAAACAACTATCGGTACGGAACTTATAACGCGTCAGCCATTCGTAGGGGTAAATGGGCGCGTGCGTGTGGAAAAGGGTAGGGATATTGGCGTAAGGCGCTTCTAATATCAGTAGCCGAGGTCGATGATTGGCGGCTACGCGGGAGGCCATGCCAGTGCCGAGTGAATAACCATAGACAATCACGGAGTCTTCGGGACATTGTTTGGTGACAAAATCATACACATAAGCGGCATCGTCGTGCAAGGCAGCTTCGGAACGAGTGCCTGTGCTTTTGCCGTAAGTGCGATAGTCGTACATGAGTACGTCATACCCGCGTTCAGTAAAGCGGGTGGAATATTCGCGCCCCCAACGAGTGAGGTTATCCCGATTTCCGTGAAAAAATAAAACGACTCCTCGCCTTGGTTGGGAAGTTGTCCGAAACCAGAGTGCGTTGAGCTGTACGCCAGCGGTAGGTTTGAGGGTAAGTTCTTGAAAAGGTTGGGAAAACGAATACCGAAAATCGGCAGGTAATGTAGTAGGTTGAAACAAAATAAACGGGTGAATCGCCCACAAAACTAGCCCAATAAGCAAGTAAAAGGTAACGGAATAGACTAGAAAACGAAGCATGAGAAAATGGGCTAGGAAAGACGAATTCGACTTTTTTGGGTACTTTTCGACTGGACAAATTACAAAAAATCAGCGGAATGTCTTAATTTCGTCTTTTTCCAAGAAACTTTCTGAGAATCAACACCGTTTTCTTTTATCCGCTGCAATAACAGCGAAAACTATCATCCTGATGATTCGGGAACAACTATTGTAAATGAATTCAACTGCAAAAAAACAAGAAACAGCGGTTTTGGTCGCTGTCACTACCCAACGACAGTCGCCCGAACAGACTCAAGAGTATTTAGAAGAGTTGGCGTTTTTGGCTACCACGTTGGGTGTCCAAACTGTCAAGACTTTTACCCAAAAATTAGAACACCCTGATAACCGTACGTTTGTAGGAAAAGGCCGCTTGGAAGACATCAAAATCTTCGTGACGGACAATCCTGTGGATATGATTATCTTCGATGATGAGCTTATTCCGTCGCAGGTGCGTAACCTTGAGGCCGAGTTTAAAGAGATCAAGGTGCTTGACCGTAGCTTGTTGATTCTTGATATTTTTGCGATGCGGGCTCAAACGGCTCAGGCAAAGATTCAAGTGGAATTGGCCCAATATCAGTATATGTACCCACGACTTACCCGTATGTGGACGCACTTGAGCCGTCAGAAAGGTGGGGTAGGGATGCGCGGCCCTGGGGAGAAAGAGCTTGAAACTGACCGTCGTATCGTTCAAGACCGTATTGCGTTTTTGAAGGATAAATTGAGCAAAATCGACAAGCAAAGCATGACACGCCGCAAGGAACGGAGCCGATTGGTACGCGTGGCTTTGGTAGGATATACCAACGTAGGAAAGTCAACCTTGATGCGTCGTTTGGCCAAGGCAGAGGTGTTTGCTGAAAATAAACTCTTCGCTACGGTGGACTCGACGGTGCGTAAGATGGTACTCGACAATATTCCATTTTTATTGACCGACACAGTTGGGTTTATTCGTAAGCTACCCACAACCCTGATTGAATCTTTTAAATCAACGCTTGATGAGGTTAGAGAGGCAGATATCCTTTTGCACGTAGTTGATATTTCACATTCGTCGTTTGAAGAGCAAATTGAGATTGTGAATCAGACCTTGGCCGAGATTAAAGCGGGCGATAAGCCAACGATTTTGGTGTTCAATAAAATTGATGCCTACCAGCCTAAATTAGAGGCGTTTGATGAGGTAATTGAGACGGAAGAGGGCGAGGTAGTGGTGGAGCAGACCAAAGAGAGCGTGTTGGAGAAGTTAAAGCAAAGCTACTTAACAGGGAAGTCAGACCATGTCGTGTTTATTTCGGCCCAAAACAAAGAGAATTTGGAGGAGCTTCGGGCCAAAATGTTCGATTTGGTAAAGGAGAAGCACTTTATGATTTATCCTAACTGGCTTGAAATGCCGTTCACAAACTTTGATTTTGCGGAATAGTTTTTAGAAATTCGCGCAAAATTCAGCTGACCCCGTAGTTCAACGGATAGAGCGGAGCGCCGCCCGATAAGCGTTTCCTAAACGCTTGATATGGGAAGAAGTAAAAAATAGTGTTGACCCCGTAGTTCAACGGATAGAATAAGCGTTTCCTAAACGCTTGATATGGGTTCGATTCCCGTCGGGGTCACAACTTCTTTTGCGTTTCCTAAACGCTTGCTATGGGTTCGATTCCCGTCGGGGTCACAACTTCTTTTGCGTTTCCTAAACGCTTGCTATGGTCGGAGTCGCGTTCGACTTCGCTTCCCGTCGGGGTCACAACTTCTTTTGCGTTTTCTAAACGCTTGATATTGTTTAAAGTTTGATTTCGTAAGGTGTCCCCTTCCACCGTTCCAAAAGTTGTTTTCCCGCCTCAGTGAGCCGTATCACTCGTTCGATTCATTCGTCAGAAATGATATAAGGGTGCATATGTATTCCATTAGTTCGCTACTGCAAATACCTAAAGAAAATAAAAAACACTACGCCTAAAACACGAAAAAAGCCTCTTTCGGAGGCTTTTAAAGTAAAATGAATAGGGTTTTTGCTAATCATCTATCGACTGATAAATCATTTGGCGGAACAAATTATTGAGGTTATCGCCGCTGCTTTGGGTCTGTTTCATAATCACGCCAATTATTTTTTCTTTGGGGTCGGCAAAATAATTGGTATTAAAATAACCACCCCACTCAAACGTCCCTGCGCTACCTTTGGCTCCTTTGTCCTCCCCTGCCTTGTTGAGTAGCCCAAAAGCCAGACCATGAGAGGAATTAGCTTTCTCTCCTCCCAGTAAATCTCCTACTTGATTGCTCAAAATAGTTTGTATGGTAGTGCGGCTTAAAAAACGTTTTCCACCTAATTCCCCGCCGTTGAGATACATCATCAAAAAAGTAGCATAATCTTTGGCCGTACTTGATAGACCCGCGCCTCCCGAGAAGAACGTTTTTGCCCCTTTGATCGGGTAGTCGGTATCGTAGAACGTATTAGGGTAGCGTACCCATTGGCCATTTTGTGGTTTTTGAATCGCCACCAAACGCCCTGCTTTCGCGTCGGGGAGGTAAAAGTAAGTGTCTCCCATGCCAAGTGGCTCAAACAATCGTTTTCGCAAAAATTCATCGAAGGGCATTCCCGACATCAGTTCAATGAAGTAGCCCAACACATCCAAACCTTCCGAATAGACGTACTTCTCGCCTGGGTGATGATGGAGTGGGAGTTTGGCCAGTTTCTTGATATTGTCGCCAATTTTGACGGGTTCAGTCGTGAATAAATCAACAATGCCCGCTTTGTGGTACATCGCCTTGAAACGCTCGTCGGCATCAATGACCCCGTAGCCAAGTCCTGACGTGTGCGTTAGCAAATGACGGATGGTGATTTCAGATTTTACGGGTTCTGTGGTATAAGTGGAGTCCTGAAATTTGAAATTTTTGAGAACCGTTTGGTTTTTAAATTCAGGAATATACTTCGAAATCGGGTCGTCGAGTTGAAACTTCCCTTCTTCCCACAGCATCATCACGGCCGTGGAGGTGATGGCTTTACTCATCGACGCAATCCGAAAAATATCGTCTCGCTTCAAAGGGCGATTTGCCGCATTGTCGGCCATTCCAAAGGCTTTGTAATAGACAATTTTACCGTTCCGAACAATGAGCGCAGATACGCCTGGGACGCTGCTTTGGGTGACTGCATTTTGCAAAACACCGTCAAGGCGGTTGAGCCGCTCAGACGACATACCAACCGTTTCGGGGGCGGCTTCGGCTAGGGGAGGAGAGGTTCTAAGGGATTTGGTTTGGGCCTGAACTAGTTCAGTGGCGAGTCCAAAAAGGCTTAAAAAGAGGAAAACTTGCTTCATAAGGTTCTTGTAAGTTTATCCCCTTATGAAGCAAGTTTTTACTAAATTTTACTGATGATACAACCGCCTATTCACTAGTACTTGGCAGGTTGGTTGGACTTCGGTGTTGATTTTTTGATAAAATCGCGAATATCATCATTCGATTTCTGAAGGTCTTCCTTGCGCAAATACATCATGTGACCGCTGCGGTAGCCTTTCCAGCTCATGCGGTTTTTGAGTTTTCCAGCAGGATCCATTTGCCACATGTTGTATTGGGCATTGAAATAATCGCAAGCACCGTCATAGTAACCCGACTGAACCAATAAATGCAAGTACGGGTTTTGGGCCATGGCCTGACGGAGGTTTTCGCCCGTTTGGTCATTAGAACGATCCCAAGGGTTTACGGGGCCAAACATATAGTACTTGAGGTCGGTCTTGTAATTGAGTTCGTTGCGAAGGTACATGTTGATGGCAGGGGTAAACGAGTGCAACCACGACGTCAATTCGGCGTTAAAATCTGGGCGGTCGCCAGCGTCTTTGCGGTCGATGCCTTTGTAACGAGAATCCAGGCGCCCTACTGTGTAACCTTCATCGCGCAAAAGCTCCTTCCAGAAGTACTGAAGCGGCATGTTGAGGTTGTTTTGTAACACTTCTTTTTCCGAAACTCCCGTATAACGGGCCAATTTGGCAGCAATGGCTTTGCGTTTGGCGTCGTCCAAAAAGCCGCCCATGCTCACGGCAGGGAGAAGCTCGTTGATGGTAAAGTTCTCTACCTCAGGTAAGAAATCGGTCAAATCCTTTTTCTGTAAATCCGCAGGCAGTTTTTTGTGATACCAAGCGGTAGCGGCACAATAAGGCACTTTCAACGCCGCCTCGGAAGCCTCCCCGCGTTCGATACCGAGCGTGGTAGGCGACACCAAAATTACGCCGTTGATGTACATCCATTGGTTGCTTTGTAGCTCCAATGCCAAGCCCGAAACGCGTGTTGTTCCGTAGCTTTCTCCGATGAGATATTTGGGCGAATCCCAGCGGTTGTTACGAGTCACAAACGTGCGAATCCACTCGGCTAGATATTTAATGTCAGCGTTTACGCCAAAAAACTTTGAAGTAGGTACATCTTTGCTAGTAGGACGAGAATAGCCCGTATTGACAGGGTCAATGAACACAATGTCGGCAACGTCTAAAATCGAATATGGATTTTTCTTGTAGCCATAAGGTTGTAGCGGATATCCCTCATCGTCGATGTTGAGCAGGACTGGGCCTGTGTAGGCCATGTGCATCCACACCGATGCCGTTCCAGGGCCTCCGTTGAATGAGATAATCAACGGGCGAGTGCCACGGTCTTTTACGTCGCTGCGTTCGTAGTACATGTAAAACAAACCAGCGATGGCTTTGCCCCCTTCGTCAAAAACGGGCATGGTACCAGTGGTGGCTTTGTAAGGAACACGTTGTCCTTTGACGGTTACTTCGCTTTCAGTAACGACAAAAGAGTCAGGGTTAAACGGAATGCTTTCGCCCGATTTGTCTTCTTTTGAGGGAGCCGTAGAAGTGGAGGCTTGGCGCTCGCCACCCCCAGCGGGGCGCTGTTGGGCTTGGGTGAGGTAGCTTCCTACGAGCAAGGCTGCTGCCAAGAGTAATGGTTTTTTCATTTAGGTTTAGTTTGATTGAAAGTTATAATTGACCAGACACGCAATGTGAACGCTTATGCAAGAAAGCATTCTAGGCTACAAATGTAAAATTGTATAGCTTTAAAAGCCTAAAATGTCGCTATATTACCTTATTGATGAGACTACTTTTAGGATGAAAGCCGTAATTTTGGGACTTCACTAAGTAATCGTAATCCACCATGCAATTGTACGATGTATTGATAGTAGGCGCGGGGCCTTGTGGGCTGGCGGCTGGGATAGAGGCTGCGAAGGCAGGATTGAGTCATTTGATTCTTGAAAAGGGGAGCATCACGGAGTCGATTCGTCGGTATCCCAAACGAATGCGTTTTTTTTCTACTGCCGAAAATATTGAGATTGGGGGCATCCCGTTTCCCATTTCGGACGTTAAAGCCAACCGCAGTGAGGCATTGCAGTATTACCGAAAAGTAGCGGGGTATTATCACCTCAACTTTAAATTGTTTACGGAAGTAGCTCAGGTAGTGAAACAAGACGATGAAGTGTTTGAAGTTCAGACGATAAGTGGGGAAAATTACTTTGCCAAAAAGGTTATTATCTCGACGGGTTATTTTGATTTTCCTCGTTTTTTGGGGATAAATGGGGAAGAACTTCCACATGTTTCCCATTACTATGACGAACCGTTTCAGTACTCTTTTTCCAAAGTTGTGATTGTCGGTGGGGCAAACTCTGCCGTGGAGGCTGCACTGGAAATGTACCGTCACGATGTGGACGTGACCGTTGTTCATAGAGGGGAAGATTTCCGCCCGACGGTGAAGTATTGGTTGATTCCTGATGTAAAAAATCGGGTGAAGGAAGGAAAAATAAAAACGCGTTTTAATAGCCTCACCAAAGCCATAGAGCCCAAGCGGGTGTTAATAGAAAATACCCAAACGGGTGAGGAAGAATGGCTTGAAGCTGATTTTGTGTTGATGCTCATTGGGTATATCCCAGATGGGGCATTGCTTCAGCGCTGTGGGGTGGAGTTGCGCCAACCAAGTATGGTGCCAGTATTTGACCCAGAAACCTTTGAAACCAATGTTTCTGGGCTGTACTTATGTGGCACCGTAGTGGCTGGGATTCATACTGAAAAAGTATTTATTGAGAACGGACGCGATCATGCTGCCGCTATCATTGATCATATTGCAGGCCGTAAAGTGCGTAAAGTGAAAGACCTGATAGAGCGGATTTAGCAAGCCCGCTACCGTCGGTTTATTTTACCATAAAACTGGAGTTGGTATTTTTTGGGAGTGATGTGAAAGTACTTCTGAAACATTTTATTGAACTTAATCGCCGAGGAAGCACTGTAGCCAATCATCGCTGCTACTTCGTTTGCTTTATAACCTTTTTTCAAGAGCGAAGCAGCTTGCTCCATTCGCTTTGTCGTGTAAAGTTGATAAAATGGCTGTCCATATACTTTTTTAAACAGACTTTTAAACAATGCGGGTTTAATGCCATGGATTTTGGTGATTTCTTTTTCTGAAGGGGGAACATTGCTGAAATCTCCTTGGAGATATTCAGCATGGATTTTTTTTACAATTTCAAGGTACTTATCGTTAGAAACAATGACTGGCGGCACTGTTGGTTGCTCGCTTGTGGTTACTTTGGTAGGAGCAATGCCATTGTATTTTACTTCAAAAGCAATCTGTTGGCGAACCAATTCCAAACAACATTCTTGAAAGTCTTTTGCATTTAAGACAATCATGATTTTTGTGCTTTCAGTTTGAGGAAGCACCGATTTTTCGAGCACATTTACTTCCTTGGAAGTGCTTGGTTGTAGGTACATATTCATAATGACGTTTCGGGTAAAAATGAGTAATCGATACTGTGCGAAAACAGTCAAAAATTGCCCCAATGTTTAGTAAAATCAATCCTTTTATCGTTAACTGGCCACTAAATACAATCAACTATCTAAAAACTGCTACGTCGTGGTGGGTTTATTGTCTTTTACGACGATGGAGTTAACGGTTTTATTGACTAGTAAAAAATGTAAAATTTTGATTTACTGGTAGTTGTTAATAAAATTATTTAAAATGAAATGAGTGTTGATATGCTTTTGAGCATGAAAATGGGTATCTCTCTACAGTGCCTTTAGGATAGCTTGCGCTGTAGCCGTAGGGTTGTCGTCGGTAGGGTGGAGGTGATGAGAAATGGCACGTTGAGATAATTCGTAGAAGTAAGCTTTGTCGTAGTAGTTGAGGGAAATATCGGCCACCGTAGCGTAGTCGTGGCGTTGGAGGGCCTCAATGGCGGCTTTGTAGTGCTGGCCGCCAAGGCGTTTTTTGATGCGCTCGGTGGCAGCTTGTAGTAAAGCGTGGTCATAGCAAGCGTATTCGCGGACGAGGCGTTGAATACGGAGGTCTTTAGGAAGGTCAACAAAAACAAATTCTGTCGGCTGCTGCATTTGTTGCCAAAAAGCCAGCGGAATAAAACAGCCTCCAATATGCCGACTTTCGCTTTCGAGCCAAACCCGTTGGCGTGGGTTAAGCAAACGCCATTGTTGATGCAACAGGTTTTCAAATTGCTCAGACGAAGGCTGCGGCGCTTGGCCAATCGCACCGTAAGCCGAGCCTTTATGGTGGGCAATGGCCTCCAAATCAATAACCTGTTCGCCCATTTCGGCCAGCGCACGTAGAATGTCGGTTTTGCCGCTCCCTGTGGGACCACCTAAAATGGCCATGTTTTGTGGTTGGCTAAACGACTCTAAAACGTGATTGCGGTAGGCTTTGTAGCCGCCTTCGAGGGTCGATACGCGGAAGCCCGCAGTTCGTAATAACCACGCAAAGCTTCCACTGCGCATTCCTCCGCGCCAACAGTGAACCAGCACTTCCCGTTGAGGGGCGACTAAGTCGGCTTTTTTGACGAATAAAGCGAGTTTAGGTCCTACCATTTCTAGTCCTAATCGAACGGCATTGTCGCGTCCTTGTTGTTTGTAACAGGTGCCTACTTTGGTGCGTTCGTCGTTGCTAAAAAGTGGGATATTGATGGCGCCAGGAATGTGCGCGTGGCTATATTCGCCTGGCGACCGCACGTCGATGATGGGCAAGCGCTGGGAGGCTTGCAAAAAATCAGCGGGAGAGAGTGCCGTCGCCATGAAATTTTCAGATTAATTATTTCTTAGTCCTTTTGCTACAAGCCGCTCACGTAGTTGATTGACCATGTAAATAGATGCTTCTATTTCGTCTTTACGAATGGCCACACTTTCGATGTTAAACCCAAAGGGAATGGTGTGTTCGGAACAAAACGCAATAAGTTCATCCGCAATTTGTAAGCAAAGGTTCATCGACGTTTCGAGGATATTTTCAGATTCTAGCAAGGTTTCTTTTACCGAGTCAGGTACGTGAATACCCAGCCATTCCATAAAGTGGAGTGTTTTTTTTGATCCACAGGCGGTAATGGTAAATACAAACGTAGGAAGGGGTAATTGTTGCGCTTGACAGGTGTTGACGACGGCCGTAAGCATTTGTTTGGCATAGGCTACGTTGAACACACACTGTGAGACAAAATAACTGACCCCGCTCGCGACCTTATCGAGGATGCGTTGGTCTTCGTCGTTGAGAACAGCATGTCGTTCTGGAATCGTTACTGCGCCGATGATGGAATTTTGGTCAAACTCCCGCCAAACTGCGTAGGCGTCGGGTAGGCTGGTGATGGGCGTAAAATCAGGCGAAGGAACGCCCACAAACACAGGATAAAAGCCTTGTTGGGTCAAATCGCTCACCCACTGACGAAGCTCGTCTTGGGTAAATTTTCCAGCTGGACGATAGATAATTTTGGGAATTGTCAGAGGTACCAAGTGCTGACGGGCAAAATCAAAGGGGTCGAGGGCGGTGATAAATGGAAACGGCCGTTCTTCCGAAGTGCGACTCGATTCATCTTGGACGTCATACACAATGAGGGCGTCAATGTCTAACCCTTGCAAACGGGCCAGTGTTTTTTCGGCAATCTCACTTACTTTTTCAGGAGCGGTTTGTGATTTGGGAGGAGTGATTCCGTAGAGCAATAAACCCGACTCTTTTGATTTGATTTTCGTTAAAAACATGCTGCAATTCGTAAATGGAGTTGCAAATGTAGGAAATAGGGGGAAAATACCGAATATATCGTGTGTCGGGGTGTGAGCACCCCGACACACGGCGGTTTATTTCTGTCCTTTCAAGATTTTTTCGTAGCGAGGCATGTCTTTAAACAAATCAAGCGCTGCCTTTACTTCGGCATCTGTGCGGAATACGTATTCGCGCTCTCCTTTTTGGAGGTAATAATGCGAAACAATCTCCCGTTCTAGTAAGTGCTTAATGTCCTTTTTGAACATCGCCAAATCACTCTCTTTGCTATGACCGAGCTTGGTTTTGAGCGCTTTAAGTTGTTCTTGGATAACATCAAAATACTTTTCTTTTTTGGCCGATGCCTCAAGCGCCCCGAGGTCTTTTTCTACCTGTGTCACGTAGTCGTATTCTTTGTCTTTTAACCAAGTCGAAAAAGCTTGATAATCGGCATCGGTCAGCTCAAATTCTTTGGCAGTTTTGATGGTCGGGTGTGCAGCGCGATAGTGCAAGGCATAATCAAACAATAACCCTTTGGCGTTCAGACTTGTCACAATTGTCGGCAAGGCAGGCAGTTCGGTAGCTACATCAGGTTCTACCCCACCTCCGTCATATACCACGCGGCCGTTGCGGGTCTTGAAGGCCACTTTGAGCGAGTCAGGTACTTTGGCCACGCTGCCGTCGGGGTTACGGTGGCTATAGTCAATGGCCTGAATACAACGCCCGCTTGGGATGTAATACTTTGCAACAGTTACTTTTAATTTGGTGTTGTACGACAAATCGCGGGTGGTCTGGACAAGACCTTTGCCGTAGGTTCTTTGCCCCACCAACACACCACGGTCGTAATCTTGCATCACACCCGACACAATTTCAGAAGCTGACGCACTGCGGCCATTGACCAGCACCACCAACGGAATATCGGTATCTACAGGGGCCATCGGGGCGGTGTAGGTTTTGTTCCACTCGGTTACTTTTCCACGGTTCGATACCACTTCGGCATCCTTGGGAATGAACAAATTGCAAATCAATACCGCCTGGTCAAGCAAACCACCAGGGTTTTCGCGAAGGTCAAGCACCAATTTTTTCATGCCTTTTCCTTTGAGTTCAACTAGCGCATTTTTTACCTCACGAGCGGCGGTTTGGTTGAAATCCTTGAGGTCGATGTAGCCTACTTCGTCGCTGAGCATTCCATAATAAGGTACATTTCCTGTCTTGACAAACTCACGCGTTACATTGACTTCAATCAGGTCTTTGGTACCCACGCGGCGTACGGCGAGTTTCACCGACGAATTGGCTTGCCCTTTCATGAGTTTGTCGGGGTTGGCATCCTTACGGGTGGTGATGTCAATTCCGTCGATTTTGACAATTTCATCACCTACGTGAAGGTTTGCTTTGGCGGCAGGAGAATCTTCCAGAATGGAATAAATGATTTGTTTGCCTTTGTTGGGGGTGATTATTGCCCCGATGCCCGTGTATTGGCCCGTGGTCATGGTGCGATAATCTTCAATTTCGTCTTCGGCGTAGAAGTTGGTGTAAGGGTCGAGGTTTTTAAGCATAGATTCTATGCTCATTTTAGTCAACCGATTGGGGTTGATTTCGTCCACATAATAGCGATTAAGCTCCTTAAACAGCGTGGCATAAATGTCTAAGTTACGGGCGATTTCAAAAAAGCGTTCGTCATTGCGGAAGGCAAAAAAACCTACGGACACAACGCACACAGCGGCAAGAATGAGTTTACGGAAATGTTTCATGGTGGTCCTTTTTATCAAAAACGCGTAAAGTGTCACGAAGTTATGAGATTTCCCCAAAAAAACGAGCGATGCCTCGAAAGACATCGCTCGCCATGGTTGGGAAAGGTTTTTAGACCTTATTTTCCTCCTTCAAACATTTGGAAGAATTGGTCAAGTTTTGGAAGAATGACGATTTCAGTACGACGGTTTACGCTGCGGTTTTTGCTGCTGTCGTTCGCTACTTTTGGTACATATTCTCCACGGCCACCTGCGGTCATACGCTCAGGTGCTACGCTGTATTTTTTCTGAAGTGTACGTACCACTGACGTTGCACGCTTGGCACTCAAATCCCAGTTGTCTTCCAACACCGATGCGCTGTTGTACGGTACGCTGTCTGTGTGGCCTTCTACCAAGATGTCGAAATCTTTGCGGTCGTTTACTACTTTAGCAATTTTGCTCAACACAGTTTCAGCTTGTGGCGTGATTTCGTAGCTGCCGTATTTGAACAACATTTTGTCTGAAAGCGAGATATACACCACGCCCTTTTTCACTTCGATGTTTACGTCTTCGTCGTTCACATTGTCAAGTGAGCGCTTGAGGCTCATCACCAACGCCAAGTTGAGTGAATCCTTGCGACGCAAGTTTGAGTTCAAATCTTGGATGTAAGAGCTCTGACGGTTTAAGGCATCCAATGATTTTTTGATGCTTTCTGCTCCATCTTTACTTACGATTGACAAGTCAGACAAACGGTCAAGAAGGTTGGTGTTTGTACGTTTCAAGTACGCCAATTCATCTTCCAATGCTTTGAGTTTAGCACGCTCGTTGGTAACATCGCCATCTTTCAACTTGATTTGGCTTTTCAAATCGCTGATGTCATTGTTAAGTTTTGAGGTCAACGCGTCGCAATCAGCCTTGTTTTTGTCCAACAATGCTTGGAGTTCAGCTTTTTCTTTGTTGAGTTGGGCCAGTTGTTTCTTGTTGCAAGATGCAAAGAGGAGAACAGACAATGAAAATAAAACAATTTTTCTCATTTTTTATGAGGTTAAAAGTGGATTATATAGTTAGGTATTTGCTACAAACTTAAAGCGTTTGCTTCAACTTTTCGCTATATAAACTCAATTCTTTGCAATTTTTACCACTGTAAGGGCAATTTTTTTTCAAAAAAAGCGATTTGGAACCTTTTTGAACCGTTTTGGAGTAGTAATGTAGGAAAGCCTCTTACATGTCTAAGTAGGTTATGTAAGGGACTTTCCATAGAAATGAAAAACAGGAAGAGACGTAGGGGAAGTCGTGGCCAAATGACTAGATTTACGAAAAAATTCCTATTTTTACGCCCGTTTTCAACCCCCAAATCCAGAATTTTACACATACAATGAGACAAATACTTTTCCGTGAAGCTTTACGTGAAGCCTTGAGCGAAGAAATGCGTCGTGACTCACGCGTGTTTTTGATGGGTGAAGAAGTAGCCGAATACAATGGAGCTTATAAAGTGAGTCAAGGAATGCTTGACGAGTTTGGGCCAGAACGCGTTATAGACACACCTATTGCAGAATTGGGTTTTGCTGGTATCGGGGTAGGTGCTGGAATGAACGGTTTGCGACCTATCATCGAGTTTATGACATTCAACTTCTCGTTGGTAGCCATCGACCAAGTGATCAACTCTGCTGCTAAAATCCTTTCGATGTCAGGCGGACAATACAGCTGCCCTATCGTATTCCGTGGGCCTACTGGGAACGCGGGTCAGTTGGGCGCACAGCACTCTCAAAACTTTGAAAACTGGTACGCTAACACGCCAGGTTTGAAAGTGGTTGTTCCGTCAAACCCTTATGATGCGAAAGGATTGTTGAAGGCATCTATTCGTGATAATGACCCCGTTATTTTCATGGAGTCAGAATTGATGTATGGTGATAAAGGCGAAGTTCCAGAAGAAGAATACATCATTCCACTTGGAAAAGCGGAAGTGAAAAAGACAGGTACTGACGTAACCATTGTTTCTTTTGGTAAAATGATTCCGCGCGTTGTTAATCCTGCCATTGAAGAATTGGCCAAGATGGGTATCAACGCCGAATTAGTCGATTTGCGTACTGTGCGCCCTATTGACTATGCAACGGTGATTGAATCTGTCAAGAAAACCAACCGCTGCGTAGTGGTAGAAGAGGCATGGCCATTATCGTCTATTGCTACCGAACTTACGTACATGATCCAGCGCAAGGCATTCGATTATTTGGATGCTCCTGTAGTACGTGTAAACAGCATGGATGTGTCGCTACCTTATGCGCCAACCTTGATTGAAGCCGCTTTGCCAAACGTAAAACGTACGATTGATGCCGTGAAAACGGTAATGTATCGTAACTAATAAACAGTGCGTACTGTAGATAAAAACAAAAAAGCCCCCGACGGGGCTTTTTTGTTTGGCACGATTTTTTAGTGGTATCCTATCATAAAACCATTATTTTTGGAGTTATTCATCCAAACGTCTTTTTTAACGATGAAACAGCTAGTTGTAACCTTATTTTTAGCCGCTGTGGTGAGCACAGGGCTTTATGCGCAGACTTCAGACGCAAAGGCAGATTCTGTCTTTTTAAAGTATTATACAGCCACAGGTGGCAAAGCATTGTGGGATTCGGTTCAAACTTACACCCTCAAACAAGCCTACCGTGCAGGAACGGCCAACGACTTTGATTTGGACATCAAAGCCTCAGTGCCCTCGCAGGCAATGGTGAAGGTGCGTACCATTTTAAAACGTGATTTTATCTATGGCATCAAAGCAACTGATGGCTGGCTCAAAATCCCCATTGGTAGTCGTGACAAGGTAACACAGTACCAAACCAGCAACTTGAGTGATAAAGAACGCGAGAACATGCGTCGCGAACTCACGGATATACTTATCCCTTTTGATGATTATACCACCAAAGGCTACATTGCTACGGTCGTTGGAACGGAGCAAATCAATGGCGCTGCTGCCACGCAAGTAGAGTTGGAAGGAAAAGGCGTGAAATACAACCTGTATTTTGATGCAAAAACGGGCTTGCTCCTCCGAGAAAAGTTGACATTGGCAACGGGCGAAATTCAAACCCGTGACCATGCCAAATACGAAAAATCAAAGTATGGTCTTTCGTATCCTTCAGAAACGACGTATGTAAGTAGCATTGATAAAAAAACGATGAAGGTCACAACGGTGGCGGACTTCAACGTGAAGTTTGCCGAAGATCCGTTTGTGAAATAGAACTTTTTGGTGCATCGGGTTGTGAGTAACCCGATGCTTTTTTAGTGAATCAACATTCCCTCGCGGGGGCTAAGGGGCTATTGAGTGAAAAAAGTAGGTAGAGGCATATTGTTTGTTGTACTGGGGCTACTGCTAGTGGTCGGTTCGGGGGTGGTTTGGCTTCAAACTACTTCGGGCCAAGACTGGCTGACCCAACAAGCAGTGTCATACCTTCGTAAAAAGCTTAATACAAAAGTGGAAATCGCCCAAGCCCGCTTTTCATTGCCCGACTGGATTGAACTACGTGGGGTGTATGTGGAAGATTTGCGGCGTGATACGCTACTGGCGGGAGGACGCCTATACGTGGACTTGGACGTGTGGGGCTTGCTCCAAAGTCGGGTGGGTATTAATGAAATCCAACTCGAAGACATTCGCCTCAAAGCCTACCGAACCCTTCCTGATACTACCTTCAATTTTGCTTTTGTTACCAAAGCGTTTGCATCGGAAGATACCACGCCCGATACCACGACAGCACCGCTGGATATGCGACTGGATGCCATTCAGCTTCGCAATGTGCGCGTATCGTACCAAGACGTGCTCATCGGCACCGACGCTGATCTGTCGCTGCCCGATGCGCGTTTTCAATTTTCTGCATTTAATCCGTCATTGAACCGCTATCATTTATCTAAAACCGACATTCGCTCGGGAAAGGTAGCGGTGAAAATGTACCAACCCCTTCGCCAAGATACGACTCAAACTGCCGCTACAACGCCTGCTTCTGATTCGCTTGATTTGAAACTGGGCATGGTTCGCTTGGCAGACTATCGGGTGACGTATGAAGACGAAAAACAACAGATAAAAACCGCTCTTGCCATTGGAAAAATAGAGGTAGAAGCTGAAAAATTGTTTTTGACCAAACCGTTGGTTGCCCTCAAAAAATTAGGCGTCGAGAATACCGACATTACGTTTCGTTCGGGTGATTTTGGCCTAGAGCTTCAGCAATTTCAAACCCAGTTAGATAGTTTTTTATTTGCCCCAGAACGTATTTCGGGGCAATTAAAATCAGGGAGTTGGTTAGAAAAACGACGGGGTGCTGTACGCCAACTTCGTGCTGATTTTGTCTATACGCCCCGCGAAGTATCACTACAAAATCTACTGTTACAAACCAACGAAACGCTACTCCAAGATCGGGTAGTGTTGCGTTATGCTTCGCTCGATGATTTTTCAAAAAACATCGGAAAGGTCGGATTAGATGTGCGTTTGACCAAAAGCCAACTTGGCTTTAAAGACATCCTTGCTTGGGTTCCTTCGTTGAAAAAAACACCTCCGTTTACCAAAAATCCTGCGGCCATCGTCAAACTCAATGGACTTGTTCAAGGGCGAATAGATGACTTGGTTTTAAAAGGTGTTGACATTAGTACCTTAGAAACAACACACTTACGGGCCGAAGGGCGTATCAAAGGCTTACCCGACCCTCAACGAATGATACTGGATTTAAACATCGCTGACCTGTCGTCTTCGAGGCGAGATTTACAGCGGGTTTTACCCGATAGCGCCCTGCCTGCTACCATCGAATTGCCCGAAAACCTGCGCTTATCGGGCAAAGTAAAAGGGAGCTTAGACAACTTGCAGTTGGATACTCAGTTGGCCTCCGACCGAGGCAATGCGACCTTTACGGGAAACCTCAAAAATTTTGTAAAAGGCCGTCAACAAAGCTACGATGGAACGCTCGCTTTGCTGGAGTTTGACGCAGGAAAATGGCTCAAACAACCGCCTTCGGAATTGGGAAAACTTTCGCTCAAAGCAACGGTGGTTGGACAAGGCATTGACCCTAAAATGCTCCAAGCAGACTTGACAGGTGTGGTCGAAAAGGCCGATGTGAAAGGCTATGTATATCAAAATTTGGCCTTAAAAGGGAGCGTACGCGAGCAAATCGCTGACCTAACGGCTGCTATTGCTGATTCCAATATTTCGCTAACATTGGCCGCCAAAGCAAATTTAAGCACAGACTATCCCACATTTTCATCGCAATTAGACATCCTAACGCTGCGCCTAAAACCGCTTCATTTATACGGAGAAGATTTAGAAATAAAGGGAGGAATAAACGCCAATTTTACCTCTACTGACCCCGAAGACCCACGCGGAACGCTCCAAATCACCAACGGAATTTTGGTGCAAAAGGGCAAAACCATTCCATTACAAAACATCCAAGTAATACTCGATAATCAGCAAGGAGAACGCTTAGCGCGGATAGATGCGCCCTTCTTAAAAGCCAAAGCTACAGGTACGTTTCGTTATGTTCAGTTGGCCGATGTCGTGTTGACTGAAATCAACCGCTATTTTTCCCTCCCCGATATTTCGTACAAACCTGTGACGAGCCCGTATCGCTTGTTGATGGAAGGAAAAATAGCCAATCACCCTGCGATTCAGGTATTTGCTCCTGAACTGACTCGGATGGATACGGTGCGTTTCTCGGTGAATTTGGACAGTCAGCGCGATACTACGTTGCTGGCGCGCATTTCGGCACCGCACGTCGAATATGATAGCATGGTGGTCAAAAATGCTGATTTTGGCGTACTAGGGGTCGAAAATCAAGCCAATTATGTAGGGCATGTGGACAGCTTTTTGTACGACACCTACCAAATCAAGCGGGCGGCAGTAGAAGGCCAAGTGGCGAATAGTTTGGTAGGTTTTAATGCTTCTTTCAAAGATTCATTATACCAAAAACAACACGAAATCGCAGGCTCGTTGGCAAGTGTGGATAACGCTTATCGTTTGCAGCTTGCCCCCAATGGCTTGTTGCTTGACTACAAAGCTTGGCAAGCAGCTCCCGATGGCTACGTTCAGTTTGGTAAAGAAGGGCTGCTGGTCAAACAATTTGGTTTGCAACAAGACCGCCAACGATTGCTCATCAACACCACAAATGATACGCCTAACGGCCCTTTGCGGGTTGAAATGGATAGCCTTGATTTGGGCGCACTGACCTCTCTGGTGATGGATTCGTTGCAGGTAAGCGGTAAGTTGGGAGGGAATGTGTTGTTACAAAACTATACCGAGTCGGCTGTATTTACGGGCGACTTGGGCATTGAAGGCTTTAAATATACCAACATTCCGATTGGAGATTTGAAAATCAAAGCAGCCAACGAATCGGCCTCTAAGATTGTGGCGGAAGCAACCCTCAAAAGCCCCCAAAACGATGTGCGTTTGACGGGTAATTACCTGCTGAAAAGTAAAACTCCGCTCGACTTGCAGGTGGACATTCGTAAGCTTGGAGCGCAGACGATTGAGGCATTTAGTGCGGGGCAGCTTCGTCGTGCTACGGGGGCTTTGTCAGGCAAAGCCACCATTCGAGGGGCAGCCGATAAGCCGCAAGTAGAAGGTGAGGCGCTGTTTGACAGTGTAGCTTTTAATATCACCAAACTGGGCGCCACGTACCGCATTCCCAATAGCCGCTTGCAGTTTGCCAATTCGGATATATTTCTCAAAAAATTTGTGGTTAGAGATACCCTCAATCAGCCCTTGCAGGTGGACGGAAAAATCAACTGGGCCAACTTACCGAATGTGGCTTATAACCTGACGATTGAAGGAAAAGACTTTACGGTGCTTAACGCCTCACGCAAAGAAAATGACTTCTTCTACGGCAAAGGCATTGTGGACGCCAATTTGCACATCGAAGGCGTAGGTACCAATCCAACGATTGACGGGTCGGTCAAACTCAAACAAGGAAGTGATATTACGGTCATTATGCCTGACGATGATTTGGGCAAGGCAAGTACGGAAGGGATTGTGGAGTTTGTGAATAAATCAGATACGACTGCTACACCCAATGTAGGGAAAGAAACAGTTGCGCCGTTGGCTTTTGGGGCAGGTATTTCGCTCAACTTAGAAGCCGACGACCGCTCGCAATTGACCATTGTGGTGGATGAACTGAACGGAGATAACCTGAAAGTAAAAGGCAATGCGCAGCTCAATGCGGGCATCACACCCGAAGGACAACCGTATATTTTGGGATTATATGAACTTACCCAAGGGTCGTATAACCTTACTTTTGAAATTTTAAAAAGAGATTTTACTATCCAAAAAGGCAGCCGTCTGCTCTGGACGGGTGACCCCATGAAAGCTGATGTGGACATTACGGCGGTGTATCCCGTTGTTGCCGATTTAACACCCCTCCAAGGTAAAGCCGCACGGTACGGCAAAGTGCCGCTCGAAGTATTGCTCAAAATGCAAGGAAGCCTTAGCAGCCCGCAGATTAGCTTTGAAGTACGCCCCGATCCCACCAAGGTGCCAGCTAGTGTGCGTAGCAGCATCGAAGAAGATGGCGTTTTTAACAACATCAAAGACCCCGTTCAAATGAATAAACAGGTGTTTTCTTTGCTGGTCTTGAATAAATTTATGGGGGAACAGTCGTCTGATTTCTTCTCGTCGGTCAATCCCGAAGTGATAGCCCGCCAAAGCGTGAGTAAGCTTCTGACCGACCAACTCAACTTGTTGGCTTCAGATTTGATCAAGGGAGTTAAACTCAATTTTGATGTAAACTCAACCGCCGTGGCAACAGGAAGCGGCAGCTCAGGCCAAACCGACTTGAACGTGGGGTTGAGCAAAGCATTTTTGAACGAACGTTTGACGGTGAATGTGGGGCGAAACTTTGAGATTGAAAGTGGAAACCGTACCCAAAAATCCACCGAATTGGTCGATAACGTCAATATCAATTATAACCTGACCCGCGATGGGCGCTATGCGGTACGCGCTTACCGAAAAAATCAGTATGAAACCGTTTTAGAAGGATTTATTGTAGAAACAGGCGTGAGTTTTGCCGTTGTGTTGGACTATGAAACCTTCAAGGAAATGTTTAAAAAATAGGTTCTCAAATTAAAAGTAAATGTCAAGAATTACTGCTGTATGGCTTCTTCTGGTTGGAATCGTGCTGAGCAGCTGCTCGGTATCGAAGCACTTGCCTGCGGGAGAAAGTTTATACATGGGGGCAGAGGTGAAAGTGGTGGCAGACTCGGGGGTATCGGCCAAAGATACCAAGGCCGTGAAGGCAATGATAGAACCCATTATTCGCCCAGTGCCCAACAGCAGTTTGTTGGGGTTCCCGTACAAAGTTTGGTTTTATTATTTTATGGGCGAACCTACCAAAGAAAAGAGCTTTCGCGGGTGGTTTCGGAAGCGCTTTGGAGAGCCTCCCGTGTTGGCAAGCCGTCGGGCTGTAACTGCCAACAGTGAAATAGTGACGAATTATCTCACTAATGAAGGTTATTTTCGCACCGAAGCCTCGGGGGAGTTGGTCGAAAAAGGACGTACTGCCAAGGCCCATTATACGATTGCCCTAAAACCACGGTATTTGATTGAAAACGTCGAATTTGTGGATCCCAATACGGGACGAGGTTTTACCCGAGAGTTTCTCAAAAACCGCCAAGCGTCTTTGCTAAAACCAGGGCAGCCTTACCAGCTTTCGCTCATTGAGGCTGAGCGCCAGCGGATTGAACGGGATTTGAAACGCGTTGGGTTTTATTACTTTCGCCCCGACTACCTCATTGTCAAGGCCGATACCAACCTCAAACGTAATCGGGTAAACCTGTACGTGGAGCTAAAACCCAACACAACCCAGTTGGCCCTGAAAAGGTATTTTATAAAAAATGTATATGTTATTTCGGACAATGGCCTGCTGCGTTCGGATACCTTAGCGGGGGCAGTGTCGCGTCGTGGTTTTCAGATTGTGGATCCTGCAAGGGCATACCGCGTTCGGACCTTTGCCGACGCCATTGGTTTTCGCCCCAAGGCAATGTATAGTAGTGACATACAAGATGTGTCGTTGTCGCGGTTAATCAACCTCAAGAATTTTAAATTTGTCAAAAACCGTTTTGAACTACTTCCCCGTTCTGACTCAGCACTGTTGGATGTATATTATTATTTGACACCGCTGAAAAAGAAATCATTGCGGGCAGAACTAAGTGCCGTTACGAAGTCAAGCAACCTCACAGGGTCGCAGCTAAATCTGACGTGGCTCAACCGTAACCTGTTTCGAGGGGCCGAAATGCTACGCCTGACGGCCAATGCGGGGATCGACGTACAGATGGGAAGTCAGCGGAATATCAAAGTGCGGGATTATTACCGAACCAGTGTGGAAGGTGAACTGTCGTTCCCGCGTTTTGTCTTGCCTTTTTACCGAATGAACCCCGCCAAAAACCAAACATTGCCCAAAACAACGTTGACGGTAGGATACGAAGAGTTATCGCAAAAAGATTTTTATACCCAAACCTCAGTGAAGTTCAACTGGGGCTACGTATGGCGGCGAAGTACGAGGTTTGAACACTCATTTACGCCCATTTCGCTCAACATTGTCAAACCCCGAAACATCAGCGAGGCATTGGTGGACAGCATCACTAAGGCTACTACATCTTTGCAAGATTTACTTCGGTACTTTAGTATCCTCGAAAACCGCCTCATCTTGGGAGCGCAGTACAATTTTAGTTTTACACCTCAGCCTGCTTTTGGTAGCAAAGGAAAGTTTGTGTTAAACGCGGGAGCCGATATTGCAGGAAATGTGGCGGGTCTCATTGCCAAAGGCCGCCAAGAAGTGGGTTTGGTGTTTGGCATTCCGTACGAACAATACGCGCGTTTCGACGCTGATATGCGTTACTATTACGATTTTACGCCTTCCATCCGTTGGGCCAATCGTTTGCTCGGTGGAGTCGGAATCCCCTACGGAAACTCGTTTGCCTTGCCTCAGTTTAAGCAATATTTTGCGGGTGGAAGCAACGGGATTCGGGCGTTTCGTGGGCGGGCCATTGGGCCAGGAAGCTACCAGCCCGACTCACTGAGTTTGTTTGGCTTTACTTCCTTTGGGGATATTCGACTGGAAGCCAATACGGAGTTTCGTTTTAAAGTAAATCAATACATTGAAACGGCGCTTTTTGCCGATGCGGGCAATATCTGGATGTACCGAAACTTCGAAAACTCGTTTTATTTTCCCGAAGACAATGCGGTTTTTACCAATAAGTTTTACAAACAAGTAGCCGTAGGAGCGGGGCTTGGCTTGCGTTTGACCTTGCCGTTTTTGTTGCTGCGCTTCGACTTAGCGACACCCCTTCGCAAGCCTTGGCTTCCCGAAACCGACCGCTGGGTCATTCGTCAAATGGACTTTGGAAGCCGTAGCTGGCGAAAGGAAAATTTGGTACTCAACATTGCCGTGGGGTATTCGTTTTAGACTACACTTCGGCCACGCCAAAGGCGCGCTCGGGGGCTTTCCCTTCGGCAACGAGAAAACCGTTGGGCGTCAGGTGGGTAAATTCCTTAAAATCACGCACCAAATGCTGATAATCATAATAGCCTAGTTCGAGCGCAATTGTAAGCCAATCTTTGTGAGGGTGCGCGTTTTTGAGTTTGACAGCTTTTTCAAAACGTGTAATTCGGTCAAAGGTTTTGGGACTTACACCGACCCTTTCGGTAAAAACTCGGTGAAACTGGCGCACACTCAAGCAGGCGTCCTCGGCCAAAGAATCCATGACGGGGGCTCTGTTTTGGTATAAAAGAACTTGCGCCACTTTGTCAACCCCAAGCGATGGGCGTTTTGATTTTTTGATACAATCTTCCAAAAAACGCTCCGCTAACAGAATAGCCCCAAAAGGGTCGTCTAAATTGGAAATCTCTTCGTGAACCGAACGAATATTGCTTCCCCAAATCGCTTCCGCGTCAATAAACGTGTTGGTCAATTCGGAAGAAGGAAGCCCCGTGAGTCGAAATAAAGCCGTTGGTTGCAACACAATCTGCAACGCCCAAAAATCGCGTCCAATGTATCGGTTTGTCAGCAAAGTATGTTGGCCGTTGAGGGTACATTTGGGGTGTTTTTGGAGCGGTGCATCGTTGGAATAACCTACGTTTTGTAAATCTCTCAAATAAAAAACCAAGCACTGTTCGGGGCGGGGCACGTAGGCTTTGAAAGGCAATACCTCATTTGTCCCAAACTTAAATCGGATGATTTGGTGTTTGCGGACGTATTCTTGCAAATGCAAACTGGGCAGTACATCTTTCAGAATAACCATTTTATTTTAGGCTTAAAGGTGGTCCTACATTTTTCATGCCGTGCGCCATGGTGATTTGTTGAAACTCTTCTTCGGTCGGTGGCGCTTTCAATTCATTCATTTTTAGGAAAAATTCTTCCATTTTTCCCGCAGGCTGCACCATATAAATCAGCTTGCCTTTGTCGCTCAGTTGAATCCAAGTGTGAGGTATCTTGCGGGGTAAAAATATCGTATCTCCCTGATTTAAAACCTCTTCTTTTTCGCCCACCCGAAACCGATAGGTTCCTTCTACCACCGTAAAGATTTCGTCTTGGTCGTTGTGTACGTGCAAGACGGGGCCTTCTTTGACATGGCCAATATACTCAAAAACAGCCAATTGGCCATTGGTATCTTTTCCCGAAATCTTAACATCGTTGGGGTTGATACCTTTGTAGGGTGTATGAATCCCAAAACGAGCTTCTCCATTTTTAACGAGAAAAGGCTTAGGGTTGCTTTGGGCAAACGATTTGGGGGCAAAACTGCCAGCCGTAGCTACTGCGGTGGCAGAAAGAAAGAATCTCCGTTGCATACGAATGAAGTGAATTTTGTGCGTGAATGATGACACAAAAGTGGAAAGACGGAGGGTAAAGTTGGTGGTAAAAATCGGACGTTTTGGGGCAAGGAGAGTAATTTTTGGGGTTGAGTTTCTTTTCTGAGCATTCGCCTTAAACCTTAATCATGTCGCAAAAATCTACCTTACAGCACCTTGTTCAAATTCCCGTTATTGTTGCCGCACTGGGATATTTAGTAGATATGTATGACCTCTTTTTGTTCAGTGTCGTGCGTGTCAATAGCCTCAAAGCCTTGGGCGTATCGGCCGACCAACTTCTTCCCGAGGGGGTTTTCTTACTCAATACTCAGTTGGCAGGGTTGCTCATTGGCGGGGTGTTTTGGGGCATATTGGGCGATAAAAAAGGCCGTCTTTCCATTCTTTTTGGTTCAATTTTAATGTACTCGCTGGCCAATATTGCCAATGGCTTTGTCCAAACCGTAGAGCAGTATGCTTTCTTGCGTTTTATCGCGGGCATCGGTCTCGCGGGCGAACTAGGTGCAGGAATAACGCTTGTGTCAGAAGTGTTACCCAAAGAAATTAGGGGCTACGGAACTACGGTCGTTGCAACGATGGGGCTCGTAGGGGCAATCATGGCTAATTTTGTGTCCGATTGGTTCGACTGGCGGGTATCGTACTTTGTAGGCGGTGGCATGGGGCTTGTGCTGCTGATTTTACGCCTCAATGTGTTTGAGTCTGGGTTGTTTGAAAAAATAAAATCGCGGAAAGTCCAGAAAGGTAATATTTTGATGCTGTTCAACAATCGTCGCCGTTTTACCAAATACCTATTGTCGATTCTCATTGGTATTCCTTTGTGGTTTGTGACGGGGGTATTGATGACTTTTTCGCCCGAATTTGGCAAAGCCGTCGGACTGACCGAGCCCATTTTAGCGGGAAAATGCGTCATGTTTGCCTTTTCGGGGCAAATCGTTGGTGACATCGTCAGTGGGTTGGTGAGTCAGTACCTCAAAAGCCGCAAAAAGGTCATGGGGCTGTTTATTCTGCTTTCGTTCGTATTTATGCTCGCTTACCTGCTATTCCCCGTCAAAAGCGCCGATTCGTTTTATATAATTTGTGTGTTATTAGGCTTTTGTAACGGTTATTGGACGATTTTTATCACGATTGCAGCCGAGCTTTTTGGAACAAACCTGCGCGCGACGGTGGCTACCTCCGTGCCTAACGTGGTGCGTGGAACCGCCATCATTCTTACGTCGGCATTTGTAGCGCTAAAACCCAGTTTAGGAATCATCAACAGCGCCGTATTGATTGGAACAGTCACAGTAATCATAGCCTTGGCATCGCTGTATTTCTTGGAAGAAACTTTCACCAAAGACCTCAATTACGAAGAATGAGTTGAACTCCTATCGAGGGATTGTATATTTTATTACCTTACCGTTAAATGCGACAAAATTTTCGGTAAGGTTTTTTCGTTTTTAGTAAGACTTACCCCCTTTGAGATTAGATTTTGCTTAGAAACGCAGCGTAATCAACAAAATTTGCGTAAACAAGATAACAACATAATACGTTGAAATTAGGCACAAGATTTGAGGAAGAGGAGAAAGAGACTAAACCAATGAGAAAGCAACCCTACATATTTCTTGTTATCATCGGCTTATGGGCGTTGGGGATGGCGTTGCCTACCCAAGTACACGCTCAGTTTGACGTAAAAGGTAAACTGTGTATTCCAGACGTAGAATGTAAGAGCGATTCTGTGACATTTTCGGATACACTCAAGACCTCCACGGCTTGGCTTTGGGACTTTGGCGACCCAGGAAGTGGTACACAAAATACTTCTACCAAGGTCAGTGCCAAACACTTGTATCAAACGCCTGGGCCTTACACCGTGACATTGACCAGAACAGTAAATGGCGTACAGCAAACGGTTACTAAAACCATTAACATCGGTGTTCCTCCGCCACAGTTCCCAGGATGGCGACGCGATACCATGATTTGTAAAGAAGATTTGGGAAAATTAATCCTGAATCCTTATCCTTCCAATGCACCTTCTGGCGCTAAGTATTTGTGGTTTCCCAACGGAGATTCTACCCAAACCATGCGCGTGGACAGCTCGGGCTGTTATTCGGTAGAAGTAACCAACGCCGAAGGCTGTACCTACGAAGACCGCATCAACGTGAAAGTTTGTCTGGAACCTGAGCTGCCACCTGATTCAAAATGGTATTTTGGTACTAATGCAGGTATTAATTTTGTAGGAGGAGGAGAACCACAACCAATTACAGATAGTCAGATAAATACATCTGAGGGCGCTGCATCTATTTCAAATGCTAAAGGGCAACTACTTTTTTATACCGATGGTACTAAAATATATGATAAGAATGGAGGTGTAATGCCTTCTAAAGATGGAAGTACTACCCCTTTAGCAGGAAGCTCAAATTCTACCCAATCGGCCTTGATTGTTCCCAAACCAATTTGTAGAGGGTGTGAGTATTTGTACTATGTATTTACAACTTCAGATATTAATGGTACAAAACAACTAAGCTACAGTCTTGTTGATATGCGTGGTAATGGAGGGAAAGGCGAAATTGTGGAAAAGAATATACCATTGAATCAGGGCTCTCTTGCTACGGAAAGAATTGCAGCTGTACGAAATGACAGGGATTCGACCTACTGGGTAGTCACCCATGATTATAATAGCAATGCTTTTAAGGTATATCACGTAACCAAAGCGGGTATTGAAGGCCCTACGGCGTATCCGTTGGGAACGCTCCAAAATACACCTAGCCAAGCAGAGGGGTACATGAAATTTTCTACCCCTGATTCAACAGGACAAAAGTTAGCGATTATTGTTCCTGGCCCGCCTCGTAATTTAGTTCAAATTTATACTTTTAATGACACAACAGGACAACTTTCGGGGCCGACACTGACTCTAGATTTAGGAAAAATGCCACCTAAAGCATATGGGGTGGAATTTTCATCGGATGGTACTAAGATGTATGTAACCTTACAAAAAGATGACAGTGACACAACCCTATCGCGCCTTTATCAGTACGACATTAGTTTGGGAGACTCAGCCCGCATTGCTGATTCCAGAATACCTATTGATAGCTCGGCAACTGAAGTGTACGGGGCGTTGCAAAGAGGGCCAGATGGACGCATTTATATGGCGGTTAAGGGAAGTGAGTATTTGGGAGTAATTAATAACCCAGATGAGGACTCTAAAGAGGAAGTTAAGTTTGAATTACAAGGAATTCATTTAGGAGGAAAACTTAGCCAATTAGGTTTGCCAAACTTTGTGGCTTTACCACCACCACCACCTAGTGGCCCAAGTATAAGCTATAAAGATACTTGTTCAAATCAACCTACAACTTTTAACGGATCTCCACGTTGTGAACCAATGAAAGGAGATCAATATATTTGGAATTTTGGTGATGGTTCAGCTTCTATGACGGGGCAACAAGTTCAACATACTTATCGCGAGGCAGGAACTTACACAGTGACTTTGACACAAAGACATCCTTGTAGAGATACTGTCATGACTCAACGCATCACGATTATTGCCACACCTGACCCGATTAAATTACGTAATATTCCAGATACTTGTGTACCTGTTTTAACTTTAGATGCAGGCGTAGTAGCAGAACAATATGAATGGTATAGAGATGGAAGACCGTTTGCTAGAACTAAAACAATTACTCTACAGCCATTAGGAGGGTCGGGAACATACCGTGTTGTTGCATCTAATGGAATACTAGGCCAGTGTTCATCTCGTGGTAGTGCTGAAGTTAGAATAAGACGACCTCCTGCATATTCACTTGGATCAGATACGAGTTTGTGTGTTGGTGTAGGAAGTGTGGTGTTGGATGCGAGACCTACAGTTACGCAATGGGATGAGTTTTTATGGAGTACAGGAGAAAAAACGGAGTTAATTACAGTCACAAAACCAGGTGCTTATATTTCCCGTGTTTATAATAGGGCGCTTCAATGTTTTAACGAAGATACCATTCAAGTTCGACCCTCACCCAAAGCACGAATGCAAGCGACCCTTACCCCGCCGACGGGCTGTACCACGCGCGACGGTAGAATTGTGATTGGAAGTGCCACGCCTGCGGGCAATTATACCTTTAGCTGGTTTGGCCAACCGAACGACACGCCACTAACGGGCACTGGAAATACGTTGGCGAGTTTAGGCGAAGGGACGTACAAAGTCCGACTGACGGGGAATCCGACCGTTTGTCCGACCGATTCGTCGTTTACCTTGCGAGTTATCAAAAACCTGCGACTACAGCCGACGGTGGTTGATGCTCGTTGTACCATCCCAAATGCAGGAGCTATCAACCTTTCAACCTTGGCAGGAACTCCTACGCGCTATGTGTGGACAAATGCAACAGGTGGAACGGTGGGGACAAATGCGCCAATCATCAGCAACTTGTTGCCAGGGAAATACAACGTGCAAGTGACCGATGCGGGTGGGTGCGATACCACCCTGCGCGACATAACGGTGGGAGTCTTACCTGAGAAGTTTCTAAGCCTTGGCCCTGACCGTGAAAAGTGCATTGGTGATACGGCTTTGTTGGTGCCAACCCTTCCCAATATTGCAGGAAATCAATACCAATGGAGTACGGGAGAAACAACCAACCGAATTACGGTGAGTCGCGCAGGCACGTATTCATTGACAGTGACCAACGCCGTGACGGGCTGTACCGATACCGACAATTTTGTGTATTCGTTGGCGCCTAGGCCCGTCTATGATTTAAACCGTGATGTAGGGTTGTGTGATTTGGATGTGGGTGCAACGGCAACATTAATTATTCGTCCTACGACGCCCAATTTACGCTATCGTTGGTTTCCGCCTCTTGATGCCACAACGCTACGGGTTACTGTAAATCAGGTTGGAACGTACCGAGTAAGCATTACCAGCCCTGCCAGTTGTGAAGTTACGGACTCCGTGCAAGTGGTGGTGCGGTGCGAGCCTCGATTGTTTATCCCTGACGCATTTTCTCCAAACGGGGATGGCCAAAATGACCTGTTGGATGTGTATGGCGACCACTTGAGCGATTTTGAATTGAAGATTTTTAACCGTTGGGGAGAAGTCATTTTTTACACCAACGATATGAACGAGAAGTGGGATGGAAAATACCGAGGTACGTTTTATCCTCCAATGACCTATCCTTATGTGGTCTCATTTAAGTCTAAATTTTTCCCAGACCGCCCTCGTATTTCTCAACGAGGGGCGGTGACGCTACTCCGATAACCCAAAGTAGAGTTATCGTGGAAAAGCTTCTAAGATACGCTTGACAATCCCATCAAGCGACGAGTTTTCGATCCAGCGAACGACCATCACGAGTTCATGGTCGGGGTCAACATAAACGATGTTTGTCCCGTTACCAACGTGGTAATAAACGTTCGCTGGAGCACTTGGAAGCGGTTTGCGGTCGGTATTCAAAAACCAGTTCATATACCCATAGGTCGGTTGGGCTGTTGTAGGGGTTGTGGCTTGTTTTACCCATTGTTCCGACAACAGTTGCTTACCGTTCCAGCGGCCGCGATGCAGGGTCAATAGTCCGAAGCGAGCCATGTCATAGGCATTGATAAACATTCCTCCGCCCCAATGCCCGCCGCCACTCACCGACTGTGCAGGCTGTCCATCGAGTACAATCCACGCATTGCGATATCCTGTCCAACGCCACGTATTCGACGCGCCGATTTCGTCCATTATTTTTTCTTTTAGGACTTGGGGCAAAGGTTTTCTCCAAACACTCGTGGCAGCCAAAGCCAGTGCATTTACGCGTACGTCGTTGTACTCATAAACTGCTCCAGGGGTATTCCGAGGGCGAGTCAGCCACTTTGATGCATCGGCGTCGGGGCGGTCGGCCCAGTCGGGCTTTCCCCAAAGCGTCCCTTCCCAATCCGAGGTTTGACGTAGCATGTGGTCCCACGTAATGCGGCGATTGTGAGGTGTATCAAATAAGTTCAGAAGTTCAGGTTTGCCAAACTCTTCGGCTGGGCGCTGCACGGGTTGTCCGTACAATTCGATGGGTGGAACATAGCCCGCCACGGTGTCGTTTACACTACGAATCAGACCTTTATCCACTGCCAATCCTACCACTGTGGATAAAAAGCTCTTGGTGACACTGTGCGTAATATCGCAGCGGTTGGGTTCGCCCCACTGCGCCACAATATACCCTTTGTAAACAATGATGCCTGTTTGGTCGCCACGGTCGTTGAAGGGGCCAATGGCAAACCCATACGGTTCTTTTCCAAAAGTCTGGTAGTGTGACTGCTCCATGCTGCGCGGGTTTTTGGACTCCGATGCTTTCGCAAAAGCAATCGCTTCGGCCAATTTGCTAGGATTTAAACCCAGTTCGGCGGGTGTTTTTTGTGCCCATGTATGAGCAGGTGGGAAGTAAGGAGTGGGTGTAGTATTTTTTTGACCAAAAGAAGCAATAGCCAATGTCCAAAAAATCAAACCAGTAGCAACAATACGCATAAAGAGTGAGTTAAAATGTAAATTTAAAAGTAGGAAATTTTCAAAAAGCAGAAGTACATTTGTTACAACTGTTTTTTAACATTTCTGCCTATTCACTGGCAGTGTCGTAATCGTATGGAACGTTTTCTCCCTCTTTTTCCCTTGGCGTTGGTAGCTTATCCTACCGAAAATCTCAATCTCCATATTTTTGAGCCGCGTTATCGCCAGCTCATCAACGAATGTATCAATGAGCAAAAGACATTTGGGATTCCTACTTTTATTGGCAACAAACTCCCAGGCTACGGAACCGAAATGGAAGTTGTACGCCTAGTCAAACTTCACGAAGATGGTCGGATGGACATCAAGACGCGAGGAATACGGGTTTTTAGAATACTTACGTTACAAAATCCAGTGGCAGGAAAACTGTATGCGGGGGGAGATGTAACGTTTTTTGAAGATACGGATACTCCCCAAGGCGCGATGGCAGAGTTGCTGTTTCAACTCGACCGTCTATATACTTTACTTCAAACAAAAGTAGATTTTAATCCTGACATAGCGCCTTTCTCGTATCAAATTGCCCATAAAATTGGCTTATCGCAGGAAGAAGAATATCACTTGCTGACGATTCGTTCGGAAGCAGAACGCCAACAATATATTTTACGGCATTTGAATAAAGTACTTCCCGTCATGTCCGAAATGGAGCGTACCAAAGAACGCATCCGCATGAACGGACACTTTAAGAACCTCGATCCGTTGAATTTTTGATGTAGTGCTATGGGTTGCTCATGCCCCGCTTTATCGTCGAATTGGGAAAAGAGAGGCACGTTGATGTGTTGCGGGTTGCTCACAAACCGCTTTATTCCCGCATTCTGAAGAGATTTTCTAGCGGCCGTTTTCCCGAAATAACATTGGCAGCAAGTTCGCCTAGCGCGGGGCCGTGTTTATAGCCGTGTCCAGAGCCTCCTCCCAAAAACCAGCAATTTTCGGCCTCGGGATGCGTATCCAGAATGAAGTTGCCATCGGGGGAGTTTTCGTAAGGACACACGCGGTTTTCTACCAAAGGAGCATTTTTTAATGCAGGAAAACGGTGAGCCATAAAAGCCCGGGCTTTGGCCAAGACCTCCGCATTTGCTACGCGTTCTCCGTGGGTGGGGTCAAAAATTTCCCCTCGTTTGTCAACCCCTACTTTAAAGCCTCGGTACGCATTGCCTGGAATCCCATAATAAAAATCTTCCCCGTCGAGGTCAATCCAAGCGGGCATTTGGTCAAAATACGCGGTATGTGATGCAGGCACACCTAAGTAGTAAGCTTCTTGTTTGGTACAGGTAATGACATCGCCAAGTAGCTCAGGAAACAGCCGTCCTAACCAAGAACCACAAGCAAATACGTACGCATCGGCCGACAACGTACTGCCGTTGGACAAAGACAGTGCTTCCATTTTTCCCTTTTCAACCGCAGTGGGTTGTACCAGTGCATTGACATAGATACCACCTTCTTGCACAAATGCTTCTAGTACGGTTTGACAACTTTCGCGGGCTTTGAGATAGCCTCCGTAGGGGTCGAGTACGAGGTGGTGCAAATCATCGGTATAAATATGCGGATAGCGCTGCGCCGCTTCTGTTCTTGACAAGTACTGGTATTCTAACCCGTGTTTTTTCATAAATGGCAGCGTTGCTTCAATCATTTCGGGGGCTTCGTCGTAACAAAACCACAAGACTCCCGCATTATAAAACATCTTTTTATCCCACCGCTGCTGGTGTTCGCGCCATAGTTCAATCGCCCGTATATTCAAGTCAAAGTACGTTTCATTTGCGCCGTAGGTGGAGCGAATGACCCGCGTCTCGTCGCCCGAACTTGCCCGCGAATTGCCTGGCCCCCAAGCGTCAATCAACGTCACTCGAAATCCTAAACGGCGTAACCACAAGGCCGTCCATCCTCCAAAAACGCCTGCTCCCACCACCGCGACGTGGGCTCGGCTGTCGAGTAAGGCTCCTTGTCGGGGTGCTTCAAAGGTTTGATTGTTTCGGGGAGCAAAGGTAGGTTGAGCAGGCATAGGTTTAAGATTTAGGACTTTACTGTATCTTCGCACCAACTTATGAGAATTTTATTAATTCACCAATATTTTTTGGAAGACAACGACGGCGGAGGTTCGCGTTGGAACGAAATGAGTCGATTTTGGCAAGAATCGGGGCATCATGTTACTGTATTGGCGGGAATGGTGCATTACATGGGGCATCGTCCTGCGAAGTACAATGGTAAATATTTTGATCGCAGTACCAACCAAGACGGCGTGGATGTGATTCGTTGTCACGTTTCGGAGTCTTATAACAAAAGCTTTGTCGGACGACTTTGGGCGTATTTTTCGTTTACATTTTCGAGTATATGGGGTGGACTTCGCTATGCCCGTGGCAATTATGATGTCATTGTGGTGACTTCGCCACCTCTTTTTGTAGGAATCACGGCCTACGTACTGTCGCTGTTCAAACGCACTCCCTTTGTTTTTGAAATCCGCGACTTGTGGCCCGAATCTGCCATCGACACAGGAGTACTGACCAGTGGCATTCTTATCAAATTTGCCTATTGGTTTGAGAAATTAATGTACCGAAAAGCCCGCCTTATTAATGTATTGACGCCCGCTTTTCGCGACAAATTGATTACCAATAAAGGCGTGCCTGCCTCAAAAATTATTTTCATTCCCAACGCAGCCGATTTTTCCTTGTCGGAAGAATTACTCCAGACGTTTGATGTAGCTACTTTTCGCCGTGAACATCAGTTGGAGGACAAATTTGTGGTGACGTACGTTGGGGCTCACGGGGTGGCCAACCACTTAGTACAGGTGCTAGATACCGCCGAATTAGTACGCGATACCAACGTTTTGTTTTTGCTGATTGGGGACGGAATGCTGAAAGCTGAGCTCAAGGCCGATGCCCAGCAACGTGGCCTGAAAAATGTCCGTTTTATTGATTCAGTTCCCAAACGAGACGTTTTTAAGTATATTTTAGCTTCCGATGTAGGTGCATCGGTATTGAAAAAAGTAGATACGTTCAAGACGATTTACTCCAACAAAACGTTCGACTATATGTCGTGTCAAAAGCCTATTTTGATGGCCATTGACGGCGTTTCGAGGCAATTGTTGGAAGATGCCGATGCAGGTTTGTACGTCGAGCCCGAAAATCCTGCTGATTTTGCCGCCAAAATTCGTGTATATTTACTGAATCCACCATTGGCAAAACAACACGGACAAAATGGCTACCACTATGCCCAAGCCCATTTCGACCGCCAAGTATTAGCTACTAACTACCTAGCAGCGCTGAAACAAGTAAAGTAAAGTTTTTTTCACATACAACAACTTCATGACTCAAGAAACCAATCCACGTTTAGCATTTTTTCGTTCTCAAATCGGGCAACAGATGACCCATAGCCCATCGGGTCTTGGGCGTTGGCTTAATGGCAAACTTGTTGATATCCAGGCTAATTTAATGGTCGTCGAGTTTGTCGTGCGCGAAGATATGACCAACCCAATGATGACCCTCCACGGCGGCGCGGCAGCGTCTATTATGGACGATATTGTGGGCATGTTGGTGTTTTCACTTGACCGCGAATACGCTTACACTTCTGTCAATCTTAACTGTGATTTTCTCAATGCCGCCCGCGTCGGCGACGTACTCACAGCGCGGGCCGAGGTGATTCGCGCGGGTAAAAACGTCATCCATTGCGAAGCTCGAATTACCAATGCTGACCAAAAGATAATCGCAAAGTGTAGCACCAACCTGATTCAGACCTCAATGAAGTTGGCGTTTTAGGAAAACTCAACTCATGATGTAGCGTTGCGTATGAAATTTTTGGTGATTTTGTTATACCTCCTTCCCACTTGTGTACTGTTTCTGTACAGTTGCGCACAGCTGAGTTTGGTCTTGAGTTATTGGCGGGGTAAAAAATCGGGAAAAGACCTGGTCTTACATTCTTTGTCGCCCCCTTCGCTGGTATGTGTACAACTTCCCATTTACAACGAGCGCTACGTCGTCGAACGCCTCATTGAGGCAGTTTGTGCTTTTGAGTACCCCAAAGAATTGCTTGAAATTCAGGTATTAGACGACTCCACAGACGAAACCATTGCGCTTATCGCTCAAAAAGTGTCGTATTATCAATCATTGGGTTTTTCCATTTCGCACATTCGGCGGCCTCATCGCGAAGGTTTCAAAGCAGGCGCGTTGGCATACGGACTAGCCCTTACTAAAGCCGAATTTATTGCCATTTTTGACGCTGATTTTATTCCTGCGCCCGATTTTTTACAAAAAACCTTGCCTTATTTTTCTACCCCTTCGGTAGGGGTGGTACAAACCCGCTGGGGTCACCTCAATGCGTCCTATTCGTTGCTCACTCAGCTCCAAGCCTTTGGATTAGATGGGCATTTTGTGGTAGAACAAGGCGGCCGCAATGCTGATGGGCATTTTATCAATTTCAACGGAACAGCGGGAGTCTGGCGCGCGAGCTGCATTACCGATGCAGGCGGCTGGTCGTCGGATACCCTCACCGAGGATCTCGATTTGAGTTACCGTGCCCAGCTTCGGGCTTGGCAGTTTGTGTATCTTGAAAACGTGGAAAGTCCCGCCGAGTTGCCTGCGACCATGCCCGCGTTTAAGTCGCAGCAATACCGCTGGATGAAAGGTGCTGCTGAATGTGCTCGTAAGAATTTGTGGAAGGTGTTTAAAAATCAGGCACTTAGATTTTCTACAAAAATTCATGCGGCCTTCCACTTGCTCAATAGTGGCGTGTTTATCGCGGTCTTTGTGATGGCGATACTCAGCATCCCTGCCTTATTTATTACGCACGAGTCACCGCGTTATCATGCAGTATTGGGGATTTTTCAGTTTTTCCAATTGAGCGTTCTTATTCTACTTGGATTTTATGGCACGACCCACTACGGCCGAAAGTCATTTTTTGAATTAGTCTGGCAATTACCCCTGTTTTTGACGGTTGTCATGGGGTTGTCGCTCCATAATTCCATCGCTGTATTTGAAGGGTATTTAGGAAAGAAAACACCTTTTGTCCGTACTCCTAAATGGGGAATTGTAGAACATCAAGGAAATTGGCAGCAAAAAAAGTACCTTGTTCGGAGCCTCAATCCGCTCACTTGGGTAGAGCTAGGTTTGGTTTTATACTTCGGTTTTGGCCTTGCACTGGGTTTATATTGGCAGACTTACTCGTTGGTTGGGCTGCACAGTATGTTGGTATTGGGGTACGGGTTTGTGGGATATTATTCCGTCAAACACTCGTTATCCTAACTTTTTTGGCCACAAAGGGCAACAAAAAACCCCGCCGTCGCGGGGTTAAATCTTTTGCAAAAGATGGTCGTGTATGACTACAACGCACCTACTTCTTTCAAAACTGCTTCAATACCTTTTTTATTGATAGTACGAAGAGCTGAAGTAGCCAATTTAATTTCTACCCACTCGTTCAAAGAAGGAATAAAAAACTTCTTTGTTTGCAAGTTTGGATAAAACTTACGCTTGGTTTTATTGTTAGCGTGCGATACGTTATTACCAACTCGTGTTCTTTTGCCCGTAATTTCACAAACTCTGGCCATGACAATTGTTGTTTTCAGAATGAGGGTGCAAAAGTCGTAAATTTTCAAAAAAATAACAAGCCTTTTCTAAAAAAAGACTAGCCAAAGAGGTCGCCCGTCCTAAATTTAGGGACAATTCCTAGGTGTCGATAGGCTTTTTCAGTGGCTTCCCGTCCCCGTGAAGTACGTTTTATAAACCCTTCTTGAATCAAAAAAGGCTCATAAACTTCCTCGATTGTCTCGGCTTCGTCGCCGCAGGCGGTTGCAATTGTCGTAAGTCCAACAGGCCCTCCTTTGAATTTATCAATAATGGTGCTCAAAATGCGAATATCCATCTCGTCGAGGCCATGTTGATCTACATCAAGGGCTTTGAGGGCAATCTCCGCAATTTCAACCGTGATTCGACCTTGGCCTTTCACTTGGGCAAAATCGCGGGTGCGACGCAACAAATTATTGGCAATACGCGGGGTACCACGACTACGACGAGCAATTTCAAAGGCTCCATCGTCTTCAATCGGAGTGCCTAAAATGGCAGAAGACCTTTTTACAATGGACGATAGCAACTTCGCATCGTAATATTCTAGGCGGCAGTTAATTCCAAAGCGTGCCCGCAACGGCGATGTAAGCAAACCCGCGCGGGTGGTGGCACCAATCAGGGTAAAGGGGTTTAGACTAATCTGAATACTCCGTGCGTTCGGCCCCGAGTCGAGCATAATGTCGATTTTGTAGTCTTCCATGGCCGAGTACAAGTATTCTTCCACAATCGGGTTGAGGCGATGAATCTCGTCGATAAACAGCACGTCGTTGGGTTGGAGGTTGGTCAATAACCCCGCCAAATCGCTTGGTTTATCTAGGACGGGACCCGACGAAGTTTTCATGGTAGAACCCAATTCGTTGGCAATGATATTGGAAAGGGTAGTTTTTCCCAAACCTGGAGGCCCGTGAAGAAGTACGTGGTCGAGCGGTTCGCCGCGTTGTTTGGCCGCTGTTACAAAGATCCGAATGTTTTCAAGAATCTTGTCTTGCCCCGCAAAATCACTGAATGACAGTGGCCGTAATGCCTTGTCAATTTCTTTTTCGATGGGCGAAAGTGGCTCTTTATTTCCTGATAGATAATCTTGACGCATACATCAAAGATACGTTAAAATGGTGAATAGCCGAAGTCTTTGTGGACAAAGCGGTGTTTTACTACAAAAAACTAATCTCCTGCAAAGAACAGTCCTTTGATATAACTTTCCCACGGTTCGTTTTTGTTGAGACGTAGCCATCCGATGAGCCCAAAATCGGTACGAACCAGAAAATGTTCTTCTAGTTCAAAATCAGGGCGGCCAAATTCGGCCATCACTACTTCGACTTTGTAGCCTTTGGGGAGGCTGGCTACTACTTCTTTAGAGGTTTTGTCTTTGTACAAAGTAAGCTCTTTCAACGCCACTGATTGTAAACCCACGTGGTAAAAAGGTTGGGTAATTTCGGCGATGGTATCGTTCTTGATTTGAAATTTCCGACGTTTATCAAACAGGTTATTGGTATGGCCACTGACGTAAAAAGTGGTGCTATTGGTTAGAAATAGCTGCAACCCATTGACCATTCCTAGGGTTTTGCCCGATTTAGTTGCAATCATAAAATTGGGGTCTTCACTGGGCCCGTGCGAAAACAACACATACAGCGAATCACTGATTTGGGGATGCTTAAAACTAGCCAATCGCTCATAAACAGGTGCATCAGGGTCGGGGCAATACCAAGGGCTATTTTTGGGAAACTGTGTGCATTTTTTGCGACTGAGCTTGGCATTGGCTTTATCGTAGCCAAACACCACGGAGTTCATGCCGCCGTCGATACGGATTTTGGTCAGTTGTGGGAAATAATTGGGGGCTTGCCCAAAGGTGATATGCGCCACCAAACCACAGAGAATCAAGGTTGTAAATAGATTTTTCATAAAGGTTGATTAGAGAGAAACGCTAAATCGCTTGCCAAGCTCTTCCAATGACTGCACAACGGGGTCGAGCAAATCGAGTCCGTTTTCAAGGCGGTCGGCTTCGATGGCGCGTTCGGGGTCGCCAGGAATCAAGACTTGCTTGCCCTCAACGGCCTCGGCCGAGCGAAAACGGCGGATCCAGGTGTCCATGTGGGCTTTAAACTCGTCGGCTGGGCGGAAACCATCTATGCGCATCGCGCCAAAAAAGTGCCCAGTTCCTTTTCCCACGCCTTCGTTGGCAGTCATAAAACCTGCGGTAGCAAAAGGTGGTACCCAAGGCCCGTAATTAGCTCCCGACAATACGCCCGAAAAAATATCAACAATGGCGCCCAGCCCGTAGCCTTTGTGGCTACCGTGTTCTCGGTCAGAGCCGAGCGGAAGCAATGCCCCACCGTTTTTAATGGGGTTGGAATCGTCGGTAATATTTCCTGCCGAATCTTGTGCCCAGCCAAGGGGGGCGGGGAGGTTTTTGCGTTGTAAAATTTCAAATTTACCGTAAGCTGCCGCCGTACTGGCAAAATCGGCGACAAAGGCAGGTTCTTCTTGGGCAGGAACGGCCACGGCAATGGGGTTGGTACCGAGCATTTTTTCCAATGAAAACGTGGGGGCAACCAGCGGCGCGGCGTTGGTCATGGCCATGCCTATCATGTCGTGCGGGAGGGCGAGCATGGCATGGTAGCCCGCAATGCCAAAGTGGTTGGAATTTTGCACCGAAATCCAGCCCGAACCTACGTTTTTGGCTTTTTCAATGACAATTTCCATGGTTTTTGGCCCAACAACCAGACCCACTCCCGCGTCACCATCGACGACGGCGGTGCTGGGAGTTTGATGTACGATTTTAATGGTTGGGGTAGGGTTGAGCCGTTCGTGGTCAAACAGCCTCACGTAACCTGCCAAGCGAGCGATGCCGTGCGAATCAACCCCGCGTAAGTCGGCGGCTATAAGGACAGTGGCGGCTAGTGTCGCATCTTCTTCCGAAAAACCGATGCTTTGGAATATATTTTTGGTAAAAGTTCGTAGTTGTTCAGCAGAAAACATAGTGAAAAGTAGCTTGAAATTGTTTGGGCGCAAATGTCGCAAGAAATGCACGAAAGTAAAATAGTCTGCTTCTTGGCTTTGGATACGAACAGTCAAACTAATTTTAACGATGTATAAGCTAGTACTTTCACTCGCCCTGTTGATGGGAACTTGGGTCGCTCAAGCCCAAACGCAAAATGCCCTTTCGTCCCAAGAAAAGAAACAAGGATGGGAATTGTTGTTTAATGGTAAAGATGTGTCGGGCTGGCATACGTACGGTAGCAAAGGCGTAGGAACGGCGTGGAAAGTGGAAGGTGATGCCCTCAAACTAGACGTGCCTACCCGTGCGGGGAATAAAGCCCCTAATGGCGGCGACATTGTTTCAAATGTGCTTGTTTCGGGAGATTTTGAGTTTAAAGCCGACTGGAAAGTAAGCCCATTGGCCAATAGTGGTATTTTCTTTTTTGTGAAAGAAGCGGAGCAGTATAAAAACATGCACAATACGGGACTTGAGCTTCAGGTGTTGGATGATAAGATTTACGAAGGAGCGGCCGAAAATAAACACCGTGCGGGCGATTTCTTTGGTGTCGCCAACGCACGTCTCCGTGAAATAAACCCTGTAGGTGAGTGGAATCAGGTGTACGTGGTGTTTCGGAAAAATAAATTGACGATTACGCTCAATGGCTTTGTCGTTCAAGAACATGACTTATCAAGTGCTGATTGGAAGCAACGGATAACTAATAGTCCGTTGAAAAATGCGCCCATTGCCCAAAATCAACTCACGGGTGTCATTGGCTTACAAGACTGGGGAAGTACGGTTTGGTACCGAAACATTAAACTTCGGAAGTTGAAGTAGGCTGAGGCATTGCCTGAAATTTTTCTCGCAGATTAGCACAGATTTAAAGCCGCAGATGTCCGTAGGAAAAGGGCTTCACAAAGCCATTATTCTGCGGACATCTGCGGGCGAAAAATTCAAATTACCATGTATTTAGCCGCTCTAAGAGTTCTTTACCTTGCTTCTTACTTGAAATGGGCATTCTGATTTTGTATAAATCTTTGCCAAGTGGAGTCCCTTGTTGAGGACTTTCAAGAAGTTTATTCTTTAAATTTTGAATGTCCTTAACCAAAGAAGGGTATTTTTTGTATAAATACTTAAATTCCTTTTCGAAGGCTTCAAGAGGGATTATTTTCCAATTCATCTAAAAATTGGTCTAAAGTTTTTAACTGAACTTCACCTTTAATCGCTTTATTAAGCTGTTCCATACGGCCCTCGAACGAATCAAGAAACTCTTGCTTTTTACGCTTTTTTACGTCGTTCTTCCGTACTTCGTTTTTTATTTTCATTCGGTTCAAGACCGACTGTACAAATTGAAGTTCCTCCTCATTTCTTGGTTTGACAATCAGTTCCATAAGTGTGATTCTTTATCAAAAATAGGAGTTTTTAGTGAAAATTTGACTGTTAAAAACAACCTTACCGCTTCATCGCTATGCGATACAGCACCACGGCCATCGCTGTAAACAAACCTGCGCCGAGGAGTTGATACCCACCTTCGCCGAGGGTCGAAGCAAGTGCATGTTCGAGGTTGATGTTGGCAAGGGCATTAAAAATACTGTCGTTGACTGAGAGAAGAGCTACAACCACGCCCGCCAACGCACCACCTGCCACCAATCCCGTCGAAAACAAATTCCCTTTGCCCAAGTCGGCGTCTTCTTCTTCAATGCCTTGGCGTTTTGAGTTCCAATTGACAAACGCTTTGACGCACCCACCTGCAAAAATGGGCAAAGTCGTTGAGAGAGGAAGGTACAAACCCACGGCAAACGAAAGCGCGTTGACTCCCATGATTTCGATGGTGAGGGCAATAAAAACACCTACTAATACAAACTGCCAATCGAGGTTAAACGATAAAAGTCCTTTGATAAGGGTGGCCATCAAAGTGCCCTGAGGAGCAGGAAATTTGTCGGTACCAATTGCGTGCTGAATGCCTTGAGCAGCCAAGTCGGGAGTAGGCGTATCGAGCAATTTGACAGTTGCTCCAATCACCAACGACGATACAATAACCCCGATGAAAAGAGCAATTTGCTGATAACGCGGCGTAGCACCCACCAAATACCCCGTTTTGAGATCTTGTGAGGTGTTTCCTGCATTAGCGGCAGCGATGCAAATCATTCCCCCAATGACCAAAACGGCAGGTTCGTACATTTTTCCTGTTAATCCAAACCCAATAAAAACCAGCGAAGTAGCCATGATGGTAGCAATGGTCATTCCCGAAACGGGCGACGAGCTTGATCCAATAATGCCGACAATGCGGCTGGCGACGGTGACGAAGAAAAACCCAAAGACTACGACCAAAACCGCAATCAAAAACTTTGTTAAGAAGCCGTCGCCAGGAATTTGAGGGAGAATGACCATCAAAATCACTAGGGCTAAACAACCAAAAAGAACCACTTTAAACGACAAATCTTGTTCGGTACGGAGGCGAGTGGCATCAGCACCTGCTTTCATTGAGGCTAAACTCTGACTGAAGGAAGAAACAATGGTAGGAATGCTTTTTATCAACGCCATAAAACCACCCGCCGCCACGGCACCTGCGCCAATCTGACGGATGTAAGCGCGATAAATGGCCGATGCAGTGTCAGTAAAGCTGTGAGAATCAGGGTTCCAGCCACCTGGGCCGCCTGCGGTAGCGAGGTCTTTGAGGTAGCCTAACTTGATGAGTTGTTCGGCGATGGTATCGGCAGGGACGAGGGTAGCCAAAAGGGGAATTAGACCCAGCCATGCCAAAAGTCCGCCACCTACCAACACGGCCGAAATACGGAAGCCAATGATGTAACCTACGCCCAAATATTCGGGGGTGATTTCACCGCTTACGACGGCCGATGGGAAAATTTTGCTGGCTTGGGACGAGGCCAGTTTGGGTACTTCGGCAATCACGTGTAAGATTTTTTGGAAAAAAGCATACAACATGGCCACGCCCAGTCCCTGATAGGCTGTTTTGGCAAGGTCACCGCCTTTTTCACCCGCAATAAGCACCGAACCGCAAGCCGTCCCTTCGGGGTAGGGCAGGGTGCCATGTTCTTGGACAATCAGCGACCGCCGCAACGGAATCATCATAAATGTGCCCAGGAATCCGCCTAAAATCGCTAACGTGAGGATGGTCCAGTAATTGAAAAAATCAGCTCCTATGCTTTTGCCTTCCTCGGTCATGGAAAGGAACAAAAAGCCAGGTAAAGTAAAGACCACACCAGAGGCGATGGATTCGCCCGCCGAACCCGTGGTTTGGATGATGTTGTTTTCGAGGATGGTGGTGCCTAAAAATCTGCGACCCAGCGAGATAGCCAAAACGGCAATGGGGATAGAGGCCGAAACCGAAAGCCCCGCTTTGAGCGATAAATATACCGTAGCAGCGCCGAATAATACGCCAAAAATAGCACCCATGACGACCGATTTGACGGTGAATTCGGCGACGCTACTTTCGTTGGGAACGTAGGGTTTGAAGTCTTTTGATTCCATGGAATTTTAAGGTTTAGGAGATAAACCTTAAAGATAGCATTGAAATAGAAAACCGCAATTAGGTTTCCAAAATCAGCAGCATGGCATCGTTCGATAATGCTTCAAACTCCACCTCCGTCACCGACGAAAGCGATAAACCATCGCGGGCATGAAGCAGGCGGTTTTGGACTTCAAATGCACCCTCGATCACAAAAACATACACTCCTTTTCCTGCTGATTGCACTTGATAAATATCCTCTGCCCGCCCGTCATAACGCCCGATGAAACCTGGCACACACGCATTAAAAAGAGGAAGCAACTGATTCTTTTGCGAAAAATCAAACGTATTTATTTCTGTTTTTGGGGTAAAATCTTCTTGCGGACGCTTTAGCCAAATGTGCAAAAAATTGACCAGATGGTCAGGATACGGGTTGGTGACTTTGTATCTCATCCCTTCCTTTGCCGAAAAAACTTGTACTTGCCCAGCTTCTATAAAACCCGTTTGGTTAAGACTATTTTCGTACTCCAAAGCCCCAACCAACGGAATTAAGACCACATCCGTCGCTTGGTCAACTGTCATTTCGATGCTACGTTCGTAATCTAGGGTGTCGTCGTTCAGCACGCGCAAAGCACCAAATGGCCCACGGTTTTCGGCCTTATAGGCTCCAAAATTGAAACTGTGGTAGCTCCGAAACCAGTCGAGTTGTGAAACCCCGCGTTGGTCGGCTAAAAAAATAATGGCGTTGGTTTGGGGCATCATGATTTATGAATCAATATAATGGGTTACGCGCTTACAACAATGGTGTGGGTTAAAGTATATCCATTGGCAACACTTCCCGAAAGCGTTGCAAGCTCGTTGGCATACCCGTCTCCAAATACGTTATCTTTTTCGTTGGTCGTATCTGCTTTGCCTTTTTTATAGTAGTTGGTAGCAGTTGTAAATACTGTATCACACACGTCGGCAGGAAAGGCAATTTGGGTTACTAACAACGACTTACCCGTCGAATCATAAATGTGTACGTGAATATGTACCGCCCGTCCTGAATACCAACCAGGGAAAATAGTGGTAAAACCTACATTGCCCGACGTATCGGTCGTCTGGCGTCCCCGTAAAAAATGAACTGACGTGTAGTTGGTACTCTGCATACCTGTACCGCCGTATTCTGAGTAGTTGCCGTCGGCATCGCAGTGCCAAATATCCACCAACGCTCCCGCGAGATTTGTACAGTTGTTATTTTTGTTTTTGATGTTAATCGCCACTGTCATCGGAAGCCCTGAGCGGTCAGAACGGATGTCTTTCAATACCAAAGAGCTAGGAGTTTTGGTAGGAAACGGCCCTTCGGTTTCTGAATTTGTTACTGTACAGTTAGAGCTCGAAGAGCCATTGGTAGAGCCTTGCGATGTCGTAGAACCCGAAGTTGACGTGGTAGGGTCAACGGTGTCTTTGCTACAGGCACTTACGAGGGGTGTTACTGCTGCAATTCCTAAAAGTGACAAGCTTCTTTTCAAAAATTCCTTGCGTTCCATGTTCGTTTGATTCGTTTGAATGAGTGATTTTAATTACCTATACGTACAAGGCATTTGCAACGTTGTGCAAAAAGCTTTTTTTGAGGTAAAGGGCTCAAATGTTGCGGTAAACACTGGTCAGACGATAGTCAGACCAATTGGTGTGCCTGTGCCCTTCGTGGTCTGACTATCGTCTGACCACGGTGCAATTGGAATATATTCAGTGATTTTACTACAAAAAAATCCCCCTTACTAGATAATCTCAGCAAGGGGGAGAGGAAACCTTAGAACAATTTATAGGGTATGAGCAGGCTTTGCAAACGAGTTTTTTACCATTTTTTTATCAAAAGTTTGGTTAAGAATTACTTGCTCTGTTGATAAACGCGCATTGGTAGCCACCGTAAAACTTCCCGTTTGGATATAATTTAAGGCCGAGGCCAGACAGCTTTCTTGGGTATCTCCCCAGTTTTTGGTCAACCCATCCGATACGGCTGCATCCACGGCCAATCCTGTGTAATAATCACCCACATTTTGGGCATTGACAGTCTTAAACGCAATCGGAGCAATGACGTAATCCATCACCTCAAAACCATACATGCCTACAGGTTTTCCGTGCGTAGTACTACCAATCGTTTTCACGTCGAGGTAAGGTTTCAGGTTGTTGATAAGCAACTCCGAGGCCGAAGCCGTTGCGGCAGAGGTGATAAAGAAAATACGAGAGAGATTCAGTGAACCTGTTTTAGAAAAACGAATTGTTTCGTTCCACTGCGAAAGTTTAGCGTTATGTAGATAGCTAAACATCACCGATGATTTGGTAACACTCGTAGGGGCAAGTGCATTGGCTAGCATAACTTGGGTTTCTACATCCCCGCCACCGTTATAGCGCAAATCTACCACGAGCTCATTGACGCCCGCGCTTTCAAAACTACTCAACACGGTTTTTAGCTCATTTTGCGACGGCGTTCCTGTAAAACTATTAAATACCAAATACCCGACTTTTCGCCCTGCCACATCGTACGTTTTAGTGTAAAGAACAGTATTCATCGTGTAAGTCGCGGCCGTTAGCGCAACTGTGGACGTAGTTGCGTCCGATTTTTCAAATCCAAACGTGGTGGAAGTGGCGTCATAGAATGCACTAACGATGGCATCATCCGTCATTGATTTCACCGACTGACCATTGAGCGTCGTCAGTTTCCAGCCCCGTTCTACCCCAGCTTTTCCCGCTGGCGACTGCGCATATACATAGCGTACACGAAGGTCGTTGTTGGCATCGTATTTTATCCAAAACCCAAAATCTTGTGTTTCACCATCCGAGAAATAACTATTGAAGGTACTCGCTTTTTCGACAAACGACCAACGATCCAGCGTTTGATACGTACGCAATGCGTCCATCTCACTTTCTGGATCGGCATACGAACGTGGATTGAACGTAGTTGGAAGTTTGTCGTACCACAAATACACATCTTGCATATACAACCACAACGAATCTCGAATATCGGCCGTGGTAGTGGAGGTGTTCGATGAAGTACTACCCGTGCTAGTTTGGGGGTCTAACTCGTTCTGCTTGCAACTAAAAAGGGCAATACAAAACGCCACAATCATCCCAATAGTAAGTTTTGCCATGTTGCTCATGATACTGTTTTTTGTTTTAGTGAAGGAGAAAAAAAACAGGGAGATGTCTGGCAAATTCGGTCGATGCTCAAAAGTGGATGATTGCGTTAACAATTGCTGTTACGCATCTCCTCGTACTAGCGTTGCAGAAAACTGTGCCCGTGGTTTTGAGAAACCACGGGCACAGCAACGAAACCGCTTCCACTTACTAGGAAGAAAAGCGTTTGAAAAATTCTGCTTCGTAGCTATTTCCGATAGGAATTTCGTCGCCGCCTAACGTAATCACCTTATTACGAACGTTTTCGATACGTCGTAGTGGGACAATAAACGATCGGTGCACCCGTATAAAATCCCGTGAAGGTAATTTTTCGGTCATGCTTTTCATTGTCATCCGCGCGACGATAGGCTTGGCATTTTCTAGGTGGATTTTCAAATAATCATCTAGCCCTTCGATAAATACGATGTCCGAGACCGCAACTTTATACGTACTATAATCTGCTTTTATGTACAAATATTCCACCACCGTCTCAGATTTTTTGATAAACTGAGAATACTCCAGCGCTTTTTGAGCACCCTGCTGAAAACGTTCGAAAGTAAATGGTTTAAGGAGATAATCAATTGCCTTGAGATTAAAGCCCTCTACGGCATATTCGGCGTAGGCAGTTGTAAAAATCACCATCGCTGCCTTTGGTATAGATTTGTAAAAATCAATACCCGACATGGCAGGCATATTGATGTCTAAAAACAACAAATCAATTTCGTTTTGAGCCAAATAGGCCAACGCCTCATCCGTACGTGAAAATGTCTTTTGAAGAGCGAGAAACGGCACTTGGCCACAAAAATGAGTGATTATGCGTAGCGCAGGCGGTTCGTCGTCGATTGCAATTGTCTTTAGCATAATTGAGGTAGGGGCTAGATGCTTGTTTTTTTCAAATATAAAAACAATCGGGTTGTGAGCAACCCGACACACACACACAATCCGCCTTTATCGTAGGCGCAAACGTAAATCAACCGTAAAGCTTTCGGCTTCATCCCCAATTATCAATTCATAATCATTAGGGTATAACAACTCTAATCGCGTTCTTGTGTTTTCAATACCTATCCCACTCGACACTTCTTCATCGTAAAACACCCTCACTTTTTTGTTAAATGTAGTTAAGTGTAACACCCCTTCTTTCACCGAAATTCGTACACGAATCAGCGATTTTTCTTGAGGATTTACGCCGTACTTAAACGCATTTTCGATAAACGAAATCAGCAGCAGTGGGGCTATTTTGTAGCCATTTGAGTGGCCTTCAACGGCAAAATCTACCTCTACCGTATCATCTAGTCGAAGTTGTTGAAGAGCCACGTAATTAGTGACGTACCCAAGTTCGTGCTCCAGTGCTACCCAATCGGTATCAGCTTCGCGCATTACGTACCGCATCAGCGACGACAATCTCACGACAGCATCGGCGGTATGGGGGGATTGAACAATCGCCAATGAATAAATACTATTGAGCGTATTGAATAGAAAATGCGGGTTGATTTGAGCCTTCAAAAAAGACAATTCCGTATTCAGCTTCTCTCGCTCCGACTGACGCAAACGGTTATTGATACTCAACGCCAACGACACAAATACACCTACTAAATACAAAAACAAAGCATGGCTTAACTCAAACCCCACAGGCGGCTTATTTTTTTTTATCATTTCTTCTAAAGGCAGCGACTGGTTGGGAGGTGGGTGGTGCTCCATAGTAGAAGGTGGTGGTGGATGGTGATGCTCCATAGGAGCCCCTTGATACAACTGAGGCCCCACCATTGTGCGGTCGATTGAGGCCAGAAGCAGAAAAATAATTCCAAAAAATACCCCCACACTCAGCGCGTATTGAACATACTTTTGGGTAAAATACAAACGAGGAATCAAGTAATAATAGTTGAGATAAAAAAAACCGAACATGAGCAGGTAAGCAAGAAAACTCGTTAGCTCATGCGGGTTCGTTGTTATACTTAGCAGCTGTGCCAATCCATTGGGGGCAAATATGTAAGGGAGAGTCACAAAAGCCACTCCACCTACGATATGAGACAGTAGTTGCGACAAAGGGCTTTTCACAAAAGGATATTTTTTGGGAAAATTAGAAGTACCCTTTGTTCCTCCCAAATTCTTGCGGTCATCAGGCATAATTTGTCGGCAGATAAGTATTTATGAGGTAGGTTTTGGTTTTTGGTATAGATACTCCTACTTTGTCCCCAAATCCTATAATTGTTTGTTCTGTAGTTATGGCCAACGAAGTACTTCTGCAAATTAGCAGTAAACTGAAAGATTACCGCAAGTCGAAAGGAATAACGATTCAACAATTGGCAGATCGTGCCCAAGTAAGCAAGGGGCTTATCTCGCAAATTGAAAACAATCGGACGATTCCTTCCTTATTGGTACTTATCAACCTCATTCGTTCTCTAGGGGTGGATTTGAACGATTTTTTCGCCGACGTAGAACAAGCTTCCGAAGCCAAAGTGTTGGTCAAACGCAGTAGTGAGTATCAGTCGTTTGAAAAAGAACAATCCAAAGGTTTTTTGTACAAACGCATCATGACGCGCAACATCCAAAGTCTTCCTACCGACATCGTTATTTTGGAACTAGCCCCCAAAGCTACCCGCGCTTTCATGGTCAAAACCAATGCCTACGAATATAAATACATTATTAGCGGAGAAGTAGAATACACCGTAGGCGACCAAAAATATACGTTACGCGCAGGAGATTCTATTTTCTTTGACGCTAACCTCCCGCACAAACCCGTCAACGTAGGTGACACCACGGCTTCGATGCTCGTTATGTATTTCTTTAAAGAATAGTATATATTTTTCACCTTAAACCTTTACTACCATGAGTCATTTAATCTATGTATTGATTGTTGGTGCAATTTCAGGATGGTTGGCTGGTCAAATTAGACGCGGATTTGGATTTGGCCTTTTTGGAAATATCGTAGTAGGAATTGTGGGAGCGTTTGTCGGGAATTGGGTCTTTGGCCAGCTTGGCGTCTCGTTGGGCGCAGGTTTATTAAGTACGATTCTCACCTCCGTTATCGGGGCATTATTGGTGTTATTTATCATTGGCCTCATTAAAAAGTAGAGCGTTTATCAACATTTTATACCCAAATAGCCCGTATTTTGCGGGCTGTTTTATTTTAGTCACCCCATTTCCTGTTTTTAGTAGTATGAAACCTTTTATTGTTCTCGCCTTTTTCCTCGTATCGCTATTTGTACATGGTCAATCCGTACGTCCAACTACGGAATCCGTCGCAAAACACATTCAGTTTTTGGCTTCTGATAAAATGAAAGGACGGGGTACTGGAAGCAAAGAGAATAAAAAAGCAGCGGCGTATATTGTCAAACAATTTAAAAAAAATGGGCTCACGCCCCTCGGTACCGATGGCTTTTTGCAACCTTTTACGGCCAAAGTACGCCGTATTGTGGTACCCGACAGTATTCGTTCCGCTTCTAACGTGATTGGTTTTCTGGACAATGGTGCCCCATATACCATCGTTATCGGTGCGCATTACGACCACTTGGGCGAAGGCCGTCAGGGAAGTCTGCGTGACGCTAACGCCGTAGGGCAAATTCACAACGGTGCCGACGACAACGCATCGGGGGTGGCGGGTTTGTTAGAATTGGCCCGTTATTTTGCCAAAAATGACGTCAAAGAGCCCTATAATTTCTTGTTTATTGCTTTCGGAGCCGAAGAACTTGGGCTCGTTGGGTCACGTTACTTTGTGAATAACCCGACGTTGCCTTTGGATAAAATCAACTTTATGGCCAACATGGATATGATTGGCCGCTATGCTCCCGACCGTGGCGTAGGTATTGGGGGCTACGGAACGAGTGATGCCTGGCCCGCAATTTTTAAGGAAGTGAATGGCGGAAACGTCAAATTTTTTACGGACAATTCGGGTAGCGGTGGCGCTGACCATGCATCTTTCTATGCCAAAAAGATTCCTGTTTTGTTTTTCCACACGGGAGGACACGACGACTACCACAAGCCCACCGACGACTTTGAGAAAATAGACTTAGTTTCCGAAGTAGGTATCTTAAACATTGAAATTCAACTCATCGAAAATGCGATGAAGTTACCAAAATTAAATTTTACAGAAGTGAAGTAACCTATCTCGTCTCGTTATATTTATTGGGTTTGGTGCTTTATTCAGAATAAACACCAAATTCCTTTCGGTAACCTCATGAGTATTTATCTACGAACCCTTTCGGTGGCCGCAGCCTTGACCGCTGCCACTACGCTTGTGTCTTACAAAAGCGGACCTTCCCCACGTCCCTCTAAAAAACCAACCTTGGCCGCAGCCGATATAAAAGTGCCTGCGGGCTTTACGGCCACTATTTTGGCCGAAGATTTGGAGACACCACGGCACCTAGCTGTTTCTAAAGGCGGTGACATTTACGTCAAAATCAACAAACTCAAAGACGGGAAGGCGATTTACCGCCTCCGCGACACCAACGGTGACGGTGTTATCGACGAAAAAATAGGCTTCGGAAATTACAAAGGCTCAGGCATGTACATCCGAGGTGGCTATTTGTACGCATCGTCGGCTACGAGTGTATATCGCTATAAACTCAATGATAAAGAAGAGGTTATCGACTACGACAACCCCGAACTTATCGTCAAAGGACTCGTAGCTCGTGGTCGCGACGAAGCCAAAAACCTCACCGTCGATAACAACGGATACGTGTATGTCAACGTGGGTTCATACGACGAAACTTGCAAACAACCTGGCACCAAACAGGGCATCATGCCTTGCCCGTTGTTAGATTCTATCGGGGGGATTTGGCGTTTCAAAACCGACCGCTTGAACCAGTATTACAGCGACGGAATTCGCTACGCGACTGGTTTAAAAAATGTGGTGGGCCTAGATTGGAACTCAGCTAACAACTCGCTCTTTGCCCTCATGCACGGACGTGGCAAGTTTCACGAAGATTTCCCGCAATACTACACGCCTCAAGACAGCGAAAAACTACCCGCCGAGACCCTTTATGAACTCCGTCAAGGCGACGACGCTGGCTGGCCTTACGTCTATTATGACCCCTTCCAGAAGAAGAAAATTTTATGTCCTGAATACGGTGGTGATGGCAAAAAAACAGGCGGTGAAAAAGCTGTTAATCCCGTAGCCGATTTTCCTGCTCACCTTGGCCCCAACGCGCTTTTGTTTTATACGGGGAAAATGTTCCCTGCCAAGTACCGCAACGGAGCGTTTATTGCCTTCCACGGGCAGTCGCCTGTTTTGAAAAAGGGCTACATGGTGGCCTTTGTGCCGTTCAAAAATGGCAAACCTTCGGGGCCATGGGAGATTTTTGCGGATAATTTTGCAGGCACTGACCTCGCCAAGCCAACTGGCCCCGTTCAGCACCGCCCCACAGGTCTTGCCCAAGGGCCAGACGGCGCGATTTACGTCACCGATGATTTGAACGGGACGTTGTATAAAATTACGTACAAGGCTCCAAAGAAATAGGTTTTTCTAATTGCATGAAAAAGCCCGCGTCAGTAATTGGCGCGGGCTTTTTGTGTGTAACTTAAAAACCAAATAGCCTCGGTAGAGGCACAACATTTGTAGTAGCAGTGGGAGATTTTGTTAATTTTCGCTTCGGAGAAGCCTAACTTTTTGCTATTTACCTCAGGGAGGCGAAATCTTACAGAAAAAGGCAAATAAAGACCTCCTCGAAGCCCCATTTGGGTAGCCGATAATCAGCAAAAGATGTCACCCCGATGGGGCTTTTTTACACCTGATTCATTCTTTCTACAAAGATGTAGCTCCTCTGGAGCAATGAGTAGTAGCTTTTACTTTATGTACTCAATTTGTCCGAAATATCAAAATTCTACTAATATATCACCTTTTTTAGGCCCCTTTTTAAGACAGTTCTTCAGAGCAAGTTACTAAAGAAGGCTTACATCCTTCCATTTAGACTGACTTTTTTGCCCAAAATCCACTACCTCCCTTAGCCCAAATCCCCTTCTCCAACGTACTCTAAGAAAGACCGTTGAGAGGAATGAAAAAACTGTGTTTGACTGCTGTTATATTTGGTATTGGACTATCCACCACCTTCGCCCAAACGGGCAGCGTCCATGAGCCCGTACGCTACGTAGGTGGCATCAGCGCCGACCCACAAGTCCACGAAGGGCGGCTGCGGTATGCCATTGGCGTGGAAAGTCGGCAAACGGTACGCGTCAATCGTACGCATCCTGAATTGGCCGATGGTTTTGGCTGGACGTACAACCACGCTTCTACGATTTGTTATTGGAACAACACGTTTTACCAACAATACCTCAGTAACCCCGTTGATGAACACATCGCCCCTGGCCAAACCTTGGTCGTCACCTCCAAAGATGGGCGAATATGGGATAAACCTACGGTGGTCTTTCCGCCGTACGTCGCTCCCAAGGGTGTTAAAATCCCCAAAGGCTCAAATGGTTACATGATGCATCAGCGAATGGGTTTTTATACTGCTCCCAACGGCCGCTTGCTAGTCTTGGCTTTTTATGCCCATGCCGAAGAACCCTTTCGAGAAGGTGGCATCGGGCGAGTGGTGAGGGAAGCCTACAAAGATGGGACGTATGGGCCGATTTACTTCATTCGTTACAGCAGCCACAAGGCCGTTGATGGCACTCAGTGGGGCGAAAAAAATACGTCTTACCCTTTTTACAAAAAATCAACTGACCAAGGGTTTGTGGAGGCTTGTAATGCGCTCTTGGGCGATAAACTGATGACTTTACAATGGCGTGAAGAAGACAACGGCTTGGACGGTTTTTACAAAAACAACCTCGACAAATCGCTTGATATTCAGGCATTATCCTATTATCATCGAAAAGATGGCAAAGTAGTAGCTCTCTGGAAGCGCTCCAAAGCGGCCTTGTCTGATGACGAAGGAACTACTTTTTCTCCGCCCGTTAAAGTCCCTACGTTGACCATGGCGGGAGGGAAACAGTGGGGGCAACGCACCGACGACGGGCGTTATGCCATTTGCTACAATCCCATTGAAATGGACGAACATCGCTTTCCTCTCGTGATTATTACGGGCGACGACGGGGCTATTTTCGACAATATGCTTTTGGTACAAGGCGAAGTGCCGCCGCGTCGATTTTTTGGACGTTGGAAAGATTTCGGGCCGTGTTATATGCGCGGCATAGAAGAGGGAAATGGCAACCCGCCTGGCAACGATATGTGGCTGTCGTACAGCATGAATAAAGAAGATATTTGGATTAGTCGCATTCCTACGCCCGTGCGTTATGAAGTCAAAGGCGATGTCAACGACGACTTCAACGCCCTTCAAAACAACGGCTCAGTACCCGATTGGAATGTTTATGCTCCTCAATGGGCACCTATCACAGTCGTGGCAACACCCCAAAAACAAGGTAAATGCCTCGAATTGTCCGATAAAGACCCTTACGATTATGCACGCGCCATTCGGGTGTTTGAAGAGGGTAGCCAAGTCGAATGTTCGCTGGCAGTATCACCCGCCCAAAACAAGACAGGTTCGTTGGAAATTGACCTCACCGACCGCTACGGTAACCGCCCTGTTCGGGTACGGTTCGACGAAAAAGGGAATATCGTTGTGACTGATGGAGGGGCCGAAAAAATCGTCCAAACGTATGATGCCTCACAATGGTACACGTTAACGTTCTCGGTCAATGCCCAACTCACGGGCGGCTCTTTCGACTTAGCCATCAACGGCAAGAAAGTGGTAGAAAAGGCGGCTTTGGCAGAAGCAGTAAAATCAGTAGAACGCCTGTCGCTTCGCACTGGCCAGTACCGTGATTTACCCAACCGAAAAACCCCGAACGAAGACCCACACCCGCCCTTGGTAGGTGCCGACGAGCCCGTTGTACCAGCGATTTTCTACGTGGATGATGTTGTGATCAAAATGTGAAAAACATCCGTGAAAATCCGTGAGAAAAACCTGAGAAAAGGGAGGTACTATTGTGCTAAAAATCAGTAGTATAGAAAATTCTTAAACCCCCAAAAACCAGTATCCTCATGGAAGAAAAAAAAATCACTCCACACGCCAACAGTCGTCGCGATTTTTTGAAAGCTTCGTCGGTGGCAGCCACTTCTTTTTTCATTGTTCCTCGTCACGTATTAGGTAAAGGTTTCGTTGCACCGAGCGATAAGCTCAACATCGCAGGAATCGGCGTCGGTGGAAAAGGGAAAAGCGATTTGGCGTCGTTTGCCAACAGCCCCAACGTCAACATTGTTGCCCTCTGCGACGTGGACGACCGTCAGGCCGTAGAGTCCCGCACGCGTTTTTCTAAAGCAACGTATTACAAAGACTTCAGAGAAATGTTAGCGAAAGAACATAAAAATATCGACGCCTGCTCTATCTCTACGCCCGACAATACCCACGCCGTAGCGACGCTGGCCGCGATGCAATTGGGTAAACACGTTTACACCCAAAAACCACTGACGCATGATATTTATGAGGCGCGGATTTTGGGCATGGCGGCGAAAAAATACAAAGTGGTCACCCAAATGGGTAACCAAGGTGGTTCGGGCAATGGCGTTCGTCGGATGAAAGAAATTTATGACTCGGGCATAATTGGCGACGTGCATAAAGTATTGACATGGACCAATCGACCCGTTTGGCCACAAGCCATTCCGACTGACAAAACCTACGAAGTTCCCAAAGAATTGGATTATGATTTGTGGCTCGGTCCTGCCAAAAAAGTGCCTTACAATGAAGCCTATTTGCCTTGGAACTGGCGTGGTTGGTGGCCTTACGGTACGGGAGCACTCGGAGACATGGCTTGCCACATCATGGATCCCGTATATCGTATTTTACCGATTGATTATCCCACTTCGGTTGAGTGTAGCGTAGCAGGTACGTGGACGTTTACCCTCCGTCCGCAAGACGACAATCCCGACTGGACGCCCTTTTCGACATCCATCCACTTGGATTATCCGCGTAAAGACGGCAAAGGAAACATCAAAGTAAGCTGGTACGACGGTGGTATTTTACCCGAACTCCCCGAAGAATTGTTGCCAGGTGAAAGCTTTGGAAACTCCGACGGTGGCGTACTTTTTATTGGTACCAAAGGCAAACTCATGGCCGATTGCTACGGTGCTAAACCTCGTTTGTTGCCTCTGAAAGCCAACGAAACCCTCAACATTCCCGAAACCATACCGCGCGTTCCTAACGAAGACCACTATTTGCAGTGGGTGAATGCGTGTATTGCAGGCTATGGCAAAGGCGTGACGAGTTCGCCGTTTGAGTATGCTGCACCTTTTACTGAAAGTATTTTGATTGGTAACTTAGCCATCCGTAGCTGGATGTTGCGCGATAACCCAACTGCCAAGCGTTCGGTTGACCGATATAATGGCCGTAAGAAATTGTATTATGACGCGCCCAACATGAAAATTACGAATTATGATTTGGCCAACCAATTTGTAAAACGTGATTACCGCGAAGGCTGGAGCTTAAATCTATAATTTTTTAGTATGTAATCATCGCCCTTCATAGACCTTCCAAGTTTTCAAAACTTGGAAGGTCTTGCTGTTTTATAAACGGTTAAACGCATTAAAATCTGGAGTGGCTATTGATTGCTCCAGAGGAGCTACATCTTAGTAGAAAAATGAATCAAATCCACCACAAAGCCCCATCTGGGCGGACGACATTCGATCAAAGATGTCACCCCGATGGGGCTTTTGGATGGCCTTTACCCCCTTTTTCTACTAAGATTTAGCCTCGCTGAGGCTACTTTTTTTAATGCATTCAAACTGTTTTATAAACATAAGTTCAGTAATTATAAACAAAAAACCTCACCTTTGTGATTTCACTTTCATTTGTAAAAAAGGAATTGCAAACAATGGATTCTGGAAATATTGTAGTGTTTACGGCATCAGGGGAGGAAATGGAATTGCTGAACAAAAAAATACCTGAATTACGCCCAGGTGAAATCTTGGTTCAGAACCTTTACACTACCATTTGCGGCAGCGATTTACACACATTTTGCGGCCTACGAAAGGAAAAAACACCCACGGTATTGGGTCACGAGATTGTCGGGAAAGTTGTTAAAATAAGCGATACTCATTCGGGGAGAGACTATTCAGGAGCACAGCTTCGCCAGGGCGACGTCGTTACGTGGAGTATTTTTTCGGCCAATGACCAATCCGACATGGCGCAGCGTGGAATGCCCCAAAAAGCTGACAATGTCTTCAAATACGGCCATGCCCTCGTTACCGACGACGACTGTTTTCACGGTGGTTTGGCCGAATATACCATTCTGAAACCCAACACGGCGGTACTTAAACTTCCTGAGGAAGTGCCCCTTCCCGTGGCGGCAACCATCAACTGCGCCGTGGCTACCGTGGCAGGAGCACTTCGGCTGGCGGGAAACCTACAAAACAAAAACGTACTCATTACTGGAATGGGGCTGTTGGGTGTCGTGTGTGCGGCGATGTGCCGCGTAGCTGGTGCCGCCAAAATCATCGCAGCCGACATTGACGAACACCGTTTGCAGCAGGCCATTCCTTTTGGAGTAGATCAAACGCATTTGCTTCAGCCCCACACTATCGAGACCAACATCGACATTGTCTTTGATATGAGCGGCGCGCCTACTGCCATGGAAGCGGGCATCGAAGCCCTCGGCGTAGGAGGCGTAGCGGTGTGGGTAGGTGCTGTTTTTAAAAACCGTAAAATCGAAATAGACGCCGAACAGATTATTCGCCGCCTAATCACCATTCGCGGATTGCATAACTACAATTACGACGACTTTGCCAATGCCGTGGCCTTTATTTCTGAGCACCATCGGTCGTTCCCTTTTGAACAAATTGTCGCCAAAGAGTTTCCTCTTTCTGAGGCCGAACAAGCCTTCCAATATGCCCTCAAATACAAACCCCTCCGCGTAGGAATTCGTATAAACCACCTTTAACTCACATGAACTCATCTTTCCGTAGTCAGCAGTGGAAAATGTTGTTGGTCACGATGCTGTGTTACTTGTTTTTTTACACAGGTCGGCACAACTTCGGGTGGGCGGCCAAAGGCATGGCCACTGCCCTCAACGTTCCTTATTCGTTCATTGGTTGGATTAGCTTTGCTATGTTGTTGGGCTATGCCATTGGGCAATTTATCAACGGCAACCTAGCCGATCGCGTCAGTGCGCGGTTTATGATTACCACGGGAGCGTATTTGTCGGTACTTACCAACATCGCCATTAGTTACAGCAACTCCATCACCCTCATCCTAATTTTATGGGCTCTTAATGGCTATTTTCAGTCGATGGCTTGGGCACCTGGTAGTAAGCTTATTAGCAATTGGTGGAGCAAAGCCGAGCTAGGGAAAGCCTTCGGATTTTACACCATGGCCGCGGGGTTTTCATCGGCTGTTACGTACCTACTTTCCATTGTTTTGCTCCAGCAAGGCATGGAATGGCGGATGCTTTTTCGCCTTCCTGTGCTGTTATTGTTGATAGCTGCTACCATTTTTTTGATTTTTGCCAAAGATAGCCCTTCGCAAGCAGGTTTTATGCTAGACAAAGAACATGCCTCCCAAAACGTAGTAGAAGAAGGTTGGTGGAGTCGCTACCGCACTGTGCTGTCGCACCGTCATTTTTTGTTTACAGCCTTGGCACTCGGTTTTGAAAGCATGGCGCGTTATGGGCTTATTTTTTGGGTTCCCGTCCATTATTTGGGCAAAACGTGGAAAGAAAACCCTGCCAACCTTTGGGTAACGTTTTTGCTACCCGTCGGCATGGCCTTTGGCGCGCTGTCTTTTGGACTTCTTTCTGACACATTTTTTAAAGGAAACCGCATCCATGCTATTCGTTTTGGAATGGCCGTCAGTGCGATTATTTCATTGTTGGTTTTTATTACTCCAACGGATAGTTTGGTCTTAGGCGGTTTTTTGATGTTGTCGGTGGGCTTTTTTGTCTATGGCCCTCAATCCTGTTTTTGGGCACTCAGTCCTGAGATGTTGGGACAAACGTACACGGGCACGGGCGTAGGTTTGATGAACATGTGCGCTTACGTTTTTGCGGCTCTTGGCGAACCTTTGTTTGGATATATTATTGACAAAACGGGTAATACCTCCACCATTTTTATCTTTATTGCAGGAATTTGTTTCTTGTCGGTCGTGATGATTTCATTGGCAAAAAGGGCTTGGGCAAATTCGATTCAACGCGTATTTTGATAAACAATGGACATCTCTTCGACTTTTACGTGGCAACTTTGGGCTTTGGTATTTCTAGGGGCCTTCATCATTGGATTGGCCAAAGCAGGCCTCAAAGGCGTCGAAATGCTCAATGTCACCATTATGGCTTTGGTATTTGGTGGAAAAGCCTCTACGGGGGTAGTATTGCCAATGCTTTGCGTTGCCGATATTTTGGCCGTGTTGTACTATAACCGCCACGCCCAATGGAAATATTTTTGGCAACTGCTACCTTGGATTATTTTTGGGGTGTTGTCGGGGGTATATATTGGGAATTTATTAGAAGAGGCGGTTTTTAAGAAGATTATGGCTTTTGTCATCTTACTTATTGTGGGAGTAATGAGCTGGCTCGAATACCGTAAATCGGCTCCCATTCCCACCAGTAAATGGTTTGCTGCTATGATGGGAATTGTGACGGGTTTTACGACCATGTTGGGCAACCTCGCGGGGCCACTCTCTACCATTTATTTTCTAGCCCTTCGCCTTTCCAAAAACGATTTGATTGGTACAGCCGCTTGGTTGTTTTTGGTGATTAATTTGTTCAAACTTCCGTTTCAGGTGTTGGTATGGCACAACGTTACGTTTGATACCCTTCAGCTTAATCTTATGCTGCTGCCTTCACTGGTGTTAGGCTTTTTTGTGGGCATTCGAATCGTTTCTATCATCCAAGACAACAATTACCGACGGGTAATTTTGGGGTTGACCTTACTGGGAGCGTTGGTGATTTTTATGCGGTAATAGCAAATAAAAACGCCACCCGTCTCTCTTGAACTACTCAGAACAAGCGGGTGGCATTGCTATCAATTACTTACCTTTACTGCTTAATTCCTTTCAGGGTACGTTGTGTTTTATCTTCGTACTGTACTCGGATCAAATAAATACCTGTCGATAGCTTTTCGCCAAAGGAAACCCTCGCGCCACGCGTTATTTTTTCCAAACCTACGCGTTCTAAACCTAACACATCATATACTTTCAGAACCTCCACGTTTTTATCAGATACCCATGTAAAGTCATTTTGGGTTGGATTAGGATACAAGGAAAACGAAGCAACCTCGGGTAACTCCTCCGCAGCGACTCTGGCCGTTGCACAAACACTCACCGTTTTGCAATATTGCTTGTACCAAGGGGAAGCCGAATAGTTTACCCCCACGCACACCTGTCCACCCGTAAACCACTGACCACTATTAATCGTCACTTTATAAGGCTGCCCCGATGTAGGCGTAATACTTTGTACCGAACCCGTACTCCACCAAGAATAATTGGTGGCATTGGCTCGGTTAGCAACGTTGAGCTCAAAGGTTTTTATTGAATTAACGGCGGCACACTCATCTCCGATAATATCAGCGGTTGTTGTAGGGGAAGCATTGACCGTCACCGATACTGCTGAAGAAATGCTCGTTGCTCCTTGGTTATCAGTTGCTTTTGCGGTTAAAATGTAAGAACCTGCCCCAACGTTTGCCCAGCTAAAAGTATATGGAGACGTCGCATCTTCCCCCAGCTTGGTGTTGCCGTTGTAAAACTCCACTTTGGCGATGCTGCCATCCGCGTCAGAAGCAGTGGCAGTCAACGACATAGAAGCAGGTGCCAGAAACGTCGCATTGCTAGAAGGTGCGGTTACGCTTACTGACGGTGCTTGGTTAACTACGGGTGCATTTACCGTCACCGAAACCGCCGCCGAAGTCGTTGTTGCTCCTTGGTTATCAGTCGCTTTCGCAGTTAAACTATAAGAACCTGCCATGACATTCGTCCAGCTAAAGGTGTACGGAGACGTCGCGTCTTCACCCAACTTAGTAGTACCGTTGTAAAACTCCACTTTGGTGATGCTGCCATCCGCGTCAGAAGCAGTGGCGGCCAAAGAGATAGAAGCAGGTGCCTGAAACGTCGTATTGTTGGTAGGCGCAGTTACGCTTACTGATGGTGCTTGATTAACTACGGGAGGTTGTCCTGTACAAAGTGTCACTGTTTTACAAAACTGCTTGTACCAAGGTGCGGCCGAATAATTGACGCCAATGCATACTTGTCCACCCGAAAAGTTAGCTCCAAAATTGATATTGACTTTGGAAGGCTGCCCCGACACTGCCGTAATGCTTTGAGTAGAACCCGTACACCACCATGAAAAACTGTTAGCGTTGGGTAGATTGATTGAGTTCAACTCAAACACTTTAACTTCGTTTATACTCACGCAATCAGGGCCAATAATGTCTGAGGAAGGATTGCCAGGACTATTTACATACACGGTTACACTTCCTGACGTTGCCACTGAATTTTGGTTGTCGGTCACTTTAGCTGAAAGCGTGTAAGCTCCCGATGCTACGTTGCTCCAATCAAAACTATACGGCGCCGAGGCATCTTCGCCGAGTTTGGTCGAACCATTGTAGAACTCCACTTTTGCTATACTCCCATCACTATCAATGGCATTGGCCGAAATCGTAATCGTAGCAGGTGCCGTAAAAGTCGTCCCATTGGCGGGGGCGGTCAGGCTCACTGTTGGCGGCTGGTTGGGAGCAGGAACCGCCGTTACTTGCACCAGCGACGACGTCAGCGGCCCACCCGACGCAAGTAGTGCTTTGACAGTAAAAGTATAGGTTCCCGCTTGCACATTCGAGAGGGTTAAAGTGTAGGGAGCAGTTGTATCTTCTCCTAGCTTGGTAGCGCCATCGTAAAACTCCACTACCGTTGCTGTCGCATTTCCAACGCTTGCGTTGATGGTTAGATTAGCCCCAATCGTTACTGTCGAATTGTTGGCAGGGCTCGTAATCGCCACAAAAGGTGTAGGAGGACCGAAATTATCAGCAGGGTTCAGGATTTTATCTTTGACCCACGTTCCTGAAGTACTCGTATTGTTCCAACCATTGTTGCCGCACGCCCCAGGCACCAACGCTGCCGACGATTCGTCTTTGTCGCAATAACTCCAGTTGCACCAGCTTATTTTCATGCCCGACGAGTTATTGCCTCCCATAAAACTTACCCAATTTTGGGCGTTGGTGTAATCGTTTCCGCCATTTCCTGAGTAGTTGCTTGTCCCCCATTCTGATACAAACAGAGGCACCGTTTTGATGACATCGTCGATGTAGCTTTGGGTATAATGCGAACCCGCGTAGAAGTGGAACGTGTACATGATGTTGTGGGCGTTAGCGCCTGTCAACGGATTGGAGCGCACATCGCCAGGGGCTCCACTCCACGAAGGCGTTCCCACCAAAATAATGGCATCAGGGTCGTACTGACGGATCGCTGGGATGACCTGCTCAGCATAACTTTTGACCGACGACCAGCTGACGCCGTTGGGTTCATTGCAGATTTCGTAAATGACGTGTTTTTTACCCGCGTGCTGCTGCGCCATCAACTGAAAAAATTCAATGGCATCGGCAGTGTGTAGGTTAGGGTCACCAGGGTTCAGAATATGCCAATCGATGATGCAATACATTCCAAACTGAGCCGACCAATCTACCAATTGGTTGACTTTATTGCGCAGACCGACTTTGTTATTCATGTACCCACCTTCGTCCACGTACATGGCTGCCCGAAACACGTCAGCGCCCCAGTCGTTGGCCAGCGTTTGTAAGGCCGAAGAATTATAACATTGGTCAAACCAATGCAATCCGTGCGAGCTCATTCCCCTCAATTGAATGGGCGTCCCTGCTTCGTTACAAAGCTGTCGGTTGATTACCTGCAAGCGGCCGTTGGCCGCCAAAGGAGTGGAGGATTGTCCGAAGGTAAAAGCATGGACAATCAAAAGGAGCGCAAATACTCCGAAGATACGTACAATTGCGTTTTTCATACACCTAAAACTTAATGGAACAATAGATAAAAACTAAGCTTCCCACGCTATTTTTAGCGGGGAAAACAATGCCATTAAAAAGTAGGGAAAAATGCGACTAGGGGTAAATATACGCGTTTTTGGTTTTTTTTAGTCTTATTTATTACAAACTTTTTTTGAGTCTCTAAATAGGCTTTCTTTTGTCTATTTTCTGGATAAAAACTTGTTTTTTGTCCAGAAAACTCTTGCTTTGCATAAGTTCACTTCTTTCATCCCTAAACCTCTATTTTCATGAATACCTTTCCACTTGCTGGGTTTGGTAACCGCTTAGTTGCCCAAATCATTGATAGTATTATTGTCGGAATTGCCTTTAGTCTTATTCTCGTCCCTTTTGGGGGCTTAGCTGCCCTGATTGGTCTCAGTTCAGCCGACGCCCTTGGTGGCTCCGACGAAGCTACTGCCGCCGTGATGGGGCTTTTTGGCATTGGACTTATCGTTCTTCTTTTGGCCAGTATTTTTACTCCTTTGCTTTATGATGCTTTCATGGTGAGCTCAAGTAAGCAAGCCACGTTTGGTAAAATGATTATGAAAATCAAAGTGGTAGGCCCTAGTGGTGAACGCCTTACGTTCAGTCAAGCGTTAGTTCGTTCACTGATTAAGTACATTTCAGGCCATTTTTGTTTTCTGCTGTGGTTATGGCCTTTATTTAACCCCGAAGAGCAAGCCTTACACGATTTGGCTGCCAAAAGTTTAGTAATTCGAGAAGCGTAATGATAAAAAAAGTCATTTTAACGGTAATGGCCTTGGTCATTACCGTTTTTTATTTTTACTACAATCCTGCTGTTCAATCGTTTGGGCCGCCTTGCCTCATTCACAAAACCACAGGTTTGTATTGTTGGGGCTGCGGTGGGCAACGGGCGTTTCATGCGCTACTTCACGGAGAATTTCGTGGGGCATTTCAGTACAATGCGCTCATTTTCTTGGTTCTGCCGCTTTTAGGCGTGGTTTTGTACGCCGAACTTTTCGACGATGTCCGTCCGTTTCATTATCTTCGCCGCCGCTGGGTAGTCCTCCTAGCCGTAGGAATATTTTTCCTGTTTACGATTATTAGAAACCTAGACGGATTTGATTTTTTAATTCCAACAAACTAATTCATTATGCTTACCATTGACCTTCGTTCCGACACCGTTACCAAACCCACCAAAGCAATGCTCGAAGCCATGTTTGCCGCCGAAGTTGGTGACGATGTCTTCGGTGATGACCCTACCGTTAATGCGTTGGAAACCAAAGCTGCAACATTATTTGGCATGGAAGCGGCGCTTTTTTGTAGTTCAGGTACTCAAACCAATCAACTGGCTATACGCGTTCATACACGCCCTGGAACTGAGGTTATCTGCGACAAACTTTCCCATATCTATCTGTACGAAGGTGGCGGCATCGCGCTCAACTCGTTGAGCTCAGTCAAACTGTTAGACGGAGACAAAGGTCGTATCTCTGCGCAGCAAGTACGAGATGCCATCAACAACCCCGACGATGTACACGCGGCTGTATCGCGCTTAGTTTCTCTCGAAAATACGATGAACAAAGGGGGGGGCTGTTATTATAATTTCAGCGAAATTGAAGCGATTAAAGACGTTTGTACCCAACATGGTTTGGCACTTCATTTAGATGGAGCTCGTCTATTTAATGCCTTGGTTGAAACCAACGAAACTCCTTCTCAGTACGGGCAAGTTTTCGATAGTATCAGTATTTGTCTGTCCAAAGGACTTGGATGCCCCGTCGGGTCTTTGTTGTTGGGCAGCAAAGAGTTTATCAAACAAGCCCGTCGAGCTCGTAAGGCCATGGGAGGCGGATGGCGCCAAGCTGGTTATCTTGCTGCCGCAGGAATTTATGCCCTTGACCACCACGTAGAGCGCCTTCGCCAGGATCACGCCCGTGCCCGTGCCATCGGAGAGCTCCTAAAAGGCCGCCCCGAAGTAGCAGAAATTTACCCGATTGATACCAATATTGTAATTTTCCGTTTGCCCGAAACCATCCTTGCGACCGATTACGTAGCCCAGCTTGCTTCTCAAGGCATCAGAGCAGTAACGTTCGGGAAGCACCTGGTTCGCTTTGTGACGCACCTTGATTTTACCGACGATCACCTTTCAGAATTACAAAAACGGCTTTAAAGTTATTTTTCGGTAACAAAATGCGTATTTCTACGCTATAATTTTGCCCAAAAAGTTGGCACTTTTGTTGCTGTAAAATTTTTGTAATTTTTTTTAAACCTTTTTGCACTTTTTCCCGTCTAAAGTAAAAACAGGCGCAAAAAGCAATGTGATTGAGAAAAAAGCAGAAATGCTGTTTTTTCTACAATAGCAAGGCAGAAAGTCCGTTAATTGAGCTAAATTAGTTGTTTTGTTAATTTCTAAATCGTCCGTCAAAGCCATGAAAAAAGTCGTCAAACTCTTGTCAGTTGCTTTAGCAGTGGGTGCAGCCGTATATACATACAAAAAGTTGCAACCTAAAAAAGCATAGAAAGGGGGCGTTGCTGAGGGTCAGCAGCGCCCTTCGCTTTTATGTCCAGTTTGACTTGTTTATGAAGCAACGCCCAGGCGTTCAAAACCAGTATTCTGCTCTGCGGTAGTTTCAAAAATACCCTTCGTTTTTTCAAGGTGATACTCCTGAATCACCATTTTTTGGGCAATTTGTACGAGTTCGTTTTCATCAACCCCTGCGGGAACCTCACCTGCCCACTGCAAGAAAGTTTGGTAGTCTTTAAAATCGCATATCGGTAGCGATATCGCCAAAATTCTACATAAGCCATCAAGCGTTGTTGTATCAAAACAACAGTTCCATGGGCTATTCCACATTTTACTGTAACTTTTTTTGGCAGCTTCAGGAGTGGGTACTTTTCCCAAATGATGGCAAAGGGGAATTTTTTCCGAAAACCAATGAAGCAACTTCTTATCAGTGGGCCTATTTTTGGGATAATCCTCTATTGCCCAAGCAAGAAGACTTGTCAATAAGCCCATGTAATAGGCTGAGTGAGTAGGGTTAGGTTTACGTGGCATAGAACTAAATGGTTTAGATGTCGGTACACCAAACAACTAAGTATGCGCACGAAAGTACTTTTAACGGGGTAAAGTTAACACCTTGTAAAAATGAAACTAATGAATTTAAAATACTAGGAATGAAAGTAGAAAATTTTAGGAATCTTATTCATGGGTATCAACAAGGAACTTCCCTCGATCAATAGCAGTTACTAATTCATAACATTTCATAGTGATTAGGCTTGGAAAGTGCAGTTTCCCTAAGTCGCTATTTATTTCAAAATGCTCCAAAATCGATTCATAAAACGGGTTTTTGCCTACTTTGTACGGGGGCTTGTACTTGTTGCTCCCACTTATTTTACGTTCCTGATTATCAAAGAAGGAATTTCATATTTGGACAGTATTTTACCCATTTACATTCATACCGATGCCAAGCATCCACTTTATTTGCCAGGGCTTGGGCTGTTGATTATCGTCTCAAGCATTGTTTTTTTAGGATTTATTTTTTCCCGCTTCGTACCCCAATCGGTATTTAGTTTTAGCGAAAGTATTTTGAAGAAAATGCCGTTGGTGAGTTTGATATACTACTCTATCAAAGACCTAATTTCGGCTTTTGTGGGTGACAAGCGCAAATTTAATCAACCTGTGTTGATTACAATTAACCCTCAGTCTGACCTAAAAAAACTGGGTTTTATAACGCAAAACGACCTTTCTAGCTTCGAGCTTAGTGAGTACGTAGCCGTTTATTGTCCACACTCTTACGCGTTTTCGGGAGAGTTGTTTATTGTGGCAAAATCCAACATCAAGATTCTCGACAATGTATCGAGTACTGACGTCATGAAGATGATTGTTTCGGGAGGGGTTTCGGTCAAATAGCCTACAACCCACGAATCACACGGCGTGCCCATGAGTTACGTCCGCGTGGCGTGTCGGGGGCTTTGAAAACATCCGTCCAAGTCATTTGTTTCTTGCGCTTCATTGCCCGCATTTTAAGGAAGTAGCCCGCGCTCAGATAGATACAGAACAAGCCTACTAGGATAAAAAAGGCTTCGGTATTGGTGATGTATTCAAACGTGAGAAAATAACCCATCACATTGACAATGGTCATAACCCAAAACGTAAGTGAAGTTTGGATGTGGGTAAATCCATTATCTAAAAGTACGTGGTGCATGTGATTGCGGTCGGCTTTAAAGGGAGAGCGGCGGTTAAGAATACGCACCAAAAACACGCGTAAGGTATCGAAAATGGGGACAATCAGAAGCACTACTGCAAGAATAGGCGCATTGAAAAACGCGGTAGAATCATGTTGATAGGTGATGTTAAGACGGATAAACTTCACGGCAAAAAATGCCAACAAGAAGCCAACAATCAACGACCCCGTATCGCCCATGAAAATTTTGCTCGTCTTTGAAAAGTTGAACCGTAAAAAGCCTAAAAGAGCTCCCGAAAGAGAGAAAGCCATGCAGGCCATTGAGAAGTGGTGATTTAACAAAAACCACGTTCCAAAACTCAAACTTGCGATAAAAGCGATACCTCCTGCAAGTCCATCCACGCCATCAATGAGGTTGACGGCATTGATGATGGCAATGAAAATGAAAATTGTGAACGGAATACTGATGACGTCAGGAATGTGAGTCCAACCAAAAATGCCAAAGAAGTGGTCAACTTTCAGTCCTCCAAGTAATATCAAGGTAGAAACGGCTACTACTTGAAGCAAAAGCTTTTTGTTGGGGTCAAGTACTAAAATATCATCTTTGAGCCCTAAAAAGAACAGTATTGTAAGCCCTACCACTGCCAAGCTGGTCAAGTAAGCATCGGTTTGCTCGTTGGTATGGGGCCACAAAAAATGGGCAATGAGAAGCGAAGCGTAAATAGCAATCCCTCCAAACTCAGGTGTTTCTTGCTGGTGAGAGCTGCGGAAGTTGGGTTTCTTTTTCAGTTCCAACAATCCACTAATATTGATAATCACTGGAATAGACGTAATGGCCACAGCGCAGGCAATCAAAAAGGATATAAGACACTGATACACTTCGTGTTGAAGTATATTTTGATACTGGCTTCTGAGTACGTCTATTAGTATATCTGCGTTCATAGAATTCCGTTTCTGCCTTTTTGTCTCTCATAACGGAAGACAAAAATTATAAAAATTAGCTTATCTCACAAAAAACACTCCAGAAAATACGATTCTATTTATTATTCGGTCGTTTTGGTTTGTAAACAAATTGTAAAACCTTTCTAAGGGGTTTGAGCCATAAAGTAAACCAATAGGGCTCCAATCCATTTAGGTCCCACGCTTGTCGGTCACTTTGGTTTGCCTTTAAGCGATTCCCCACTGTTTTGTTACTTACCCCGCCCGTTCGCATCATGGTGACAATCTCTGGAAGGTAAGCGACATTTAGACGGTGCTTGTATAGGAAACGTAACATTAATTCGTAATCTGCCGCACTTCCCAAATCAAGACGATACGTCCCAAGCTGCTCATAAGACGCTTTTTTTACAAAAAACGTTGGGTGAGGGGGCATCCAACCGAAAAGAAATTTTTTTCTATCAAACCCGCCCGACTTCCAATAACGTTTTACCTGTGTTGTATCGTTTGCATCTACGTAAACCAAATCACCATAGATGCCGTCAGCGCCCGTTTCTTCCAACTTTGTCACCAACTTCTCAATGACTTGGTTGTCTGCATAAAAATCATCGGCATTCAAGATACCGATTATTTCGCCCGTTGCGTGGGCGATACCTTTGTTCATCGCATCATAAATCCCTTGGTCTTTTTCGGAGATAAATACAGCAATTTTTGTGCCGTAATTAGCGACTATCTTAGGGGTATTATCGGTTGATTTTCCGTCAATTACGATGTATTCTATATCGTGATATGACTGATTTAGTACCGATTCTATGCAACTATTTAGCGTTTGTTCTCCGTTAAAAACTACTGTAATAATACTTACTTTCAAAGCCTCTTGGGTTGGTGATGAGATGATGTCTAACGTTTTAGCGTTACTCCGTTATTTTACGTTCGCGGATCCACTGAGCGGGATTCCCTTGATAAATGCCGTATGGTTCTAAGTCGCGCACGGCCACTGAATTGACGGCTAATACGGCATGTGAATGACAGGTAACCCCTGGGCAAACCACCGCTTTGGCGCCAATCCATGCGCCTTCTTCGAGAACAATTTTACCCACCTTCAAATCAAAAGTACTTCGGGTATAGTCGTGGTTTCCAGTCAGGAGCATGGCCCCTTGCGAAAGGCACACATTGTTCCCAATCACAATCTCGGTTAAGCTATCAATCCATACCTCTTCGCCTATCCAGACGTAATCTCCAATCGTAAGTAACCAAGGATACTTGATGTTTACTTTGGGTTTAATCATCACATTGCGCCCGACTTTCGTTCCAAAACCTCTCAAAATAAAACACTTAATAGAGGTTGGCAACGGAAAATACGAATTAAAAAAAAGTGCATTTACTAGAAACCAAAGCACATTTTTCCAAAAAGGCGGATGCTTGTACCAACTATTGTCGTACCGAGACAGGTCGGTTTTGAACCGATGATAGGTCTTTTCCGTATTCATTTCGGAAAAATTCAATGATAGCTTGTTTATCTTTTCCAACTCGAAACTCTACTTCAAACAGTTTGGCATCTACCAAGAAACGATACCATAACCCCTGTAAAAAGTGCCATACTAAGCCTTTTTTACCATCAAGGAAGCCAAACTTTATAAAATAACGATACAAAAAATAAGCGAATGGACGAGTAAAAAGGGGTAAGGAAGCATACTTTTGCTTTAAATAGCGTTTCCGTTGCTCTTGTGTTCCAAAAAGCTTGGGAATAACGCGCTCCGCTTCTGCAAAATTATACTTTATGTCCAATAAATCAATTACTTCTCGAATGGCATAATTATTATGTTTTTGTGTCCACCACGTGAGGTTATTCAAATTATGATCCACAATGTCATTTTTGAATTGGACAGTTTCTCCTTCCGAAAGTTTAATGTGTTCGTCCATCCAAAGTTCTTCGCAAATCCCTTTGTCGCGGTGCCATAAGCGCAACAACCAAATGGGATAATACCCTCCGCGCCGAATCCATTGATTCATAAACATCACACGGCGCTTGACATATACACCAGTAATTGTAGGTGTAAGTCCAGCAAGGGTTTGGTTGATTTCGTTGGCCAACTCGGGCATTACGTACTCATCGGCGTCCATCCGCATGAGCCACTTGGTCTGAAAAGGTGTATTCTCAATCCCAAAGTTAAATTGCGTAGCGTAGGTAATCCACGGGTTTTGAACGACTTTCGCACCTAATGATTCTGCGATTGCCACTGTGCGGTCGGTAGAACCCGAATCCACAATAAAGATTTTGTCCGTAAACACCAGTAAGCTACGGAGACACCGTTCGATGTGCTTTTCTTCGTTGTGCGTGAGGATAATGACTGAAATATCAGATTTCACAGTTGTGCGATTTCAAGCTGCAAATTGTACTTTTTTAGGTTGAAAAGCAAAAAAATGCCCTTAACTTTGTAAAATTATCAGATTATCGACTCTCAATGCAAGCAGTAACCGTTTACCCACCTCTGGCTCCCATTCAAGCCCCAATCCAGTTAGCAGCTTCTAAAAGCGAAAGTAATCGCGCTTTGATTATCAATGCGTTATCGAATTTTGGAGGACAACTTTCTAACGTGTCAGCCGCTCGTGATACCCAAACGATGCTGCGTTTGTTGCAATCGTCGGAAACGGTCGCCGATGTACTTGACGCTGGTACTACCATGCGTTTTCTCACTGCTTATTTTGCAGTGACAGGCCAAAACAAAACCATGACAGGTACACCACGCATGTGTGAGCGCCCAATCGGGATTCTGGTCGATGCCCTACGCACGCTTGGCGCAGATATTACGTATTTAGGAAAGGATGGATACCCACCAACCCAACTAAATGGTTTTACCTATTCAGGAGAAAATAAGGTAAGAATACGGGGCGATGTGAGTAGTCAGTATATTTCTGCCTTGCTAATGGTAGGGCCTACGCTTCCCGAAGGAATTACGTTAGAACTTACGGGCGAGGTTGGTTCACGCCCTTATATTGAAATGACCCTTCAACAAATGGTTGCTTTTGGAGCAACGTTTGAAGCGGACTGGGAACAGAAAATTATCCGTGTTCCTGCCCAAAAATATACCCCAACTCATTACCAAGTGGAATCCGATTGGTCGGGTGCTAGTTATTGGTATAGTGTAGTTGCTTTGGCCGAACAAGCTGAAGTAGAGCTTTTGGGTTTAAAAGAAAACTCATTGCAAGGCGACAGCGCGATTGTCGATATTATGCGACACATGGGCGTGGCAAGCACTTTTACGGCGCAAGGGGTTCTTTTGACCAAAATTCCTGCCCAAGAAGCTTTTGCTTGGGACTTTACTGATTGTCCTGATTTGGCACAGACAGTGGCAGCTTGTGCCGTAGCTAAAGGCATTACGGTAACAATGACTGGCATTGAAAGCTTAAAAATCAAAGAAACTGACCGTGTAGCGGCCCTTCAAGCAGAATTACCCAAAATTGGTGGAGAATTAGTAGAAGTTGAAAGCAATACCAAATACGTAGTAAGACGTACTGTAGCGCCTACAACACAACCTACCATCGAAACCTACGACGACCACCGCATGGCCATGGCGTTTGCACCTGTAGGAATGGTAATGCCTATTATTATTGAAGAACCGCACGTGGTGGCCAAGTCGTACCCAAGTTTCTGGGAAGACTTGAAAAAAGTCACAACTGTTGAATAAATCGTAGGAGCATCACTTTCTATACTCTACTACATTTTGCCAGCCCGAAGCTAATACCTTCGGGCTAAAATCATTGTTTCATTTTACTGATATTTTCCTCAAAACAATGAAAAATCCTTATTTCTCGCTCTTACAAACGGCTTGGCGATATGCACGCAAAGAAAAAGGGCGATACGTGTTGGTGTATGGCCTTTTTGTCCTTGCCAATGTGGTTTTTGCGCTTAATCCTCTTTTGTACGGCTGGTTTGTCGAAGCTATTCAAAAAGAGGGAACGGGTGTAATCGAGCACGTTTGGATGTATGCAGGTGGCTATCTATTCTTGATGCTGTTGGAGTGGGCTTTTCACGGCCCTGCGCGGGTTATGGAGCGCGAACTTGCGTTTAACCTGAGCCGTAATTTTTTAGAAGAACTGTATCACCAATCGCTGCATTTGCCCGTTCGTTGGCACCAAGACCACCACAGTGGCGCTACTATCAACCGTATTCGGAAAGCCTACGAAGCTTTGAAAGATTTTTTTCAAAACGGCTTTATGTTTTTGCACGCTTTTTCAAAGTTCGTTTTTTCCTTTTTAGCCATTCTCTATTTTTCTCCACTTTACGGAAGCATTGGCGTTTTGATAGGAGTGTTTACGGTTTGGATTATTTTTAAGTTTGACAAACCCTTCATCAAAGCCCTCGACGAAACCAACGAAAAAGAACACGTCGTGTCATCGACTTTGTTTGATAGTCTTTCCAACATCATTACGGTGATTACCCTGCGCCTCGAAAAACGCATGGAAAATAGCCTGTTGGCCAAGGTAAAAGAGATATTCCCGCCATTCCGTCGGACGGTGGTTATCAATGAATGGAAATGGTTTGTAGCAAGTGTGCTCATTGGGGTTATTTATGTGGTGGTTGCGGTTGGGTATGTGTATCAAAATTACGTTCCCAATGAAGTGTTTTTAGTGGGCGGACTGGTCACTTTGTTGGGTTATGTCAATCAATTTACTAGTGTTTTTCAGGATGTTGCGTGGCAATACACCGAAATCATTCGCTATAATACCGACGTTCAAACGGCTCGTTCCATTGGCGAAGCCTACCGTCAGCAACACCGCGCGGAAGCATCTGAAACACTTCCTTCTGACTGGAAAACATTACAAATCAATCATTTGAGTTTTTCGCATCACGATACCTACGATGCCCAGAAAGCGGCGCATAGCCTTCATCAATTGAACCTGTGCATCGAACGAGGCCAACGCATTGCTTTTATTGGTGAAAGTGGTAGCGGAAAAAGTACCCTTTTGGCCTTGTTAAGAGGATTGTACGAACCCGAAAAAGGGGTAAAATTGACCATCGATGGAAAACCAGTGGAAGGTGTTGGTCTGATTACGGACACCGTGACGTTGTTTCCACAGGAACCCGAAATTTTTGAAAATACCATTGCTTACAACATCACTTTGGGACTGCCCTTTGAAGAACAAGATATTTGGCAAGTATGCGATACGGCTCAATTTAGCGAAGTAGCCCGTCAATTACCCAACGGCCTTGAATCCAACATTCAGGAAAAAGGGGTGAATCTTTCGGGGGGACAAAAACAGCGGTTGGCGTTGGCCCGTGGCATTTTAGCCGCCCGAAGCAGCGATATTGTATTGCTCGATGAGCCTACCAGCAGCGTTGACCCCAAAACTGAGTCATTGATTTATGACCAATTGTTTGACGAATTTAGGGGCAAAGCTGTACTTTCGTCCTTGCACCGTTTGCACCTTTTGACCAAATTTGACTACGTGTATGTGCTCGAAAACGGCCGAATTGTTGACCAAGGTACGTTCGAGTCCCTCAGGGCAAATAGCCCAGTTTTTCAAGAATTGTGGAAACATCAAGAGAAAACTTCGAGTTAGTGAATCATAACCAAGACATTTATGCTAACCATCAACCCTAAAGACGTTTCAGTACCTGTTTTGCATCACTTTTTGCAAGGTGCGGTGGCGCCTCGTCCCATTGCTTTTGCCAGCACGATTGATGCCGAAGGCAATGTAAATCTCAGCCCGTTCAGTTTCTTTAATTTGTTTGGGACAAAACCCCCGACCTTGATTTTTTCGCCTAATCGCCGCGTGCGAGACGGAAGCAACAAACATACGCTGGAAAACGTACAGGCCGTGGACGAAGTGGTGATTAGCATGGTTGACTACGCCATGGTGGAGCAAATGTCGCTGGCGAGTTGTGAATATCCGCGTGGCGTCAACGAATTTGTAAAAGCAGGTTTTACCGAGGTTCCATCCCAACTGGTGCGCCCCCCACGCGTTGGCGAATCGAAAGCTGTATTTGAGTGTAAAGTCAAACAAATCATTTCGTTGGGCGAAGAAGGAGGAGCGGCCAACCTGGTGATTTGTGAAGTAATTCTAGCTCATTTTTCGGAGGATATTTTGGGAGAAGATGGCCGCATCGACCAACGTAAGACCGATTGGGTGGCTCGTATGGGTGGCGACTGGTACGCACGTGCCTCGGGCGATGCTATTTTTGAAATTCCCAAACCAAGTACTCAAAAAGGCATTGGGGTTGACTTGATTCCTGATTTTATCAAAAATAACCCTGAATTTTCGGGAAATAACTTAGGGCGTTTGGGGAACATCCAACAGTTGCCTGAGGCCGATAAAATTGAAGAATTTAAAGCCCAACATGAGGGGCAAGATTGGGTAACGACAGCCAAGCAGTACCTTTCGGAAGGAAAAGTAGAGCAAGCTTGGCTATCGTTGTTGGCTTCACAAGGAAGTTAAGCCAGCGCTTTACCTTGTAGTACGGGTCGTTTGTCTTTCGCTCCCGACATTCGGTTGAGGCTGTTGTCAAAACTTACTTTCAGGGTATCGCCCTCAAATTGGCAAATGAGGTAATTGCGGTGTGGCGATTCGTAGTAACGCAACGTTATTTCAAACGTATTGGCGTCTTTCCACGCACCGCTAGCCGCCACTTTGGCAATTTTTTCGGTTTTAATTTTTTGAGATGCTACTAAATTGGGTCTTGGCAAGTCGGTTTGTCCAAAGACCCATTTTTCCAATCCCACTTCTACTTTATGCGCACCCGTTGCATCTTTGAGCATGAACTGATACGTACCTCCTTCACGGTAAGCCAGCGAAATTTGTTGTACGTTCATCGAATTTGCTTCGATTGCAAACGCTTTCCCTGATACTTTGACAGCTTCCGAAGGCTTTATATTTCCTTTGGGAGGCAACAAAGCCAAGGCCGCCATTCGTTGTTTCAAGGCACTGGCCGAAGCCGCATTGGCAGGTAATGCCTGAGCTTTCATGGCGGGCAATAGATGTTCCCATACCAAATCCAGAATCCCCTGCATGTCAGGAGTTTCGCTCGTGATGGCCAATACCGCGTCTTGGTCGGGCATCACTATTGTGTATTGTCCATACGCTCCGTCGCCTCGGTACGCGTTGTGCTGACAACGCCAAAACTGATAACAATATCCCTGAAGCCAGTCATTTTTTTCATTGGGGCGCGTTGGTTTTGCGGGAGAAGGTTGCTGAATTTTAAAGGTAGTAGCTTCTTCTACCCAGGCTACTGGAATGATTTGTTTGCCATTCCATTTGCCTTTTTGAAGGTACAACTGTCCAAACTTCGCCATGTCTTCGGTACGGACGCGCAAGCCCCACCCGCCCGTGTTGATGCCCAACATATCTTCTTCCCAATCAGCACCTTCAATGCCAAGAGGCTCGAACAAACGAGGGCGTAGGTAATCAATGATTTTTTGCCCTGTGACTTTTTGAACAATGGCTGAGCACATATAGGTGGCCATGCTATTGTACAAAAATGTACTTCCAGGCTCGTTTTGGATCGGGAAGGCCAAAAACGTTTTTATCCAATTGGCTTCATCCCGAATGCTCTGCCCCGTGGGGTCCACGCCGTGCCCTACCGACATCGTTAGCAGGTCTTTAACCGTCATTTTGGCCAAATAATCGCTGACCGTTGCGGGCGCGTATTCGGGGTAAAAAGAAATCACTCGGTCGCTGGTTTTGAGTTTACCTTCATTTACGGCAAATCCTACGGCCGTAGAAGTAAAACTTTTACTCATTGAGTACATGGTATGTTTCAATTCCGCCCGATACGGTGACCACCAGCCTTCGGCCACCACTTGGCCGTGCCGAACGAGCATCATACTGTGAAACTCGTGCTTGCTTTTGGCAATGGCGTCCAAAAACGCATTGATATTTGTCGAATCAATCCCTTGGGCTTCAGGTGTGCTACGAGGTAACCGAACGGCTGATTTGCCCAAGCTGTCCAACGGCAACACCGCCGAAAGCCCCAGGCTAATTCCTGACAAGCCTAACTGTTGAATAAACTGACGACGCGTAGTTTGCATGGTCTATTTGTATTTTTTTTGTAGAAAAGGAACAAGAATTTTGGCGTATTCACGATAGCCTTGCGGGTTGATGTGTAGGCTATCCTTGGTATATAATTCGCTTTTGACCATACCATTAGGGTGAAATAACGCGGGGTTAATATCCACGTACGACAAACGCTTGCCTGTACTAAAAGCCTTCACCATTTGATTTCCTTTGGTAACTTCAGCCCAATGCTGGCGGCGCGACGGCGATAGTTTCATTGACACAAAGCAAATGTGAGTTTTGGGAGAGCGCTTGTGAATGAGCGATACAAAATCGCGGTAAGAGTCGAAGAGTTGTTCGGCCGACTTGAATTTTTTTCCTGATAAATCATTCTCACCTCCGTAAACAACCAATAATTTCGGCTCGTGCGGAATCACCGTTCGTTCTGCATAATGAATCAGTTCGGGAATAGTAGAACCCCCGAATCCACGGTTGACGACGGGCAGCGGTGCCAAATCAGTCGCCATGTCTTTCCATAGGCGCCAACTGGAACTTCCGTACAAAACTACTTGGCCTTTTTTGATACCTTTGGTTGCATCTTCTTGCTCAAATTTCTTAATTTCCTCTTCAGAGCGGTCGATTTTATAGTCTAGCGCAAAAGGCTCGGCAATGGGTTGATAGGTGAGGCTACTACGTTGGCAGGAGGCTACCACTAGAAGCAGTAAAAAGCTACTTACGAAAAAGTTGCGTTTGTTAAATAAAGGGGGCATAGGTGGAGTGTTTTCTAGTTGAAAGCGCCAAAAGGGTAGAATTTACGCTTAGACCGAAAAAAAAGCTACCCTAAGAAGGTAGCTTTTTTTGCTCACAAACACTTGACCTAGTTTTCAAAAAAAGATGTTGATGTGTCTATAGTAAGTCTCCTGGTGATGCCATAAGACGTAGTTACAAGTCAAAGATAAGATATAAAATCGCGATTTCCTCATAATAGTGTACTTTTGCGCAAAAACTAAAATCGCCAGTTAGGGCTATCCCGACTGGCGATTTTAGTGAGACAACGGTTCTAATTACGTGACTCTTAGCCAAAAAGTAGCTTGGCGATTTATTTCTTTAGGTGGTTAGTCTTTTTTGCCTTCAAATGCCATTCCTTGGTACTCTACGGCCACCTTAACTATTTTTTTCTGCTCATCGCGAATGAAAGTAAACTTGGCATCAGCTTCCACAATTTCAAATTTGTCAGCCACATCTTTGGCAGGTTTGAGGGCACCACCTTGGTCACCTGCAACTACATTGAGCATTCCTTCTTTCAGGGAAAATTCCATGTATTCAAACGGAAGTCCTTCAAATTTGTATTTACCTGTATATTCTTTCAGCACTGTCGTGTCCGAACTTATCGCGGTGAGAGTAGGGGAGGGAATAGTCACAGCAGAGGCATCAAATGCAAAAGCACCAACTCCAATGAGGCAAAAAAACAAGATTTTTTTCATAGTTTAAAACGGGGTTACAAGAATTGTTTTTTTGTGCAATAGTAGGAAGTAATTGTCATATTTTTATACAGTTATTCTTTGAAAGTACGAATTTTATGTTTGAATAGTACCAAATCTAGCCTAAAATCCCAAGTCTTTGCGGCTCTGAGTATCGTTGTTAGGAAAAGCAAGTCCTGAGGGTAAGGACGTTGGAACATAACGTTTGAGATTGGGGTCATAAAGACCTTCTTTAATAAAAGTGGTTAACTCTTTAATTTCTTGCTCGTTCAAATTGAGCGGTTTAAACTCTGCGGCCAACTGTGAGGTTAGGACGGACTTGTTTTCGGCAACTGCTCTGTTTTTGTAAGTAATCACTTGTTCTATGGTTGTAAATGATGCTCCATGACCATAGAAAGGTGAATCTTTCAAATTATATAACTGAGGAACTTTAAATTTGTTCATGTCCTCTGCCCGTCCTGTGAAACCTCCTCGTCCTTTGTGTTCAGCTTTATCGGGGCCTGTATTGACAACAATAGCATTGCCGTATTTTCCATTGGTAAGATTTTTCATACCAAGTGCATAAAACTCCATATTGGCCAATGATGGGCCGTTGTGACAGGTGTAGCACTGAGCTTTCCCGAAAAATAAGGTAGCCCCCTGCTTTTGGGTATCATTCATGGCACCATATTCTCCGCGTAACCAACGTTGAAAAGGTGCTTCATTGGCTAGGAGGGTTCGTTCATAAGCGGCAATTGCCAAACCTACATTAATTACGGACTGCGTAGGGTCGTTTAATGTTTTAAGATCAAATGATTTTGCATACAAATCCCGATAAATGGGGCGATTAAACAAAAAATTAGGATTAAAACCCAGTCGGTGAACGTCTTGACCAGCAATCGCCTGTGTTTCAATGCCTTGAAATCCGAGGGTGTTTTTTTCTTTTGGGGTTCCTTTGGTCCATGCACTTTGGGTATTGGCGTTTAGGTGAGTCGCACCAAATTGACCATTCCATAGCACATTGGTTTGGTATGCACTATTCATGGCCGAGGGTGTCCGAATCGGTTGTACATCCACATCGGTACTCGAATAAGCAGCTGATACTGTGCGTGCTTCGCCCGTTACCCCAAAACCATTTCCACCTTCTCCAAACCCTTGAGGTAAGCACGCTTGAAAACCTGCCTTTGCATGATGGCAGCTAGCACATGAATAGGTCTGATAGCCTTGAGATTTGATGGGCGTCATTCCAAGCCCTGTTTCGTGAAATAGTAATTGCCCCAACGCAACTTTGTCTGCCGTAATTGGATTGCGGGGGTCTTGGGGTATTTTTGAATAGTCTGTACTATTGGGAAGCAAGTAAAATTGTTTGCCCTTATTACCCGACGACTGCATAAGTACTTGCTCCAACTGTTTGTCGATACTGGTGACTACGGGTTCGTCGTTCGTAGGCTTGCAACTTGTCAAAATACTGCCAAGTGTTAAGCCCGTACTTAAAATAGTATAAGTTATTTTTTTCATGTGCGAAGGCATTTTTTCAAAGAGTTACTGTGCAAAAAGTGCTCCAAACTAGCCACGAGAAGTATGATTTATGTCAAGATATGCTTAAAAAGGCATTAAAAATTAAACAAAAATCCGACCTCTCATCGAAAAGTCGGATTCTTACACGATACCTAAACCTTTACTCTACTGAAGGATGGAAAACGCTTTTGTTAGATAAAAATCTGATATTGTAACGTCAGTGCACTTCGGCGACCGTTGGGGCTCAGGCGGCCGTCGGTTGCATTTTGATATACTGGACGGTTTTGATAGTCGAGCGTAATTTTGGAGTTATGGCCTTTAATGAGCCAATTCACCCCTACACTGTAAATACTTGCAGTTTTTGACAGGCGCTGGTAGTTGGCTACTTGAGCTGTGGCGTAGGGCATTAAAGTGCCATTTTTGCCCAATAAGTCGGCTGCGCACAAATAGCCTAGTTGGCTATAGACCACACTTCCTGTCCCAAACATTGGAAACGCATTGCCTTGTACGCCCGATACCCCCGAAAGCCCTTGGGTGGTTCCACTGGCAGGGTTCATAATGCCATTGAAACGTAAATAATTAGGGCCGTAGTCGGTATGAAAATAGCCCAAATATCCCGAAAATGCGGTTCCTTTAGTCTTGTTGATTGGCATATCAGCAAACAATGCCAACGACCATAAATTCATCGCATTATACACTGTGTCTTTGCCTTGGTTGGCGGTATTCCACATTGCTTTTTTCTGCGAAATAAACCCACCTTCTAGGTTCAAAATTTTCTTCTTACCCAAATATGTACCCGTCATGTAAGGCGTCTGGTGCGTGTCTTTGTCGAACAAATTATACACCAAAAAACCTTGGTATTGCTTGTGGTGACCTTTGGCCGCGAAGCTAGCGTTGGCCGAAATCGCTGGCACAGCAGCGCCGTTGGTGGTGATGGGGAAGGGGTCGGTTAATCCTATACGATAATCCCATTTGCCTACCTGACCACGGGCATAGATGGTGAGTTTGCGAGAAAACTCATCGGTTTGGTCCACAGTGGCTTGTGCAAATACAGGTACATCCATTGACATAATAGAGGTTACGCTTGGCTGACTAAAGCGTGAAAGGCCGTTCAAGATGGTTAGTCCCCCCCCAATTTTTAGCCAATCTTTATTGGCAAATGCCGAATATTCAACTACCGCATCGTGAATAAAGAAAGATACTTTACGGTTGGTAGGCACTCCTTGGGCATTTCCTAAGGCAGGAAAACCGTTTAGGAAGTTGAAGTTGTTCATCCCCAATTGGAAATAGACAAAGGCGCGGTCTGAAATCTGCCCAAACAACTGCATACGCGTCCGACGAAGCCCTAAATCTAAGGTTTGTGAAGCGGGTTCATTTATTACTGTCGTACCTGGATTGCTTTGGTTGAAACGTACCCAAGTCTGATTCAAAAAAGTAGCTTTAAAGAAGTGCGTGCCCGACGCATTTAGGTTGTATTTTAGTTCATTTTTGTCGGGAGCAGGTTTGACTGAATCCTGTGCCGTAGCAATTCCCCCCGTAAGAAGGAGCATCCAAGTAAGGTGCTTCATGGTGCGTTTTTTAAGTATTGTTTACGCTCACAAAGCACCTACTTAACTATTAATACCACATGAAAAAAAAATTAAAATCATGTTAAAGCAAAGGAAGTGGACTTATTTGCCAAAAGCCCACTGTAAGAAATTTGGCATAATCCGTGACCACGTTGCTTGGTCGTGATGCCCGCCTTTTACCTCTACATAACGCACTTCTTTGCCCCACCGAAACCCTTTTCGTTCGAGTTCGGCTACAAGGTCTAATGTATCTTCAATAGAATCAATGACACCGTTGTGGTTTCGGTCGTCTTTTTCGTCATCGGTGCCCGTTTGGAACCAAAAAGTGGGCGCAAGTTCTTTAAACTGCTCTCGCCGTACCGACGATTCGCGCACCAAACGGTGCATAATGCGGTCTTGGTGGTCGTCGTAATGATTTTCGTAAGCCCGTTGGCGCCACCAAAAAGAACCCGAAAAAGCCCCCGCTTTGCCAAATACTTGGGGATGATGCCACACAATATCAAACGCCGACAAGCCGCTCAACGAAAACCCGCAAAAGACCGTGTGCGGCGGGCCTGTCAGAACCCGATAATGATTTTTGATGTAAGGAAGAAGCTCTTCTAGTACAAACGAAGTATATGCACCTGCTTTTGCGCCACGGTGTTTGTAATCGGCTTGGGATGCTGTGCCGTATTCTTGAATTCGCTCACCGCAATGTATTGCTACAAGAATAAAAGGAGGCACTTGCTGATGATGATACAACTCACTTAGCACACGCGTCATTTGTAGGCGTTCTAAATCCTGTCCGTCGTTCATGTACAATACGGGATAGGCCGTATTCGTTGCCTCATAGTGAGGCGGTAACACCACGTCCATGACGATGCCGCGATGCAAGTGCTGAGAATGAAGTGTTGTGTCGTGTTTTACGACCAGTTCAGAAGGAGTGATGAAGTGTTCCAATGAGGTAAAAGCTTTGAAAGGCAACAAAAATACAAATAACCCAATATGGGGTATTAATTTCAAATAATTCATTCTTCCAAACTTTTTTCGGACATTTTTGCGTTTATTTACGAAAACTATCAAAAATTGATTTTAATCCCAAATTTTTCTAATTGCATGAAGTATCCCATCGCGCTGACCCTCACGGTAATAGCATCAACCGTTGTTTCATTTGCTCAAACCAAGAAAGCGCCTGTAAAACCTGCTACACCTGCTGCTAAAACCGCCGCACCTGCCAAAACTGCTACGCCAGGCAAACCTGCAACAGGGTTAAAAATGACAAACGAGTTAGATTCCGTTGCTTATAGTATAGGTATGAATATTGCCCAAAATTTAAAAGGGCAAGGACTTGATAAAATCAACGTTGGCTTACTTTCTAAAGCCATTCAGGACGTGTTGAAGTCGAGCAAAACCGACCTCGACGATTCTCAGGCGCAGATGATTCTTGGTAATTTCTTTAACAAACTCCAAGCCAAGCAGCAGTCGGAAGAAGCCAAAAAATATGAAGCTGTGAAATTAGCGGGCGAAAAGTTTTTGGAAGAAAACAAAAAGAGAAACGGCGTAGTTACACTTCCGAGTGGGTTGCAGTATGAAATTATGAAAGCAGGTGACGGCCCCAAACCAACGGCCAACAACACCGTAAAAACCCATTACCACGGCACGCTTATCGACGGAACAGTCTTTGATAGTTCAGTACAACGTGGCCAACCTGCCGAGTTTCCTGTAGGGGGTGTCATTCAAGGCTGGGTAGAAGCCCTCCAGTTGATGCCTGTAGGTTCAAAATGGAAATTGTTCATCCCTTATAACTTAGCATACGGTGAGCGTTCGGCTGGCCCAACCATCAAACCGTATTCTGCCCTTGTTTTTGAAGTAGAGTTGTTAGAAATAGTTAAATGATTTTAGCGGGTTGTCGCTTTTGACATCCACTCGCAAGGCTGGTTTTAGAAGTCGCCACACTAAAGTCAATAAATCAGTTTATGAAAATGAAAAGCCTATTAATCGCCTTAGCTCCAGTGTTGCTGCTTGGTCTGCAACCTGATGATTCTCGCTCGCGGGGAGTGATTGCTTCTCACCCCTCCACCATTAGTGAAGACGACTTGAAGCCTACCATCACCCAAGAAAAGGTGGAGGCGTACGTGACCAAAATTTTCTCGGGATACCATTACCGTAAGTTTGGCCTCAATGACTCGTTGTCGAATAAAATGTATGAGAACTATCTTAATGAGATTGATCGCGGAAAACTTTATTTCTTAGCGAGTGATGTGCAGTCGTTTGAAAAATACCGTAACCAATTGGATGAGTCACTCAACAATGGGGACTTAACGGCGGCTTACGATATGTACAATACGTTCAGAAAACGCTATCGCGAGCGTAGTGCTTACATTGATAAACTGTTGACAAAGCCTGCTTTTGATTTTGCAGTAGATGAGTCATTCAATACCGACCGTGAAAAGGCTGCTTGGGCCAAAACTCCCGACGAATTGAATGAAATCTGGCGTAAACTGATTAAAAATGAAGCGCTTGAGCTTAAAATTTCGGGGAAAGCCGATTCGTCTATCGTTACTTTACTCAAAGACCGCTACAAAAACCGTGAGCGCAACTTAGGCCGTTTCCGCAGCGAGCAGGTGTTCCAAATGTACATGAACGCCTTCTGCGAAGTGCTTGACCCACATACGCGGTACTTCTCACCTGCTGATTCTGATCGCTTCAAGCAAGATATGTACCAAGCCCTTGAGGGTATCGGTGCTGTGCTTCGCGAAGACGGAAACTACATTAAAGTGGTAGAAGTAGTGCCAGGTGGACCTGCTTTTAAAGACAAGCGTTTGAAAAAAGATGACCGTATCATTGGGGTAGCCCAAGGCGACGAAGGAAAATACGAAGATATCGTTGGTTGGTACGTGGACGATGCCGTGAAGAAAATCAAAGGAGCCAAAGGAACGGTTGTTCGTTTGCAAGTTTTAGCGGCGGATGCCCTTCCAAGCGATCCTCCAAAAGAAATCCGTTTGGCGCGCGAAAAAGTAAATTTGCAAACCTCTCGGGCTAAAAAGGAAGTTGTAACCATTACTCAAAACAAACACGATTATAAGATTGGAATCATTCAGATTCCGTCGTTCTACCGTGACTTTGAGAGTGCTGGCAAACGTGATAAAGATTTTGCAAGTACTACCCGCGACGTACAAAAGCTATTGGATTCACTCAAAGCTGAAAACGTAGAAGGGGTAGTTATTGACCTTCGCAACAATGGCGGTGGCTCGCTTACTGAAGCCATTTCACTCACTGGTTTATTTATCTCAAAAGGGCCTGTAGTGCAAGTTCGTGAGCAAACAGGAGAAACCGAAGTTCAATCTGATCTCAATCCCGAAGTAAATTATGATGGCCCATTGGCGGTATTAACCAACCGTTTCAGTGCGTCAGCTTCCGAAATCTTTGCGGCGGCTATCCAAGATTACAAACGCGGGATTGTATTGGGCGAGCAAACTTACGGTAAAGGTACCGTTCAAACTATGGTGGACTTGAACCAGTGGATTAAAGATCCCGACAAATTGGGTCAAATCAACATTACTGTCGCGAAGTTTTACCGCATCAATGGCAGCAGCACCCAGCGCAAAGGGGTATCTCCAGACATTGAGTTTCCGTCGGCGTTTAGTGCCGCAGAATACGGCGAAAGCTCGCAGCCAACGGCGCTTCCTTGGGACCAAATCGCAACGGCTCGTTTTGACCAAACGAAGTTTTTGAACGAGAAACAAGTTGAAAAATTGCGGGACAAATTCCAACAACGCCTCAAAAATGAACCTGAATTGAAGACGTTCGTAGATGAACTTGAACTGTTCAGAAAAGCGCGCGAAAATACAGTTGTTTCTCTCCAAGAGACCAAACGTAAGAAAGAACGCGAAGAAGCGGAGAAAAAACGTCAGGCGTTGAAAAAGTTGGAAACCGAAGAAGAGGATGACGACGAAACTTCGGTAGCGACTAAGCCTGCCGATAAAAAGAAAAAAGATATTTACATGATTGAAACTGAGCGCATCTTGGCTGACTATATTGCGTTGATAAAGTCGCCTTCGATGGCTAAACGCTAATTTATGAAATACAAAAAGCACGTTTTTATTTGTGCCAACCAAAAAGATGGTGGTAAAAAATGTTGTGGCGCCGAACACGGAACAGCCCTAGTAGATGCCTTTAAGACATCGTTGAAAGACAAAAATCTCCATATTGATATCCGTGCTCAAAAAGCAGGCTGCCTCGATATCTGCGCTTTTGGCCCAGGCTTGGTGGTGTATCCTGAGGGTATTTTTTATGGCAATGTCCAGTTGGCTGACGTCGAAGAAATCGTAGAAAGTCACTTGGTAAACGATACGCCAGTGGAGCGCTTAAAACTTCCATTCTAAGCCGTTCTTTTGATTTTTTGAATGCCATTGCAGGCGAGTAAATGTTTCAAAGCTTTACTTTCTGCAATGGCATTCTTATTTTTACTGTTACTCAAACCTTGACCTGCGCTCTATGCTCGAACGTTACTTTTCGCTCTCCCATCACCAAACTACCCTTCGTACCGAAACCATCGCGGGGGTATCGTCATTTTTGGCAACGATGTACATTATCGTCGTTAATCCTGCCATTTTAAGCCAAGCAGGTTTGCCCTTTGGGGCTGTCCTGACGGCGACTGTCCTGCTGTCGTTCTTTTGTAGCTTGATGATGGGATTATATGCCAAAAACCCGTTGCTCGTCGCGCCAGGTATGGGCCTGAATGCTTTCTTTACTTTTACGGTAGTCAAAGGAATGGGAACCGCTTGGCAAACAGCGCTTGGTGCGGTGTTCTGGGCGGGCGTATTGTTTTTGATTTTATCCATTTTCAACGTCCGTACGCACATCGTCAAGGCCATTCCTAAACCGCTACGGTATGCCATTTCGTCGGGCATTGGCTTGTTTATTACCTTGATTGGTTTTACAAATGCCAAATTTATCGTTGGTAATCCTGCTACGCTTGTTGGAATTGGTAACCTCAAAGACCCTGTTTTGATTACGTTTTTGGTAGGTTTGCTATTAACGGCGGTGTTGGTCGCAAAACGTGTTACGGGCGGTATTGTCATTGGCATCATTACAACCACCCTTTTGGCCATTCCCATTGGTCGTTGGTGGGGCGATGCGTCAGCGATTAATTTTGGACAAAAAGCCCTCGTCAACTGGAACGGTGTACTTGCTTCGCCCGACTTCAGTCTATTGTTTCAGCTTGATTTAGGCGGGTCATTGAGCCTAGCGCTGTTCCCCGTTATTTTTGCATTCGCTTTCACCGACCTCTTCGATAGCTTATCGACCTTCGTAGGCGTGGCCGAAGCCGCAGATTTGTACGACGAAAACGGCGACCCACGCCATATCAAAGAATCGCTTCTTACCGACGCCGTGGCTACTACGCTCGCTGGGGTCTTGGGCACAAGCCCAGGCACAGCTTACATTGAGTCGGCGGTGGGGATTGAGCAAGGTGGTCGTACAGGTCTGACAGCCGTAATCGCCGCCTTTTTGTTTTTGCCTTTCATGTTTTTATCGCCCTTACTGTCGGTGGTGCCTAGTATTGCTACTGCACCTGCGTTGGTGATTGTTGGGGCATTTATGATGAAGCCCATCACCAAAATCGACTGGTCACGCATGGACGAGGCCATTCCCTGTTTGCTCGCCCTTGTTCTGATTCCGTTCAGTTATTCCATTACCCAAGGCATCATCTTTGGTTTCTTGAGTTGGAGTGTTTTAAAAACAATGACGGGACAAACGAAAGACGTCTCGCCAACGCTTTGGATTATCAATCTTTTTGCCATTGGTTCCCTGATTTGGGGACATTGATTGAATTTAGAAAGCAACAAATCACAATTCCTGACTATTTTTGAGTGTTTATATATCAATCCATTCAATTTTATTCAAACGCAACAAAACTATGAAAAGAACAGCAGCTGCCAATTGGCAAGGAAGTGGCAAAGAAGGCCATGGAACGGTTTCAACGCAAAGCACGGTATTAGACGGAACGCAATATTCGTTCAATACACGTTTTGCCGATGGCATTGGTACCAACCCAGAAGAGCTCGTTGGGGCAGCTCATGCGGGTTGTTTTACGATGAAATTAAGCTTTGTGATTGGAGAGTATGGGTTAACGGCCGAAAATATCGACACCAAAGCCACGGTTACGTTTGAAAACGGAGCGATTCCAAACATTCATTTGTCGGTAAAAGCAAGTGTGCCAGGCATGACAGCCGAGCAATTTGCCGAAGCGGCTCAAAATGCAAAAGCGAACTGCCCTATTTCAAAATTGTTGAATACCGACATCACCATGGATGCGGAATTGGTTTAATGATCGTAAGTAGTACAGGCGACAAAATTAGGTGGCACAGCTCATTTAATTTTGTCGCTATTTTTTCCTGTAAATATAAAATTGTATTTCTGTCCTATTTACGGATTTGTTGGACAATCGAAACATCAACCCCCGTTAAAGAAGCTATTTTAGAATCGTCAAAGTCGGTGTGATTAATGAGGGCTTGGACAAATGATAGTTTCTGAACTTCAATCCCTTTCTCAATCCCTTTCTCAATCCCTCGTTTTTCACCAATGCGTTCTGCTCTGGTCAAAACAAATTCTTCAATTCCCATAGTTTTTTTTGTTTTGTTGGTCAACAGTTCAATTTCTTTCTCAAAACTAGCACTTTTATCCTTGCTTGAAAAACGTACATACAATTTTAGAAAGTTCATCAACGCTCTAATTTTGACCTTGTTAAACCGTTTTTCTAGCAATCGTCGGGCCAATGCTATTTTTTCGTTCAACAACTCATCTTCTGATACTTTACCTTTTTTCAGAGCAACTAACGTTGTTAATACAACCATTGCAAAGGGATTATCACTATCGATAAGAACGGCTTCATTTTGATCTAATACTTTAAAGCTATTGAAATCGTAACGCAAGCTCGTTCCCAAATACCGTTGCTCAAAATAACTAGGCTTAAAACTCTTATTGGCATCCGTTAATATGGCAAAAGCTGTAATAGGACGTTGATATTTATCATAAATCCGATAGAAATACTGAAACATTCTTCCAGCAAAATCCCTATCTGTACTTCCTTGTACCTCAATATGAACCAAAATCCACTGCTCTTCTCCTTCTTTGGTGAATACTTTTACCAATTTATCCACATACTTTGGTGAAAAGTCATCGGGATTACTAGGGAAAAGTTGTTCTAATTCTTTATCCAAAAATTCAAAAGGCCTTTGAAAGTCGAAAAGAGCATCTGCATTTTTGAAAAAAAATCGCAAAAAGTCATCGAAAGTATCTTCTAAAATTGCTTTCCAAAGCGAATCGTCTCTTTTCATAAAATAAAGATAACGAAATAAAAAGGATTTACAAATCAAACGCCAGCGGAAAATCCCGACTGGCGTTTTGCACTTATTAAGATGTGGTGGGTTGAGTCAATGACTAGATGTATTGATTCAAGATGTTTTCGAATAATTCTTGCTTGCCGCTGATTAGCTTCGGCTCGCCATTGGCTACGGCGTAGCTATGAAGGTCTTCCAACGTTAGTTTTCCTGCTTCAAAATCTTGGCCAGCGCCGCTGTCAAACGAAGCATAGCGCTCTGTACGAAGCTTGCTGTACGGAGATTTTACCAAAATATCATTGGCAATCACCAACGAACGCGCAAACGCATCCATACCACCGATGTGAGCAATAAAAATATCGTCAAGGTCGGTAGAGTTACGACGGGTTTTTGCATCGAAGTTGATACCACCTGCCGTGATACCACCTGCTTCCAAAATCACCAACATCGCTTCCGTTAATTCGCTTAGGTTGATGGGGAATTGGTCAGTATCCCAGCCGTTTTGGTAATCACCACGGTTGGCATCAATACTACCCAACATACCCGCATCGGCTGCAACTTGCAATTCGTGTTGGAACGTATGCCCTGCCAATGTAGCGTGGTTTACTTCGATGTTCAATTGGAAATCTTTGTCTAAACCGTACTGACGTAAGAAGCCAATTACCGTTGCCGAATCGTAATCGTATTGGTGTTTGGTAGGCTCACAAGGCTTAGGCTCGATGAAGAACGTACCTTTGAAGCCATTTTTACGCGCGTAATCACGAGCCACGGTCAAAAACTGCCCTAGGTGATCCAATTCGCGTTTCATGTTGGTATTGAGTAGGCTCATGTACCCTTCACGACCACCCCAGAATACGTAGTTTTCACCGCCTAGCGCAATCGTTGCGTCAATGGCATTTTTCACTTGTACGCCCGCATGAGCCACCACATTAAAATCAGGGTTGGTCGATGCGCCGTTCATATAACGTGGGTTTGAGAATACGTTGGCCGTACCCCAAAGCAATTTTACCCCACTTGCTTGTTGCTTTCCTTTCGCATAGTCCACAATGGCTTGCATACGGCGTTCGTACTCCGAAATGCTTGGCCCTTCGTCCACCAAATCCACATCGTGGAAGCAGTAGTAAGGTACTCCTAGCTTAGTGATAAACTCAAATGCCGCGTCCATTTTGTCTTTGGCACGCTCTACGGCATCTGCTTTGGCATCCCAAGGAAATACTTTTGTTCCTGGACCAAAGGGGTCAGCGCCTGTTCCGCAGAACGTATGCCAGTAAGCTACGGCAAAACGCAAGTGTTCTTTCATGGTTTTTCCGCCAATGATACGGTTTTCATCGTACCACTTAAAAGCAAGCGGATTGTCTGAATCGCGACCTTCAAACTGAATTTTGGAGATGCCCTTGAAATATTCGGAATTTCCGAGTGTAACTGACATAAAATAAGTTAGTTTAAATGTTTTTTGGAAAGCTTAATTACTACTAAAAGAGCGAATTTTGCTTTCTTACTGATGCAAAAAAAGAAAATAATTGTCAAATTGACAATTTTATATTTAAACTTGCACTTGACAATCTTTTTTTAAACCATCACAAAACTGTCAATTGGCTATCATACAGTATATTAACTTTATTGTACGTACAAAAAAAAAGACAAAAAAAATAGAAGCTTCGCCTCTTCTATACGCAACTCTGAACGAGTTTTGGTAGTCTTTTTTACCTAAAACTGCGTAGTAAAGAAATCCAAGTATGGTAATTTATTGAGCAAAGTCTCTTTTGACCGAGAGAACCCAAAAATATTCTATGAAACTCTATCGTACCACCAATGGCTTTTATGCCGAGGCTGATGGCCAATTTTATAAAATCCCAACCTTTATTTGGGACGAACTTATCAACCGCGACGATTTGCACGCTTATTTGCGAACTACCATTGCTAGTCTTGCTCCCGAAGCGTCTTTCGATGAAAGTAGCATTGTGGCTCCCGTAGGAACGCAAGAAGTGTGGGCGTCGGGGGTGACTTACTATCGGAGCAAAATTGCGCGGATGGAAGAGTCAAAAGACTCAGGAGGGGATACCTTCTACGACAAAGTATATGATGCCGAGCGCCCTGAATTGTTTTTCAAAAGTCTCGCTCACAAGGTGGTCGGCAGTGGTGGCACTGTCAACATCCGCCCTGATTCGTCGTGGAACGTACCTGAGCCAGAATGGACGCTTTTTGCGACTTCAACGGGAAAAATTGTGGGATATACCATCGGAAACGACATGAGTTCGCGTAGTATCGAAGGAGAAAACCCACTTTACTTGCCTCAGGCCAAAGTCTATGACGGTTCGGCAGCATTGGGCCCTTGTTTGTATGTACCCGCCGAGCCAATGGCCGTTACGACCACTATTGACATTGAAATTTTACGGAATGACGCAAAAGTATTTGAAGGCCGTACAACCCTCGAACAACTTAAACGCCGCCCTGAAGACTTGGTGAGCTATTTGTTCCGTTCTAATACATTCACGACGGGGGTTTTCTTGATGACAGGAACAGGCCTTGTACCTTCCAATGAGTTTACCCTTCAAGTAGGCGATGTAGTCAACATCCGTATTGATAAAATTGGTCAGTTGACAAACACCGTTGCGTTTGCTAAAGCTTAAAATACACCAATCTATATGCAAGATACACTCCCGCAGGGCTTTATCCCTGTGATGCTCACCCCGTTTAAAGAAAATGGTGAGATTGATTTCGATGGTCTTACCAAACTTACCGAATTGTACTTAGAAGCAGGGGCGGCTGGTCTTTTTGCCAACTGTCTCTCTTCTGAAATGTACGAACTCTCCGAAGAAGAACGCCTTGCCATTACGCGTCACGTCGTAGAGGTGGCCAACGGTCGCGTGCCAGTGGTGGCGACGGGAACATTTGGCGGGCCGATTGCCGAACAGGCTGAGTTTGCCAAGAAAATTTACGCAACGGGGATTCAAGCAGTAATTGTGATTACCAGCTTGTTGGCTGATGCCGATGAATCGGACGAGGTGTTTATGGAGCGAATGAACGAACTCCTTCAACTAACGCCAGGCGTAATTTATGGACTGTACGAATGTCCTGTTCCTTACAAACGTCTCGTTACGGCCAAAGATTTGGGAGAACTTGCAGCTACGGGGCGGGTGGTTTACCACAAAGATACGTCGCTTGACATTGACAATGTAAAAGGCAAAATCGCGGCGACCCAAGGGCAGCGTTTTGGCGTATATGATGCCTACATGGAACACGCCGTGGCATCGTTGCAAGCAGGTTCGGCAGGGTTATCGTGTATTCAAGGGAATTTCTTCCCAGAAGTTATTGTGTGGTTATGCGCAAACTATAACAATCCTGACCAGCAAACAGGCATTGCCCGCGTTCAGCAACTGTTGATTGAAACCATGCCCGTTATTCACTATGCGTATCCTACGGTCGCTAAGTATTACTTACAAAAACGCGGTTTTCCGATTTCGCTTTATACCCGTCGCAAGGTAGAAGAATGCACGGTCGAAGTAAAAACGGAAGTCGATGCACTTTACGAGCGAGTTGAGGCGCTTTCCAAAGAACTCGGAATTAGCTAAATAAAACAGCAGCTATTCCTGCATTTTTGGAATTGAGTTCTAGCTTTGCAGGAATAACTGCTGAAAATTCTTTACGGTCAGCCCCTAATAGCGGCTGGCTTTTTTATTTGCATTTCGTGGCTTTGACCAAACAATGGCTGAGAGCGATTAAAAATCATCCTCTCTGTGCTTTTCTTCCTAGTAAAACTATCTACCTCTCCATGAAATCTTGTCTCTACTTCATCATCGCTATGGCTGGAGCTATTAGTGCATTAGCACAGCGGCAAATTGTACCTGTTAATTTTTCGCAGGTCACGGTCAATGATTTTTTTTGGAAACCTCGCATTGAGAAAGTGCATTCGGCGACGTTGCCCGTGTGCATGACCTATACCGAGGACTCAACGGCGCGGATTCGCAATTTTGAAAATGCCGCGAAACGAAGCGGGCAGCATAAAGGCATTTATTTTGATGATTCGGACGTCTATAAAGTCATTGAAGGTATTGCTTACACCCTCAAAACTACGCCTGACAAAAACTTAGAAGCCAAAACCGACGAATGGATTGATAAGATTGCCGCCGCTCAACTTCCCGATGGCTATTTGAATACGTACTATACACTGAAGGGACTTGATAAACGCTGGACCGACATGGAAAAGCACGAAGACTACTGCTTGGGGCACTTGATAGAGGGGGCCGTGGCCTATTATGACGCTACCAAAAAACGAAAACTACTCGATGTCTCGGTTCGGTTTGCCAATCATTTTGATTCGACTTTTCGCCTTCAAAACCGACCTTGGGTAACAGGACACCAAGAATTGGAATTGGCACTGGTTAAATTGTATCATACCACTCAAAACGACCGCTACCTCAAACTCGCCGACTGGTTGATTGAACAACGTGGCAAAGGAAACGGCCGTGGGCAGATTTGGACGGATAAAAACTTTGACGGTGCTCGCTATTGCCAAGACGATGTGCCCGTCCGCGAAATGAACGACATCAAAGGCCACGCCGTAAGGGCCATGTATCTCTACACGGGTATGGCCGACGTAGCCGCCGAGACAGGCGATCGTGGCTACACCCAAGCCCTCGAACGCGTATGGGCCGATGTGGTAGAGCGAAATATGTACATTACAGGCGGAATCGGTTCTTCGACCAAAAACGAAGGCTTTACCGTGGACTATGACCTTCCCAACGAATCGGCTTACTGCGAGACTTGTGCCTCGGTGGGTATGGTCTTCTGGAATCAACGAATGAATCTCTATTCGGGCGAATCGAAATACGTCGATGTACTCGAACGTTCGCTTTATAACGGTGCGTTAGCAGGCGTACAACTGACGGGAAATTTGTTTTTTTACGTAAACCCGCTGGCTTCGTTTGGGATGCACCACCGCAAACCTTGGTATGGGACAGCTTGTTGCCCCAGCAACGTATCACGCCTGTTACCATCGGTAGGAGGCTATATTTACAACACTTCGGCGAACTCGCTTTGGGTGAACTTGTACGTTGGAAGTAGTACTGAAGTGAAATTGGGAAATAACAAAGTAAAGTTTAGCCAAAAGACCAACTACCCTTGGGCAGGTGAAGTAGAGTTTAAAGTAGTACCCGATAGCAGCAAAGCTGATTTTGGTGTTAAGTTGAGAATCCCCGCATGGTGTGAAAAATACAGCGTTGAAGTCAATGGAAAGGTCGTTGCGAACCTTGTCGCAGAGAAAGGGTACGTGACGGTTTCGCGCACATGGACAAAAAACGATGTGTTGAAACTTCGTATGGATATGCCTGTAAAAGTTGTCGCGGCTGACCCTCGCGTGCAAGCCAATGTAGGCAAACGTGCGATTCAGCGTGGCCCGCTTGTGTATTGCATTGAAGAACAAGACAACCGTCATTTGGATTATGACCAAATGGTGCTTTCGTCCAAAACCCAATTTACAACAGCATTTGAGCCTGCTTTGCTCGGAGGTGTCACTACGATTAAGGCCCAAAACGGCGGCGATAGCTTTACGTTGATTCCTTACTATTCTTGGGACAACCGCCAAGCTGGCCGCATGAAAGTATGGATGGACTGGAAAGGAAAATAACCGCAAACGGTTCCGTATCGGAAGTTTAGCTTTGCATTAAGCTTAACTTCCGATAAAAGCTTTTTTCTTCCTTCAAAAGCGCGTCGTGTGTGCCGCGTTCGATGATTTTTCCACCGCTCAATACCAATATTTCATCGGCGTGTTGAATGGTGCTGAGGCGGTGCGCGATGACCAAGGTCGTGCGGTTTTTCATCAAATTAGTCAAAGCTTCTTGCACCAACTTTTCGGATTCGGTGTCCAAGGCTGAAGTTGCTTCGTCCAAAATCAAAATCGGAGGATTTTTCAAAATTGCTCTTGCAATGCTCAAGCGCTGACGCTGCCCACCCGAAAGCTTAGTGCCTCGGTCGCCGATGATTGTTTGGTAACCGTCTGGCTGTTCCAGAATAAAATCGTGGGCGTTGGCGATTTTAGCCGCCGCCATCACTTCGGCTTCGGTGGCCTCGGTGCCAAAAGCGATGTTGTTAAAAATCGTATCGTTGAAAAGAATCGACTCTTGCGTTACAATCCCCATTTGGTCGCGCAGCGATTTTGTGGTGATGGAACGTAAATCCAGCCCATCAATCAAAATTTGCCCGTCAGTAGGGTCATAAAAACGGGGAATCATATCGGCAATCGTTGATTTACCCCCGCCCGACGAGCCTACAAGCGCAACAGTTTTGCCTTTTTTGAGTGAAAAAGAAATGTTTTGCAATACAGGAACTCCTTTTTCGTACTCAAACGAAAGGTTTTTTACTTCAATTGCTGAGTTAAATTGCTTGAACTGCTGGGCATTGGGCGCATCTTGAACTTCCAAAGGCATGTCAATCAAACGCATGATACGTTCGCCCGACGCCACTCCGCGTTGGATGCCACTGATGGCGTTAGAAATCTCTTTGGCTGGCCGTAACACCTGCGAAAAAATGATGATGTACGTCACGAAGGTAGAAGCTGAAAGCTCAAAATTATCAGAAAGCACCATCGAGCCACCGTATAATAAAATCCCCGCTACGACCGAAACTCCCATAAATTCTGACATCGGTGGGGCTAGTTCTTGACGAAACACCATGCGCAACAAGGAATGGCGATAGCCTTGGTTTTCTTCTTCAAAACGGCGACGAATGACTTTTTCGGCGTTGAAACCCTTCACCACGCGAATCCCACCAAAGGTTTCGTCGAGGACGCTGATGATATTACTCAAACGCTGCTGCACTTCCGAGGCTGATTCTTTGAGTTTTTTGGCTAACGTTCCAATAATAATCCCCGAAAGAGGAATGACTATGAGCGTAAAAAAAGTCAGTTTGACCGACATAGCAAAGAGCGTGACGAAGTAAAAAATAAGCGTAAACAGCTCTTTGAACAACGCACTAAACGCCCGTCCGAGCGAGTTTTCGATTTCCTGAACGTCGGTGGTTACGCGAGAGATAAGGTCTCCTTTGCGTTCGTTGGAGAAAAACGAGAGGCTCAAACGAATGGCACTGTCAAAGACCGCTTGGCGCAGCTGGGCGACGGTGTGTGCTTTAAAATTTTCAATGATTCGTATTGAAAGATATTTAAAGACGTTGGCCAAAAAAACGCACAGCAAAATAGCCCCGCACACAAATTGCAACGCTCCGAGTTTTCCGTATTGCTGAATGGCGTGCCCAAAGTAATATTGGAACAAATCGACCAAATAGGCTGCATCGAAACGGAAAGAAGGAAAAACCAATTGAGACGGAATTTTTGCTTTCCCAAAAAGAACATCTAGTAAAGGTTGAATCAGTGTAAAATTGAGTACCCCAAACAAGCTACCCAATAAAGAGGTAAAAAAGTACGGCCCTACGTATCGGCTAAGCGGGCGGGCGTACTGTAAAATGCGCCAGTAAATTTTCATTTAGCTATGTAAATCAATTTTGTCGATGCCCACTATTACCAGGTCTTTATACTTTAGTAATTGAATAAGCTTGTCGAAGTTTTGTTCAAAAATGCTTTTCATCTCCCTAATTCTCATGTTCCCTGCTTTGACCATAATGAGTTTTCGGGGCTGTTTTTTTAAGAGAAAGGAGTTGTAGAAGTCTTTGTCTTTTGTGACGAGGATATAATTATTTTCAATCGCGATTTCTAAAATTTCGCTGTCAGGTGTGTCGTTTTTTTGGGGTAAATCAAGTGTATGAATCGCCTCATAACCTCTATTTAAGAAGACAAATTTTAGAACTGGGGGCAGTTGAGCATCAATCAAAAACTTCATGCGACTAAATTTGCACTTTGTACTTTGAGTGTTGTGAGGGCATATTGAATACAAGCCAATACGTCTTCTCGCTCTAAGTCGGGAAATTGTTCTAAAATGTCTTCTACGCTATCGCCACCCGCGAGATATTCCAACAACCCTTCTACCAAATAACGAGTATTACGAATGGTAGGTTTTCCGTGACCCACGCTAGGGTTTAACGTAATTCGGCTCAAATAGGTTGTGTCCATACAGTTCGATTTTAGGGTTCAAAGGTACAAAAAAATACCCATTGTGAATGAGCTACTATATAACGTAGATGACTCAAAAACAATTTTGGTAAAAAGAAAAAGACCGCAGATGAGTATAAATTAGTTTTTAATATTTTTTAAAATATATTTGTACTTATTATAAACTGTTCCTGCCTTTATCGTGAAAATGAATCGAAAAATACTTTCTTACCTGTTCAAAAACAGGCTTTTAATAGGAGTAGGCATTGCAGTTAGTTGTGTGACTACTGCTTGCTTTCTGAATGGAGGTAGCACGTCGGCAGCTTCTGTTCCTGACGAGGTTGACTATAACTATCACATCCGACCGATTCTCTCGGATCGTTGCTTTAAATGCCACGGCCCCGATGCTAACAAACGGGAGGCTGATTTGCGTTTGGACACCGAAGAAGCCGCTTACGCCGCGCTGAAAGACAATGCTAAACTCCACGCGATTGTGCCAGGTAAACCCGACGAGTCGGCGGTGTGGTTACGCATTATTACCAAAGATACGGCCGAAATTATGCCGCCTTTGGAATCCAACCTCAAATTGAACGAGCACGAGATTGCACTGATTGAAAAGTGGATCAAACAAGGGGCAAAATACAAACCCCACTGGGCGTTTATTGCGCCAGAAAGACCCAAGTTGCCTAACGTTGACAACGATGCTTGGCCCAAAAACTCCATCGACTACTTCACGTTGGCCAAAATGGAGGAAAATGGCCTAAAGCCCAACGAAGAAGCCGATAAAGAACGGCTTTTGAAACGGGTGGCCTTGGATATTACGGGGCTTCCGCCTTCGCTTGATTTACAAGAACGCTTTTTGAAAGACGAGTCGCCCAATGCCTATGAAAAAGTGGTGGACGAATTGCTAAGTTCAAAACACTATGGCGAAAAAATGGCGATTCCGTGGTTAGATGCTGCTCGGTATGCCGATTCGCATGGGTACCAAGACGATGGACTACGAACCATGTGGCCGTGGCGTGATTGGGTGATTCATGCCTTTAACCAAAATTACAGCTACAGTAAATTTTTGACGTGGCAACTTGCGGGTGATTTGATCGTAAAACGTCAGAAGGGCAATCCCGCTAATCCTCGTATCAAGGAGGCATTGCTGGCAACGGGCTTTAACCGTAATCATAAAATCACGCAAGAAGGAGGGGTGATTGACGAAGAATACCGCATCGAATACGTAACTGACCGTACCAATACTTTTGGGAAAACGTTTTTGGCATTGACCTACGAATGTGCCAAATGCCACGATCACAAGTACGACCCCATTCTACAAAAAGATTACTACAGTGCTTTTGCTTTCTTTAACCAAGTGCCCGAAAAAGGCTTGGTAGGGACGATTGATGCCTCTTTTGCCGATCCTCCAAACCTGAAATTGACGACCAAAGACGTCAAGAGTATTCTGACCTTTGTCAATAAAACCGATACCGCCGATGTGACGGTTATGGTGATGCAAGATTTGGATACGTTACGCAAAACGCACGTGTTGGGGCGTGGTAATTATGACCAACCGACCGATGTAGTTGGAGCTCAAATGCCCAAATTCTTGTTGCCTTTTGATACCAAAAAATACCCCGAAAACCGCCTAGGGCTTGCCCAGTGGATGCTTGATGCGAAAAACCCGCTAACGGCACGCGTGTTTGTGAATCGGGTGTGGCAAGAGTTCTTTGGACGCGGCATTGTCAAAACCGTTGGCGATTTTGGAATGCAAGGTGAGTTGCCTTCGCATCCGCAGTTGTTAGACTGGTTAGCGGTGGATTTCCGCACCCACGATTGGAACATTAAGCGTTTGGTGAAACAAATCGTGATGTCGGCAACCTATCGACAGTCGGCCGTGATAACGAAAGAACACTTGGCCAAAGACCCCGAAAATGTGTTGCTGGCTCGTGCCCCTCGAATGCGCCTTTCGGCGGAGTTGGTGCGCGATTTTGTGTTATCTACAAGCGGACTGCTCAGTCCTGCCATTGGTGGGCCAAGCGTCAAACCTTATCAGCCAAAGGGCTTGTGGGAAGTAGCGACTTCAGGGCGTGGAAGCCTTAAAAGCTACATTCAAGACCACGGTGATAGCCTTTACCGCCGAGGGATGTACGTGTTTATAAAACGGACGGTGCCGCCGCCATCCATGTTGATTTTTGATGCTTCGAACCGCGACCAATGCGAGGTGAAACGTTCCCGAACCAATACACCACTTCAGGCATTGGTAATGCTCAACGACCCCGTTGTACTTGAGTCTGCTAGGGTTTTGGCTGAGAAATTAGCCGTTGAAAAAATCCCTGACGAGGATAAAATCAAGAAAGCGTTTCGCATCGTCGTATGCCGAACAGGGAAGGAAAAAGAGCTCAGTGTGCTCGAAAAGTATTTTGAAAGTGAGCAATCGGTGTTTGCCAAAGACCCCAAAAAGGCGGCGAAACTGCTGAGTGTAGGAGAACGTCCGCAAGCACGAATCGCTAATCGTTCTATGGTAGCAGCCCTTATGCAATCCATACTGATGATGTATAACTTGGAAGAGGCGATTATGAAATAACTGAGCACGAACACACAACAATTCATTAAAACTATGAATAAGAACGAATTTTTTGAAAACCGTTTGAATGTCAACCGTCGGCATTTTATGGGAAAAATGGCGGCGGGGATTGGTAGTGTTGCATTGGGGTCTTTGCTTGTTCCTGACTTGTTTAAGGGGGCAGGGGATGACGTAGAAGAACTGCCTTTGGGGGTTGCTCAGTTTGCACCCAAAGCAAAACGAGTCATTTATTTGTTCCAAAACGGAGCTCCATCTCAGTATGAAAGCTTTGAATATAAGCCGTTGCTCAATAAAATGGCAGGTGAAGAACTGCCCGCCTCGATACGGATGGGGCAACGCCTAACGGGGATGACGGCCAATCAAGCCAAGTTTCCGTTGGTAGGTTCCTATTTTAAGTTTGCGCAACATGGCCAATCTGGAATGTGGATGAGTGAGTTGTTTCCCAATATTGCCAATATTGCGGATGATCTTTGCATGATTAAAACCATGAATACCGAGGCCATCAACCACGACCCTGCATTGACTTTTATGCAGACGGGGGCGCAGCAGGGCAATCGCCCAAGCATGGGTTCGTGGGTAAGCTATGGTTTGGGTAGTGAGAATAAAAACTTACCTGCGTTTTCGGTGTTGCTGTCGCGTGGTAAAGGCAATGGACAAGGGGTGTACTCAAAACTTTGGTCAAACGGATTTTTGGATTCAACGCACCAAGGAGTGGTATTTAGTAGCGGTGAAGACCCTATTTTGTACCTCAACAACCCCGCAAACTCCGACCGAGCGTCGCACCGAAAAATGCTTGATAACTTAGCTGAATTGAATAACATGGCATTCGATGATTTTGGCGACCCCGAAATCAAAGCCAAGGTTCAGCAATATGAAATGGCGTATCGGATGCAAACGGCCGTTCCTGAATTGACAGATTTGAGCAAAGAACCTGACCACATTGTCAAAATGTACGGCCCCGAGTGTTTGGTACCAGGGACGTTTGCTGCCAACTGTTTGTTGGCACGTAAGCTTTCGGAAGCAGGAGTGCGCTTTGTGCAGTTGTATCATCAAGGCTGGGATCAGCACGGAAATATGGTCGGTGAAATGCCATTGCAAGCCAAAGATACCGACCGTGCTTCAGCGGCTTTGATTACCGATTTGAAACAACGTGGCCTGCTCGACGAAACATTGGTAATTTGGGGAGGAGAATTTGGGCGTACTAACTATGGTCAAGGAACTTCAACCAAAGATAACTATGGCCGCGACCACCATCCAAGGGCGTATTGTACGTTTATGGCAGGGGGAGGCGTAAAACCTGGGACAGTCTATGGCCAAACGGATGATTTTGGGTACAACATCGTGCGTGACCCTGTTCATATCAACGATTTTCACGCGACGGTGATGCACTTGATGGGTATCAATCACGAAAAACTTACCTACAAGCACCTCGGCCGCCGCTATCGCCTGACCGACTTGGCTGGAAAAGTATTGCCTGGGCTAATTGCGTAATAGGCTGGAAGCCTTGTAATAGTCGTCACTCGGCAGAGCCGAGCGACTGCGCCGAACGATTGCAGTCGCTCGCATCCTGCGAGTGACGACTATCATAAGGCCTCTGGCCATAAAATGTAACAGAAACCATGTCTGAGCTTCGTAAAGCAAATATACCCGACGCCACCTATTTTGTGACTTTGACGGTTGTAGGATGGATAGATGTATTTACACGACGAGAATATTGCGATGAAATAGTCAAAAACCTTGCTTATTGCCAGCAAAAAAAAGAGTTGGAAGTTTTTGAATACGTAATTATGCCAAGTCACCTCCATTTGATTTGCCGCCGAAATGAGGGAGTTTTGAGCGAATTATTACGCGATTTTAAAAGCTATACATCCAAACGATTACTAGGGTTGATTCAAGAAAATGAACAAGAAAGCCGTAAAGAATGGCTGATGTATATGTTTCATTTTTTTGCAAATCGTTACGCTCAAAATGCGGAGTATATGTTTTGGCAAAAAACAAATTACCCGATTGAGTTATATTCTAATAAAGTAATTCAACAAAAAGTAGATTATATTCATGAAAACCCCGTGAAGGCAGGTATTGTGACAGAGCCTTGGTATTACTTATTTAGCAGTGCCTGTGCTGAATCGCCTTTGAAAGTAAGTAATTTATGATGCAGGCTGGAAGCCTGCTAATAGTCGTCACTCGGTAGAGCCGAGCGACTGCCTTAAAATTCGACATTCCGCCCTCTAACCTCGACACTTAAAAAATGTTTCGTTTCCAAACCCTTCTATCTTATTTACTGGTTGGCCTTCACGTATTATTGTTGTTTTTGTTGATTTTTCAGGAAAAAGTCATGCTGCCCGCTTGGCTTCAGCCCGTCGGACGAATGCACCCGATGCTGTTGCATTTGCCGATTGGTCTGTTGGTCATTGTGGGACTACTTTGGATTTTTAAGCGGGAGTTTGCGGGTGAAAGCTTTACAAAACTCATGAAATTTGTTTTGGGCATAACCGCTTTGTCGGCCGCAGTAGCTGCTTTGATGGGTTTCTTTTTGTCGCGCGAAGAAGGGTACACCGCCGATGTACTCAGTTGGCACAAATACACGGGCATCGGGTTGAGTTTCTTGTGCTATGGTCTTTGGGCTTTGTACCAGACAACCCAAGAACAGCGCCTTTTTACGCCACTGTTGGGGATTAGTGCCGTTGCTATGTTCGTGACGGGGCATTTTGGTGCAAGTTTGACCCACGGGGAAGGCTACCTGTTTCCCAATGCCGACGCAGCATCGCAGTTAACGTTTACGGACGACACCCCTGTCTTTGAAGCGGCGATTCAACCCATTTTGAAAGCCAAATGCTACCAATGCCATAACGAACAAAAAACCAAAGGAGAACTGCTGATGACAACCCTTGCGGGTTTGCTTAAAGGAGGGAAAAATGGCCCGATATGGGTAGCGGGCGATGCCCTAAAAAGCCACCTTATCCAACGTGCCAATTTGCCACTGGAAGATAAAAAACACATGCCACCCAAAGGCAAAGCTCAGTTGGCCGCCGACGAAATTGGCGTATTAATGGCTTGGATTAACGCAGGTGCTAGTACTAAACAGAAGGTGGGGCAGTTGGCCGCAAATGACCCCATTAGGGCTTTTTTGAACAAAGAAAAAAGCGCTGAGGCTCAAGTAGCCACGTACGATTTTGAGCCTGCTAGTGAAGAAACGATTGAAAAGCTAAACACGCCTTTTCGCGTTATTTTTCCGATTGCGAATGGTTCACCCGCATTGCATACCGATTTTTTTGTGCGTCAAGCTTACAAGCAAGAACAGTTGGGAGAGTTGTCCGAAATCAAAGAGCAGTTGGTGGCATTGAATTTGTCAAATATGCCCGTCAAAAACGAAGACCTGAAAACCATCGGGCAGTTTGAACAACTTGAAAAATTGGTGTTAAATAATACCGACATTACCGACGCGTCTTTGTCGAACTTGCAATCGTTGACCAAATTGAAATCATTGTCTCTTTCAGGAACGAAACAGACAAAAGCAGGCATGGCGGCATTGGCAAAACTTCCAGCTCTTAAAGAAGTGTTTATCTGGAATACCCCTATTTCGGAGGCCGAAGCCAAGGAACTTCAAAAACAACACCCTGCCATTCGTTTTGAGATGGGGTACGTACCTACTGATGCCGAAAAATTGAAGCTCAACCCTCCTGTGTTGGTCAACGAAAATTTGGTTTTAACCAATGCTACCCCCGTTTCGTTTAAACATCCTCTCAAAGGTGTTACCATTCGCTATACCACCGACGGAACTTTGCCTGATTCACTGACGGCACCAGCTTACCAAAAACCGTTTGCACTGAACGGCTACACCATCGTAAAAGCACGGGCGGTAAAAGACAAATGGTACGCCAGCGATATAGTCGAATATACTTTTTTTAAAGGAGGATACCGCCCCAAAACGGTAGAATTGCTCAACGAGCCTAACCCACAATACATGGGCGAAGGAGGTGGAACGCTGGTAAACTTTAAAAAAGGGGAGGCCAACGACTTTAAAAACAAAGCATGGCTAGGCTACCGAGAAAAGCCGTTGGAAGCACTTTTTGTATTTGACAAACCAACGCCCGTCAAATCGGTGATGTTGAGTATAGGACGAAACATAGGAGGGTATATTTTTCCGCCAGCGTCGATTGAAGTGTGGGCAGGAAACGACCGTACTAAACTCCAATTAATGCAGAAGCTGAACCCTGTTCAGCCGACCCAAAACGAAGCAGCGCGGATAGAGGCCATCGACACCAAGGTAAAAGAAGGTAGCTATACTTTTATCAAGGTAATTGCTCGACCTGTAGCCAAACTCCCCGAATGGCACGGAGGCAAAGGGCAACCCGCTTGGGTATTTGTGGACGAAGTATTTTTTAATTGAGTACGTATCGTTTTATTTGTAACATAAACCCTTTTACCTATGAAAAAAGCCCTCAAATGGATAGGCATCGTGGTCGGTGCACTAGCAGTAGTGTTGTTCGTTGCATTCAAGTTCATGCAATTAAATACCAAAAAAGCAAGCCCAGAAGCAACGGTTAATTACAAAAAAGACGGGACAGAAGTGTCGGTGTTTTACTGTCGCCCCTCTAAAAGAGAACGCGAGATTTTTGGCGAATTGGTGCCTTACGGCAAAGTATGGCGTACGGGAGCCAACGAGGCCACGACCTTTACCACCAACAAAGACTTAAGCATTGGAGGTAAGACCCTACCAGCAGGAAAATATACCCTTTGGACGATTCCTCGGGAAGACAAATGGACAGTTATCTTCAACAATAAAATGTACGATTGGGGAGTAAGTTTCGGAGGAGAAGCAAGCCGCGAGGAAAGTGCAGACGTTCTTCAAGTGGATGTACCTGTCAATATATCTTCAATTCCAGTAGAAAAATTTGAAATTTCATTTGACGAAAATCAACCCGCTCTTGTCTTGGAGTGGGATATTACCAGAGTGGTCGTCCCTTTCAAATAACCTAATCAATAAGCTTGATTTTCTGACGGTTTTGGGGGCTGTTTTCCTTGATTTCAATGGCACAGTCCTCAAAACTTGGCGCAGAAAGAATCGGCCTAAAATTCTTACTAAACCCAAAAGGTTCTTTGGGATAGCCTACCATGTTTTTATCAAGTTTACCGTTGTCGTTGATGTCATGATAGACCGCAATGACGTACCTTCCTGCGGGTAAACTAACGACGACTTGTTGCGTCGTTGCTGCGGTAATCGGTACTACTTTAAAGAAATCTGGCTTTGCTTTTGGCCCCGTAAAAGGGTTTCCTTCCCGAAAAATTCCGATGCGAAGGCTTCCCCTCGTTTGTGTAATATTGGAGACATCCACCGAGACCGTAACGCCATTTTCAGTGTGTGGTTTGCTGTCTTTCTCGTGTGGCTGGTTGCTCACAACGTGTGGGTGGTTGCTCACAACCAGCCCAAAGCCCCAAATAGCACTCGGAAGCATTTTATTCGCGAATGATTGAATTGAAAACAGGCTAAAAAGAAGGCTTACAAGAAGATTTTGCATGGGATAACGGCGGAGATGGTTTATTGTTTTCATCCTAATTTTTATAACTTAAATGTAAACCAGAAGGTTTGCAATTCGTTGCTAATTGTCTATACTTGCAGAAATACTTGATTTTAAACTTAACCTAGTGATGAAAGAAAAAAACAATTTAAGTTTTTGGCAAATTTGGAACATGAGTTTCGGATTTTTAGGGATTCAGTATGGCTTCGGATTACAGCAGGCCAACATGAGTCCAATCTTCCGATACCTCGGTGCCGACGAAGCTTCAATCCCTGGTCTTTGGCTCGCAGGCCCACTCACGGGGCTACTACTTCAACCAATTATTGGCGCGGTATCCGACCGCAGTTGGTCGCCCAAATGGGGGCGTCGTCGTCCGTTTATATTGGTAGGGGCACTTGTTGGAAGCCTTGCCATGATTCTCATGCCCAATTCTTCGGCCGTATGGATGGCGGCAGGGTTGATGTGGATGCTTGATGCGGGGCTCAACTCGGCCATGGAGCCATTTCGGGCTTTTGTAGGTGATATGCTCAACGAAAAACAACGCCCCGTGGGTTTTGCGGTACAATCGTTTTTTGTTGGTTTTGGACAGACCCTCGCCAACCTCATGCCGTACATTTTGCCACTTTTGGGCATTTCGATGGTTTTGAGCGACGAGCAACTCGCCAATGGTATCCCTAACTCGGTTCGTTATCCTTTTTACATCGGAGCTGCGTCGATTTTGATTGCCGTATTTTGGACCATGCGCACCACTAAAGAGTACCCACCCGAGAATGATGACTACAAGAAAAAGCATGTTTTTACCGACGAAGAGAAAAAATCTATTTCCTTTTGGCACCTATCGCTTGCCGTGGGGGCTGCTATTCTAGGCTTCGGATTCGCGTATTTTTCAGGAGGACTAGCGACTGGACTTCAGTGGGGATTGGGCATTTTAATTGGAGGCTATTTGATTTTGATGCTCCCTGTTTTTAAAGAAATTTTGGCGCCATTGTCATCCATGCCTACCGTGATGCGCCAGCTTTGGTGGGTAAAATTTTTCACCTGGTACGGACTTCCGTTGATGTGGCAATATTTATCGCTTTCCGTGGCCAAATACGCCTTCAATGCCCCCGATGCCGTTTCTAACCCTACGGGTTTTGAGGAAGGAACAAAATGGGGTGGTTTGTGTTTTGCCATGTTTAGCGTATCCTGCGCAGTGATTTCCTTTTTTATTCCCCGAATCGTAAAAATGGTGGGAAGCTCACGCGGAACGCACGCACTATTTCTGGTTCTCGGGGCAATGGGCTTTTTTATGACATTGCTTTCTAATGATAAAATGGTATATCTCGCAGGAATGACCATCATCGGTTTGATGTGGGGGTCAATTATGTCAATGCCTTATTTGATGTTGGCTGCCGCTGTGCCTAAAGAAAAAATGGGCGTGTATATGGGGATTTTCAACGGGTTCATTTGTGTCCCGCAATTCATCGGGATGTTAACTGTTCCTATTTTTTATAAAACACTTCTTGGCGACGACCCACGCAATGCGCTCGTTTTGGCAGGGGTTTGTATGTTATTGGCCGCAGGCTCGTGCTTCTTGGTCAAAGAACAGCAAGCGTAGAACGAATTACGAATGAGTGAAAAAGAGAAGGGTCTTGAAACTTATCTGTGAGTTTCAAGACCCTTCTCTTTTGTTTCGCCTGTCCCAAACTATACTTAGGAGCAAAATGGCTTCTATCGCTTGTTCTAAACTGTAATTTGGGACAAAAATGGCTTCTATCGCTTGTCCCAAACTGTAATTTGGGACAAAAATGGCCTTGCGTCTCTGACGCCAATGTTATTTCTTCCCAAAGTTATACCCCAACGTCACGAAGAAAATCTTAGACTCCGTGTTGGCATAAGGTTTCACGCCATTTTCTGAAAAATCGGGATTTAAGAAATCAGTGAGATAATATTGCACTTTCAACCCAAATCCGCTTTTGGTTTGGAACCCTGCAAAAACGGCAGGCATAAATGGGTTGGAACGGTTGCTAAACCACTCGTTGAACTTATCGACTTTTTCGCCGTTGATAAATGTTTTTTGCTTGAAGTTAATAGCATACGCAGCTTCGGCACCACCATAGACATAAAACTTACGAAGATCGCCGATTTTGATACCTACAGGAACGCCCAAGGCATACACCCGTTGTTTGTACTTAAATACGTCGGTTTTGACAGTTCCAACGATTGTTTCTTCGGTAATCATTCCAATGTTAGTCAAATTCAAACCTGCAAAAAGGCCCAAGTGGTTGCCTAAATCGACGTTGGCGTTGGTTCCAATGTTGAAAAACATCGTGAAACGTGGGATAGAAGACACTTCTTCCCCGTCGCGGGTAACTTGGGCAAATGATAGCAAGCTGGCATTCCCTCCTCTGGTATAATACACTTTGGAGTTATTCTTTTTCTGAGAATAATCGTCTGAGTCTTGGGCGAAAGCACTGAATGAAGCAGCGAAGGCGAGAGCGAAGATGAACGTTTTCATGGCTATAAATTTGTTTAGTTTAAGAACTGATTTCGATAGCAAGATGCAGCAACGACTCCAAAAAGTTGCGCGATTAGGATAAACGGAACGATTTGCAGGATAAGTGGTTTATAATGTAGTTGGAAGAAAAAAAGGAAGCTGGCTTTTGGAAAAAACCTTTAAAAAACAGCAGAAACTTTTTTTGACTTGTGAATATTAATAATTAATTCTAACTTTGCAGCCCATTTTGACAGAGAAGTGAAAGCGCTAACACAGTACGACATAGACATTTACGGCTTAAAAGAAAAGCAATATGTTTTTGATTTTGAGTCTAAAAACGAGTTTTTTGAAGAGCTGGAGCAAGAACTCATTGAAAGTGGGCACTTTAAAACCCATTTAAAACTGGACAAATCGGCTACGATGCTGATGCTTACTTTCCACATTGTTGGGAAAGTAGATTTGGTTTGTGATCGCAGTCTTGAGGTATTTGAAGAGCCTTTGGACATTCAGGAACGGCTCATTTTAAAGTTTGGCGACCACAACGAGCAGCTTTCTGACGAAATTGAACTCATTCGTCAAGACACGGTTCGTATCAATGTAGCCAGTCATATTTTTGAGTACATCGCATTGGCATTGCCAATGAAAAAACTTCATCCACGATTCCGAACCGACGAGGAGGAAATAGAAGACGATGAAGAAATTGACGGAATTTTGGTTTATCAAACTCCCGAGGAAGAAACACCAGAAGAGCCAGAAGATGACGACCCGCGCTGGGCAGCCCTAAAAAAGCTAAAAGGCAATTAATACGCACTTTTTTAAGTATTTATAAATAGCAAACGAACAATTAATTAAAGACATAAGGTAATGGCACATCCCAAACGAAGACACTCAAGCACACGCCGTGACAAGCGCCGTACGCACGACGCATTGACGGGCAAGGCTCTTTCTACTGACCCAACAACAGGCGAAGTACACGTAATGCACCGCGCCCACGTTTTTGAGGGTAATCTGGTTTATAAAGGCAAAGTTGTAGTAGAAGGCTACGCAAAAGTCTAGTTTATAAAGCATTGTATATGAAAGCATTTCATCACAACTTGTATAGAAAGTTGCGATGAAATGCTTTTTTAGTATTGCTTATCTACTATTTTTACAGCCTCTTACTACCCAATACCTACAATAGAAAAATGAAAATAGGAATAGATGCAATGGGAGGGGATTTCGCCCCCGAGGCAATTGTGGAAGGTGCTGTCTTAGCAGCAGCTAATTTACCAACCAATGTCCAGCTGGTGCTTATCGGCAAACAAGACATCGTTAATCAGTTAGTGACTAAGTACGGCTATCAAGGCTCGCAGATTGAGGTGGTACACGCAGAAGACGTGGTAGAGATGGGTGAACACCCCACCAAAGCCTTATCCCAAAAACCTCATTCGAGCATTTCAATTGGGTTTAAGTTACTCAAAGAAAAGAATATAGACATCTTTTGTGGCGCAGGCAATACGGGAGCAATGCACGTAGGCGCTTTGTTTAGCATCAAAGCGATTGAAGGCATTATCCGCCCCGCAATTGTTGGGCTTGTCCCTCAGAAAAAAGGAGGATACGCTGCCATGCTTGATATTGGAGCCAATGCCGACTGCAAACCAGAAGTGCTTGAACAATTTGGCGTGATTGGCTCTATCTACGCCCAATATACCTTTGGCATCGACAAACCACGCGTGGCATTGATGAACATTGGTGAAGAAGAACAAAAAGGTTCGCTCGTAGCTCAAGCAGCACACCAGCTTTTGAAAGAAAATACACGTATCAACTTCGTTGGTAACATGGAAGGCGGCGACTTTTTCGATGACAAGGCCGACGTAATCATTACGGATGGTTTTACGGGAAATGCCCTTTTCAAACTCGCAGAATCGTTTTATACGGTCGTAAGCGAACGAGGTATCAAAGATGACTACATCGACAAAATGAACTACGAAGCGGTGGGAGGAAGTAGCATCGTGGGCGTAAACGGCAATGTGATGATTGCACACGGTATTTCGTCACCAACGGCTATCAAAAACATGATTACTTGGGCTTGCAAACAAGTGGAAGCTCAAATCCATGTCCATATTGCCAAAGCATTGAGTTGAAACCACCTTTATCGTCGTCCCTCTGAGTTATAAAGAGGTGAGACCTAATCACTTATATCAAAGTAAAAAATGAGTCAAATTCGCGCGGCTATTACGGGGATACAAGGATACTTACCCGATTATGTACTAACCAACGCTGAGTTGGAGAAAATGGTAGATACCAACGACGAGTGGATTACGGCCCGTACAGGTATTAAAGAACGGCATATCCTCAAAGGCGAAGGACTGGGTACATCTCACATGGCCGCCGAAGCAGTAAAAGGGCTTTTGGCCAAAACAAACACTGCGGCAGGTGATATTGACTTGTTGATTTGTGCAACAACTACTCCCGATTTTGTATTTCCGAGTACAGCCAATCTCATCTGCGACATGGTGGGCATTAAATCCATCGGAAGTTTTGATATTCAGGCGGCTTGTTCGGGCTTTATTTATGCCCTGACGGTCGGTTCGCAGTTTATCGAAACAGGTAAATACAAGAAAGTGATTGTGGTAGGAGCGGATAAAATGTCGGCTATTATTGACTACACCGACCGTACGACCTGCGTGTTGTTTGGGGATGGAGCAGGCGCTGTTTTGCTCGAACCTAACACCGAAGGACTCGGAATTTTAGATACTATTATCAAATCAGACGGAGCTGGTCAGCCATTTTTGCACCAAAAAGCAGGTGGAAGCCGCTTCCCGCCCACGCACGAAACAATCGACAAACGCTGGCACTATGCCTACCAAGATGGTCAGTCAGTATTTAAGTTTGCTGTCACCAATATGGCCGACGTTGCGGCTGAAATCATGGAGCGTAACCACCTCTCAGGCGACGACGTGGCGTGGTTGGTACCTCACCAAGCCAACAAACGCATCATTTCCGCAACGGCTAACCGCATGAAAGTCGGAATGGACAAGGTGATGCTGAACATTCATAAATACGGAAACACGACTGCGGCAACCATTCCTCTGTGCTTATGGGATTATGAATCGCAACTAAACAAAGGCGATAATCTCATTTTTGCCGCTTTTGGAGGAGGTTTTACGTGGGGTTCGGTGTATGTAAAATGGGCGTATTAACGAGGAAACTTCTCAATTCTCAAAAATCAAATTTCGATAAGAGGCTAGGGTTATTCGTAGCCTTCAATCTAATGAATTAACGATTCATACTAAAATGGCAACAACTGCAGACATCCGTAATGGATTAGTAATTAATTTTAACCACGATTTGTTTCAAATTGTCGAGTTTCAACACGTTAAACCTGGTAAAGGAGCGGCTTTTGTACGTACAAAATTGAAAAGCCTTACCAGTGGTAAAGTGTTAGACAATACCTTTAACTCTGGCGTTGCCATCTATCCTGTGCGCGTTGAGCGCCGCGAGTTTCAATTCCTTTATAAGGATGAAGCAGGATACAACTTCATGGATAACGAGTCGTTTGAGCAAATTTCAATCGACGAGAAATTGGTTGATGGAGCTGATTTGATGAAAGAAGGTCAAGTCGTAGAAATTTTATTGAATACCGAAAACGAAGCACCTCTCACGTGCGAACTTCCAGCCACAGTTGACTTGGAAGTAATATATGCAGAGCCAGGCATTAAAGGCGATACTGCTAACAACCCTCGCAAGGCAGTAGAAGTAGAAACGGGAGCGCGTATCATGGTGCCTATGTTTATCGAACAAGGTGATAAAATCCGCATCAAAACGGCTACCAGAGAGTACTCAGAACGCGTTAAGTAAGACGTAAGTCTCCAAAAAACCTAACTTCAAACAACAATGGAAATTAAAGACATTCAAAAACTACTCGATTTCATCGCTCACTCAAGCTTAGATGAAGTAAATATCGAAACTGGTGAGTTTAAAGTAAGCGTAAAACGCAACGCCGTTACTACCGTGGTTGCTGCTGCCCCTGCTCCAGTAGCAGTAGCACCAGTGGCCGCCGCTCCAGCTCCAGTAGTGGCCGCTCCTGCGCCAGCAGCAGCACCAGCTCCTGCGGCCAAAGCGGATGAATCGAAGTATTTGACCATCAAATCACCAATGATTGGTACTTTCTACCGTTCAGGGGGACCAGATAAACCTTCGTTTGTAGAAGTAGGCGACGAAGTAGCAACTGGAAAAGTGGTTTGTATTGTAGAAGCGATGAAGCTTTTCAACGAAATCGAATCGGAAGTATCAGGTCGTATCGTAAAAGTATTGGTTGAAAATGCTACGCCTGTAGAATACGACCAACCATTGTTCTTGGTAGAGCCTGCTTAACAATTTCCAAAAACTCATGTTCAAGAAAATACTAATCGCCAATCGCGGGGAGATTGCATTGCGCATTATCCGTACTTGCCGCGAAATGGGTATAAAAACAGTCGCTGTGTATTCCACAGCAGATCGTGATAGTCTTCACGTCCGCTTTGCTGATGAGGCTGTGTGTATTGGGCCTCCGCCAAGCCGTCAATCATATTTGAGTATTCCTAACATCATTTCTGCCGCAGAAATTACCAACGCTGATGCCATTCACCCTGGATACGGGTTTTTGTCAGAAAACGCTGAATTTTCGCGAATTTGTGCCGAATACGGTATCAAATTTATCGGAGCAACGGCCGAGCAAATCAACTTCATGGGGGATAAGTCAACCGCCAAGGCAACGATGAAAGCTGCTGGAGTTCCCGTAATTCCTGGTTCAGAAGGGTTATTGGAATCGGTTGAAGAAGGAAAAGAACTTGCGAAGGGAATCGGTTATCCTGTGATTGTCAAAGCCACTGCAGGTGGTGGTGGCCGTGGGATGCGGATTATCAAAGACGAAAGTGAATTTCAGAAAGCATGGGACGATGCTAAAATGGAATCAGGAGCAGCCTTCGGAAATGATGGCTTGTACCTTGAGAAATTTGTAGAAGAGCCTCGTCACATCGAAATTCAGGTAGTAGGGGACCAATACGGAACCGTTTGCCACCTTTCGGAGCGCGATTGCTCGATTCAGCGTCGTCACCAAAAATTGGTCGAAGAAACTCCATCACCAATTGTATCACCCGAGCTTCGTGAGCGCATGGGCGAAGCCGCTATTCGTGGAGCGTCAGCGATTGCCTACGAAGGAGCAGGAACGATTGAGTTTTTGGTGGACAAATACGGCGAGTTTTATTTCATGGAAATGAACACGCGTATTCAGGTAGAACACCCAATCACGGAAGAAGTGACTGATTTTGATCTTATTAAAGAACAAATCAAAGTAGCGGCTGGCGAACGTATTTCTGGTCAAAATTATTCTCCTAAGCTATACGCGATGGAGTGCCGTATCAACGCCGAAGACCCTGCCAACGGTTTCCGCCCGAGCCCAGGAAAAATTACGCAGTTGCATTTCCCTGGAGGACACGGTGTTCGTATCGACAGCCACGTGTATGCAGGTTATACCATCCCACCAAACTATGACTCAATGATTGCGAAAGTAATCGTCAGTGGCCAGTCGAGGGAAGAAGTAACAACGCGTATGAAGCGTGCCTTGCAAGAGTTTGTAATTGAAGGTATCAAAACAACGATTCCTTTCCACATTCGCTTGATGGACGACGCAGGCTTCCAATCGGGAATGTTTACGACAAAATACCTCGAAACATTTGATTTTAGTGGTTTGTAATAAATCATAAAACGGAGTTTCTGTTGCTTAAAATAAACATGGAAAGCGGGCTGTATGGCCCGCTTTTTTTATGTCGTTATACCGATTAAGATTACAAAGTTGCCGCTAACCAGCTTGAAACTTTGGTTCGAGCGGCGGCTTTGGCTACGGCATCGTCGCCCGTTGTTTTTTCGTCAAAAGAATGATTGGCATTGTCGTACGTAACCAGTTCAATGCTTGTTCCTGCGCCGTTTAATTTGGCACGGTCGTACTGTACTTGGGTAGCAGGAAGCAAATCATCGTTTTTCCCAATCAGAATCAACAGTGGGGCGTAGTTGATGTATTTGCCCTTGGTAGCATCCGAAACACTTCCAAAGTAACTAAAGAACCCACCGCCAGGATAATAAGCAACGGCCGTTTTGAACCCACCTTGGGCAGGACGAGCAACGGGAGCGGCGACATTGTAAGTCTTATTTTGATACCAAACTGTCCATTGGCTTTTGGTGACTAATGTGGTATTGACAAGCGCTGCCATTGTCGTAGAACCTCCGTGAGAGAAGCCCATCAACCCAATTCGACTTCCTTGAATGTAAGGCAAAGTACGCAAATAAGCCAAGCCAGCGTAGGCATCGTAGGTGCGTTCGTAGGCAGGAGAGCAAATGCTATCGTTGAGCGGAGTACGGCCGCAAAACTCCACAATCGGCTGACCATTTTCAAGGCGGTTGGTGTAACTGTCGATAAACAACGAGGCAATTTTCTTCGTAGTAAAATCGGCTGCCCATTCGTTGAAATTGGTTTTCATTTTGTTGGCAGCTACGTTATCGTTTGACCACATTCCGCCGCATCCGTGCATCACAACCATGGCAGGAACCTGCTCGCCAGGCTGGAGGGCAGGCACGTATAGCTTGGCGGTGAGCGTTAATCCTTTGGCATTTTGGAAGGTGATATTATAAACGGTGTCGCTGGTCGAAACGGCGATGGCGTCGGTGGCAAGGCGGGCATTGGTGGTGGTTTTATGGGGTGCTGGAGCTACCTCTGCGTTTGGTTCTTGGCAGCTTATAACAAAGAAAGAAATGCCTAAAATGGCGATTAAAAGGGCTTTTTGAAAAATTGTGTTGAACATTGAACGTACTGTTTTGTTTGTTTTCATGGCTTGTATGTGTTTAAAAATTTGACGCTGCAAAATTGGTTAACTCATAAAACCTCCGAAAAAAATACTCCGTTAGCCTACCATTTTTGCAAGTAAGTCGTGTAAAATTGGGGCTAAATCGTTGGCAAGGCCGTGCCACCCCAATGCTTCATCGGGTTGCCTTTACCTCTCTTTTTCTATTAAGATTTAGTACAGTGTTAAGTAAATAGCTTTTTTGTTACCCGCAGAAAGCCGCAGAATTATAAACGCTGATTTTCGCTGAAAAAGGGCTTTATATTGTCATTAATCTGCGTCATCTGCGACTTTCAATCTGCGCCAATCTGCGGGTAATAGTTAAAGAAACTTAGCTTACAGTGTATTTAGTATCGCTGAGGCTATTTTTTAAATGCCTTTAACCAGCCATTGAGAAATCAAAAAAAGGTAAAAAAAATGGCGAACTATAGTTAATTAGCAAAGCAATACTAAACGTGACCAAAAACATTTTTTTATATGAATAGTCCTATTAGCTTTGGTAAATTACTATAGGACACTTCCTCTTAATTATAACTTAACTATTCCTTTTTCATGGCAGCAACACTCAAATGCCCCAAATGCGACAGCCTTGAAACTGTCAAGAACGGAATCATCAAAGACCGTCAGCGTTTCCGTTGTAAAAAATGCGATTACAATTTTACGGTCGATAAGCTTGGTAAAGGAATTAGCTCCTACTACGTGATTAAGGCGCTTCAGTTGTACATTGAGGGGGTGAGTTACCGTGAAATAGAGCGACTTTTGGGAGTTAGCCACGTGTCAGTAATGAACTGGGTAAAGAAATATCAAATCAAAATGCCCGACCGAATTACGCACCATGCTACCTACAAAGTGATGAATCACAAAGAGCTGGCTGAGTTTTACGCCGACCGTAAAAATTTGGAAGGAACGGGCATGATTGTGACCGAATTAGGCGATAAGTTTATGATGATTAAATGGGAAAGATTCAAAGATTAATTACACCAATAAGTGCATTGAGGCGGGGGCAATACATGATATTGCCCCGTTTTTTTATATAAAATGGCCGTTTATTGCTAAATTACTATATGTTTGCTAAATTAAAATAGATGGTTTTTGGGGCGTATTTTCAAAATACTATAGGGGTAACTTCCGATAATGCCTTTAATTTATTGCTTATTCTTCTTCTGTAACGTATTTTTCTACTGATTTTTACTTAAAAACAGCCATTTTGTTTGCTACCTATATGCGTTTAGCATAACAACATCACCCAAGCGGATTTTTAAATCCTTTCTTCCACTTTTGTCGAGTGATTATTCAAAAAAATATTTGAATAACACAAAATAAGCCGACCTCTTTTTTTAACCTCTTTCCTTTAACGAACCTATGAAAAAGTGTTTAACCTTACTGGTATTGATGGCCAGTAGCCTCTTGGCCACTACGAGTTATGGCCAAGGCTCAACTGATTACGGAACGGGTATTAAACTTGATTTGAACCCTGAAAAAACAAAGTACATTCGTGTGATTACGTGGAACCAAACGTGGTTTAGAGCAACTCAGCTTAACCCTGGGACGACTGTAGGGGGAGAAGCTGCCAAATCAAATTTTGATATTTCGGGACGTCGCCTTAGGATGTTGGCCTATTCACAAGTAAGCAAACGGTATATGATTTTGGCTCACTTTGGTATCAATAACCAAACATTTATCAACGGCGGTGGCTCAGGAAGTACAGGAACAGGAGGTTACGGAAATGGCAAGAAACCGCAGATGTTTTTTCACGATTTTTGGAACGAGTACCACTTGATTTTACCTACCAAAGAAAACAAAAACTCAAGTTTGAGCGTAGGAGCAGGGTTACATTATTTTATGGGTATATCGCGGATGACAATGGCTTCAACACTTAACTTTTTGACCGTTGACTCGCCTATTTTCTCTTGGGCAACGATTGATAATGCTGACCAGTTTGCACGTCAATATGGCTTTTTTGCCAAAGGGAAATTGAACAAACTTGAATACCGTTTTGGATTAAATAAGCCCTTCAACACAAGTATTGCGCCAGCAAACGTAACAGATGGCGTAAAAGCAGTGGCAGTTGATAACAACGGGACGAGCAAGTGGGCCAAAACGGGATACGTGGAGTACCAATTCTTAGATTCAGAATCAAATATGTTGCCGTTCAAAGTAGGAACCTATCTGGGAACGAAGCGCGTGTTTAACATCGGAGCTGGGTTTTATAGCCAACCCGAAGGTACACGCTCGTCGGTCAATGGCACGGTGACCAAACACAACGTAAACCTGATGTCAGTAGATGCTTTCTTGGATATGCCCATTGGTAAAAAAGAAAAAAACACGGCTATTACCGTTTATTCGGGCTTTTTCAAGTATAATTTCGGTCCAAACTACTTGAGAAATATCGGAATTATGAACATTGGAGCTGCCGATGCTTCTTATACAGGTGCTGATAAACTTTTGGCAGGAGCAGGAAATGCACAACCTATGATTGGAACTGGAAAAATCTTCTACACACAGGTGGGCTTATTGTTGCCTAAAGCCACCGACAAACCTAAAATGCGCGTACAACCCTTCATGGCATATACCAGCAAGAACTTTGATGCGCTGTCAAAAACAGTTTCAAACTTTGATACAGGCATCAACTGGCTTATCGACGGTCACCATGCCAAAATTACCACCCAATATTCGCTTCGCCCAGGCCTGACGGCGGCGGGTGTAAGTAAGAAATATGGAGAGTTTATTGCCCAACTTCAAATTTACCTCTAATACCTTTTAACCTAATCAAATTTAAAAAACTTACAACCTTTTCAATCATGTCTGAGAAAAAACAAAGTTTAGCGTACATCATCGGAGCCTCGTCGGTTGGTACGCTCATCGAATGGTACGATTTCTACATATTCGGAAGTTTGGCGACCGTAATCGCTACCAAATTTTTTCCGCCCGATAACCCAACGGCGGCTTTCCTTTCGACCTTGGCGACGTTTGCGGCAGGTTTTGTGGTTCGGCCTTTTGGCGCCTTGTTTTTTGGCCGTCTTGGTGACCTCATCGGCCGTAAATATACCTTCATGGTAACCCTGATTTTGATGGGCGGAGCGACGTTCTTGATTGGATGTATCCCGAGCTACGAAACCATCGGCTTTTTTGCTCCTCTTTTGGTATTACTACTTCGTTTTTTACAAGGACTTGCCTTGGGTGGCGAATACGGCGGCGCGGCGACCTACGTAGCCGAGCACTCACCCGCCGAAAGACGCGGATTCTGGACGTCATGGATTCAGACGACAGCTACGATTGGTTTGTTTGTGTCGTTGTTGGTTATCATGGTAACTCGTAATACACTTGGTAATGAGGCTTTTAACGATTGGGGATGGCGTATTCCTTTTTGGGTATCGTTGATCATGGTTGGGGTATCGTTTATCATTCGCCGTAACATGCACGAGTCACCACTTTTTGCCAAAGCCAAAGCCGAAGGAAAAACGTCGGCCAACCCATTGAAAGAGTCGTTTGGCAATAAATACAACTTCAAATTTGTACTGTTGGCGCTTTTTGGGGCTACGATGGGTCAAGGCGTAGTTTGGTACACGGGTCAGTTTTATGCCTTGAGTTTCTTGCAAAAAATCTGTAACGTCGATGACAACCAAGTGAACGTTATCATTGCTTTAGGATTATTGTTGGGTACGCCGTTCTTCGTGATTTTTGCTTCATTGTCCGACAAAATTGGTCGCAAAGGCATCATGTTGGCAGGTATGTTGTTAGCGATTATTTGTTATCGTCCGATTTTCGAGAAGATTTACCAGACCACTAATCTTAAAAACAAAGAAGAGATTGTGGCCAATACCAAAGTGGAGGTAAAACGTGCGCTTGCTGCTGGGTCTGAAGTTGATTCGCTCATTACGACAACCACGACCAAGGAGTTTACAGATGGAACAAAATACAAAGAGGTAAAGAAAGTAACGATTCTGGCCGATGCGAGCAAGGAAGCTCCTAAGCCTGAGGTGAAAAAAACAACCACAATCAACAACAGCGACCGCAACACGCTAGTCTTGATGGTATTTATCTTGTTACTTTTTGTAACGATGGCGTATGGCCCTATTGCGGCCTTCTTGGTAGAAATGTTCCCAACCCGTATTCGTTATTCGTCGATGTCGTTGCCGTACCACATTGGTAACGGGGTGTTTGGTGGATTGATGCCTGCCATTGCGACTTACTTGGCTACCCGTGCGAAGGACATCAACGATGCGGCCGAAAAAGCGGGAGAAGCGATTGTGAACACCCAGCCGTATTTGGAAGGGCTTTGGTACCCAATTATCCTTGCTGGGGTAAGTTTTGTGATTGGTTTACTTTACATCAAGGAAGACAAAAACGCTAACGACTAATCTTTAACCTTTTAAAAGACAACGAATTATGAACGCAATAAAAAGAATATTAGGAATTGTTTGGATAGGTATTGGTCTATACGCAGGCTACTATCTCTTCATCAACCAAGCATTGCCAATGTGGGACAAAGGCGGTACTGACCTCGTGCCTGCCATCATTTATACCTTCATTTTGGCACCAATCATCGCTGGCGGAATGTCGATACTCGGGTACTACGCACTTACGGGCGAATACGACGAAAAATAAATAAGGTTAGGTTTAGGGTTTATAATTAGGAATGGTTGTCGAGTGTGCTTCAAACCCTCGGCAGCCATTTTTCACATGCTTAATTGTATGTCAAAAACGCGAGAATTGGCCTTGGTGGCTTTGAGTTTACTGGCTTGGGCGTTGTACAACAACCCCATTTTGAGCATTTTCAACCGCTTGAGCTTCAAGTGGCGCACGCCTGTGTTGTACATGGGAATTTTTGGAATCTGGTTTTTGATTATTGTTGTCACGTTTTTGATTGTTAATAATACCAACAACCACCATTCTGATGAATAGCTTTTGGTTGATTTTCTGGTCTGTATCGTACTTGTTGGTCTTGTTTTTTGTAGCCAATTGGGCCGAACAGCGCTCGGCCAAAGGGCGGAGCTTGGTCAGTAATTCGTACGTTTATGCGTTGTCACTGGCGGTTTATTGCACAGCATGGACGTTTTACGGGAGCGTCGGGCGGGCGGCGGAGTCGGGCGTGGATTTTATTGCCGTTTTTATTGGCCCTACCATTACGATGCCGCTTTGGTGGGTTATTTTTCGGAAAATCATCCGCATTTGTCAAGTTCAACGCATTACAAATATCGCCGATTTTGTGTCGGCACGTTACGGGAAAAGCCAAGCGCTGGGCGTGATTGCTACGATTTTGTGCGTTGTTGGGACGATTCCCTACATTTCAATTCAACTCAAAGCAATTTCCAGTGGGTTTAGTATTTTAACCACCGCCAACGATGCAGGCAATTCGCTTTGGCTGGATAAAGCCTTCTACATTTCGATAGTTCTGACGATTTTTACCATTCTATTTGGGGCGCGTAAACTTGATGCCAACGAGCGCCACGAAGGAATGGTGGCTGCCATTGCATTTGAATCGTTGTTTAAGCTGTTTGCCTTTTTGGCAGTGGGCGTTTTTGTAACATTTATCGTCTTTGATGGATTCGATGACATTGTTCAGAAAGCATCAAAACTCGTTGATTTACAGCGAATATTTACCATCAAAGAAGAAAATACCAGCGATTGGTTTTGGTATTGTTTCTTGGCGTCTTTGGCCATTATGTTTTTGCCAAGGCAATTTCAGGTGACGGTGGTGGAGAATGTGAATGAAAATCACCTTCGCAAAGCGCTCTGGATTTTTCCACTGTACTTATTGGTTATCAACATTTTCGTCGTTCCGATTGCGTTGGGAGGGAGAATTTTGCTTGGAACAGCCGTCAAAGCCGACCAATTTGTGTTGTCGATTCCTTTGCATTTTAACGAAAAAGTATTGGCTTTTGTCGCGTATTTGGGAGGATTTGCGGCTTCTACAAGCATGATTATTGTGGAATGTACGGCTTTGACAGTCATGCTGACCAACAACCTGGTCATGCCTTGGCTGGTCAGTCGTACCGATTTTCAGCGACGTTTTGGCGAAGACATGGGGCAAGTCGTTATTACGTTGCGGCGTTTGTTTATTGTCCTGCTGATGGCGGGGTCGTATTTATACTATAAAAACGTCAGCGACAAATACAGTTTGGTATCGGTCGGGATGGTGTCGTTTGCGGCGGTAGCACAGTTTGCGCCCGTGGTACTAGGTGGTATTTTTTGGAAACGTGGGTCATTGGTGGGAGCCGTGGGGGGGCTTTTGGTTGGCGGAGGCGTTTGGTTTTATACCCTGATTATTCCGTCGATGGTGTCGGCGGGATACATATCGCCCGATATGCTCAGTAAAGGTCCTTGGGGAATGGATTTGCTACGGCCTGAATCGCTACTGGGCGTAACGGGACTCGACAATATTTCTCACGGAACGTTTTGGTCGTTGTTATTGAACTTGCTTTTTTACGTGGGAGGGTCGTTGTTGTCGCAGCCTACGGCGTTGGAACACAACCAAGCAGTATTGTTTGTAGATGTTTTTAAATACTCAAAAACCTACGAAAGTGCGGTAGCTTGGAAGGGGAAAGCGCTGGTAACGGATATTAAGTCCCTGTTGACAATTTTCTTTGGGAAAAGCCATACGGAAGAAACGCTGCAGTTGTATGCCAAACAGAACATGTTGGATTTGAATACGAGGTACGCCGACTCCCAAGTGGTAAACTATGCCGAAAAAATGCTGGGCGGAGCCATTGGCGCAGCTTCGGCGCGTATTTTGGTGTCGTCGGTGGCAAAAGAAGAACAAATCAGTGTCGAAGAAGTGATTGATATTCTGAAAACGTCGCAAGAGTTGAAGACGCTGAATGAAGAATTAACGCGAAAGTCGGAAGAATTGGAACAACTGACGCAGCAGTTAAAACAAGCCAATGAGCTGTTGCAAATTGCTGATATTCAGAAGGATGATTTTTTGTCAACGGTTACGCACGAAATACGTACCCCGCTGACGTCGATACGGGCTTTGTCGGAAATTGTCCACGATAACCCCGACATGGAAGAAGACCAACGATCACATTTTGTGAATACCATTACCAAAGAATCCGAACGTTTGACTCGGCTAATCAACCAAGTGTTGGCCCTCGAACGTTTTGAAACGGGTAAACAAGAGTTGGACATCGACGAATTTTTGATGGAAGATATTGTGGAAGAATCCTTGGAAGCACTTGACCAACTGGCAAAAGAAAAAAATATCAAAATCGAAGTCGCTTATGAAGGGATTTACGGCCCTATTCGCGCTGATCGTGATCGACTTATTCAGGTGATTATCAATTTGGTATCCAACGCGATTAAGTTTTGTCCTGCTGATACGGGAAAAATTCAAATCAATACACTTCAAACCGAAGCATCTCTATCATTTAGCATATCAGATAATGGACAAGGCATAGATAATAAATATCGAGAGCTTATATTTGAGAAATTTTATCAAACTCGCGACCAATCGGTACGAAAACCAAAAGGAAGTGGACTCGGATTGGCTATCTGCAAAAAAATCATAGAACTACACCAAGGAACTATCAAGGTAGAAAGCGAGCTAGGTAAAGGAAGTGTGTTTACGTGCGAAATCCCACTGGATAAAAACTAAAAACAAAATGACGGGCATGAAAATTTTGATTGTTGATGATGAGCCTAACATCTTAATGTCTTTGGAGTTTTTGATGAAAAAAGAAGGACATAAAGTGTTTATTGCTCGCGACGGTGCCGAGGCATTTGACATCATCGAGGCGAACATCCCTGATATTGTACTACTTGATATTATGATGCCCAGGGTGGACGGGTACCAAGTCTGCGAATTTATTAAAAAGCACGATTCTTATAAACATGCTAAAGTGGTGTTTATGAGCGCAAAAAGCAAAGAAGCCGATATGGCTAAAGGACTTGAGCTAGGGGCAAGCTTGTACGTTCCGAAGCCATTTTCTACCCGTGATTTGATGGCAAAAGTAAATGGATTAATACGGGAAATTTCGGAAGTAGCAGCCTAAAAATCAGGATGTTATGCTGTGAAATAGTAGCTATACCAACTTAGCGAAAAATATTACTATTCCTCGAATATTTTAGATTACTTTTGGATAAAAATTCAGTTATCCCAAACTTTAATCTTATTCGTCATGGAAGAAAATAAGTCGTCGTCGGGTATTGTTACCAAGGTAATCATTGCGGTTGTGGTGCTAGTATTTATTTATGGTATTTACTGGCTTTTGAATGGTGGTATGGACGGAGCTTCACTCGAAGGAAGCCATTAAGGTTGTCTCAATTTCACCCTTTCAATTGCCTTTGCCATGTCTAGCAATACACAATCAACAAACTATACTTCCCTTTTTGAAGCGAGTTTAGCCAATCCCGAAACCTTTTGGGCTGAGCAAGCCGAGCAAATTGCGTGGTTTAAGAAACCCGAAACCGTGCTTGGGAAAGATGCCAATGGACTTGACCGCTGGTATGCTGGGGGGCAGCTCAATACTTGCTATTTAGCGATAGACTACCACGTTCTGAACGGACGAGGAGCGCAAGTAGCGATGATTTATGACTCTCCTGTCACAAATACCATCCAGAAATATACATTTGCTGAGTTACAACACGAAGTGGCTAAATGTGCAGGGGCATTGCGGGCATTGGGGGTTGACAAGGGAGACCGCGTGGTGATTTATATGCCCATGATTCCCGAAACGGCGTTTGCCATGCTGGCTTGTGCGCGTTTGGGGGCGGTGCATTCGGTCGTTTTTGGAGGTTTTGCACCACATGAGTTGGCTATACGTATAGAAGATGCCGAACCCAAAGTAGTGATTTCGGCTTCGTGTGGAATTGAGTTTGACCGTGTATTACCTTACAAACCGCTGTTGGACGAAGCCATCGAATTGGCCGCTTTCAAGCCCAAACATTGCCTCATTTATCAGCGGTCGATGTGCCATGCCCCAATGCTAGAAGGGCGTGATGTGGATTATTCTGAAGCCGTCGCGCAGGCCGACCCGACCGAATGTGTACCCGTGGACGCAACTCATCCACTGTACATTTTATATACTTCAGGAACGACAGGGAAACCCAAAGGTGTCGTGCGTGACAATGGTGGGCACGCAGTGGCACTTAAATTTAGTATGCACCATGTTTATGATGCCCACGCGGGAGATGTTTTTTGGGCAGCCTCCGATTTTGGGTGGGTAGTAGGGCACAGTTATATTTTGTACGGGCCGTTGATTGCAGGTTGTACAACTATTTTGTTTGAAGGGAAGCCCGTACGGACGCCCGATGCAGGTACGTTTTGGCGGGTGATTGCTGACCACCAAGTAAAGACGTTTTTTACGGCTCCAACGGCGTTTCGGGCGATAAAAAAAGAAGACCCTGAGGCGTTGTTAAAGGCCAAGTACGATACATCAAGTTTGCAAAATATTTTTGTGGCGGGCGAGCGTTGCGACCCACCAACGTTGGAATGGCTCCAAAAAATAGCCCAACTTCCCATCACTGACCACTGGTGGCAAACCGAGTCAGGCTGGCCGATGGTAGCTAATATGATGGGATTAGAGGCTTTTCCTGTCAAAGCAGGTTCGGCGACCAAGCCTGTGTGTGGGTATAATCTTAAAATTGTGGGAGAAAATGGTCAGGAACTTGAAGCCAACCATGAGGGATATGTGTGTTTGAAACTACCGCTTCCTCCTGGATTTACACCCACGCTTTGGAATGATGATGCGCGTTTTAAGAGTTCGTATCTCAAAAAATTTGAAGGCTATTATTTGTCGGGCGACGGCGGGTATGTGGATGACGACGGTTATGTGTTCATCATGGGGCGCGTGGATGATGTCATCAATGTCGCAGGACATCGCCTCTCCACGGGCGAAATGGAAGAGTTTGTGGCGTCGCATCCTGCCGTGGCCGAATGTGCCGTGGTTGGAATCGCCGACGAACTTCGCGGGCAGCGTCCTGTTGGTTTTGTGGTTTTAAAAGACGGTGTTATTATTGATGAAACGGCGTTGGAGTCGGAGTTGGTGGGCATTGTGCGTGATCAGATTGGGGCAGTAGCGTTTTTCCGCACGGCTATTTTGGTGAAGCGTTTGCCAAAAACGCGTTCAGGTAAAATACTTCGTAAAACAATTCGTCAAATTGCCGATGGAGAATCTTACACCGTGCCATCAACGATAGACGACCCCGTTATTTTGGAGGAAATTGCCGATTCCTTGCAGCGCAGAGGAGTTGGGCAAGCCTTTGAAAATCAGAAAGCTTGAATTTAGATTACAATCATAATGTTAGGTTAACTTCGAACGCCAGACTTGCCTCAAGTCTGGCGTTATTGGTAATAGGTGACTTTGCGTTATTTTTACCGTATCTACGATCGGTATCAGAGGCGGATTACTGCGTTTGCGATTTTGACAGACCGCAACCGACGATTTAAGCCTGATAAGTTTTCTCAAGTTTATTTGGGGACGAGTATTGATTACAGGTTTAATCTGTACAAAGTTTTTGAGCAAAATGCTGAAGTTTTAGCAGCGAGTACAAACCCTTTTGCGATGATAATTTTGACGGTTTTGGTCGCATTGCAGAAAGGGAGAGTAAGGGAAGACGAGCTTTTGCAAGAAAAAGTGGAATTGCTGAAACGTCTGGTTAGCAAGGGTTTTAGCCGTGTTAAGATAGAGGCATTGATGGGGTTTTTGAAGCTGTACGTACGTTTTGGAAAACGGGAAAATGATGTTAAATTTGACGAAGCGATTGATATATTGTTAAACAAACCGAAAGAAACGATGGGTATTGTTGAATTTGTGTTGGAGCGCGAGCGACGCCTTGGGGAAAAGCGAGGGTTAGCTAAAGGTGAAAAAAAAGGTATTGAAAAAGGTATTGAAAAGGGAGTTGAAAGAGGTATTGAGAAAGGAATAGAAACCCAAAAATTACTTTTTGTGAATACCCTGCTAACTGAAACGGACTTTGATGATGCTAAAATTGCGTCGTTGGCTGATGTGACTGTTGAAACTGTGCAGAAGCTTCGGAAGGAGAAAGAAGATGTTGCCTAGTTTAGATATAATAAATAAAAATTTTCAGCGATGAAATTTTTATAAAAATCGTTGAAAATCAGTGAGAATAAAGCTTAGTAGGCATTGTTCGATGGCTATCTTTTCAGACGCCAGACTTGACTCAAGTCTGGCGTTTTTGGTAGGTTTGAAGCATGATTTTTGTCACTTTCTATATTGAATTAGCAATTTTGTGATGATAATTTCACCTAAACGGGAAAATGTTTTGCTATTTTTATACCCACAATTCAGCAACGGACTTTCCTTTTAATAACCTTAATCAATCAAACACCTTTGAAATCATGCTTATCCGTACATTTGAAGAGTATCAGGCCGCTTACCAGCATAGTGTAGAAGACCCGGAAGGTTTTTGGGCAGAAGTGGCTCAGGAGTTTAAGTGGCATAAGCCTTGGAAGAAAGTATTAGACTGGAATTTCACTGGCCCAGATATAAAATGGTTTGTGAATGGTAAGACAAATATTACCGAAAATGCGCTTGACCGTCATTTGCGTGAGTTGGGGAATCATCCCGCTATTATTTGGGAGCCAAACGACCCAAATGAGCCAAGTGTGACGCTTACTTACAAGATGTTACATGATCAAGTATGCCGTTTTGCTAACGTATTGAAGCGCAACGGTGTTCAAAAAGGAGACCGTGTTTGTATTTATTTGCCAATGGTACCCGAGGCTGCAATTGCTATGTTGGCCTGTGCCCGCATTGGAGCGATTCACTCGGTGGTGTTTGGAGGGTTTTCGGCTCAGTCGTTGACCGACCGTATCAATGACTCTGATTGTAAGGTGATTATTACGTCAGATGGTGCGGCACGAGGCCCGAAAAACATTCCAATGAAAGATACCGTGGATGATGCCTTGATAGGCTGTCGGTCGGTCGAAAAGGTAATTGTATTGACGCATACCCGCACACCGATTTCGATGATTAAGGGACGTGACGTATGGTGGGAAAGCGAAATGAAACAAGTGACGTCTGACTGTCCTCCCGAAATCATGGATTCGGAAGACCCCTTGTTTATTTTATATACTTCAGGGTCAACGGGTAAACCCAAAGGGGTAGTTCACAGTACTGGGGGGTATATGGTCTATTCGGCTTATACATTCCAGAATGTTTTCCAATATGAATCAGGGCAAATTCACTTTTGTACCGCCGACGTAGGTTGGATTACAGGACATAGCTATATCGTTTATGGCCCCTTGTTGAGTGGTGCTACTACCTTGATGTTTGAGGGAGTGCCAACTTATCCCGATGCTGGGCGTTTTTGGGACATTGTGGATAAGCACAAAGTAGATATTTTGTACACGGCCCCCACGGCGATTCGTTCGTTGATGGGTTTTGGTTTAAAACATGTGGAAGGTAAAGACCTAAGCTCACTCAAAGTGCTAGGGTCGGTAGGGGAGCCTATCAATGAGGAAGCATGGAATTGGTACAATGAAAACATTGGAAAAGGTCGTTGTCCGATTGTAGATACCTGGTGGCAGACCGAAACAGGGGGGATTTTGATTTCACCGATTGCAGGGGTAACCAAAACCAAACCTACTTATGCAACTCTTCCATTACCAGGCGTACAACCAATCTTGGTGGATGAAAATGGCGTTGAGATTGAAGGAAATGGCGTGAGTGGTAACTTGTGCATCAAATATCCATGGCCATCAATTATTCGTACGACTTGGGGCGACCACGAGCGTTGTCGTCAGACGTATTTTTCTACCTATCCTGGACGTTATTTCACTGGTGATGGATGTTTGCGTGACGAGGATGGATACTATCGTATTACAGGACGGGTGGATGATGTATTGAACGTATCGGGGCACCGTATCGGAACGGCCGAAGTCGAAAATGCCATCAACATGCACGCCGATGTCATCGAAAGTGCCGTGGTTGGTTATCCGCACGACATCAAAGGGCAAGGCATTTATGCCTTTGTGATTTGTGATAATGTGCTTGACGATGAAGATTTATCGCGTCGTGATATTTTAGCGACCGTAACGCGCATCATTGGGCCTATTGCAAAACCAGATAAGATTCAGTTTGTGAGAGGATTGCCTAAGACGCGTTCGGGTAAAATCATGCGTCGTATTTTGCGTAAAATTGCCGAAGGTGATACTTCAAACTTAGGAGATACCACCACGTTGCTCGACCCAACGGTGGTAGAAGATATCAAAGAAGGGGCTCTATAGATAATTTGAATATATAGTTGAAAAGGGCTTGAAGCAATTTGTTTCGAGCCCTTTTTTTATGCAGAATGGGTGAAAAAATAGAAAAAAGCGTCGGGTTGTGAGCAACCCGACCCACGGTGAAAAGGGTTGCTCACAACCCGACGATAGCGTGATACTAACCACGAGAAGTAAGGGGTATATTTTCTGAATTTTTTTCTTTTTAACTACAAAAGCGAAGTTTTACAACGAATTGTATAGCACCTAGTTCATGGAAAAGTTATTAAAAGAACTTCAACAGGCGGAATTGGAACGTCAGACGCGTCGGTATTTCTTGCAGACACTTGGCGCAGGCGTAGGTGGATTAGGCTTAGGATCGTTGCTTGGAAGCTGTGGATATAGCTCAAAAGAGAAAATGGCCGCAGCTCCACTGGTATCTGCTGACCCAATGAACGTTCGGATGCCGCAGTTTGCACCCAAAGTAAAACAGGTGATTTATATTCACATGGCGGGGGCACCTTCGCAGTTGGAATTGTTTGATTATAAGCCAGAACTGGAAAAATATCACGGAAAAGATTGCCCTGCTGAATTTTTAGAGGGAAAGAAATTTGCCTTTATCAAAGGTGTTCCTAAAATGTTGGGACCCAAAGGACAGTTTGCCCAGCATGGACAATCGGGGGCGTGGGTTTCGGATTATTTACCCTATTTGCAAACGGCGGTGGACGACGTGTCGTTTTTGAAGGCCATGTACACTGATCAATTTAACCATGCTCCTGCTCAGTTGCTCATGCACACGGGCAGTGCGCGGCTGGGGCGTCCTAGCTTGGGGGCTTGGACTGTCTATGGCTTAGGTTCAGAAAATCGAAATCTTCCAGGATTTATCGTGCTGGCGTCGGGAGGAAAACAGCCTGATGCGGGGAAGTCGGTGTGGGGAAGTGGGTTTTTACCAACGGTGTATCAAGGAGTTCAGTGCCGTACGGGTGGCGACCCTGTTTTGTACGTATCAGACCCACAAGGGATGAACCGCGACATTCGTAAACAGACCATTGAAGCCATCAATGAAATCAATAAACAAACCTACGAAGAGGTACATGACCCCGAAATATTGACGCGGATTAGTCAGTACGAAATGGCGTTTCGGATGCAAATGTCGGTACCCGAAGTAATGGATGTCAGCAAAGAACCGCAGTATATTTTGGATATGTATGGTGTGCAAGCGGGCGAGGGGTCGTTTGCGATGAACTGCCTTTTAGCTCGGAAATTAGTCGAAAATGGCGTACGCTTTGTGCAACTTTTTGACTGGGGCTGGGACACCCACGGCACGAGCGAAGACGGTTCGGTAGAAGTGGGGCTTCGGAATAAATGTTTGGCTTCCGACCAAGCCGTAACGGCCTTGTTGAAAGACCTAAAAATGCGTGGATTATTGGATGAGACGCTAGTGGTATGGGGCGGCGAATTTGGACGAACACCCATGCAAGAAAACCGTGACGGCCAAGTGCTTCCGTATTCAGGGCGCGACCACCACCTCGAAGCATTTACGGTCTGGATGGCAGGCGGTGGAGTCAAAAAAGGGTTTTCAATGGGAGAAACCGACCCGCTAGGGTATGCTGGGGTCAAAGACCGTACGCACGTCCACGACCTGCAAGCGACGATTCTGCACTTAATGGGCTTCAACCACGAAAAGTTCACGTATCCTTTTCAAGGGCGTAACTTTCGCCTAACGGATACCGCTGGCAAAATCATTACGCCCATTTTGGCTTAAACCAAAGAAACTTTCATGAGTTTTTGGGCAAAAGAATGAATCGCTGCTTCAATTTTTTGCACTTGCTGTGCAGAAGGATGTTTGACGCCCGAAACGTATTGACGCATTAAAGCTTTGTTAATACCTGCTTTTTCGGCGATAGAATTTATTTTGAGTGGAGAAAATATTTCGAAGAAGGCTGTTAAATCATAACGATACTCAAAGGTGATACTATCAAGAGTAACATCTTTCCAGTAATCGTTGTCCTTACCTTCATTTTCCAAAAAATCTTCTATCAATTCAAGCATATTTTGGGTAATCTCTGCTTCAGAATCACCCACGGTAACGTTTAGAAAGCCAGGAGCCTCTAAGCGGCCCCAGATTTCGCCGTCGCCTTTTTCTATGATTATGGTTAATTGCATGTTATTTGATACCTGCTTTTTTCAAGATAGCTTTCAGCGTACCTATGGGAATATCTTTAGTCCCATGATCGGCCACTGGAATATTATCTGGATTGATTGGATGCTTGAAAATACGGTGGCTTCCTTTTTGTCGTACTTCAAACCAACCGTTTTCTTCTAAAAGCTTTATGAGCTGTTTGGCATTCATAAAATTTGCAATGGGAAAATTTAGTTTTTTGAGTCATATCTTAACGAGGGTAGTTTGGATTGGAGCTTTTAAATACAAAAGTAGCAAAAAAGCTACCACTTTTGCAAGTACATTGGTAACTTTTTTGCTACTTTTCTTGAATGTAACAATTAAAAAAGAAAGGACTTTTAAATCCCGTACTTATCCAATAAATAAATGATAGCTGCCATAGAAGCGCTTCCAAGGTCTAGTTCGCGTTTGTTAACGTTTTCAAAGTTGTCGTTGGGAGCGTGGTGTACATCAAAATACCGCTGAGAATCAGGTTTATAGCCAAATAATACAGTTCCCGATTGCGCTAACGGGCCAATGTCAGCGCCACCGCCTCCTGGGCCAATTTCGTGCAAACTATACGGAGCAAGCAACTCTTTCCACGTTTGAATTTTAGCTTTTTGTTCTGGACGACCCACGATGCCAAAACCTTTTGGCGTAAAGCCACCGTTGTCAGACTCTACCGCCGCAATGTGCTTTTCATTATTTTGTTTGGCCAAATCAGCGTATTTTACGCCTCCGCGCAGGCCATTTTCTTCGTTCATAAACATCACCGCGCGAATTGTCCGTTTAGGTTTGTAACCAATGGCTTTCAATACGCGTAGCACTTCAATGGATTGTACACAGCCCGCGCCGTCGTCGTGAGCGCCTTCGGCCAAATCCCACGAATCCAAATGGCCACCTACGACGATGATTTCATCGGGAAACTCGCTCCCTTTTATTTCACCTACTACGTTGTGAGAGTCAGCATCGGGCAATGTTTCGCAGTTTTGGCGAAAATAAAACGTCAACGTTGGGTTTTCTTTGAGCTTGTCACTGAGCAGGTTTGCGGCATTGGTGCTGATTGCCGCCGTTGGAATAAGGGGAGCACCTGTGGCATAACGCATACTCCCCGTGTGCGGAAAGTCGTCTTGAACGGTACTCACTGAACGGACAATTGCACCGACGGCACCTAAATTCCCTGCTTCGCTAGCTCCGTTGGCGCGTTGTTCAACCGCACTTCCGTAAGCTTCAAATGTATTGAGCTTGGTTGGGTCCATTGGGCGATTAAAAAAGACAATCTTTCCTTTGACTTTCTCTTTGCCCAATTCCCGTAATTGCTGAAAGCTTTTAACCTCAATCACTTCGGCTTCAACGCCCTTAGTAGAGGTCGCAATCGAGCCACCGAGGGCAGCAATGGGAACGTTGATTTTTTGTTTACCCACATGAATGTACGCTTCTTCTTTTTTTCCGCGCACCCAATGTGGCACTTTTACATCCTGTAAAAACACCCGATCAAATCCTTGCTGTTGCATGAGCTGTTGGGTATAAACCACTGCTTTTTTAGCCCCTTCTGAGCCACTGAGGCGGGGGCCTACTTGCTTACAGAGGTAGCGGAGCCATTCATAGCCTTGTCCATTGGTGAGTGTTTCGTTGTAAATTTTGCGAATGATGACCGAATCTTCGCGGGTTTGAGCTAGTGAACTACCAGCCAAAAGCAGGAGTAAAACAAGTTGTTTCAATGGGTGGGTGGTTAGAAGGTTGATGATGTGATTCATCACAAAAATACATTCTATTCCAATATGTCTCCTAGCGCTGTCAAAAGAATTCCCGTCGTAGTAGCATCTTGGTCGGCAAAACGATGATAATTCCCTTTCCGCCACTGCTGTAACGTAGGCCAAATTCGTCGAAAACGATTATCGGGTAAATGGGCGCGTACGTTGAGAAAATGCAATTTTTCGGCAATCACTTGCAGCTTAGGATGTGTAGCTGGAATTATCCGAGCCAAATGAGCATACACCTTCTGAAGTTCTTCGGCTTGTTTTTGAAGCGGGGCAAGTTTAGTACTATGCGGGCGAGAAAAACGATTGGTCAATGTAATCGATTGGCCATTTTTGGGTTGAGTGCCTACTTGCTGAGAATTGTGTTGGCGATAATGGATGAGGACTTCTGGAATGAATTGAATTTGATTGCGTATGGAAGCGACATACGCCATCCATGTATCGTGCAAAAACTCCGAAATATCGGTAGGGAAAGGTAAAATCATGTCCACGAACGATTTGCGCACGGCCATCGTACAACCCGCAACTCGGTTGCCGACAAGCAATATCTCGATACTTTGTCCCTGTTTCCATTGCTCTTGTTGAGGGGTGCCAAAACGAACAACTTCCCAAAAATGCTTTTGGAGGGAATGAGCATGTTCATCTACCAAAAGAGCATCCGAAAAAACAACATTTACGGAAGGGTTCTCACTGAAAGCTTTGCTTAAATGGGCTATTTTTTCGGGAGTCCAACAGTCGTCTTGGTCGGCTAAAAAAAGAAGATTACCTCGGCAATGGGTCAGTGCCTTTTCAAAGTTTTTGGTTACGCCTAGTTGATGGTCGTTTTGAAAAATACGGACGGGAAAGGGGGCTTTTTTTGCAAATTGTTCGACCAACACAAGGGTGTTGTCAGTCGAACCATCATCGCAAACGACAAGTTCGTTGGGAAGTAACGTCTGATTTTGAATGCTTTCCAACTGTTCCGTTACAAATCTTGCACCGTTGTATGTACACATTGCAACCGAAATCAGCTGTTGATGGCTGGGCATAAAGTCGAATATCGAGGGTTAGAACAGAGTTTAATTAGGCGTCGAGTAAACGCAACAAGCGTCGGCAGCCATTAATGAGTACTCTCCGAAGCGCCTTATTTTTTTGGTAAAAATACGAAGGTTTATGATATGCGTTTGGTAAACTTTTAAAATGAGCATCGTTATTAGCTGTTAGTTCCTTTTGGTATATGTCAAAAAGCGGTTTTACGTCGGGACGAGCGTTAAAAGAGAACCTATCTTGGTGAACAGACAAGTTATCTGGACTCGAAAGTCGATAGCCACTAAAATGAAAAAATACCAAAGGAAAGGTGTCGTTTACCCAAAAGCCACCATTTTTTTGTGACACTTTTCGCTCGTGCATGTTCCAGTAAGCCAAATTATAACCTAAATGCGAACTAACGAGCGAAGTTGGATAAAATAGAGGTACATAGTTAAGCCATAGTTGGTCGCAGTTCATTCCTTCGGCAAAGTTGAAATAGCCTTCGTGCCAAACACGGTCTTCCCACCAAGCTAAAAAACGAGCAGTTTCTTCGGAGCGGCGAAGCGCAAAAAAACCGCCGTTGTACAAGCCCGCATTCAAAAAACTGCGCAGATGCGGAGTCCCCTCGCCAGTGATGGGAGTGACCACGTGTGGCGTAATGACAATGCTGTGATTATCAAGGTCTTTTTCGATGGGAGCAACATCTCCAAAAAGGCGAATATCAGCATCAAAATAAAGCAGTTTTTCAACGTCGGGATAAGTTTTGTAAAGCCAACTAGCCATAAAAGGCTTAGCCAAACAACTCAGCTCGAAAACAGTATATCGGTTGAAAAGATTGTGAAAATCAGGGACTTGTTGTTCATTGATTTCTACGATTGTATGTGTACTGACGGACGAAACATCACGGTCGTTGATTTTGTCAAAAAGCCCAATGACTACGTGGTAGTCAGGGTTAAATTTTACCAAACTATCGGCCATCGTTTTGGCCAGTGCTAAATGACTTAGGGTACAGATTGTAAATGCAAGACGCATTAGAAAAGAAATAGTTTTGAGGCAAAAATACATACTTCTTCTGAGTTTCGGTCGGCAGAAGTTGTTTTTTGATTAAGCGGAAACGTAAGTTTTTAACGAACTGAAAGAAAGGACTTTGAAAAAGACCTAGTAAAAACGTAAATGAAACCACTTATAGGACAAAACCCTTTGATAACTATTTAAGAGACGTTACACACATGAACCTTTCTAGCTCACGTCGCGATTTTATGAAAGCAACCGCAACTACGTTGCTCGCTCCCTCTATTTTATCAAATTCTTCTATGGCTAGTGCCGCCGACGGTGACATTGTTGGGCACGGTAGCCACCGCTACAAAATTCAGGCAGGCTGGGGTAAACTTGATGCCGCACAATTTCCCGTTAAAAACTGCCATGAAATGGTCATGGACAGCAAAGGAAGGCTTATCATGGTAACGGATGAAACCAAAAATAATATTTTGGTGTACGACCGTTCGGGTAAATTGCTAGAAAGTTGGGGGCACGAATACCCTGGTGGGCACGGTCTTACGCTCTGGAATGCCAACGGCGAAGAATTTTTGTTTATCTGTGACCCTAACTCTGGAAAAGTGACCAAAACCGACTTGAAAGGGAAAGTTTTGATGACCATCGAGCACCCATCCAAAGTAGGAGCATACAAACCAGAAGATAAGTTTTTGCCTACCGAAACGGCCGTCGGCCCAACGGGCGACATCTACGTCGCAGACGGATACGGTTCGCAGTGGATTTTGCAATATACCTCAAAAGGGGAGTTTATTCGGAAATTTGGAGGCTCGGGCGATGAAGATGGACAATTTTCGACCGCTCACGGAATCACCGTCGATTACCGCAATAAATCAAACCCGACGTTGTTGATTACTTCGCGCGCACACAATGCCTTCAAACGCTTTACACTTGATGGAAAATACTTGTCAACTATCTTTTTACCAGGGGCTTATGTGTGTCGTCCTGTGATTCACGGTGATACGTTGTATGCAGGGGTATGTTGGTCGCGTTTGCGTTATTTAAACCAGACTCCAAACTCGGGTTTTGTGACAATTTTGGATAAAAATGACAAAGTCATCTCCAATCCAGGAGGAACCAAACCCGAATACCGTAACGGACAACTTCAATTGATGGTGCAAGATAAAGCCGCAGTTGACGGGATTTTGATGCACTGCCACGATGTGTGTATCGACAACGACGAAAATATCTACATCTGCCAGTGGAATGCCAAACAGACGTACCCAGTGAAGCTGGCAAGAATCTAAGATTTAGTGTCGAGTGTCGAGTGCAGAGGGTAGAATGTCGAATAGATTTTTTATTCGACATTCTGCACTCGACCCTCGACACTAAACCTTCGACACTCATTATCCACCATTCCAATTTGGCAGGAATTGAATTGATAGAAGTCATTTTATTTGTATAAAAATTAGATTTAATTTTGTATTTCTAAGCCTAGATACAATGAAAACTTTTAATTCTGTTGCTGAAAAAGAAGAATATTACGCCAAGCGCCGAAAGAAAGGCTTGATAGTTGGTGCAGTAGGGGCGGCTATTTTGGGGGGAGGATTTATTCTTCAGTATATTTTATACATGACGGGCCATTCGTTCAATGGAGTTATGTATTCGTTAACAACCATCGGCATTTGTCTTGTCATGTACGCTGCCGTCGAAATATTTGGTTGGTAAATTTATTCATTTCCATCTTTTTTCTCGTTTACAGATAATTTTTTGGCATTTTGGAGTTTTTAAAAGAAAAGACTTCCACAATGTTGAGATATGCTATTGCTGTGTTTTGGTTATTGCTCTTTGAGTTATTAACTTTTAAAGGGTGGGGACAGACCGAACGCATTTCGTTACGAGCCATGCTTTTGCTGAAAGCCCCTTCTGCTACCAAGACGTATATGGTAACAGACGAGGGAAAAGCAGGTACGTGGCGTTTTGATCCTAACGACCAAGATTCGCCCGCTAATGGTGGTACTGTGCTAGAAAGCAATCATCGGACGGTGAGAGGGAGATTCAAGCGGCAGTTTGACCCGATTACGGGGGTACATATTGATTGGTTTTTGGACAAGTCAATGTCAACAATCAACGGCGCTTTGTTGGAAGCGGTGAAAGTGAGTGAACGGGTAAACTTTGGGCCTAAAGCCTATGTCATTGCTCCAATGATGTTAACACCCGATGCGCTGTGGTCGCCGCAGCGGTTACGGTTTCACTTTCAAAATACGACCCTGCAAGCACAAAGTGGATTGAAAGTCGTTAAAATGTTAGAACTGCAAGATATTACCGAACTGACGCTTTCAGGGGTTGTTTTTTTGGATGGAAATGTAAAAAAAACGCAAATTGCGCAACCTTTGAACGAAGGAGGCAATGCTTTTTTGACCATTGTAGCTCCTTCTAATCGAGCTGCTTCTCGTTTAGAAATAGGATCGTTGACCATTCAAAATATGCCGATGTGCGGCGTGAATATTGTCACTCATAACGATGAACGAGACGAAGGATATCGCCGTATTTTGGTAAAAGCATTCCGAGAAATCAATGGTTATAACGGGCTCAATATCCAGAATGATGGATTTGCGGTGTGGGGTTTCAACGTCAAAGGAGCGCATCGTTCGGTGGTGATAGATTCGCTGTATGCGCTGCAAGACAATGAACCTTGGGGCGACGCGCCGATTGAAAAATCGTTTTATACCTTCACGTTTGAGAACCAAGTAGATCCGCAAGTTCATAAGCGAAAAGACACTCTCTACATCAAAAACCTGTATGCCAAATACCCTTGTTCTCTGATTTTATACACCCAGGCAGTCAATAACGTGCTGATTGATAACTACGTGATGGATGGTGTGCTTAGAAAGCCTGCGGTGGCCGATGAAAAAGCGTACCCAACCATGCTACGAAAAAACCTGTCGTGGGTTGGTTCCAAACATACTTGGACGTCGTTTAAAAGCCCGAAGAGTAGTTTTCGGGTAAAGAAAATGCGGATTCAGAACACCAATAAAGTGTTTATGAGTGAGTCGTCCATCAGCGACATCACGGGTTTGTGGCTCAACAAAGGCATTACGGGAGCCGTATTTGATTCCATCGAAACAGATGTTCGCATCAAACTCCACGGCGACGGCTATTACTTTGGGTTTCCTAATGTACCCGATGGTAGGCACCGAGTGGGGACGTTCATTAGTCATATTCCTGCCAAACGTAACTACGTTCAGCCATTGAGTGCTGATTTGACGATTGATAAATTACACATTGGGAGGGGCTCAGGGGTGATTTTTGCGATGGGAAATGCTAAAATTGGAAGTATCACGCAGGACAACGACAGCCGAGGAGTGTTTGAAAGTCGCGAGAATCGGTTTAAAAATGCCGACCTTTTGTACAATGGTTTTATTGTAGATAAGTGCCAAGCGACGGATATTCTATGGCGCTTTAATTGGTTCGTTAACCAAAAACAATTGACGGACGAAGCGACCGTTCAGGCGGGTGAAAGGTATGAATTTAAGAACTTTACGGGCAACAATTACTTAGAATCACACACGACATTTACGGCGTCCAACGAAACTTCATCGTACGTGACTGCGTACCGATACGATGGCGATGCGACGATTCAGCGCAACGTGGAGCAGTTTCTACAGTTTGTTGAATTTAATTGGACCAACGTCAAAATGAAATTGATTGATGGATCGTCTAGTAATTTTGCACGACGTTTTATGCCCACTAAATACACCGAAAAACCACTGCTTCTGAACCTATCTCGTAAGCCTAGGCCTTTGAAGGGCTGGAAAATGGATTGGAAAACCAGCGTGTTTACGCAATGTGTGATTGAGTAAAAGCCCATAAAAAAAGCTCCAATCGCCAAAACGATTGGAGCTTTTCAACAACTTCCCGAAAGTTTTAAACTTTCGGGAAGTTCACCCGATTCCTAGTTAGGATAACCTGGGTTTTGTGGTTTCAAGTTAGGGTTGTTAAGCATTTCTTGCTTTCCTAACGGCAACAACAAGTGTTTTTCTTGCAAAGCTTGGTTCGAGCTTAGGTTTACGTGACCAACAAAGTTGTCGAAACCGTTTGTCTTCTCGTTATATACTTTACGAAGACGTACCATGTCAAACCATGTGATTTGCTCATAGCACAACTCGTGCCAACGCTCTCTCCAAACCGCCTCGCGGAATGTTGTTTGCGTATAAGTACCAAGTGCAGGAGTGGTAAGCTGGGCACGATCTCTGATGCGTTTGAACGCGTCATACGCAGCTTGTGTAGGACCACCTACTTCGTTTTGAGCTTCAGCAAACAACAATAACACTTCAGCATAACGGATTTGAGGTACGTTCAAGTTGTTTTGACGACTACCAGCTGTACCAGAAGTACCATTTGCTGTACGGTTAAAGTGTTTGAAAATATAAGGCGCGCCTAGCTCAAAACGAGCTCCGTTTCCGTTGGTGAAATACGTTGTGTAAAAATAACCATCTTGGTCTTTAGCGCGTAAGTCACCTGCTTCGTACGACTTGTAGAAGAACGACGTAGGTACTGTACTTCCTGTTCCTGATGGACCGTTGTAGGTTACAGGTTTGAAGTTAGGATACATGTTATCCATTGGGTTACCAGCTACCGACGTGTTGTATTGAAGCATGAAAAGGTGCTCAATACGGTTCTTTGTGCTTTCCTTGTGAACGTCCTCGTAGGTAGGGAAGAGGTTAATCGTTCCAGGGTTTGCATTGGCGTAAGTGATTACTTCCAACGCTTTGTCTGCCGCTAGTTTATAGTGAGCCGCTCCTTTGTTAAGAGGGAAGCCAGCCATTGTCAAATAAACACGAGCTAGCTGTGCTTTCACCGCCGCCAAGTTAGCGCGTCCGCTTGCATCCATCCAAGCCAAACCAGCACTTTCTGCTGCCACCAAGTCATCAACAATAAGCTTATATACTTCTTCTTGAGGAGCACGACCTGGTTGGAAGTCTTCCGAAGCCGCCGTTTGAGGTTTTGTTACCAATGGAATATCACCCCATAAACGTACAGCCGTGAAGTAAGCAGAAGCTCTCAAGAAGCGAGCTTCTCCCAATACTTTCTTTTTCTGTGCATCGGGCATTGTTGTAATACCAGGTACTTTATCAATTACTTGGTTAGCTTGCGCAATTACTTTGTACAAACCGTTCCAATAGTTGACAACGTGCGCGGTGTTTCCGTCGTGAACCAACCCATAAAGGTTGTTCAAGTCAGAGTTTTGCGCCGTTTCGGTGGTTGAAGTTCCTGTAAGGGCTTCTAACAACTGCCAGTTTGACGAGAAAATACCCGCACCATCGCCCATGAAACGCAAGTCAGCATATACCGAGGCCAAAGCTGCTTCTGCGTGGTCTGGAATTGTATAGAAGTTATCGGGAGTAAGGTTTGAAGGGGCTTGTTCGCTCAAGAAATCCGAACAGCTCGAAGGCCCGATGAGAACGGCTCCGATAAGTGCGGCTTTTCCTAGGTTCTTTATAATGTTTAGTTGCATGATAATGTTCAATTTAAGTGAAAGAGTGTGAATTAGAACCCAACCTGAATACCCAACATGTAAGTAGTAGGTTTAGGGTAGTTGTGCCAAATCATCCCTTGTGAGAAAGCACTGTTACCGTCTCCTTGGTTGGTTGGAGTAACTTCTGGGTCACCAACAATCTTGTCTTTCAATGCCAAGAAGAAGTTTTGGGTAGTAGCATACACTCTTAGACGGCTCAACTTCAATTTACTTGTTACGTGGCTAGGAACTGTATAGCCCAACAAGAGGTTTCTACCACGAAGGAACGAACCATCTTTGATCCACCATGAGTCAACGTTAGTTACGTAACCTGCACGTGTATCACGGATTTCAGCAATCATCGAGTTTTGGTTTTGTGGAGTCCACGCGCCCAATACCGAAGTATAGCTGTTTGCCAATGCTTGACGGTCTTCACTTGCGTGAAGGTTCATCATCATAACGTCGTTTCCGTACGAGAACTGAAGCTCAAGAGTAAGGTCGAAGTTATTGTAACGGAACGTGTTTGTCATCGCACCCCATGATTTAGGGCTACCATTTCCGATGATGCTACGGTCAGCGTCAGTAATGGCTTTGTCACCGTTTACGTCAAGGTACTTGATGTCACCAGGAAGAATCGTCAAACCATTACGGTAGCTAGTGTATTTAGCTGCTTCTTCGCGCTCAGCTTCGCTCCATACGCCCAAACGCGTAAGTCCCCAGAACGAACCTACTGGCTCGCCGATACGGATGACGTTGGTTGGGTTAGTAAAGTTAGGACCACCTACGTTGAAAATGTCTGAAGGTGTTGCCAACGAAAGTACTTTGTTGCGGTTAAATGAAATGTTGAAAGTTGTATTCCACTGGAAGCCACCACGGTCGATGTTCACAGTGTTGATACCAAGTTCAAATCCTTTGTTTTGCATCGAACCAACGTTTTTACGGATTGTTCCGTAACCGCTTGTACGTGGTACTGGAGCATCCAAAAGCATGTCAGTTGTCTTACGATAGTAGTAGTCAGCTTCGATTGACACTTTTCCTTTGAAAAGAGAAATCTCTGCACCTACGTCAGCTTGAGCTGTTTTTTCCCAACGTAAGTCTGGGTTAGCCAAACGAGAAATACCTGTACCCGACACACGTGAGTCGTTATAGATAGTAGCATAGTTAGAGCTCAAAAGAGACAAAGAAGAGTAAGCTGGGATTTCTGAGTTACCTGTCAAACCGAAGCTAGTACGTAATTTCAAATTAGAAATAAACGAGTTGTTTTTCAAGAACTCTTCTTCAGACACACGCCATGCCAACGCTCCTGATGGGAAGAAGGCAAATTTGTGGTTTTCCCCGAATTTCGATGAACCGTCGGCACGTCCTGTTACTGTTACCAAGTATTTATTGGCCAATGAGTAGTTGATACGTCCAAAGTATGAGTTAAACGCAAAACGAGACGCTCCTGAGCCTACTGCAGGGTTAGTTGCACCTGCCCCTAAGTTGTTGTAAAGGAAGTAGTCTGTGGCAAAGTTGTTAATACTCGCACTCATAGAGAAGAGGTTCGTTTCTTGCCACGAAATCCCCAAAAGGGCGGTCAACGAGTGCTTGTCGCCAAACTGTTTGTTGTACGTCAAGTAGTTTTCCAACGACCAGAAACTCTCTTTACGGTTGCTAGTAGAAGCGTTACCGTTACCACCGATGTTGAGCGTACGCGTTTGCGACTGGTTGTTTTCTTGTGTTTGTACGTTGACACCAAACACCGTACGCATTTCAAGTCCTTTTGCAAGGTTGATGTTTGAGTACATACTTCCTACCGTTGTTTGGGTATTTAAGATGTAAGTACGGCCCATCAAACGGTGCAAAGAGCTCATTGTTCCTTCTGCATAAGGATAATCGCGGTTGTTGGCATACGTTCCGTCAGCGTATTTAGTAGGCATGAACGGGAAGTCTTCCACAATCTGACGAGCTACGGCATCACCTTGATCGACAATGTTTTCGCTTTGGTTATTGTAGCTCAATGTACCCCCTACTTTCAACCATTTTTTGATTTGATCGTCGATGGTAAAACGTCCAGAATAACGCTTCATGTACGAAGTTTTGAGAAGCCCTTGGTCGTCGCGGTAGCCCAATGAGAAGGAGTACTGCGTGCGCTCGTTACCACCGCTGAAACCCAACTGATGGTTTTGAGAAAGACTATTTTGTGACGTTTCTTTGAACCAATCGGTATCGTAAAGTGGGTTACCGTTGCTGTCAAAGATACGCGGGTCAGTGCGGCGGAGTTTAGGGTTTAAGTACGCCCATTTACCCGCTGCCCAACCTGTTGGGTCATACTTAGCCATGTTTGCCCATGCCAAATCTTCAACGGCAAGGTATTCTTTGGCGTTGAGTACTTGTGGACGGTTTGGCCCGATGGTGTTTACGCTGAAATCAGCATTGTAGGTAACAGTACCTTCGCCTGCTTTTCCTTTTTTGGTAGTTACCAAGATAACCCCGTTGGCGCCACGTGCCCCGTAAATCGCCGTAGAAGAAGCATCTTTCAATACTTCTACCGACACGATGTCGTTCGGGTTGATGTAGTCAATTGCCGAGCTAAATTGGTTTTGGTTTCCTTGTGGAAGCATCACCCCATCGACTACATAAAGTGGGTTGTTTGACGAGTTGATAGAGCTAAAACCACGAACACGAATCGTAGTACGACCACCTGGGCGACCAGAGTTAGTGTTTACTTGAACCCCTGGCATACGTCCCGAAAGGGCTTGCGTCAACGAAGGCGCAGGACGCTCCATGAGTTGTTCGGCTTTTACCGAACCTACGGCACCTGTTAAGTCAGATTTCTTCAAAGTACCATAACCGATAACGACGATTTCTTCAAGTACTTTGCTGTCCACTTTCATGGTCAGGTTAAGCACATTTTGGTTACCCACTACTACCTCCTGTGGCTCATAACCAACAAAAGAGAGAACCAATGTTGCTTTTTCAGGTACATCAAGACGGAACTGACCGTTTGCGTCAGTTACAGTTCCTTTTTGTGTTCCTTTGATGACGATACTTACCCCTGGCAGCGGGCTGTTGGTTTCGTCCACAATTTTACCAGTGATGGCCTTGTCCACGGCAGTGGCTTCAACAAGAATGGCGTGATTCCGCGTTGGCACTCCTGCTACAGGAGCTGCATAAGCGAAATGGAGGCAGGAGAGAGACAATAGGAGGGGCGCCGAAGAATTTCGTGCCATCCTAACAACCCGCCGGTGTGGTTGTAGTTTTCTTTTCATACAAGTTAGAATTCTGTGCTGGTGTGAGCAGCGTTTAGGGTGGAAAATAGGTTAAAGATATTAACTATCACCTCATACAAGGGACAAAACTAGGCAAACTACTCTATTGTTTTATAAAAAAAGTGTTAATAGATATAGGTATAATTTAATAATTTTATTAACTGTATGTCTTTTTATTTTCGCCTTACTTTATTTTATTATAAATATTATGGTTTGATGAACGCGCTGGGTTTTGGTATAAATAGTATAATAAAAGAAGAGTATTGGCTAAGAAGGATATTAATGTAGTTTGTTATGATTGAGTTTTAGGCATATTTTTTATTGTATTGCTCAAAATGTAACAAACAAAGTTTAGCGCTGGGTGTAATATTTTGGGTTTTACCTGTTAAAATATGTCTTTTAGTGAGTAAAAATAGACGGCATTTTTTGCAAAAAAAAGTTGCATATTTTGCAAACTGTAAGAACAGAGGGATTAATTAGTAGTTAAAGTGTAGAATATTGTACAAAATGAAGCGAAAGCAGATGAAATATGAAGTAGGAAAGATTTGTAAGAGAGTAAATTTTGCTAAAATTGAAAATGACACTAGATGATAGATTTTTAATCTATGCCTTATAATTTGAATGGGTCAGACAATAAGCCGATGGCTGAAAGAGTAACAGACTTACCAAGTTTTAAAAACTTGGTAAGTCTAGGTTACAACTTACAATTTCTTCAGAAAGAAGGCCGCAATGGCTTTGTTGACGTTGACCTGATTTTGGTGTTTCATAAAATGGTGAGTATCATCCACAATCACTAGGGTTTCGTGGTAAATGTTTTTATCTTCTAATCGGCGAACAAGGTCGGTGCTTTGGCTAAAGCGTACATTGCGGTCGTCGTCGCCATGAATGATAAGTACGGGCGATTTCCACGTATCCATATAGGCAATAGGGGATGATTTCCACGCCACTTCGAGGGCATACTGGGCATCGGGGGCGCGGTCGTACTGGTCGGGAAGTACCATGTTACGCGTACGCTCAATGGTGCGGTCATGTACACCGTGAACATCCACGCCCGCGGCAAAAAGCTGCGAATCTTTGCCCAAAGCCATTGCCGTCAGAAATCCACCGTACGAGCCCCCGTACACCCCAATTCGTTTGGAATCCACTTGGCTTTGTTTGGCAAGCCATTCGCCCGCGGCCTTGATGTCAGTGTATTCCGAAGCACCATAACCACCTCCATTTTTGGGATTATGAAACTCAAATCCGTACCCAATTCCCAAACGATAATTGACAGAAAGAACCACAAATCCCAAACTCGCTAAGTACTGATTCATGGCGTAGGCGTTGGCATAATAGTCGGAATAGTGCCAACCAAGGAGCATTTGACGAGGTGGCCCGCCGTGGATATAAACAATGGCTGGTTTTTTGGAAGGACTTCCCGCTTTTTCAAAAAGTTGTCCATGAACGGTAAAGCCGTCGGGGGTTTTGAAGGTAACTTGTTTGGGCGTCACCAACGACGACGCAGGATATTGGGCAGGAAGCTTGTCGGCCGCGAGGAGCTGAGGAGTAGCATTAGAAGTAAGCGCAAGTACGTGGGGCATGGGTGGGCGCTGGGAAGTAGCGCCAATGAATGCTATCGCTGCGCCATCGCCAGTTAAAACAGGCGACCATTCTAATCCTGAGCCTGGGGTAATGACTTGCATATCGGCGCGGTCAACGGATACTTTTACTACGTGGCGACGGTCGATGTCGAGCGGGTCAGTACCTGCATTGGCCGTAAATAATAGCGTTTTTTTGTCAGAACTCAGTTGAATATGTTCACACATAAAATTGCCAGGAGTCAGTAAAATAGGCGCCCCTCCTGACTCGGCCAACGAGTACAAATGTGGCCAACCGTCGTGGTATGATAAAAAGATAATGCGGCTGGCCGCCCAGTGTAAATTGGTAGAACCGTGGGTGGTGGGAAAGGTGCCATTCAGGCGCTTGGGTGATGTCCAGATAGGCGTTGTCGTACCCGTTGAAAAATCGAAGGTAAGAATCGACCAAGGAGTAGGACGGCGGGCCAAAATAGAATCTGGCTTTCCGCCGAGACCGTTGGTGCGAACAAAAACTAATTTTTGACCGTCGGGCGACCAGCGTGGCGATTGATCACGTTTGAATTGCGGGTCAATCCACCGAATAGGTGTTTGGGCATCGGTATAGACACCAATAAACTGGTGGTCGGTGCGGTTGGATTGGAAGGCAATGCGGCTACCGTCGGGCGACCAAACGGGTAAACTATTGGTGCCACGGGACGTAAAAAGCACCGTAGCAGGTGCGGCACCGTCGATGGGTACGGTATAAATTTGTCCCCCTCTAGTGTATGCTACCTTATCACTTTTGGGAGAAATGACGGGGTTTTCGCCTTCGCCTAGCGATTTGGGCTCTCCTCCCGAAAAAGGAATACACCATACTTGGACTTTGGTTGGTACAGGATGAAAGCTAGGGTTGACAGGGAGCTCGTCGTTCCAGTTGGAACCGTGGTCGCCCCCGCGAACATAAATGACCCATTTTCCGTCGGGTGAAATGGCCACACTACTAAGTTCTTGCCCATCGTCTTGGAGATAATTAGTGAGACGACGAGCGGTAAACGTTGGTCCTTCGGCGACGTAAATGTTGCGCTGACCTTGTTCATTAAAAGCCCAAGCAATGCGAGAACCTGTGGCAGCAGCGGTGAGTTCGTTGGGAAACGGATACGCTTTAAGGGCATCCATGTCAAGTTGTTGGGCAAAAATAGCCATCCAGCCACCCAAAATGAGGTGAATAAAGAGGGTGTAGAAAAATTTCATACGATTAGGTTTGCGATGTTCTCAAATGTACAAAATAAAGTAGTACCATCGGAGGTAAATTCGGCCTTTTGGGAGGTAGTATGCGTAGCGGCTTTGCTGTATTTTAAAAATTAACCCGTATTTTTCGGACTTATATGTCACCAAACTGATGAAAACGTTTCAAGTCATTTCTCCTGTCGATGGCTCGGTTTATTTAGAACGCGAGTACGTTACAGCTTCCCACATCGAAACAGTATTAACTACTGCCAAAGCTGCCCAAAAAGCATGGAAAGCCGTTCCGCTGTCGGAACGTATTGCCATTTGTGAACGAGCAGTTGCTTATTTTATCGAACATGCCGACGCCATCGGCACTGAGCTAACGTGGCAGATGGGACGTCCCATTGCTTATACTCCCAACGAAATCCGTCGAGGTTTTCAGGAGCGCGCGCGTTATATGATGCAAGCCGCTATAGGGGCTCTGTCTGACGTCTCAGTGTCTGAAAAAGATGGTTTTCAGCGTTTTATTCGCCGCGAAGCCCTTGGGACAGTCTTTGTTGTAGCCCCTTGGAACTACCCTTATTTGACGTCGGTCAATGTGGTTATTCCTGCCTTGTTGTCTGGAAATACCGTTATTCTGAAACATGCGCAACAAACCCCCCTTTGCGCCGAGCGCTACGCCGAAGCCTTCAAAGCGGCGGGCTTGCCAGAAGGCGTGTTTCAATATATTCATACGACCCACGACTACGTAGCACGAATCATTGCCGACTCTCGCGTTGATTTTGTGGCATTTACGGGTTCGGTACCGGGTGGTCACGCAGTGCAACGGGCAGCAGCCGAGCGTTTTATCGCAACAGGCTTAGAGCTTGGGGGAAAAGACCCTGCCTACGTTCGAGCGGATGGGAATGTGGCATTTGCGGTTGAGAACCTTGTGGACGGGGCGTTGTTCAATTCGGGGCAATCGTGTTGTGGAATTGAGCGCATTTATGTTCACGAAAAAGTCTATGACGAGTTTGTACACGGTGCGGTGGACTTGGTCAACAAATACATTTTAGGGAATCCGTTTGACGCAGGTACGCACCTTGGACCGATGGTGCGTACGTCGGCGGCGGAGTTTGTGCGTGAGCAAATCCGTGAAGCAGTAAGCCAAGGTGCCGATGCACTGATTGACCCTTCATTGTTTCCAAGCAATCAGGTAGGGACTCCTTATTTAGCACCTCAGTTGTTGGTAAACGTCAATCACTCGATGCGCATTATGACGGAAGAAACGTTTGGGCCTGCCGTCGGAATTATGAAAGTGAGCAGTGATGAGGAGGCGATTGCGTTGATGAACGACAGCGATTATGGGCTTACGGCATCGGTGTGGACGGGGGATGCCGAAGCGGCACTTTTCATTGGAAATCAGATTGAAACAGGTACGTGGTTTATGAATCGTTGCGATTATCTCGACCCAGAATTGGCGTGGACAGGCGTGAAGGATTCGGGGCGTGGTTGTACTTTGTCAGCCTTGGGTTATGAAGCGCTTACACGACCAAAGTCTTTCCATTTGCGCGTGGGAGGGTTTTAATTATAATTAATAGAATTTCAAAAAGTTTCCTAAAGGTAAACAAATTTGTTTACCTTTAGGAAACTTTTTGAATGCTCAACAGCCAAATTGTATAAAGTTGTTGTTGTAAGTGCTTTAAAAATAGTAAGTTATGGTAAATGTGTTGTCTACAAGGACTTTAAACTATTATATCCAAAAATACCCTGAAGCAGGAGAAGCATTGCGAAAACTATACAAAGAATTGGAGAAGAGTGAGTTTAATAATTTTAATGAGTTAAAGGCTGTTTATGGAAATGCGAGCGTTGTAGGAGATAGCCGAATTATTTTTAATGTTGTAGGGAATAGATATCGCCTGATTATTAGAGTTAATTTTCAGTTTAAACGGATGATGATAAAATGGTTTGGAACACATGAAGAATATAATTCTGTTGATGCAGCAACGATTGAATATATCCATGAATGAAATAGCATAGCGATTACTTTTAAAAGGGGAGATACTAACTAACTGACTGATTTTTCAAAAGAATACTGATTCAATTTTAAGATAAAGTACTCATCGTAAAATCGCCACGTTAAATCCTATCATTTAGGGATTGAAATTTTTAACATACCTTAATTATGAGCTGATTCTGGACGATGGCGATATTCTTCCAGAGTAATTGCCAGAAGGACAAGGATTGAAGTCACAAAAAGGAAAAAACTAACTCTACAAATCGGAAGAAATTCTTCTGATTCACAAAAGAATAAATAAAATGAACCACGTTTTGAGAACCGAAAAAGATTACAACGATGCTCTTCTTCGAATTGATCAAATTTTTGATGCAGCTCCAGGTACACCAGAAGGGGACGAGGCTGAGTTACTTGTAGTTTTAATAAAAGATTATGAAAATAAATATCATCCTGTTCTACCTCCAGATCCAATTGAAGCAATCAAATTGACATTAGACGAAAGAGGAATGAAAGCAAAAGATTTGGTAGGGCTAATTGGTTCCAAAGGATATGTTTCGCAAATACTAAACCGAAAAAAACCACTAACTGCGGAAATAATGCGGATATTGAATCGACAATTAGGAATTCCTGCTGATATTTTACTTTCGTAGCCATGACGAGCTTTTATGAAACGACTTTTGTTGCTTTTCTGGATAATTGCTTGGTCTGAGGTGGGGCAGGCGCAACAGCGTACCACCCTGTTTTTTGAAGGTTTTGGAACGGGGTTATTGACGTCGATTGGGGTTGACCAGTTGGTAAAAACCACCCCTTCTTATAAAATAGCCCTCAATGGAGCGCTTGGCTTTTTTCCATTCAATGGACGAAAAATGTATTCTGTTCCTGTTTCGGGGAGTTTATTGTTTGGAAGAGAATCTCATTTCTTTGAGCTAGGAATTGGAATGGCGTATGTCCAGTTTAGACAGCATTGGAAAACGTCAATGATATTTTTCGATGATATGGGTATGTATCCTACATCCGAGAAGTATCATGTGAATAAACTTGTAGAACGAGAACAGTATCTCTTCGTGACCACCCGTGTGGGGTATCGTTTCCAAAAGCCAGAAGGTGGATAGTTCTTTAAGGTTGGCTTTACTCCATTAAGTTCTATTTTTTGGGAAGATAAAAGTATTTATAAGGGAGATAACCCATACCCTTCGATAACACATAGTAAAAGCTGGGGGAAAATCGACCGCAAATTCTTGTTATGGGGTGGAGTGGGGGTAGGTTATACATTGAAATAAGTGATACACAAAGTGAAAAACACCATAAAAATCGGCCTTTTAGAGTGCGACCACGTTCGCGATGAATTTCGACACATTGCGGGAGACTATCGAAATATGTTCCCAGCTTTGTTTCTACCCCTTGCTCCCGAATGGGAATTTACTTTTTATGACGTCTCCAATGGGCATTTCCCAGCGTCGGTCGATGAGTGCGACGCGTACTTGAGTACAGGTTCTAAGTTTTCGGTTTATGACGACGAACCGTGGATTCATACCCTAAAAGCATTTGTGGCAGATTTGTACGCGCACCAAAAAATCTACGTAGGCGTTTGTTTTGGGCATCAACTTCTGGCGGAAGCATTGGGAGGGAAAGTACAAAAATCGTCGGTGGGGTGGTGCGTAGGCGTGCATCGGTTTACAGTTTCGGGTTTACAGTTTACCGTTTCAGGTTTGCCTCTGGAGGGAAGTTATCCACAATGGATGCAACCTTTTCAACAAAACGTCAATTTATTGATGATGTGCCAAGACCAAGTACAGGTATTACCACCCGACGCGCAGGTACTTGCTACTGCTGCCGATTGCCCAGTGGCCATGTTTCAAGTAGGCCAGCGGATGTTGGGCGTGCAAGCGCATCCCGAATTTACGGTTCCTTACGAAGAAGCGTTGATGGGGTCGCGGGTGGAGCGAATTGGCACAACCAAAACCCAACAAGGCTTAGAAAGCTTATCTCAGCCCTTAGATAGTGTCTTGGTGGCGCGTTGGATTGTGGAGTTTGTGGCGTCAAGGTTGTAAAAAAAGCGCGAAAGCGCGTTATTTGCCGCTTCAATTTGTCATAACACCCCACTACATGGTTTTTGCGCAATTTCAAGTCAGCGAGCTGGCAGAGTTTCTCAAGTACGGTATTTCAGGATTGAGCGCGATTGCGTTTATTTTATCGTTTTTTTTGCTCAACCGTGAAAGTAGCCGTCCGAAGCCACGCCCCGAAATGCTGCGTTCGATTCGGATGTTTATGGGCCTGACGTTGGTGCTGGGGCTGGTGTCGGGCGTTGCAGCCATTATGAATCCCGAAAGTTCGCCCAAACCAGAAAAAACAAAAACGACTACAACACCGACGAAAAAAGCCTCATTGATTAGTAAAATTACCAGCCCGCGAAAAGCGTGGGTCGTCGAGGTTTTTTATGATGCAGGGGCGAAACCATTGGCTGAGCAACTGGCTGAAGAGTTGGCTGCTTATAAAGAATATGAAGTAAAAACAACGCAGTTGTCGTCATCAAGAAAAAAAGAATTAAAAATAACCCGTAGTCAAATTCGTTACGAACTCATTGAAAAAGAGGGGGCTATGCAGTTGCAAAAACGTTTGACTAAAATACTTCCCCAAGATGTAAGCCTCAGTCTAAAACAGATTACATCATCATCGCCCGATTATTTAAGCATCTTTGTATGCGATTAATGCGTACGGAACGTTAAAAAGACCAACCGTTTGACTTTGTAGAAAAAAAGGTTGTTTGATTCGTAAAACTTTTAATTTCTAATACACCCATGATGAAAAAAACGCTCCTTACTGCGTCGCTCGTCGCTTGTGCTGCTGCCGCTTTTGCACAAGGTTATCCAGGTACTCCTCCTGCGGTTTCGCCTATGCCAATGAAACCCGAAATGACTGAAATTTGGGAGCCTGAAGTAGCAACCGTTACTCCAGCTAAAAACCTTGGAGATGCACCTTCGGATGCTATCATCCTTTTTAATGGTAAAGACTTATCTCAGTGGGTTTCTGCCAAAGATGGTGGCCCTGCCCCTTGGAAAATTGTCAACGGCGATTACCTCGAAGTAGTGCCTAAAAGTGGTGACATCAAAACTAAAATGAAATTTGGTGATTGCCAGTTACACCTTGAATTTAGCGCTCCTGACAAAGTTGAAAGCGCAGGCCAAGGACGTGGCAATAGCGGGGTTTTCTTCCAAGATCGTTATGAGTTGCAGATTTTGGATTCATACCAAAACCGTACCTACCGCAATGGGCAAGCAGGAAGTATTTACAAAGACCACGCGCCGCTCGTTAATCCAATGCGTAGCCCATCGGAGTGGAATGTGTATGACGTAGTATATACGGCACCGCGTTTCAAGCCAGATGGCCGTTTGGATGCTCCTGCTCGTATCACTGTATTTTTGAATGGAGTGTTGGTACAAAACAATACCACCATCAACGGTCTAACGCTTTACATCGGTCTTCACCACTACCCAGAAGCACATGGAGAGGACGTAATTCACCTCCAAGATCACAATAACGCGACTCAGTTCCGCAACATCTGGATTCGCAGACTGTAATCGTTGTATAAACTGCACGCACAGCCCCGAAAGAACACTTTTTGGGGCTGTTTTTTTAGAAACCTATCTATTTGAATTATGAAGAAGTACTACTGTTATGTGCTCTTATTATGGGCGTCAGTTGGACGTGCCCAACAGACGGAAATTTGGCTTACCAAAGCTGATAAATCGGTTCTTTTTCAAAAACAAACCGAGAAGTTGTCGTTTGGAGCCAATACCAATACGCTTCCAAGTATTTATGTTGATGACACCAAAACGTTTCAAAAAATGGATGGTTTTGGATATACCCTCACGGGAGGGAGTGCGCAATTGCTGGCTTCTATGAAGCCCACTGAGCGTGCAAAATTGCTGAAAGAGCTCTTTGCCACGGATCAAAATAACATTGGCGTGAGCTATTTACGCATTAGCATTGGGGCATCTGACTTGAGCAACCACGTGTTTACCTACAACGACCTACCAGCGGGCCAAACCGACCCAACACTGACAAAATTTACGTTGGCAGAGGAAAAAAAAGAACTCATTCCTGTGTTGAAAGAAATACTTTCGATAGCGCCCTCGCTCAAAATCATGGGCTCACCTTGGACGCCGCCTGCGTGGATGAAAACCAACGCTACCTCGAAAGGTGGAAGTTTGAAGCCTGAATTTTACGATGTATATGCCCGCTACTTAGTGAAATACATTCAAGAAATGCAAAAAGAAGGGATTCAAATAGACGCAATCACGGTACAAAACGAACCCCTCCATCCAGGAAATAACCCAAGTTTATTGATGTCCCAAGATGAACAAGCTGCGTTCATCAAAAAGAGCCTTGGGCCAGTATTTAGAAAGGCTAAAATTGGTACAAAAATCTTGATTTACGATCACAACGCCGATCGCCCCGATTATCCCATCAGCATTTTAAATGACTCCGAAGCGCGTCAGTACATCGATGGTTCGGCGTTTCATTTGTACGGGGGAAGTATTGAAAGCCTGAGGGATGTTCACGAGGCTCACCCAGATAAAAACCTGTATTTTACCGAACAATGGATAGGTGCACCTGCTAATTTTGGGGGTGATTTGATGTGGCATCTTAAAAATCTAGTCATTGGAGCGCCGCGCAATTGGTGTAAGACGGTCTTAGAGTGGAATTTAGCCGCTGATCCACAGCAAAAACCCTATACCGAAGGCGGATGTACCGCTTGTTTGGGCGCACTTACTATTGGCGAAACGATTGTTCGTAATCCTGCTTATTATATCATTGCGCACGCGTCAAAATTTGTTCGACCCAATTCTGTACGTATAGCATCAAACGTCACAATGAGCCTATCAAATGTCGCATTTAAGACACCAGATGGCAAAACGGTACTTATTGTTATCAACGAAAGTGATAAACCAATAGCGTTTAATATTCGTTACAAAAACAAACAAATTACGCCAACGCTCGAAGGAAAAACCGTAGCAACGTTTGTTTGGTAATGGTGTGGATAAGGTGGTTGGTTGTGTGGAAAACTATCGGTAATGTTCAAGTTGGTACTTTTTAGGAGTGATTCCAAAGTGTTTTTGAAACATCTTATTAAACTTGATGGCAGAGTTGTTACCATAACCAACTATTTTGGCTACTTCGTTGCAAGTGAGTCCTTTACGTAGAAGCTTGCCAGCGTATTCCATTCGCTTTGATAGGTAAAGTTGATAAAATCTTTGGCCATAAATCCGCTTAAACAGTGTTCGGAATTGGCTAGGGGTTATGTGTAATTGAGATGAAATCTCGAACTCAGTAGGTATTGATTGACTTGATTGTTTTTGAATATAATAACTGTGCGCCCATTCAATTTTTTGGCGCAGTGTAAGTTGTGACAATAGCTCTTCGGGTATTATTTCTTGTTTGGAAGTAGGGGTAGATACTGACATTGGGATATTTTTTTGCGCAGTTGGTGAAGCAGCTTGGTAAACTAATTCGAAAGAAATTTGCTGAGCCATTAAAAATGATAAAAGTGCAGGAGTATCTTGCTGCTCAATTTGAATACAGACCGTTAATTTTTGATTTTTAATAGCTTCACTTGGGGAGGAAATAGGGTAATTATTCATACTGCATCAATGTTTAATTGTTCAAATTACTTATAGGGTAAATACAAAAGAGTTAGAACGACTTTTGATGAAACCTTGGAAATTTTAACTTGATGCAAAGTATGTGTACCTTTTGGAAATATGCTATTTTAGGGGGTGGACAATTAAGGTGGACACTTTTTAAGTATCTAATAGATAGGTGTTTATGCTGAAGTGATACAAACTTTCTCCATATACTTTTTTAAATGCGCTTTTAAATTTCGTAGGCGAAATCGCTGCTTCGCTTGCTAACACTTGAGTTGTAGGGGGGGATATTATTTAAAAGTAGCCTCTCTGCTTTTATCAAAGCATCAATGTCACCTTTTTTAAAGTTATGTTTAATGGGGCTTTGTTGCATGGCTATGTTGGCTGGTATTTAACAGTCTTTTGGCATCCCCAATTTAGTGAATTGATCTAGGCAGTTGGCTTTGACTTGAGCCTCGGTTTGCTAGTGGGTCAACAATCGTGTAGCTAACCGTTCGCCAAAGCAAGCCTTTACCTGATCGTAGGCGCTATCACCCCCTACTTTAGCAAATAGTCGGCTTAATATCAACTCCGTGCTTTCTGACCTTATTATAGTGCTTTTTTATGCAGCTTGTAATGATTTACTATAGCCATGCAACAAAGTAAGTTTGAAAGGCTTTCGAAATAAAACTGTGTTAAACGAAAAAATAAACCAATACAACTTTATCTAATACCCAAGTTTTTTTCTGCAAAATTTTGTTGGAATTTTTTGGGCGTTATTTGAAAGTGTTTCTGAAACATTTTGCTAAACTTAATAGGGTGAGTATAACCTATGGCATCCGATACTTTTTGAGCTGTATAACCCATTTTTAGCAATTCGGCAGCATAGTTCATTTTTCTTTCCAAATAGTACTGATAGAACGTTTTTCCGTATTTACTCTGGATTTTCGCATTCATGCTGTTGCTTTTTATCCCAATTTTTTCTGCAATGATCTCAATCGTAGGTATTACTCCGTTCTCTAAATACTCATTGATAAGTCTATCTAATCTATCCCAAAAAAATTCTTGAATATTAGGGTATCGTTCTACAATTGACCCATTTGCTAAAGGCGAAGGGGCTGTAACCGTTGTTTGCTCGTTGTTATCTAAAGAGCAAGAGTAGTTTAGTTTGAAACAAACCCCTGTTTGGAACAATGTAGTAATGATTTGTGATAGGTCTTTTACTTCAACAGATAAAATAATCTGCGTTTTGCCATTAATTGGTGTGTTTTGGCTTGGAAGATTCATCGCTTTCATACCTTGAATATTTAGTATATACATCGAAAAATTGTACATTTTTTGGTAAATAACAGCAATTATTTACCCATCTTTGTTCAGATAACACCATTATGTGTATGTAAAGCGAAAAAAGTATATGTTAAAAAAAGAAAAAGCAATATGTCACCAAATTGTAGCAGAATATCCCCAAACGAACCGAAGGTTTTTGAGTTGGAATAGAATGGCATCACCCTATTTTAAAACGTCATAGTTTAATGCTCAAAGTACTAATCATAGAAGATGACATTATTTGGCAGATTAAACTACAGGTAATGTTGGAGGAGTTTGGTTTTTCTATTCAGCTTTCGACTTCACTGGAGGAAGCCAAACAGTTGTTGACGACCGAAACACCGCACATCATTTTGTCAGATGTCCGTTTACCCGATGGCTCAGCCTTAGAGTTCTTTCATCTTTATCCTATTAATATTCCTATCGTTTTTGTGACCGAATACGCTGACCGCCAATATGTAGAACAGGCGCTTGAGATTCCCTTTAGTTTATTTTATGTGAAGCCTTTTCATCCGCTTACGTTGGTGGCAGCTATACAATCAGCGTATGCAAATTTCAGAAATACTAAGACAGAAGATTTACCCGTCAGAACGCTCAAAGTACCCATACGTTACGGTAAAAAAGTAGAAATACCTTTCAGTAATATATGTTGGATTGAGGTAGAAGGCAATTATTCCACGCTTCAAACTACCGACCGAAAATACGTACAAAAGCTTTCCTTTAGTAAATTATTACCAGAGCTTGATGAGCAATTTGTCCAAATTCATAAATCTGCCATTGTGAATCGAAATTACATTACAAAAATTAACTTGGTGAATGATACGATACTTGTCCGTGATCGTGTGTTTCCAATCGGTCGCTCTTTTCGAAAAGGGCTCATTGATCGGCTAGACAAACATAAATATTTTTATTCTTGACAAATTGTGAAACGCTACTTCTGCACTTTTTTAAGTATTATTCTTTGTGGGGCTTTTTTTTGTTCAGCACAAAAAACGCCTTTTACTTTTGCCGATGCTTACCCAGTTACCAATATTGATAGCCTTGATAATTGGCTCAAAGCCCATCCACAGCCAACCGACGAAAGGCTAAAAAACTTAATACGACTGTATCGAATCCCTTATATTAATAAAATTCCCCAAAGTCACTATTTGGGGGAAATTAGTCAATTGTCAGAACACCTGAAGCAGCCTGTAGGTAAAATAATTAGCGACTTTTGGAGCAGCTCCGATTTTGAAGATAAAGTACAAGCCCTCAAACAATTTGAATCACTAAAAGATACTTCAGGGATAATTTATGTACTTACGAAACTGGTTCGTTCCAACTATGACATGGGTTTGCTAGGGACAGGAGACCAATACGCTGCCGAGAGCTACTTAATTCGAGCAAAACAATTATTGAAGGCTCGTTTTAATGTTCATGATTTTTTTGCAGTCACCAATGCAGAGTTTGTTTATCATGGTGCGAAAGAAAACAGTAACCACGAAGCTGTTTTACAGTCGCTGACCAAGGCATTGCGATTGTGTGAAAGTGCTCCTGAATATCGGTACGCGTGGATGTTATTTAAAGGAAATATTGCCGTAACGCATTTTTATCGGAAAGATTATGCAGCTTCTTACGCCATCAACAAAGAGATTTTGGCGCATCTCCAATCTAGCCAGCTGATAGGAGCTAAGATTATGTTTACACAAAACTTAGCCAATGACTGTAAGTTTTTAAAACGCTACGATGAGCGGTTGGCGTTGTGTAAGAAGATAAGCACACTGATTCGCCCCTATCCCAAAAGTGTTATTCCTAATGATTATTTAAACTTTTATGTAGCGTATAAGGAAGAAATGGATCTCCGAGGGCATTACCGCGAAGCGTCACAATATGGCGATAGCATTGTGATGATACAAGATACCATTTATAATATGGAGCGAGAACGAAAATTGATTGAGTTTGAGGCCAAAAATAAACAAAGCCAAATTGCGGAACTAACTCTCCAAAAACGCGATACGGAAAATCGTAACCGTTTTATAATGACTTTGTTGGCTATTTTTGTCGTCGTGGCACTCGCTTTGGGTTATTTGGGTGTCCGTTTAAGACAAGCAAACACCCGCCTCAATGACCTCGTACAGCTGCGGGATGAGTTTATTCGTATTATTGCGCATGACTTGCGGCGTCCTCTACACGCTTTTTACGGCCTAAGTGAAGTATTTAGCAAACTTCTTCAACGGGGTGACCAAGCGGCGATTGTTAAACTCTCTCAGTCGATTGATCAATCAGGATTGTATATTCGCCAAATGCTTGACAACTTGTTGTACTGGGCGTTGTCTCAAAAAGGGAAGTTGGGTCTCCAGTCAGTTACGTTTGTTCTTCAACCTCAGCTAGAGGCGCTCGTTTCGGTGTATAGCGCTGTTACGCTCGTTAAAGGAGTTGGGTTAACTTATACTTGCCCCCCTCACTTGACTATACATACCGATCTAAATGCCTTTAATCTCATTTTGCGTAATCTCATTGATAATGCCACCCAACATACAGCTGCTACGGGAACCATTCATATTGAAGTTCAGCCCGCTACCGAGCCAAATGAAGTGCAAATTAGTATTAGCGATGACGGTAAAGGCATGACAGAAGCGCAATTGCACTTGATCAGAGAGGTAATGACAACGCCTCAGCGTTTTCAGCCCAAGCAACATAATCTTGGCTTGGGGTTAATCATTGTCAGTACCTTTGCTCAACAGGCTGGAATTAGGATGAGGGTAAAGAGTAAGCAAGGACAAGGTACAACTTTTGAATTGTACGTTAAATTGGGTGTGTCGGCCTGAGATGGGCGCAATTTAACGTTCTACCCAATAGTATGTAAGGTGTTTGGAACGTGAATTAATCGAAAACTGGTGCTGCAAAAATAAAAAACTAATAATGATGTGTGTATGAGAAACGCCTAAAAGCGATTAATGCATGTGTTGGAGCTGGTACTTTTTGGGTGTCACTCCAAAGTGCTTTTGGAACATTTTGTTAAATTTAATCGCCGAATTACTACCATAGCCTACCATTTTGGCCACTTCATTGCACTTGAGCCCCTTACGGAGTAGTTTACTTGCATACTCCATTCGTTTTTCGAGGTAAAGTTGATAAAATCCTTTCCCGTAGATTTTCTTAAAAAGGCTGCGAAATTGGCTCGTAGCTATTTCTAATTGTGAGGCAATTTCGGTTTCGGCAGGGACGTTTTGGGTATATTTTCGTTGAATATAATAGTCGTAAGCCCACTCTATTTTTTCACGTGTACTTAGGTGAGAAGATGGGACGGCTGATACTGATTCTTCCTTTGGTACATAGCCATCGGATGGAAGTACTGCGACGTTTGCCTTGAGGGAAGAAGAAAGTACTGGTTGATAGACTAACTCAAACGAAATTTGTTTGGACAACAAGAATGAAAGAAGGGTTTGGGTGTCTTGCTGTTCAATTTGTAAACATACTGTTAAGTCCTGATTTTTAGGAAGGTCAGGGGGCGATGTGAAAGGATGTGAATTCATGGTTTTCAAAGTTTGGTGAAAAATAGGGTATTAAATGTATAATAGGTAGATGGATGACGTGGATTAGTATCTTTCGTCACATGGTATAAGAACTTTTTTTTACTATTTGTAAACAATCTAATTTTGACATACCAAAAGAAATATGCCTGTTATCCCGTCGTCTAATTAAATTTGAGGATATAAAAACAAAAAGCCCCCAACAGAAAAACTCCGTTGGGGACTGAATAAGAAGGGAATAATATAATTTGAGGACAGACAAACTTATTTTTTTGCCCCTCGTTTAATGGCCTGAAGCAGCGAAAACTCATCGTTGGTGTCGCACGAAATTTCCCAAATCATGACACCACCGCATCCTCGGTCTTTGGCCAGCTTGGTTTTGAGTTCAATCGTGTGAATACCATTATAAAAAGCCCCTTTCCAATAGTCGTCGTAAGGACTAGCTCCGTCTTTGAGCAACCCTTTGTAGTCGGGGCCATAGTTGCCCATTCCTTTTTTAGAATAAAATGGCAGTCCTAAAATAGCTTTTTTCGCGGCAACTCCGCGTTCTTTTGTCCAATAATCTAGGCTTTTAACGGCCAAAGAATACGGAGAATGGGCGCGGATGTAGTTGGGGCCGTAGTCGTCGTCGTAAGCCATCACGTTGACCCAATCCATTTTATCAAGGGCTTCTTTTTTCATTCCATAGCCTTTTTTACCGTATGAAATCACGGCGGCAGTTAGTTTTTTCCCCTGAGCATGAAGCGAATCACCGAGTTCGCTCATGAGGGCTACGTAGTGGTCGGCCGAGGGCGAGTCTTCGTCGGGGTATTCCCAGTCCAAATCCACGCCATCTACTTTGTACGTACGAACAAACTTCATGACGTGTTGGACAAAAGTATGACGACCTTCGGCACGTTCGGCCATTTTGTGGAAGCGGGTATCATCTCCGCCGCCATCACCAATACCCCAACCACCGATGGAGATAAACACTTGGATGTTGTGTTTGTGCAAATACCGTACTAAGCTGTGAAGTGCCTCGGGATTTCGGAGTGGTTCGAGGGAATCGCCCGTTTTGGCAGGAATTGCAAAGGAAAAATTGACGTGGGTCAGAACATCCACGGGAATTTGTTCAGCAGGGATATTGGGTACGTAATAGCCAATAACTTTAAAATCGTTTGATTTTTTTTGAGCAAAAACGCCCAAACTTAGCGCTACCAAAGCGCTCGAAATAAAGGGTTTGATGTTCATAGAAAGGGGAATTATGAGAGGATAGTTGAAGATGAAATGGGTTTATACGCTCAAATTTAGCCTTTTTGGTCGGAATTGGCTATTTCTTTCTTATTTCAATAGCATCGTCAAGGTTTGTCCTTCTTTAAGCTGATGGTTTGCTTCAAAAGCTTTGGTTAGTTTACCTATTGAAAACTTTTCTAACGCAACGTCTCCGTTTAAACTGGAGAGTTTGATGCTAAAGCCATTTCCCATTTTTTTGCACTGAACGGTTCCGTAGGCATACCCATTTGACCAAAAGAAGGTCCCTTCTTGAGAATGAAAAGCCATTGTTTTTTTTACTCCCGAATACTGAAACCCTGAAAGAGCTAATACGGCGCCCCAGCTTGTCATGGCTCGTGCGTAATGGTGACCACATTCGGCTTCATCAAAAGGGCTACGCTTAGCTCCGTCGTAGCGGTCTCGTATATTTTTGATGCAGAGTAAACCCGACTCGGTCTGACCTTCGTAGAGCATTCCGATAGCAGCCGTATATTCAAACCCTGTCATGACTTCTGAAAAATATGGAAATGGGATTTGCGGACGATCACCACGCGGATAACTCGCCATCAACAAGGCCGCCTCGTCGCCCAAAGCGTACGAACGCATATTGTTAAAATGATTCAACATACTGGAGCGGTAATTGTATTTGAGGATGCTTTGAAGCGTTTTTTGAGCATTTTCGGGCTTTATCAGATACCCAAGCCCATACACGTGAGCCATGTATTGCCCAATGAGCTGGTCAACCAAACAGCCTTTCCCTAATTGATAGGGTGGGTCTTGGGTGTAAGCGCGGCCGCTGGCTACAGTTGCCATCAAGATTTGGTCTTTATGAGCTGCTGTCTGAACGATTTGTTCGTAATATTCTCCATTGAATAGACGTTCATCGGCAAACTTTTTTCCTCGTTCAAAAAGCTGACGACATTCTGCGGCAAAAATTGGTTCGTTCATTGCATTAGCCATTTCTTCCATCGCACGTAAGGCTCCCAAGTACCAAATCTGCATTTGAGGATTAGGGCCATAGTACTCTACGTCCATCGTATTGTGTTGACACCCTTCCATGACGCCATCTTTGTCGCCGTCCCAACCTCCTTTAAGCCACGCAAATTGTAAGCTGCGTTTAACTGCGGGATAGAATTGTCGGAGAAATGACGTGTCGCCAGATAGCTGCCAATCGCGGTAGAAGCGCATGATGGTGCCCATTTGTCCATCGGCGGCGGCGGCTTTGTAGCGTTGGGCGTTGGTGGCTAGGGGTAACCCCACCCGAAAACTCATAAAACCAGTTTCATCGAGCGCGGGTCCAAACTCCGTTTTGCGCATAGTTTGGGCCAATTGGCCAAATAAAAAACCCGTTGCCTGTTCGTAATTCCATACGTGCGTGCAGGAGCCCTGACACGAGCCGTAGTTGTCCATGCAGCCTTCCCAGCCCATCATGGTGCCGTCTTTGATTCGGAAAACAGTTTGTGAACGTAGCGTGCTGAGGTTGAAGAGAGCGGCTTCTTTCACTACCTCAGGTAGTTTGCTTTGCATAAATGCCCTGACAAACTCAACGGTTTTTTGCTCTAGTTGTGGTAATCGTTCGGTGGCTTTTTGGGCTACGTCCCAAGCGTCGGTATATTGGGTAGCATAGTAGTTCCCTACATTCTCAGACGACCAAGCAAAGCGATTGGGGAAATGCCAAGTAATGTAAAATGTATAAACACGGCTTTGATTAGCAGGGATTTGCATCTTTACTGCTAATGATGCCTGAGGGTCATTGTCCACCAGTTTTTCCTTATCAGTGAGTTCGCCATCGGCACTAAAATCATCCCAAAAATCCAGCAGGGCGTTTTCCCAGTCGTTGCTTCTGGACGAGCGTCGGTACGTGACTCCTGTTTGAGCGGGAGTTACCAGTGCCATTGTGCCCCATTGTTCTGCTGTTTTCTTGACGCTGTCAGAGTACATGAAAATTCCTTGCACTTGACCTGATGTACGGAAGCTATTTTGGTTGTTTTTGGCGCCAATCGGAATCAAATCACCTTTCCAATCCATCCGAGTTTGTGAGCCATCATTACCAATAAAATTACGCATCAAACCGCATACCGATACCGTAATGGGCTGATTCGTGGTGTTTTTTACTTCGTATTTTAGTACGGCTAACGGCATTCCGCTGGCATCGGCATCGGTAGGAATCAAAGGGTTAAATGCTTTGAGCCGAACGCTGACGGGGAGGCTAGGGTCAGATAAATTGACTTGACCAAAAGGGTATGTAGCATCAAACGAAGCGTTACGAAAACGCGGAATACCGTGGTTATCCACTGGGCGTCCCTCTTTGTCCTGATAATCGACGGGGTCGAGTGGCCCCATTAGCCCTTTGGTATGCGTTTTACCGTTGGTTTCTCTAATAAAAATAGAAAAAAAAGGTACTCCATTTCCCATCTGTCCCCCACTAAATCCTTTGGCGGGTCGATTCATAATTTCCCAATCTAGGAGTTCGCCTTTGCCCGAAAGAGACACCGTTCCTGTGCCAATGCCTCCGAGGGGAAGAGCGATTCGGTACAGGTGATTTTGGTCATAATGCTTCAAAATAGGTACATCTTGTGCGCATACTTGTGGAATAAAACTCCCCAAGAGAGCAATCAGAAAATAAGATTTCATTAGTGAAATGGGGGTATAAAATGTTACTTCTTCAACAACTCCTGCTCTAAGCGTTTGCCAGCTTCTTCATAGCCTGCTGCGTTGGGATGAAGCCCGTCCGAAAAGAAGCTTTCATTGATTTTCCCATCTTTTTGTAAAAACCCTTTACCAATGTCCGAAAAGCCTACTTTTTCGGCTTTGGTCATGGCTTGGATGGCTTTGTTGAGCGAGGCTACGCGAGCCTCTTGTTCGCGACGAGGGTAAATGCCCAACAGCGTAATTTTGGCTTGGGGCTGACGAGCTTGAATGGCTTGTACTAAAAAACGGAGTCCTTGCACAATCTCATCGTCGGTATTAAGCTGGAGGTTGTTAGTGCCAATGTTAATGATGATTTTTTCGGGCGTAATTCCGTCAAATTCATCGTGATAGACGCGCCATAGTACGTTCTCGACGCGGTCCCAACCAAAACCAAAGTTGCGCACTTGGTAGGGTTCTACGTATTTCTGCCACGAATCGGCTCCTTTAATGCGGTTGTTGAGCGGTTTTCCACCCCAATTATGGGTAATCGAATTGCCAATCAAAACCACTTTAGGGGCGTCAGTTTGATTCAAACGAAGCATATCATAATGGCGGTCTTCCCACACGTAGCTGCCTGGTTCGCGGTTTTGGCGGGTGGGAATTTGCGTTTTGATTGTCCCAGCAGGCTCCTGCATGATTTCGCGCAGCTTTTTCTCATACGCCTCGGCGTAGCGCATCATCCCGATGTCGTTGGGGTGCGTCCCGTCCACCATTCCTTCGTGGTCGATGTTGATGTCGGAAATGGGCAACGAATACACGCCCGTAATTTTTTCGTTGGCTAATTGTGCCAAAGCTTCGCGTAGGTCTTTGTTGGCGTCCTCAAACAAGGGCTGGCGATGAGGCATCAAATAACCTTCGGTATAACCGTCGTGGTCGGTAAGCAAAATCGGGGTATTGGGGTGTTTGGCGCGAAGGGCTTTTACCGATTCTATGATTCTTTTTTGAAGTTCTTTATGATCTACGATGGGGACAATCAAGTTGGGCAAGCAATCCAAGATAAAGACTTTGGCATCAAGCTCATTGATAAGGTCGATGACTTCTTTCTCCAAACGGCCATTGCCCGAAAACCCGAGATTTATGACCGTTCGGTCAAGCTTTCGAGACAGGATATTTGTCCATGCCATGCCTGGGCGGGTAGCGCAAGCGCCTTGGGCAATGGACGTTCCGTAAACCACAATCGGTTTTTCGAGGCGTTGGGGTAATACTTTGAATAAACTACCTTCTGGGATGCCAATCTCCAGATTGCGAACGCTGTTGTACAAAGGCAAAAACAGCCGATACTCGCGGCCGAGCTTGTGGTAGTTGTCGTTGGGGCGAAGCTGTGCAAAAACGTACTGAACCGTGTCTTTGAAACTGTATTTGCCATTGGCCCACTGCCAATTTCCGTCGCTGTCGATGCCGTACAAATCGACTCCACTTACACCCGTGGAGGGCATGTGGGGCATATTGACAGCACCTGTCACTTTGTAGCGAACGACGATTTGGTCAGCATTACTTATAAAACGAATCGAAAGCCCTGCGCTGTTACGCGAGAGGTTCCAAACAGCTTTGCGGACGTTGGCTTCGGCGCGCGGTGGAAAACGTTGGATGGTGTCGCGCATTTCGCTAGACCACGCTTGGCCGTCGATAACGGGAAAATTACTGTCGGAAGGTTTCCACCAAACCAACTTCGTTTGGGCAGAGGCAAGAAAGGCGTTTAAACTGAATAGAAATGTGATGAACAGACGCATGAATGGATGAGGTAAGGGTTTAATTTCGGTAGCAATTTAAAGTAAAATACGCACTCAATAGTATTTACTAGGGGATGACGCGTATATTTTTAACGAACATCTTTTAACCTTCAACCTTTCTATTACAACCAATGACGAAGTCTTCCCGTTACCCTTGGATTTTGGTCGGCCTGCTGTGGGTCGTTGCATTACTCAATTACATGGATCGCCAAATGTTGGCAACCATGCGGCCTTCCATGCAAATCGACATTGCCGAACTTCAACAAGCCACTAATTTTGGTCGATTGATGGCCGTGTTTCTATGGGTATATGCTTTTATGAGCCCCGTAGCAGGGATGATTGGGGACCGATTGAATCGTAAGTGGTTGATTGTCGGAAGTCTGTTTGTTTGGTCGGGAGTGACATTTGCGATGGGTTACGCTACTTCTTTTTCGCAATTGTACGTTTTACGGGCCTTGATGGGGATTAGCGAAGCGCTTTACATGCCGACAGGCTTGGCCATGATTGCAGATTTTCACTCGTCACGTACCCGTTCAATGGCGATTGGGGTTCACCTTTCGGGAAACTATATGGGGCAAGCATTGGGTGGATTTGGTGCTACCATCGCCGACAAGTTTTCGTGGAATACGGCTTTCCAGTCGTTTGGGATGATAGGGATGGCGTATGCAGTGGTGTTGATTGTTTTTTTACGAGAAAAAAATAAAAGTGAACTAATCGAAGAAACGGCAAGTCTCAAAAACCAGGAAAAAGTCCCGCTGCTCAAAGGTCTTGGTGTATTGCTTGGAAACCCTGCTTTCTGGCTGATTTTGCTTCTCTTCTCGGTGCCAAGTTTACCAGGATGGGCGGTGAAAAACTGGCTGCCTACACTCTTTGCCGATAAGTTAAACATTGAAATGGGGCAGGCTGGCCCACTTTCCACGATAACTACTTCCCTATCGTCGTTGATTGGTGTCATCATTGGGGGATATTTATCCGACCGTTGGGTGCAAAAGCATCTGCGGGGACGCATTTATACAAGTATCATTGGTTTGGTGTTGACCATCCCTGCGTTGTTACTTATTGCGTATGGCACAACCATTACTCATGCGATTGCGGCAGGTATGTGTTTTGGTCTAGGCTTTGGAATGTTTGATGGAAACAATATGCCAATTTTATGTCAATTCGTTTCGCCAAAATACCGTGCTACGGGCTATGGTTTTATGAATATGATGGGAATCATGGCGGGCGCGCTTATCACCGAGTGGTTGGGAAAATCGACTGATTCGGGGGGCTTGGCAGGAGATTTTGCACTGTTAGCGGGAGTCGTTTTGGCGGTAGTAGTAGTGCAGCTTCTGTTCTTGCGCCCCAAAGTGCGTGATTTTGTTGACTAAAAATAGGTAAGCGTGAGTTATCGCCAACAAAGCGCCTTTCCAAACGACTTGGGAAGGCGCTTTTTTTATCTGTAAAAATGAGTCTTTCATATTTTTTGCAAAAAAAATAAAAACGGCCGCAAGTTTTTAGCAGAAGATACATCTAAAGAAGCAGTGTTTACCTCAAACTAGACTTCTATCTATGAAAACAAATGCGCTCGGAACCCTAGTCACTGCTGCCGTTTTTGGATTAACGGTTGCTTGCCAACAAGAAAATGTATCTACCGAAGCCGTTTCTGCGGGTATGGGGGGGCAGAATGCCAGAGTAGATGCGATCCCTACTTTACCCGCAACGCCGTTTAATTACGCCGCTCAAGTGCTGCCTGCCTACCTCACAACGCCCCAAGTGGCAGGTCAAAACAATACGCCACCCAATAATCAGATTACCGACCACGGCGCTACACTCGGGCGAGTGCTTTTTTATGACAAAAGTTTGAGTTTAAATAATACGACCGCCTGTGCTTCGTGTCACCAACAAGCCAATGCTTTTTCAGACCCTGCGCGCTTTAGCCGAGGGTTTGCAGGAGGGCTTACTACCCGCAACTCCATGTCGCTCATCAATGCGCGCTATTACCCAAATGGGCGCTTTTTTTGGGATGAGCGTTCGGTCTCGGCCGAAGCCCAAGCTTCACAGCCAATTGTTCACCCCGTGGAAATGGGTATGACAATGCCAAGTGCCGTAGCAAAGCTCCGAACCTTGAATTATTATCCAGGTCTATTCCAAAATGCGTACGGCACACCGACCATCGACTCGGCTCGCGTTGTTAGGGCGTTGGCACAGTTTATCCGTTCGATGGTGTCGTACCGAACCAAATACGATATAGGCAGGGCAGCTTTAGCGGTAAATCAAAACCCTGCTAATGTTAATTTTGCTAACTTTTCGGCGGAAGAAAACCAAGGGAAACAATTGTTTTTTGGGCCAGGTAACTGTGGTGCATGTCACGGGACAGAGACGTTTACGGCGGCAGGAGCCCGTAACAATGGGCTAGATGTTGTTTCGACCGACAATGGCGTTGGGGCAATTACCAAAAATGCCGTACAAAATGGCCTCTTCAAAGTACCTTCATTGCGTGACATTGAGAAGTCGGCACCGTATATGCACGACGGGCGATTTGCGACGTTGGAGCAGGTAGTTGAACACTACAACAGCCAAGTGAAACCTCATGCTAATTTATCGCCGCAGTTGCGCGGGCCAAATGGGCAGCCACGCCGTTTGAACCTGACGCAAGCCCAGAAAAACGCGCTTGTTGCTTTTATGAAAACACTTACGGATACAGGTATTGCCTCCGATCCCAAATTCAGTAATCCATTCTAAGTGCTAAAGTGCAAGTTAATCGTTATTTGTTATCCGTTCAAACCCAGTAAAAAGCAAACGGCCTTCTACGCTTTATAAAGATAGAAGGCCGTTTGCTTTTTATTGGGTTGGTAATTAAGGCGTTATTTCAAACGTCCAAGCGTATTGACAAGGAATGTTACTTGGATTGACTGAAGGGGCGAGAATGCGTAAAACGTTGTTTTTGTAGCTAAATTTTACCTCTCCTTTGAAACCAAGCAGGCTTACTTTGGTTGGTTTGGGAACGTTAGAAATTACAATTTCATTTTGCCACGAACGAGCAATCGCGTACAATGTGCTGCCTTTTTGGGTAAAATAAACCTGCGAATCTTTGTTGTATGGCGGGGCTTTTTCCCATTTGCGTGTTCCGTAAATGGCGTCTCCGTTGACGCGTAACCAATGGCCTATTTCGTGCAGCCGTTCTTGCATAATCACAGGAATGCGACCGTCGGCGGTAGGGCCGATGTTGAGCAATAAATTGCCACCACGGGCTACAATATCAATGAGTTGATGGACGAGTTGCTCGCCCGTTTGATAACTGTCGAGATTTTCGTTGCGGTTGTACCCAAACGATTCCCCCATACCTCGGCATTCTTCCCAAGGGCGCACAAAGCCCGTTACCTCTTTGTTGTCGGCTCCGCCGTGCCCGTATTCGGAAGTGTAAAAACTCCCGTGTTGGCTCTTGGTGTCATTGCCCCAGCGGTCGTTGACAACGATGCTGTTTTTAACGGGAGATTCGTTGTAGAGCCACGCCAAAAATTCCTCGCTACGCCACGTCTTGGCAGGATGATCCCACTCGCCGTCGGTCCATAAGATATCGGGTTGGTATCGCGACACAAGGTCTTTCATTTGGGGAATCATGCGCTCGTTGACGTACTGATTGACGTTCGACTTATAGACAGGATTGAACCACTCGTACAGTGAATAATAATATCCCATCCGAAGATTACGGGCTTTGACCGACTTGGCCAAATCGCCCGCCAAATCACGGTGAGGCCCCACATCGACGGCGTTCCAGTTCCACGACTGTGGGCTAGGCCACATTGTAAAACCTTCGTGGTGTTTGGAGGTAAGCACTACGTATCTAGCACCTGCTTGCTCAAACATCTTCGCCCAGTCGTCGGGACTAAATAGTTCCGCTTTAAAGTCTTGGGCAAAATCTTGGTACGTTCGAGTGCCGTAGTTTTTTTTGTGAAACTCCACAAACTCAGGATGAATTTTGAGGTTAGGCGCAAAAAGCCGTTGCCAGTACCATTCTGAGTAACCGCTTCCAAAACCATCAGCATTGGATTTTGTCGCCCACGCAGGAACAGAAAAGACGCCCCAGTGAATAAATATCCCAAATTTGGCATCTTCAAACCAAGCAGGCGTAGGGCGTTGGTCGAGGCTTTGCCAGTTGGGTTGGTATTGGGCGAATGTAAATTGAGTAAGAAAAAGAGAGAAAATGAATATTTTTTTCATCGAAGAAACAGAAAAACTCTGTGCTTTTTCTGTGAGATTCTATCTGTGGGTTTCTGTGTGGAAAGCTATCCCTCACAAATGCGCACAGAGGTAGGGCAGAAAGAGGCACACAGATGGAGTTAAAAATAAGCCGCCATTCATGCAACACGAGCGACGGCTTTTGGGGTTTGATTAAGCTTTTGGAAAATGGCTCTTGGCCATAAATACCTTGCCCCCATCGTCGGCGAGGGTAACGGCGTAGCTGAATCCGTGATGGAGAGAGTAAGCGCCGTATTCGCCTTGTTTATTGATTGCAATAAAACCTACCTGAAAATCTTTGGCTTTGGTGGGGTTAATTTTGACGATGCGTTCTACCGCAATTTTACAGGCGTCTTCGGGGCTTTTGCCCTGGCGCATCATTTCAACAATCAAAAAAGCCCCCGCCACGCGGAGCACTTCTTCACCTTGACCAGAACCTGTAGCAGCGCCTACTTCATTGTCCACGTACAGCCCCGCACCGATAATGGGCGAATCCCCCACGCGACCCCGCATTTTGAAACCCATACCGCTGGTCGTACAAGCTCCCGACAGGTTGCCCGTGGCGTCCATCGCAATCGTCCCCATAGTGTCGTGGTTAAAGCTACCATCGTCGAAGAAATTAGGCGCAAAAGGCCCGTGTCCAGCTTTGGTTTTTTGTCCTTTGCCCTGTTGCTGTTCGATGTTGATAACAGGCTTATATTCCGATTTTTTAAGCCACTGTTTGTAGGTCTTTTCGGCGTCGGCCGACAGTTTTCCTGATTCTTTCTGAAAACCACTTTCAAGGGCAAACTGAAGCGCTCCGTCGCCTACAAGCTGAACGTGGGGAGTCGTTTCCATCACTTTGCGAGCTACCGAAATCGGGTGTTTTATTTGCTCCAATGCCATTACTGACCCGCAGTTAAACTTGTCGTCCATGATGCTGGCGTCGAGTGTAACTTTGCCTTCGCGGTCGGGGTTGCCGCCCAAGCCAACGCAGCAATTGATGGTATCTTCAATCGAACGAGCACCTGCTTCAACTGCATCAAGGGCGCGGCTGTTGGGTTGTTTTAAGACTTTCCAGGCGACTGCATTCACAGGTAAACCGCTGTCCCAAGTCGAAACGACGATGGGTTTGGTAACGACTGAAGGCGATGATTTAGCAAATAATTTTCCCATTGATAAAAGGGGCATACTTAATGCTGACCAACGGAGAAAGTTTCTTCTTGTACTCATGGTTTTTAGGTTGATTGGGGTTTAAACCTTTAAACCTTACAGGTTTTTGAAACCCATAAGGTTTGGATTTGCTTGTTTACTTACTTCGTAATCTTTAGTACCCAAGCATAGTTATTAGGTACTTTTTGGGCTAATTTTTGGGGAATTTGAACCGTAATTTTTCCCTCTTTTTGCACCCATTTCAAATTATCAGGAAGCCCTAAAAGGTTGATTTTAGAGGTTTTGGTCAAGTTTATTTTTTCAAGGTCAAACGACAGCGGAAAGCTTTCTTTTTCGTCGGCGCAGTAAATGGCGTATGTTACATTATCTCCTTTGTGCGTAAACACAAACTTACCTTGTTTGCCAACTACATTGTCGCCGCGTGTTTCGTAAATCGCTTCTCCGTTTATCTTTATCCATTTGCCAATTTCTTCCAAACGCTGGTACGCTTCGGCGTCAAAATCACCTTCTGGGCTAGGAGCGATATTGAGTAGCAAATTGCCATTTTTTGAAACAATATCCGCCAAAATGTGAATTAACTTTCGCGCTGATTTGTAATTTTCCTTTGGTACATAGCTCCAAGAGTCGCCCATGGTCATGCAGGTTTCCCACGGAATAGGCATATAGCTGTCAGGGATTTGGTGCTCAGGCGTTACGTAGTTTTCAAACTCACCTGATACGGTTCTATCCACGACCAGAAGGCCAGGCTGTAATTCACGGCCACGCTTAGCGATTTTGGCCATGTCGATATCTTGGTCAAAAGGTATGGTTTTTTGCCACGAAATGGTCGTGTCAATGGTGCTAAACGGACGAACCCAACCGCCATCGAGCCAAAGAATGTCAACCTTTCCGTAGTCACTCATCAACTCCTCAATCTGGTTGTAGGTAAACTTCTTAAAGCTTTCCCATTTCTGAGGATACTTTTTAGGGTGATACGATGGGTTACGGTCTTTAGGCGGGAAATACGACCACCAATAATCATCGGTATGCCAGTCGGGTTTTGAGAAGTAAGCACCTACCATAAAGCCCTCATTGCGAAAGGCACCAAAGATTTCTTTTGCTACGTTACTGCGAGGATTGGAAGAAAACGGCGATTTGGTGATTTTATAATCCGTGTATTTAGAGTCAAACATACAGAATCCATCGTGGTGTTTGGTGGTAAAAACCACGTACTTCATCCCCGCATTTTTGGCGGCAGTCGCCCATTTTTCAGGAGCAAATTGGGTAGGATTGAACGTGTACTGGAGTCGTTCGTATGCTTTTTTGTACTCGTACCAATTGTCTTTGTACGGCCCCCGGCGCTCGCACCATCCTTCATCTTCGGGACATAAGCTCCAGCTCTCAACGATGCCCCATTGGCTGTATGTACCCCAGTGCATGAGTAAGCCAAACTTTACGTTTTGCCACTGACCTAGTTTCTCTCTGACTTTCGGGTCAGACGGAACCACGTATTTGCTGTGGTTTTGTTCTGAGTGTTGTTGGGCCAAAGTAGCGAGGCTCAACAAAGAAATTCCGACGGATAAAAGTGTTTTTTTCATACGGCATAAAAACCCCAAGCCCCCAGAGGAGGCTTGAGAGATGGGTAGTTTATAAGTTAGGCAGTAAGTACATAAATGACTAGCTAAGTAAATGTGGACGCTCGCGCTCAATCTTGAGTAGCAACTCACCAAAAAGGGTATTGGCCCACGCAAACCATTTACGGGTAAACTTCGAGGCGTCGTCTTTATCAAATGACTCGTGCATGAAGCCCGTTCCTGCGTGGGTCGATTTTAAGAACCGAAGCTGGGCAGCTATTTCTTGGTCGTTGGTAGAGGTCATGGCCCGCATGATAATACTCATCGGCCAAATCTGATTCACCAGCGTGTGTGGGCTACCGATACCTTCGGCCGCTTTTCCACGGAAGAAATAAGGGTTGGAATCACTCAATATAAACCGCCGCGTATTTTGGTAAATCTTATCATTGGCGTTTACAGCGCCCAAGTAAGGCAAACCGAGCAAGTTGGGAACGTTGGCATCGTCTTGGAAAAGGCAGTTGCCAAACCCATCCACTTCCATCGCGTACATTGGCCCGAAGGTTGGGTGGTTGATAATAGCGTATTTTTTGATGGCCTGTTCGACTTCATTGGCAAACGCACGGCATTCTTGGGCAAACGCAGCATTTTTATAAACAGTCTCAGCAATTTCACCCATTTGGCGGAAAGAAACGACAGCAAACAGATTTGAGGGAATCAAAAACGGGTACAGCGTAGCGTCATCTGATGGTCTGAAAATGCTGTGAATGAGTCCGTTGGGTTTGGTGTTGTTGCCGTAACCATTGCCTGGGACGGTATCCGTTGACCAAGAAGTCGTACGTCCAAAACTGTAGCGGCCTCGCCCTTTCAAACGCTGTTGTTCGCGGCAAGTCGCAATGATAAGCTGAGCGGCTTTGAGCCATTTGTCGTCAAAAACACTCGTGTCTTGGGCGGTTTTCCAATAGTGATACGCCAACCGAACCGTATAACAAAGCGAATCTAACTCCCACTTACGTTCGTGCAACTCGGGCTTCATATCGGTATGGTCTTTCAACCATTCGCTATGCCCAGGGCCGTCGTTAAACGCATTCGCATAAGGATCAATCAAAATGCACTCTGTTTGGCGATTGACTACCCCCGCAATGAGTTTTTTCAATGACTCATCTTGCTTGATTAACGGCAAATAAGGCCATACCTGAGCGGTGCTGTCGCGCAGCCACATGGCATGAATATCGCCCGTAATGACAAACGTGTCGGGGCGGCCGTCTTTTATTTTATGATGAACGGTGGTGTCGAGCGTGTTAGGAAAGCAGTTTTCAAAGAGCCATGCCAATTCGGGGTCTTTGATGACGTTTTTCATGCGACTAATGGTCGCCTCAATCGTCGAACTGTTGAACTTACGCTGGGCAGCTGGTACACGAACCGTCGGGAAGGAGTTCGCAAAAACAGCGGGAGCCATTAAAACTCCCGCGCCTGCCATTGAAGTGGTTTTAATAAAATGTCTGCGATTCAATGATTTCATGTGTGATAGGAACAGATCAATGGCATAAAAATAGTGCGAAACGCCGAAAAACGTGTGTAAAAATCGGAAAAATAAATGAAGTATAAAAAAATATTTTAAAATATAAGCTATTTTAATGTAAAAAAATCATTAAATTATTCTTTCCTTACTTTCACAAAGATATGTTTGTTTGGGGAGAAATAATACAATAAAAGCTGCCCCCAAATCATTCTATCACCTAGGGCATTTTAGCAGGAATTTACTTTTTTCGACAGTTATCCCTATCTTTAGCCCGCTTTCTTAAAAATATCCGTTTACTCGAAGACGATTGGCAAGGTTTTGGCCGTTAAGCTTTTGAGTACGTAAGACCGTTGAAGCATCGTGGGCATTATTACACAAAAATTCTATTTTAGTTCTGTTAAATCGTACGCTATCGCCAGTTTGTCAACCGCCTTGTGGCTGGGTGCCGAATCTGCTGAAGCTCAGACTTCTAACCAAAGTCGGAGAACGGCCGTTCAAGACACCAGCCGCGAGAACCGTCAAAGTCGGCGATTCCTGTACTCTCGTTGGGACGATCGCCCAAGCAATCGTTTCAATTATGTTCCTCCTCGTTCCTCACTTTTTTTACGTGAGCCTAAAAGCCTCACCAATGAGTTTCGATTAGACACCAACCGACGAATGTCGGTCTATGAGCGCATAGGTGATCCTAAAGCGCCGCCACTCAACTACCGTAATCCTCTGAGTATGACTTACGAGGATTTTCAGAAGTTGCAAGATCGCCGCGTTTTTAACTACCTCTGGCGCGATTATTCATCGAAGCAAGACGGAAAAGGGGCGTTGGGAGCCAAGGGGCTATTGCCTAAATTGGATTTGCCTCCAGGGTTCGACCGAATCTTTGGGAGCAATGGTATTGACTTTAAACCCAACGGCTTTGTGTTGTTGGATTTTGGCGTCATGCACCAAGAAACCGACAACCCGCTGATTCCGATTCGTCAGCGTCGGGCTACTAACTTTATTTTTAACGAACAAATCAACGTCAACTTCAATGGGAAGATTGGCGATAAATTGGGCTTGTTGACCAACTTCGATACCAAGTCGAGTTTCAATTTTGAAAATCAGCTAAAACTCGACTACCGCCCAGGGAAAGTGAACCAAAACTTGCCCAATGTTCCTAACATGCCCAACGGGGCGGGTTTGGGACAAGGTGTGCAGAATGGACTCAATCAACAAGGGGTGGGTGTCGGTCAAATGGGAACTGGGCCGCTTGATTATATCCCCGAAAACGAAAGTATTATTCAAGGTATTCAGGCGGGGAATGTCAACTGGCAAATCCCTTCTCAGTTGATTCCTGGGGTACAGAATTTGTTTGGAGCAAAAGTTGACCTTCGTTTTGGACGTTTGACTGCGACGGTCGTGGCTTCGCAACAACGCTCTCGTCAGCAGTGTATCACGCTGCGGGGAGGAGCCCAAAACCGTCAGTTTGAGATTCGGGCAGATGCTTACGACGAAAACCGCCACTTTTTCTTAGGACAATATTTTCGCGAGAACTACGAACGTTGGTTGGGTAACTTGCCGATGATTATGTCGGGAGTGACAGTTACGCGTTTGGAAGTATATGTAACCAACCGTACCAACAACACAGAGACCCTACGAAATCTTGTCGGTTTGTCCGACTTGGGAGAACCTAAGCCGTTTAATACAGCCAACCCGAACGTTCAACCGATTGCCGCAACTCGCCCGTTGGATAACAAATCGAACGGGTTGTACCAAAAAATTACGACGGATGCCAACGTACGCCAAGCCGACCAAACAAGTACGGCCATGGAGCAGTCGTACAACCTTCGCCGTGGTGATGATTATGATGTGTTGCGAGGAGCGCGGCGTTTGAGTGAGCGGGAGTTTAAATTTCATCCTGAGTTGGGATATATGTCGCTTTTGACTCCCCTTCGGAACGATGAAATCTTGGCCGTTGCTTATGAATATACCCTTAACGGGCAAAAATATAAAGTAGGGGAGCTGACCGAAGATTACCAAGCTCGTCCCGAAGACCAAGTATTGGTGTTAAAATTGTTAAAATCATCGACGATTCGTAACAATACCAATCACCCCATGTGGAATTTGATGATGAAAAACATTTATTCACTCAATACCACACAATTGGGAAAACAGAATTTCCAACTTCGGGTCATTTATAAGGATGATATAACAGGGATGGATATTCCTAACCTACAGGAAGGGCCAATTGCCAATATCCCGCTGCTACGCGTGATGGGGCTCGATAAGTTGAACCCGCTCAACGACCCCGTTTTGGACAATAACCGCAAGCCTATTGGTGACGGAAACTTTGACTTCATTGATGGAACAACCGTTGATAGCCGTTACGGACGGATTATTTTCCCTGTATTGGAGCCGTTTGGGTCAAATTTAGCCAAGCAATTTACGGGTGATGAAGTTCTTGCCAATAAGTACGTTTTCAACGAGTTGTATCGCTCTACCCAGATTGATGCACAACAGATTACGGAAAAAAATAAGTATTTCTTGAAAGGCTCGTACCAAGGTTCGATGGGAGGCGCAACGGTGCCGTTGCCATTCGGGGTATCCGAAAAATCGGTGATTGTACGGGCGGGTGGCGTTCAGCTTACCCCAGGCGTAGATTACATGGTCGAAGGACAGTCTGCCGTGCGGATTATGAACGAAAGTGTAATTAATTCGGGTCGTGATATTGAAGTATGCTACGAACAGCCCGATTTGTTCCAAAACCAGATTCGTACCTTATTAGGAACACGCCTCAACTACACCATCAATCGCTATGTGCAAGTAGGGATGACGGCCATGCGCCTACGCGAAACGCCCGCAGGGTTTTTGACGCGTGCTGCTTTGGGTAACGACCCTGTAAGTAACAGCATCGTTGGGTTTGATTTTACCTACCGCAAAGATGCGCCGTTCTTAACAAAATTGCTGGATAAACTTCCGTTGATTCAGACCAAAGAAATGTCGAGTATTCAGTTTCAGGGCGAAGTCGCACAGTCATTTGCAGGCTTGCACCCACAGGTACGAAACCGAATAGTGGTCGATGACTTTGAATCGGCACGGACTCAGTATGACCTGACCCGTCAGCCTACTCGTTGGCGGATGGGGGGCACACCGCAAAACTTCCCGCAAGGGACATTGTCTAACCCATTGGAATACGGGTACAATCGGGCAAAAATATCGGCCTATTCCATTGATATTTCGTTTTCTCCCAACGCCCAGATTGGCCTTCCGCAGCGTCCTAATATTGTTCAAGAAGATTTTAACAACGTTTATGAGCGCTTGTTTACACCGCAAGAAATCTTCACAGGACGGGGCTTGTATTTGGTGAATTTGCCAGAAAATATTCTCGACGTAGCATACTTTCCGAGTGAGCGTGGGCAGTACAACTATAACCCAGACCTTGATCCTGACGGGCGCTTGCGCAATCCTCGTAAAAACTTTGGGGCTATTACCCGTGCCATTGGATCGGATGTGGACTTTGACAATGCCAACGTCGAAATCTTAGAATTTTGGATGATGGATCCATTCAAAGAAGGGGTAAATGGTGTTGTGAAAGATGGATTTGTTAACAAAAATAACGTAACTGGAGGAAAGCTGTTTTTTAACTTGGGAGAGATTTCGGAAGACGTGATGAAAAACGGACGTTACGACTTCGAGAACGGATTACCTGTTGGAGAAAAAACAACGACTCCTACGGCAACTCAACCCACTGCAACGGTAGCTCAGACTCCTTGGGGATACAGCACACGTCAACAGTTTATCATTAATGCTTTTACCAACCAGTCTGGTGCACGCGAAAAGCAAGATATTGGGCTAGATGGTTTGAATAACGCCGAAGAAAGTACCTTCTTTAATAATTATCTTCAAAGTTTACCCGCTAATCTAAAGTCAGAAGCCCGTCAAAGAATTGAGGCTGACCCCTCTGGTGACGACTTTGAGTTTTATTTTAGTGCTAAAGCCGATAGCGCCAATAAAAAAATTGTAGAGCGTTATAAAAACTACATGGGGACGGAAAATAATACCCCTGAGTTTGAACGTACCAACGCGATTACAGAAGCGGCCACTAACTTGCCCGATGGAGAAGACCTCAACACCGATAATACCATCAACGACCAAGAAGCGTATTATGAGTACGAGGTTGATCTGAAACCTGGCCAACTCGACGTTGGGAAACCTTATATCGTCGATAAAGTGACAGCTTCCAACGGGGCAGGAGACAACGTTAACTGGTATTTGTTCCGTATTCCTGTACGTGAGTTTACGCGCAAGGTGGGTAATATCAACGGGTTTAAATCCATTCGGTTTATTCGAATGTATATGACAGATTGGGACAATCCTGTGGTACTTCGTTTTGCTCAACTCCAAATGGTGGCGACACAATACCGTAAATATACAGGCGATCTCAATGCCAAAGGCTTGCAAGAAGTGCCTGAGCCTTACGATGCTCAATTTAAGATTGCGACAGTAAGTGCTGAAGAAAACAGCTCGAAGGTAGTAGCAGGCTCAGATACGAAGAAACAAATCTATGCTGTGCCTCCAGGTTGGCAGCGCGACGTCGATTATACTACGCCAAACCAACGCCCATTGAACGAACAAGCTATGAGCTTGTGCGTGACCAACCTTCGTGATGGCGATTCTCGTGCGGCGTTTAAGAACGTGACAAGCCAAAACATGCTTTTCCGTGAGCGGTTGAAAATGTTTGTTCACATGCACAACGATCAAGACGAAGACGGGCAAGTGTCGGCTTTCTTGCGTTTGGGAACGGATGTGACGGAGCATTATTATGAAGTTGAAGTAACGAAATTACGCGCAACTCGTCCGAATACCGACATTCCAGAGCAAGTATGGCCTGAGCAAAACGAGATTGACATCGAAATGCAATGGCTTATCGAAGCCAAACAAGAGCGCGATCGACAAACAGCCCCTTCGCTGACAGTGCCTTATACCATTACCAAAACCGATGCTTTGGGACGAATCTATCGAATTACGGTGGTGGGACGGCCCGATTTGAGTAATATCATGGTGACCATGATTGGTTTACGGAATCCGCGTTCGGATGACCAACAAGCCAAAAGTTTTTGTATTTGGGTGAATGAACTGCACGTGCAAGGGTTTGAAAACCAATCGGGGACAGCGGCTATCGCTAGGGCTGATATTAAATTGGCAGATTTGGGTACAATCCAAGTAGCTGGGAAATGGACAACTTTTGGTTTTGGTGGGGTTCAGCAAAAACTCGCCGACCGCTCTCGTGACAATACCACGGAATTTAGCTTGTCGTCGGCGTTGGCGTTGGATAAGTTTTTACCACAACAATGGGGCTTCAAAATTCCTGTTTATGTCAACTACGACCTGCGTGAAGTGCGTCCTCATTTTAATCCCTACGACCCTGATACACCTCTCGCGACTTCGTTGGCCAATTATGCCGAAAATGATGCCCGAAGGATGCAGCTAGAAAATTCGGCAGTTGAAAAAATGGAACGACGGGGTATCAACTTCTCAAACGTTCGAAAGACAAAGGTTGGTCCGAATGCCAAACGACATCTCTGGGACATTGAAAACTTCTCGTTTACGTATGCTTTCAACGAGCAGACGCGTCGTAGCAGTTTGCTGGCAGACTATACCCAACGCCAATACCGTGGAGGTATCGTGTACCAATACAGCTTCCCGCAAAAGCCTTGGGCGCCGTTTAAGACTGTAAAAAGCCTCGAACGTCCTTATTTAGAGTTGTTGAAAGAGTTCAATCTTTCGTTGTTGCCAACCCAGGTGGCGGTGCGTTTTGACGCCGATCGTAGTTTTGTTCGTACACTGTACCGAACGGGCGATTTGACTTCGTTGGGGCAGTCTCCGTTGTACGAAAAATACTTCTTATTCAACCGCTCGTATGATGTGTCGTGGAATTTGACCAAAAGCATCATGTTGTCTTACAGTGCGTTGGCCAATGCCGTGGTGGACGAGCCTCAAGGTGACATTGACACGCGAGCAAAGCAAGATTCGATTTGGAACAACTTACGTCGATTTGGACGGACTAAAAACTTTGACCAAAAACTACGGCTAACGTACCGCTTGCCGTTGGATAAAATCCCGTTGCTCGACTGGATGACGGCAGATTATAGCCACAACATTGGTTATCAATACCAAGCCAATTCACTCGGGATTAGCGATACGCTGGGGATTTTTTACGGAAACACCATTCGGAATAGCTTAGATCGAAGCATTCGTGGTAAAGTGGATTTTGTGATGTTGTACAACAAACTCCGCTACTTACGTTTTGCCAATACGCCGTCGCCCAAAAGGAAAAACTTTGCGCGTAGCCCAGGGGATGATGAAGAAATAAATCGTGAACCGAGTAAATTGCTGAAAAATATCACCCGCTTGTTGATGACGGTACGTGGTATCGACGTGGATTATTCGCGCCAAGAGACGACCACCCTACCAGGGTTTTTGCCCGATGATCCTAACAGATTTGGGCTAGACGCGGCCATGAATGCCCCTGGATTACCTTTTGTATTGGGAAGTCAAGACCGCAATTTCCACCGACAAGCTGCCGATAAAGGTTGGTTGACAAAAAGTACGATGCTCAACTTGCCGTTTATGCAAACGCTCAATCGGACGTTCCGAATGAACACTCGTTTGGAACCGTTCAAAGATTTCAGGGTTCAGATTTCGGCGACTTTAACGCGAGGGGATGACTATCGAGAATTTTACCGACCCTCTACCCCAGGTGGGCCTTACGAAGTCCAAAGCCCGATTCGTAACGGTAATTTCCAAATGTCATTTATGTCGTTCCGAACGGCTTTTGCCAAAATTAATGACGATAATACGTCGCCTATTTTCGACCGCTTCAAAGCCTATCGCGAAGATTTTGTGCAAATTTTGACGGAAAAACGCCTGCGTGATAACCCTAATGCTACATTGGGTGAGTACAATGTTAATTCACAAGATGTACTGATTGCGGCGTTTTTTGCGGCTTACAACGGTAAAGATCCGAAGAAAGACCCCTCAAAAGTACGCACCAATCCATTCCTAGGCTTCCCAATGCCAAACTGGCGGGTGGACTACAACGGGTTGTCGCAGCTGGGTGCTTTCAAAAAGATATTTAGCTCATTTACCTTGGAGCATAGCTATCAATCAACCTACAGCGTGGGGAACTTTACTTCATCGCTTGACTATCAGTCGATGTATGTCAACCTTGCCGTGATGAACTATCCGTTAGCGATATTGCCAGGAGATAATGGCCAAGCCATCCCTGTGTTTGTGATGAGTACGATTTCACTATCGGAGAAATTTGCGCCTTTGATTGGGATTCGTGCCCGTACGCAGAATAAGATTGACATGCAGTTTAGCTACAACCAAGACCGCAACGTGGCGCTCAATTTGTCGAACTCACAAGTGGCAGAGTTGTTTAACCGTGACATAACGGCAACGATTGGTTTCACGCGCAACAACGTACGAATTCCGTTCCGTATCAATGGTGAGTTTAAGAAGTTGAAAAATGACTTGCAGTTCCGCTGTAGCTTTACCATCAGGGATACGCGCGCTATTCAGCGTCGTTTTGAGGAACCTCCAACGGCTACGCAAGGGAATTATAACTTCCAATTGCGCCCACAGTTGAATTATACAGTGAGCAAATTGTGGAGCTTACAGTTTTATTTCGACCGTACGTTCAACAATCCTTACGTACTTAACTCGTATCGCCGTTCCGTTACTTCTGGTGGTATTCAAGTACGATTCAACGTCGCTGAGCTGTAGTGAACATATATGAGGTAGGTTGCTCACAATCTACCGTTTGAGCGAAACAAAAGCCCTCCGAGAGTTTTGATGCTTTCGGAGGGCTTTTTGTTTGGGGAGTTTCCCATTTTGTCATCGCGAGGTATTTTGTCACCCCAATGTACTTTGTCACCCCGACGAAGGAGGGGTCTAACACCTTACCCCAGAGACTCATACTCGGCGGGCGGGGTTGTGAGCAACCCCTGACACGGCTCGGTTGTAAGCAACCTCGAACACAGCCCTGACACGGCTCGGTTGTGAGCAACCTCTCTCATGCTTTTAATCAGCCAATTCAAAAATTACTTCAATTTCGATGGCGGCCATACGTGGCAATGAACCCATGCCTACGGCACTGCGTGCGCCTACGCCACGCTCATCTCCCCAAATTTCGGCAAATAGCTCGCTGCAACCGTTCATGACGTAAGCGTGCTGCTCAAACTCAGGAATGGCGTTAATCATGCCCAATATTTTTACTACTTTGTTGATTTTATCGAGGCTACCAAACTGCGAACGAAGCGTCGAAAGAAGTAAATAACCCGTTTTACGAGCGGCTTCTTTGGCTTCGTCGGCGGTTAAGTCTCTGCCAACTTTTCCCGCAATCAGACTACCGTCAAGTTCCAAGGAGATGTGTCCAGAGATGTACGCTAAATTTCCTGTGACAACGACAGGTGTGTAAACACCCCCTTTGGCTGGTGGAGGTGGTAAAGTGATTCCAAGTTTTGCGAGATTTTGTTCGGCAGTCATAAAAAAATAGTATGGTTGTTAGAAATATTTACTTTTTATTCGTTGATGAGCTGGGTGCCTGCAGTGCCATCATTGACGGCCGTAGCAAGCTGGTCGGCATGACAAATTGTTACTTTGGCTACGCCATTTTGGAGTGCGGCGAAGGCATTGTCAAGTTTGGGAATCATCCCTTTATTAATTACCCCTTCGGCTTTGTAAGCTTGGTAGGAACTTGGGGCAATTTGAGGTATGACTGCGTCATCGTTGGTAGGGTCAGACAAGACCCCTTTTTTCTCAAAACAATACACTAAGTTTACTTCAAACTGGGTCGCTAAGGCTACTGCCACCGACGATGCCATGGTATCGGCGTTGGTGTTGAGCATACTTCCCGAAGCAGGGTCGAAGGTCAAAGGGGCAATGATAGGCACAAGACCACCACGGAGAAAGGCGGAAAGTTGGTTGCTATTCACTGCCTCGACGTCGCCTACAAACCCGTAGTCGATTTCTTTTACGGGGCGTTTACGGGCCTTGATAACGGCCGCATCGGCACCCGTGAGCCCAATCGCATTGCTGTCTTTTTGTTGTAGTTTTCCAACGATGGTTTTGTTTACCAAACCTCCATAAACCATCGTGACGACGTTCAGCATGGCTTCGTCGGTAATGCGTCGGCCATCGACCATCAAGGTTTCGATGCCTAACTTTTCGGCCACTTGGGTCGCGATTTTGCCGCCACCGTGGATCAATATTTTGTGTTGAGGCAAGCCCGCAAACGACGATAGAAAGCGGTCGAGGGCTTCAGGATTATCAATGACGTTGCCGCCTATTTTAATTACTAGCAATTTTTCCATAAACTTGACATCTAATTTGGTCGGCAAATTACTGAAATTCCTACGACACACGCCCTACAATTCGCCATCATCTCCTTTATGATTCACAAAACCCGTGGCATAGCCCTCAATTTCCTTCGTTACCGAGAAACGTCGATTATTGCCAAAATCTACACGGAAGAGTTTGGTATTCAGAGCTATATCGTGAACGGTGTAAGGTCGGCCAAGTCCAAAACCAACCGAATTGCGTTGTTTCAGCCACTGACTTTGCTCGACTTAGTGGTGTACCACAAGAGTAAAGAACAAACCATCCATCGTCTATCCGAAATTAAATGTAGTTTGCCTTTTAAAAGTCTCCCGTTTGATTTTGTAAAATCGAGCATTGCGCTTTTTATCACCGAACTTTTGGTTAAAACACTCAGAGAGGAAGAAACTAATACTCCTTTGTTTGAATTTCTTACCGAATCCATCACATATTTGGAAGAAACGACAACGGGATACGAAAATTTTCACCTTCAGTTTTTGGCAAAATTTGCGTTTTTTCTAGGTTTTGGGCCCGAAACGGTCAAGGAAATTGAGGAGCAGCTGGCCGAGAATTTATATCCATATACCCTCGAACCCGAAATGCGAGAGGCAGTACAAGTGTTTATACATTTGCCTTACGAAGCCAGAGTCCATTTAGACCGACTTCAACGCAGCAAATTGCTGGACGCCCTTATTTTTTTCTATAAAGTCCACCTGGAAGGGCTTGGAGAAATTAAGTCGTTGGATGTACTTCGGGAGTTGATGCGTTAGTTTTTCTGTTTCCTGTTTTGGGTTTACTGTTTCCTGTTTTGGGTTTCCTGTTTCTTGTTTTGGGTTTTGGGTTTCCTGTTTCTTGTTTTGGGTTTCCTGTTTCTTGTTTTGGGTTTACTGTTTCCTGTTTCTTGTTTTGGGTTTTTTGTTTTCCAAAAATGAAACCTTCAAACCTCCAACCCCAAACCTTCAAACCTCAAACAGTAAACCTCCAACCCCAAACTGTAAACCTGCAACCTCAAACAGTAAACCTCCAAACCCCAAACTGTAAACCTCCAAACAGAAAACTTAAAAACTCACTTCTTCCCCCTTCCTTCTTCGCCAGGGTAGAGGTTTTGGACGATGTCGCTTTGCCAGTGTTCTTTAGTGGTTGCATCCATTAATGTGAGTTTTCCGTGAAAAGCAGCGCCGGTATCAATATTCCAAATGTTGGCACGGTGCATGGGCAAATCAGTGTGGTAATTGAGGGTTGGCGTATGGCCAATGAAAATTTCTTTGAAGCGCTTAAAACGCTTAGGGTAAAGCGTTGAAGACAGGTTTTTATCCATACTAACTGCGGTTTCCCACAAGGTACGATCCCAGCAGCAAATGGTTTCATCCTCCTCTTGTTCGGGGCCGTAAACCGACGTAAAGCCGCCGTGTACAAACAAACGGTTTTGAGAATCAATGTAGTAATATTTCATCTGACTAAAAAAAGCCAAATGAGCCAGCTTGGCCTCAATGTTGTAGCGTTGATAACTTTTGGCCGTGCTACTTCCTCCGTGCAGCAACCAGTGGTGCGGGGCAAGTCCCATTTCAAGCCAGCCCTCACACCATAAATCGTGGTTTCCTTTGATAAAAATACAGGGTTGTTTTGACGAAAGCTTCATCAAAAAATCAATGACTTGGGCCGATTCGCTCCAGCCATCGACATGATCGCCCAAAAAAATGAGCGTATCCTCGGTCGTGACAGTAGCCCGCTGCATCACTTGCTGTAACGCACGCAAACCACCGTGTATGTCACCTATAACCAAGGTTCTTCTCATAGAAAAAGTGAATAAAGTATCAACGTCGTCTCTTTAACATCGTTGAAAAGGTTGGCGATGTATAGTAGCAATTATACGTAAAACCCCAGTTGAATCAAAAAGTAAAGCTGTTTCTTTGAGCTTAATCAATGAAAAATTTTTGATAAAACAATAAAAATGAAACTGATTAAACTAGCACATAATCAAAAAGTTAAGGGGAATTACTAGTGACTTTTGCTCCTTTTTTACTTGTTTTAAAAAGAGAAAACCTTAAAAAATTGTATTTTTCAAGGAATTAATTTGAACTTTAATAATTTTTTAATTTTTTTTTAAGGAAACCATTGCAAATATTAAAAATGTATTTACCTTTGTAACGGAAACCTTAAAAACATCACAAAAAATGAAAAAGGCATTTGCATTCTTATTTGTTGCTGGTATGATGACTCTAGCAGCTTGTGGCGGTAAAACTGAAGAAGCTGCTACTACTGACACTACAGCTGCTGCTGCAGTTGACACTACTGCTGCAGTTGATACTACTGCTGCTGTTGATACTACTGCTGCTGCTGATACTTCAGCTGCGAAATAATTTTCGCCGCAACAAACGAGTACAACAAATGAAAGCTTTGCGAACCTTCGCGAAGCTTTCGTCGTTTTTATAGCATGATGAAAACGATTGCTGAAAAAATCCGACTCCTTCGCCTCGAAAAAGGCTTTTCGCAAGAAAATGTGGCCGATATGCTCGGTATCTCTACCACAGCCTATGGAGATATTGAACGAGGTAAAACCGATTTGACCCTTTCGCGGCTCCAAAGTATTGCCCATGTATTTTCGACTTCATTGGGGCATTTAATGGGCGAAGAGGATGTTATTACTTCTCAAATTCAACAGTTAGAGCTCGAAAAACTGAAAATGGAGAATGAAAAGCTACGCCTTGAAAATCAGCTATTAAAAGAGAAGCTGGCAGGAAGAATCGTCATAGATTTGCTACGCGAACGTACGCAAGTTCCCGCCGAACGACAACGGATTGGTTTTTGAGTCAAGAAATAATAAATCCCTACCCCGACGCTTGTTCACGTCGGGGTATTTTTTTAGGTTTAGGGCGTAAAACCAAATAAACCTATGATGAATCTCGCTGAAATTGCTGGAAAAAACCGCGTTATCATTGAAAAAGTAACTCCTGAGCTAGACGGAGGACAATTTTATATCAAAGCCGTTCCTAACGAAGTGATTCAGGTAGAAGCGGATATCTTTTGTGATGGACACGATAAGACCGCAGCACGCCTCTGTTTTAAGCATCAATCCGAAAAAAAATGGTCTGAAGTACCCATGCGGTTTGTGAATAACGACCGCTGGGAAGGACAATTTACCGTCGAAAAAGAAGGAGACTATCTTTATACCATCGAAGCATGGGTAGATCATCTCGCATCGTGGGAGCATGAAATTACCCTCAAAATTCGCGATGCACAGCACGTCAATAGTGAGCTGTTGGTGGGGGCGAGTTTGCTGGAAAAAACGGTGAAAAATGCCTCTAAAGAAGATAAAAAAGCGATTCAAGAAGCGATAAAGCTGTTTAGAGATGAAAAACGCTACAACGACGCGGTGCTGTTGGCCATTGGTGAACAAATGGCCGAATGGATCGAGAACTACTCGCACCGCGAAAATGCCACTCGTTATAAAGAACTTCGCTTATGGGTTGACCGTCCGAGAGCAGGCTTTTCAACGTGGTATTCGATGTTTCCGCGTTCGGCTGCCAAAGAGCCTGGGCAGCACGGAACTTTTCGAGATGTGATAGATTTGTTACCCCGCATTGAACGCATGGGATTTGATGTACTTTATTTGCCGCCCATTCACCCGATTGGGATGCAGTTTCGGAAGGGAAAAAATAACAATGTATTGTGCCAGCCTGGTGAACCAGGGGTTCCGTACGGAATTGGTTCTGACTTAGGTGGTCACGATGCAATTCATCCTGACTTGGGAACACTCGATGATTTTAAAGCCTTGGTTGCAGCGTGTAAAGCCCACGGAATGGAGATTGCGATGGACTTAGCGATTCAGTGTTCACCCGACCACCCTTGGGCCAAAAATCATCCCGAATGGTTTAAGATTCGCCCTGACGGAACGATTCAATATGCCGAAAACCCACCAAAAAAATACCAAGATATTTACCCCATCAATTTTGAAACGGAAGCATGGGAGAGCTTATGGTTAGAGCTTCGTCGCATTATTTTTGTGTGGGCTGAGTGGGGCGTGCGTATTATTCGGGTGGATAATCCCCACACAAAAGCGTTTGCATTTTGGGATTGGGTAATTGCCGAAACTAAGAAAAAATATCCTGATATGATATTTTTGGCTGAAGCGTTTACGCGCCCGAAAGTAATGCAACGGTTGGCTAAAGGTGGTTATAATCAGTCTTATACGTACTATACTTGGCGCACGTCGAAGGAGGAGTTAGTAGCGTACATGACCGAGCTAACGCAAACGGAAATGAAACACTATTTCCGCCCAAATTTCTGGCCAAACACACACGACATCAACCCGCCGTTGTTGCAGTCGGGGCATGAACCTAATTTCTTGATTCGCTATTTTATGGCCGCGACGTTGTCATCGAATTACGGGATTTTTGGCCCTACCTATGAATTTATGGTACATGAGGCTTTTCCAGGAAAAGAAGAATACTGGAACTCTGAAAAATACGAAATCAAACACTGGGATTGGAACCATACCAACAAACTTACCTACGTCATAACGCAAGTAAACCGCGCCCGAAAAGAGAATGCAGCGTTGCAACAAACCAATAATATTACGTTTTGTGACATCAATGACGACCAACTTTTAGCCTATCTCAAAACGCATCCCGATGGCAATCGTATTTTGTGCGTGGTGAATTTGGACGGGTATAACCGTCGAGGTAATACTGTGCGGATTCCGTTGCATAAAATTGGAAAAGCTGGTTGGGAAGATTTCATTGTCCACGATTTGCTAACGGGTTCTAAGTACGTTTGGAAAGGGGAGTATAACTACATCGAACTTGACCCGTATCTATTGCCTTTCCATTTATTCCGAATTGAAGATTTATAAGTTAGTAAGTTTATGCGTTTACAACAAGCGTACTCTGCGGAGCATTTTCGGGAAGAAGCCCATCGACTGGTTGACCAGCTCGCGGATTATTTAGCCGTTGTGCAAAGTCAGCAACTTGAAACGGTCATTCCTTACCAGTCGCCTGAAGAAAATTTTCTTTTCTGGCAACAGAATGCCCAAGAAGGCGTAGGGGCGTCGTCCGATTTTTTTGCAGAAGTGATCCAGCGCTCTACCCATCTGCATCATCCACGGTACATGGGGCACCAAGTGTCGCCGCCGTTGCCGATGGCAGCCATGGCGGGGATGCTGACCAGTTTGTTAAATAATGGCATGGCGGTCTATGAAATGGGATTGGTGTCCAACCCCCTTGAGCGCATTTTGAGCGAATTGTTGACTCAAAAAATCGGGTTTGGGGCGGAGGCCAGCGGATTATTGACTTCGGGAGGGACGTTGGCGAACCTCACTGCGCTGCTCACTGCTCGTGCTACTCAGACAGAGGTGTGGGAAAATGGCCACGAACAACCTTTGGCAGTATTGGTGTCAGAAGAAGCACATTATTGCATCGACCGTGCCGCAAGAATCATGGGAATGGGAAGTGGTGGTATTGTTAAAATCCCGACCAACGCACGCTTTCAGCTGCGAACAGAGTTGTTGGAAGATTATTATCAAAAAGCGGTTCAAAGTGGTCGAAAAGTAATTGCGGTCGTTGGAAGCGCTTGTTCGACCTCAACAGGCGCTTACGACGACTTGGTAGCCATTGCCGATTTTTGTGAAAAACACCAATTATGGTTCCATGTGGACGGAGCACACGGTGGGGCAGTGGTTTTTTCTGAACGCTATAAACCATTGGTAAAGGGCATCGAACGGGCCGATTCGGTGGTCATTGATTGGCATAAAATGCTCTTGACGCCAGCGTTGGCAACGGCTTTACTCTTTAAAAGAAACCAAGATTCGTTTCAAACCTTTCACCAAAAAGCGCAGTATTTGTGGGCAAACCAAGGCTCGCAAGAATGGTTTAACTCAGGCAAGCGGACTTTTGAGTGTACGAAACTGATGATGAGTGTAAAAATATACGCCATTCTCAAAACCTACGGAGAGGAGATTTTTACCGAAAATGTAGAGATATTACACGGCCTTTCCGTTCGTTTTGCGCAAATCGTAAACGAACGGAAAGGTTTTGAGTTGGCCTTAGCGCCCGAAAGCAACATCGTGTGTTTTCGGTTTGTGGGAGAGGGGCGCACAGCGGAGCAAATTCAAACGTTGAATGCCGCCATTCGTCAAAAACTACTGGAAGAAGGAGCTTTTTATATTGTTCAAACAACGCTTCGCGACAAATTGTATTTGCGGGTTTCGTTGATGAATCCACTAACGACCGAGGAAGATTTGACGGCATTGCTAGACGCGATTGAGCGTTTGGCGATGAAAATGTAGGGTAGCTTTTGTAAAGAAAGAAAATATTGTCGTATTTTTCTGAAAATCAACGATATGGATTCTAATTCTTACGACAATATTGCCAATGAATACCGAGATTCTAAGCAATTAGACTTCCGAAAATACATTGAAGAATATACCCTTCACCAACTGCTTGGAGAAGTGACTGGGCTGAATATTCTTGACCTAGCTTGTGGAGAGGGCATCTACACCCGCAAGCTTAAAAAACGGGGGGCTGCCACCATCTTGGGCGTGGATGTATCGGCTCGGATGATTGAACTTGCACAAGAAGCAGAAGCCAAAGCGCCTTTGGGGTGTGACTATTTGGTGCAGGATGCACTCACGATGAAACTTGGACGGCAATTTGACGCGGTGGTGGGTATGTACTTGCTGAACTACGCGCAATCAGCCGATGACTTACAGCAGTTTTGTCAAGTAGTGTACGAACACCTCCCACCTTCTGGTCAATTTGTAGGTTTTAATGACAATCCGCATAACCAACTCCATCATTATCTCAATTATCGCAAGTACGGTTTTATCAAAGAATCGACCAGTCAGCGAAACGAAGGTGAATTTGTTAGGTACCGAATGTTCAATTTAGACGGGACAGAGTTCAGCTTCAATAATTTCTATTTTCATCCTTCTACTTACGAACTTGCCTTTGCCAAGGCAGGTTTTCGAGATTTTCAATGGCAAGGTCCCTTTTTAGATTCATCACAAGCCTCGTCTGACTACTGGCACGAATTTATGACTAATCCACCATTAATTGGTTTTAGGGCGGTGAAATAGGGGTGGCAAAACTAGGCTAAATTCAAACAATCAAAGCTGTCTTGGAAGTTTTGACGATGAGGGTACATGGATGCTTTGTGGTAAAAGTTGTTTGTTGATGGTAATTGGCGAACCGTAGAATTGTTTGAGTCAAACCACCCCTATGACTTTTTTATCATCAACCGTAAATATCAAAACAATGAAATCTAATCAACAAAATACACCTGCCCCATTGACAGGCGAGCAGGTTGTTCAGAAAAAACTTGAGGCTATGAACAAACTTTTGAAAAAGATAGAAGTAGCCGAGTTAAAGAAATAAATCGTCACAACCAAGGCGACTCGTACGGAATCCTGACAGCATAAAACGTAAATCATAACCACCACGAAACGAAGGCTTTTGCCGATTTTAGAGACAGATTTCTAAGTAGAGAGATAAAAATATTTGCTCAACGCCCCCAATAACAGAAACAGCCGCTTTGTAGCGGCTGTTTCTGTTATGTTGCTTGTAAAATAACCTTAAATTCGTCTAAGCTCACTACGGTTACTTTAGGGAAATCGGTATTTTTGAGTACGTTAAAATCTTTGTCGTTGGTTACTAAATAATCTACCCCTGCGGCAATAGCCAAGTCTGCAAACTTGTTATCGTCGGGGTCTTCTTCTATGAGTTGCCAGTATAGTAGGGTTCAGAAAACAAAGCATTGGGTGCAAATGTGAGAACTGTTAACACCAAATGAGCCGTACGACTCGAATAACGTTCCGAAATTTTTTCGTCGTATTCGGTCAATATTTCGTTACTGATAGCCCACTCAAACCGTTCTTGCTCAAAGGCTTCATATAACCAATAATACGCCCCCTTTGGCGGAATGGAAGCCAGCAAACAGTTGGTGTCTATTACTACCCGCATTAGCTGTCTTGGTTGAGCATCGCATCAAAATCGGCTTGGGTGTAGCCTTTTTCGGCCACTACTTGTTCTACTTCATTACGGAGTAGTTCAGAATAGTGTTTTACCAATACGCGCTTGAGTGCCAAAATTTCATCGTCTGACATATCACGGTTGAACAACCGCAATAGGCTAACTTGTAGCGGGTTGAGCTTGTGAGTTATCGCAGTAGCAGCCATATCTTTTTGTTTTTTTGGCGAAATTACGATTTTCTTAGCTTTCGCCCAAAATCATCCTTTCTACTTCGGCTTTGGCCGTTTCTATCGCTTCTTTGGCTTCTGCTTCGAGTGTTTTTGCCCTTTGACGTAAATCGGTGATATGTTCGACTATTTCATTTTGAATTGACAGGGTAGGTAGTGGAATTATTATATTTCCAAGTTCTTCCTGAGTAATTGCAGGATAATTTCTGCCGCTGCTTCTTTGTGACATTTGATTTAGGCAAATCCGATGCCTCAAAATAATGTGAAGGTACTCTTTTAATAATTCCTTAACTTTCAAGTATCGGATTACTGAGAAACCCGTAGAAGCAATGCTAAAGTCTTGGTTTTTAGATATTTTTGCTATTGCTCCTGTATTCGGTCTGGTTGTAGAAACGATAATGTCATTTTCTCTGACAATCATTTTTGCCCTACTTGGTGCTTCTCCAATCGGAACGTGGTTAATCTCCTTGATTTCACCACTGCCTAAATCAATCGCGCTAATTTCAATATAAGGGAAAATGCTCTCAAAAAAATCTTCACCATTCCAAGTTTCATTTGAAAACTGGACTAATTGTAAAAGCTTCTTAGAAGGGTTTTGGGTAATTCGATTTATAATTAACTGAAATTCAAACTTGTAGAAATTAGGGTCTAACCTTTTATCTAACGCCCCTCTTTTAACCAAAAACATTTTATTTGGGTCAACAGAGGGGCTTAGACGAAAAAAGAGTCTGTACTTTTTTCAATGGCTTCGATAAACCGTTTAAGTTCATCGGTCATATCGGCCAAATCGTTTTGAGGTATGGTTTTGCCCGTAGCGTCGTAGCCAATGGCTTCGGCTATGCCCATAAAAATCGGGTAGTCGGGTAGTTCGTTTTGTTTTCGGGTTTGGTAGTGCTCTTCGATTTCTTCTTTAAAGTTACTGATACGCTCGTTGAGTTCTTCAATTTGGCTTTCTGTTACTCCTTCGGCTTCCTCAAAATGTGCTTTTTCTTTGGCTTTTAATTGTTTTTGGATAGCCTTTTTTTTCTTGTCCCATTGGTCAATTTGGGCTACCAAACGCCTTTCTGTGGCCAATTGGCCCTGAAGTTTCAGTTTGGCTTTTTTGATTTGTTGCGTAGTGGCGTAGGTATGTTTTTTCAGAAACAGAACCGAACTTTTTACCCCTGCCCCTGTATGCGTAAAGGCCGTTTGGGGTAGGCTCACAACGGCTACAATCCGAAACTTTTCTTCAATGCTTTCGCGCACGTACGCCAAAGAGCTATTGGTCAAAATCCCGTCGGGAATCACTACGGCCAAATAGCCACCTTCTTTCAAGAACTTGTAGCATTGCTCAATAAAAAGGATTTCTGTACTTTGATTTTCGCGGCCTGTAAGTGGGTGATTGGGCTTGAGTTGTTTGTCTATCCAATTGATTTCTTTTAGGCCAAAGTCATAATAAGGGGCTGTGGCCTTATCAAACTTCATGTATGATTTTTCGGATTGTTTGGCAATAGACCCAAACGGGGGATTGGTCACAATACAATCAAAGCTATCAGCGGCAAATCCTTTGTTTCCTGTGGTTTTAGCTGTGTAGTCAATCGAAAAAAGACCGTCAAAACAAATTACGTTGGTGTGGCCGTCGTCATGGATAATCATGTTCATTTTGGCTACCCTGCTAATCTGGTCGTTTATTTCAATCCCAAACAGATTTTTTTCGGCAAAACTATGCCAGTGGTTATAGTGTTCGACGGCTTCTTTGGGATTGGTCAAATCAAAAAGTTGGTCGGCTTGCTTGCGCACCTTATCCAAACAATACAGTAAAAAGCCCCCCGAACCGCAGGAAGTATCTAACACTTTGCTTTCGTTGGTCATGGGCAAAACATCTACGGCAAACTGGACTACATTGCGAGGGGTAAAATATTGCCCAAAATCACCCCTGAAATACGTTCCCAAAAACGTTTCAAAGGCTTTACCTTTGCTATCAAGGTCGGTATCAGAGAGGCTAATACCCTGAAAATATTCTACTACGGTTTTTATCCGTTCGGCGGTCAAATCAAGGGGTTTATTGAAAACTTCTTTGTCTTTTTCCTTGCCTTTGTCGTACAGTGCCAGGATACGCGCTTTGAGATTTTCGGGGTGTTCGTCTAATACTTGGAAATGATACGGTTCGCCTTTACGGGTGTAGCGTTCATCCCATATTTTACAGAAAACCACTTTGTCCAGTTCATCAAAAGCCTGTGAAGGGGTTAAGCTCTCCCCCTGCCCAAAAGGCGTCATGGGCTTGTTTAAAAAGTCGAGTTAATTCGGCTTCAGTAATGGGTTTAAGTTCGGCAGCCTTTACCGTTATATCTTTACCTTGCACACGGTCTTTATAAAAACCTCCTTTGGCAAAGCGGTATTTTTGCGCGTCTTCATACCGTAGTACGGAATGTTTGCTATTGGTTCTTTTGAATCCTTTTCTTTATTGAATCGGTAAAATTCCTCTTTGTTACACAAATAAACTTTGTTGTCCCTGCCAGTGCGTGAGCATAGCTAAAGGCTTGTTTTACAGCTTCTTTAAATTCGAGTTCTGAAACGTCTGCTTTTTTACATTTCACTACAATATGAGGTTTTGTAAATGTATCGTCACTGTAAACGATTAAGTCGGCTTCTTTTTCCGAACTACCCATTTTCACGGGTTCGTATTGCTTTATCTGATTGACTGGATAGCCATATTCTAAAACGAGTTTGCAAAACGTTTCGGCCTGAACTTGTTCTTCGGGGTTTGACCAGTTGCGTTTTTTATTCTGGAAGGTGTAAGTGATATACTTTTTTTCTGAATCGAAGCTAATCAGACCTTTTTCAATTCCTAATTCGATAAATGACATAGTAAGCAGTGCTTAAGAGGCTGTAACAAGTAGAGACATATAGAAGCACACACACTAACTTTGTTAAATATGGCTACACTCAAATACACAATATGTAGCCAAGGAAAATGAAAAAGCCTGATAATCAGTGAATTATCAGGCTTTCCTTGTGTTTGAGGCTCTCGAAGCTGGGCTCGAACCAGCGACCCTCTGATTAACAGTCAGATGCTCTAACCGACTGAGCTATTCGAGAGTTTGACCGTTATCGTTTCCGATTTTGGTGGTGCAAAAGTAGTAGCTTCTACGATTACACGCAAGAGTTTTTTGATATTTTTTTGCTGTTTTTTTGATTAAACAGCCTTTTGCTCTTAAAATCAGTCAATTATACTCGCTCTAAAATCAATTCTTTGATGCGTTGTGCATCCCCTTTGGTGAAGTTTTCAATCACAATTTCGGGCCTTGCACGAGGAATAACGCGAATAGTAGCAAAAAACATGCCGCTGTCAATCTCTACGCCTGAGATGTCGCTGTAAAATACAAACTGCTCGGTACCCCCAATGAGCTTCTTCAATTTGAAGCTTACCCCTTTGTCGGTAAGGTGTACTTCATTGGGACGAACTGGGTCTTTGATGCTACTTGATTTGAATATTTCGTTCATGATTTATGCGAAATTGATGATGTTAAACAAGTTTAGTTTGGAACGTACACAATCTTTTTTGTTTCAAAAAAATCTTCCTCAAAAAAGTCTTGTAAGTTGTAGATTTTGTATTTACGCTTGAGCTCGCTCATTTCTTCGTCTAAATCGCCCCCTTTTAAAGCTAATACGCCGTTGGAGATAGAATGAACGTGGTTGCGACTAATTTTATTTTTGACCCAGCCGTGTAAAGGTGTAATTCGGGCTACAGCGCGTGTAACAACAAAATCATAGTCGCTATCGGCCTGTTCGGCGCGGCAGTGTTGGGCACGTACATTGGTTAGGTTAAGGGCTTCCGCTACGGCTTCTACCACTTTTATCTTTTTACCAATACTATCAACCAAATGAAATTCGGCTTCTGGAAACATGATGGCCAGCGGTATGCCAGGGAAGCCACCTCCTGTACCTACGTCCAGGATGCTAGCAAATTCGGCAAATTGTACCACTTTGGCAATCGCCAGCGAATGCAAAACATGGCGCTCATAAAGATTTTCAACGTCTTGCCGTGAGATAACGTTGATCTGGGCGTTCCAAAGAGCGTATAATTCCTTCAAACGAGCAAAACGATCGTGTTGAGAAGGAGTGAGATGGGGAAAATATTTTTCGATGATTTCCATGATCAAATGGCTTACCGCCAGCGTACTTTTTTGCGTCGATTGGTCCACATCACCACCGACATAACGGTGTAATAAATAAACAAAACAAAATCCATGAATGGAATCGCAAACCAGCCTACAGATTTGTACAGCTTACGCGAAGCAATTCCTAAAACAATCCATTGGGATAATAAGCGTATTCCAAAAATAGCGGCAATGATAATAATATAGCCTAATTGCAAAGGTGGAAACGATACGCCTCCCCAGATTCCTAAACCAATAAAGAACACCCAACTGAGCACATGTGTTCCCGATAAAACTGATAGCCGAACTTTATTGGGAAATTTGTAGTACTTACTTACGGAGAGGTGGCGTTTCTTTTGCCAGTACCACGCCGCCCAAGTACTTTTGGGAATAGACACCATAAAGGCATCGGGGTCAAGGCAAACAGCGGTGTTTTGGGCAGTTGCTATTTCGTTCATCAAAAGGTCATCGTCTCCTCCCGTTACCCGCAAGTGGCTATAAAAGCCTTTGTTTTGAAGAAATAGTGACTTACGGTACATCAAATTTCGCCCAACACCCATGTAGGGTTTTCCCGCTAAGGCCAAAGATAAATACTGAACCGCCACGTAAAATGTCTCAAAGCGAATAAGTCGGTTGAGAAACCCTGGCTGCTTTTCGTAAGGTGAAAAACCTACAACGATTTGTTTGTCTGAAGTCAAACACGCAACCATCCCTTTGATCCACTGGTCGGTGGTAGGGCGACAGTCGGCATCAGTCAGTAAAATAATGTCATGTTTGGCACTGCGTATGGCCGTGGTGATGGCGTATTTTTTAGGAGTGACGTGGTCGTATTCCTGCTCGATGTGCAAAAAACGAACATGTTTCCACGCTTGGGCTTCTGTTTCGGCAAAATCAACCGTGCCATCCCAGGAGCGATCATCCATGACAATCACTTCATAGTTGGGATAGTCTTGCTCATTAAGCATTGGGAGCAATGCGCGCAAGTTATCAAGTTCATTGTGTGCACACACTACGACAGATACCGCAGGATACTGGGCAGGGGGTTCGGTAGAGCGCTTAAAGAGCAGCCTTGTAAAAACGCCCAAAACGTAATAAAGCTGAACGACGACCACGGCGCCGAATATGCCTAACGATAGATTAACAACGGGATGTGAAGACCAATCAGGGAAATAAAGTATATCCATGCATTCTCAATAAGTGCGCAAATATAACGGGGTATTTTGGCATACAGAAAGTTGCGGAACTAGATAAACCAATATTGACCTTTATTTTTGCAGAAAAAGTGCATCAAGTGCGCAAAAAATTAATCAAACTAACACGGATGAAATTTGACTTAGTGACCAACGACCCGCATTCAAAAGCCCGCGCAGGGGTTGTTCATACTGACCACGGGGCGATTCAGACGCCTATTTTTATGCCAGTAGGTACGGCGGGAACTGTGAAGGCGGTACACCAACGTGAATTAAAAGAAGACATTAAGGCGCAAATAATTTTGGGAAATACCTACCACTTGTATTTGCGTCCAGGACTGGATATACTCGAAAAAGCAGGAGGACTGCATAAATTTAACGGTTGGGGTTTTCCTATTTTGACCGATAGTGGAGGGTACCAAGTGTATTCGTTGGCAGGGACGGGGCGTAAGATTACCGAAGAAGGAGTGAAATTTAAGTCGCACATCGACGGGTCTTTGCACTTTTTTACGCCCGAAAGCGTCATGGATATTCAGCGGCGAATCGGAGCCGATATCATCATGGCGTTTGACGAATGTACCCCTTACCCCTGTGACTTCTCCTACGCAAGGAAGTCTATGGAAATGACGCATCGCTGGCTGCAACGCTGCTGCGAGCGATTTGATGCCACGGAGTCGATGTATGGGTATAGCCAGACGTTGTTCCCGATTGTCCAAGGAAGTACTTACAAAGACTTGCGACGCCAATCGGCCGAATTTATTGCGAGCATGGGGCGAGAAGGAAATGCCATTGGTGGGTTATCGGTAGGAGAACCCGCCGAAGATATGTACGAAATGACGGAGTTGGTGTGTGATATTTTACCCAAAGACAAACCTCGGTATTTGATGGGTGTAGGAACACCCGAAAATATCTTAGAGTGTATAGCCCTTGGTATTGACATGTTCGACTGTGTGCTTCCAACGCGCAACGCTCGTCACGGTATTTTGTACACCACGCAGGGAGTGGTTAATATCCGAAATGAGAAATGGAAGGATGATTTTAGTCCAATTGACGAAACATTGGGAGGTTATGTGAGTTCTTTTTATTCAAAGAGTTACCTGCGCCACCTGATTAAATCAGAAGAAATCTTAGGTTCGCAAATTGCCAGTGTTCACAACCTAACTTTCTACTTGTGGCTTGTGGGTCAGGCTCGTGAGCAAATTTTGGCAGGTACCTTTGCCCAGTGGAAGAACGAAATTTTAAAGAAAATAAACCAGCGGCTTTGAAAATTGGGCAAAAAGAATTTTCTTTAGAAAGCCAAAACATTTTTGAAATAAAAATTGAATCTCTACTTTTGTTGTCGAATTTGGTTCGGAAAGACTATTTTTGCCGTAGTAGAAGTCATTAAGATAAAGATAAACGTATCCCCCTTATTCAACATTACAAAAAGGTTTATTATGAAAAAAGTATTTCTGCTTGTCACGTTCTTAGTGTTGGGAACATGCTTGCTTGAGGCCCAAGCACAGTATAATCCGAAAGCTCCTTATGAAGGTCCCTACAAAATGAACACTTGGTCATTAGGAGTATATGCGGGTCCAAGTCAGTTCTATGGTGACTTGCGTGAGTATGACTTTTGGCCCGTTGGGACGAACAATTTCGATAGCCAGTCGGAACGTGGAACCATGCACGTGGGTCTAACACTTGGCAAACAACTTACCTACCTTTTTGGAGCACGCCTCGATGTGGGCGGAGGTAACCTCAAGGGAATGAAGCGCCGTATTTACCAATCGTACTTCAACGCCAACTATTTCCAAGCGGATGTAGCTGCGACTGTTAACTTGAAAGGGTTGCTCTTTGGCCCAACCAAGATGAAGCGTTGGAAAATGGATGTTTATGGTGGTGTGGGTCAAATATGGTTCCGTTCAACAGCGTATCAATTAGGCTCTGGCCGTTTGCAGCGCCGTTCGGATGATTCACCTACATTACGTAACGACATTACAGCGTTGAACAAAAAAGCTTCTGCCTATACGCAGGAATGGGTGATTCCTGTAGGGTTCACTACGTCGTATGAGCTTACGAAAAACCTTGACCTAGGTTTTGATTTCCGTTTGAACAACGTAAATACCGAAAAACTAGATGCCACAGTAGGTGGTGATCCATCAGCCATCTATGACGGTGGAGAAGGCGGTCGTTTGTACCAAGGAGGAACCGCAACCAGTTTCTTAGGAACTCCTAAAGGAAACTCGGCGCTTGACAAGTATGGTTTCTTCGCCATTAGTTTGACCTACAAATTGGGTAAAAACCCACTTCGTGTAGAAAAGAAAAATGGTAAATGGGCGTATGATTTCAATGCCCTGGATGCAGGAAAAGGCTTCTATCATTTGCGTTATACCGATCCTAAGTTGTTGGTTAAACCACCAAAAATTCTTTCATTGGCCGAAATCGATTCGATTGCTAAAGCCAACAAGCCAAAAGAAATCGACCCTCGTTTGTTGATAGATACCGACAACGACGGTGTATCTGATTACTTCGATAAAGAACCAAATACACCTGCTGGAAGTATCGTAACGGGTGCTGGTCAGAAAATTGATTTCGACAAATACGTGAAAGATGCCTTGCCAGGTATGGCTTGTTCAGAAATCTTTGCCAACGTATTGTTTGATACTGACAAAGCCATCATCAAACCTGAGTTCTACGACTTATTGAACAAAGTAGTAGAGTTGATGAATAAAACGCAATGCCGCCTCCAAATGGCTGGTCACGCAGACCGTCGTGCTTCTGACCGCTACAACGTAGCCTTGTCTGAACGCCGCGTAAATGCCGTGAAGCAGTACTTGTCGCAAGCAGGTTTGAAAGATCCAAACCGCATTGTGGTGGACGCTTATGGTGCATTCAAGCCAATTGCTGACAACGGTACAGTAGATGGATTGAAGAAAAACCGTCGCGTAGAATTGAAATTGATGCCATAGGCACTCAAAATACCATAATTTGAAACGGCCCTGACCCAAAATGTCAGGGCCGTTTCATTTGGTACTCAGTGGCGTAGTATGCTATATTTGTGGATTGATTAGAGAACAAAATGTATCAACAACTCCTCCAGAAAGAAAATCAGATAGCTGTCATTGGATTAGGGTATGTGGGTTTGCCCATAGCTCTCGAATTTGCAAAGTATTTTCGGGTCATTGGTTTTGACATTAACCATAGCCGTGTTGAATTGATGCAGCGTGGCATTGACCCCTCACAAGAACTAGAGACATCAGCGTTTGATGGAAAGGATATTGTTTTTACCTCAAATCTGGAGGATTTGCGACAAGCCCAATTTTTTGTGGTCGCTGTTCCAACACCCGTCGATGATTACAAAGTGCCCGACTTAAAACCATTGATAGGGGCATCGCACACGATTGGTAAAGTGCTTAAAACAGGTGATTATGTGATATACGAATCAACGGTTTATCCTGGCTGTACCGAAGAAGATTGTTTGCCTATTCTGGAGAAGGAATCAGGTTTGAAGCTCGGAAAGGATTTTAAGATAGGGTATTCTCCCGAGCGAATTAACCCTGGAGATAAAGACCGTACTATTGACAAAATTCTAAAAATTGTGTCAGGTAGTGATGCAGAGGCGCTGGAGGAAATTGCGCAGGTGTATGGCCAAATTATCTCAGCAGGAATTTATAAAGCACCAACCATCAAAGTGGCTGAAGCGGCCAAAGTTATTGAAAATACCCAACGAGATTTGAACATTTCGCTGATGAACGAGTTAGCGATTATCTTTGACCGTATGGGGATAGATACCAAAGATGTGATAGAGGCGGCGGGGACAAAATGGAATTTTATCAAATTTTACCCAGGCTTGGTAGGAGGACATTGCATTGGCGTTGACCCATATTACCTGCTTTATAAGGCCAAAAAATTAGGTTACGACCCGCAAGTCATTCATAGCGGGCGCCGTATCAATGATGGAATGCCTGCTTTTATCGCCAAGCGTTTGATACAAATGCTGATTCAGAAAAGTAAGAGCCCCCAAAACGCCAAGGTGCTGGTAATGGGAATTACCTTCAAAGAAAATGTGTCAGACATCCGTAATTCAAAAATAGCGGACTTAATCAAAGAATTGATGAGCTTTTCGGTCAATGTTCACATCGTTGACCCGTATGCTTCTCCCAATGAAGTAGCGCACGAATATGGCCTTACGCTGATGGACAAGCCTTCAAACGATTATGATGCAGTGATTGTGTCGGTGGGGCATAACGAATACAAAACACTAGATATTGATTACTTTAAACAAATCATGAAAGAAGCTCCCATTCTGATGGATTTGAAAGGAATGTATCGAAATACGGACGAGAAAATAACTTATTGGAGACTTTAACTTCAGTTGATTGCTGGTAGTCCATAGTTGATAGTCCATAGTCCACGGTTGATAGCTTACAGTAATTCTCTGTTGGCTGCTGACCATCGACCATCGACTGTTGACCATCGGCCATCGAATTAACTGCCAACTTTAAACAAAATGTACGATTATCTAATTGTTGGTGCTGGATTGTTTGGAAACGTTTGGGCGCATGAAGCCACTAAACGTGGGAAAAAATGCTTGGTCATCGACCGCCGAAACCACATCGGTGGGAACACTTACTGCGAAAATGTAGAAGGAATCAATGTGCACTACTACGGCGCGCATATTTTCCATACCAACGACAAAGAGATTTGGGACTACGTGAATTCGTTTGTAGAGTTTAATCGCTACACCAATTCGCCCATTGCTAATTACTACGGGGAGTTGTACAATTTGCCGTTTAATATGAACACCTTTTACCAAATGTGGAAGGTGAAAACGCCTGAAGAAGCAAAGGCTAAAATTCAGGAGCAAATTGAGGCGGCGAATATCAAAGACCCTCAAAACTTGGAAGAACAGGCCATTTCGTTGGTAGGAACAGACATCTACGAAAAACTCATTAAAAGCTATACCGAAAAGCAATGGGGGCGTAAATGCGTTGATTTACCAGCATTTATTATCAAGCGTTTGCCCGTTCGCTTTACGTTTGACAATAACTATTTCAACGACCGCTACCAAGGAATCCCGATTGGTGGATACAACAAGTTGAACGAAGCCTTGCTTGAAGGAACGGATGTGCGTTTGGGTGTAGATTTTTTTCAGAATCGCGCTGAGCTAGAGGCATTGGCAAAACAAGTAGTTTATACGGGGCAACTGGATGAATACTTCGGTTTTCAATTAGGGTATTTGGAGTACCGTAGCTTGCGTTTTGAGCACGAAACGCTGGATACGGCTAACCATCAAGGAAATGCCGTGGTGAATTATACCGACGGCGAAACAGCGTTTACGCGAATTATCGAACACAAGCACTTTGAGTTTGGAACGCAAGAGAAAACGGTGATTACGCACGAATATCCGCAAGAGTGGACGCCAGGGCAGGAGCCTTATTATCCTGTCAATGACGATAAAAACGACCGTTTGTTGAGAGAATACCGCAAATTGGCGGAAGCTGAAACCAATGTGATTTTCGGAGGGCGCCTGGCAGAATACCGCTACTACGATATGCACCAAGTGATTGGCTCGGCTTTAGTGAAAGTACGTAAACATTTCGGCGAATAAAACAGGGAAGTTTTACCCAACAAAAAAGCGGATCAAATACTTGTTCCGCTTTTTTGTTGGACAATTTTATGACTATAGAAAAGTAAGCTGCTGATATTCGGGGTGGCGTTGGATGTAGGTTTTGATAAAGGGGCAAAGCACGCGCACTTTTAAATGGTGCTTCTGTGCGTAATCCAACACGTGTTTAGCCAAACCTGACCCTATCCCTTTCCCTTCCAACGATGGAGGGACTTCCGTATGATAAAAGGTAATTTGCTCGTCTTCGGTTTGGGCATAATCGACAAAAGCGACTTGTCCATCAATCCACCATTCAAAGCGGTTTTCTTCGGTATTATTTACAATAGGGACGTTCATTGGTTGTTATTTTAAGTTATCAGCCCAGTTGAAGCGGTCACTTGGTGAAAACTTCCAAGGAGCCTGATTGGTTTCAAGGTTGTTAAACATGGCGTTCCATGAGCTTGGTGCTTGGGCTTCGTCCATGATTTTATAACGGCGTAATTGAAGGATAATGTCCAACGGACTAATAAGAACGGGGCATTCCTGAACGCAGGCGTTGCAGGTTGTGCAGGCCAAAATCTCTTCTTCGGAGATATAATCACCGAGCAGACTTTTGCCGTCGTCTTTAAATTCGCCACCGTTGGTCAGCATGATTTTACCTACATCTTCCAAACGGTCGCGGGTATCCATCATGATTTTGCGCGGTGAAAGGGCTTTACCTGTAATGTTGGCGGGGCAAGAAGAGGTGCAGCGTCCACATTCGGTACAAGAATAGGCGTCCATTAAGTTTTTCCAACTCAAATCGGTAACGTCTTTTGCGCCAAAACGACCGATTTCGGCGGGAGCCTCGGTAGCGTCAGGTTGGTCTAAACCGAGCATGATTTTTACCTCTTTGGTGATTTCTGGCATATTTTGCATTTCTCCTTTGGAGGTGAGATTGGCAAAATAAGTATTGGGAAAAGCCAAAAAGATGTGAAGGTGCTTTGAGTACGTTACGTATAAGGCAAAGGCGAAAATTCCTAAAATATGGAACCACCAAGCCCCCCGCTCAATGGCAATGAGGGCACCGTCTGATAAACCCGAATATAAAGGCTGCAAAAAAGTACTAAAAAAGAAACCACCTACCAGTGGATAATGCTCAGCACCACGTTCTTGCAATAAAGCATCGGCCGCATTCATGCTCAAAATAGCGAACATCAAGACAATTTCCGTTACTAAAATAACGTTGGCATCCAGCGAAGGAAAACCATTTAACTCGCGGTGACGCGTGGGTTGTAAGCGTTCTACGTTGGTGATGTTGCGACGAATCAAGAAAATAACGCAGACAGCAAGGACGCCAACGGCCAAAAACTCAAAAAAATTGATAAGTGCGTGGTAAAAACTTCCGAGTACAGGAGCAAATAAACGGTGTGTACCCAAAAGCCCATCTAAGACAATTTCAAGCACTTCGAGGTTGATGAGTAAGAATCCCGCATAAATGACAAAGTGCATAATCCCTACAATGGGTCGGTCAAACATTTTCTTTTGGCCAAACGCTACGCGTATCATGGTACTCAGACGTTCGTTGGGGCGGTCAGTGCGGTCGTCGGATTTGCCTAGCTGAATCGTTTTTTTGATAATTCCTACCCGTTTTGACATAAGCCATGCCGTTACTCCTAACGCCACGGCAAAAAGAACTTGTTGAGCTATCTGCATTTCGGTTTTTAGGGTTGATTGTGTTTTGTCATTTCGTCGGTGGTCTGCAAGCATACCATTGACAAATATCGTGAAAGTTTACTGAACTCAAACAAGGAGGTGTATATTTGTTTTACGCCCTATTTCCCCCTCAAAGAATGAATCTGACTCCTGATATTCTTAAAAAATACTTGCGCCGTTTGACCAATCTGAGTAGCCGAAACCGTTCGTTGGTGTTATCAACGCTTTCGGCTGACCAGTTTTTGGATTGGAAAGCGCTGGATTTTGTGGACAATCGCTCGGCATTTGATGTTTTGAGCGACCTGATTGCCCAGAAAAAAACGGTTCGCTTGGGACAAGTGATTGACCCGCGTTCGGAAAAAGGCAATGAAGTAAGCAAGCGGTTGCGGAAATTGGCCCGTACGGAGCGATTTATCGAAGAAGAACGTGGTTCGGAAGATTTGTACGTGGGCTATCCGTTTGTGAGAGGAAAATTGATGGACGGAACAGTGATACATGCACCTTTGGTATATTTTCCCGTAACGCTTCAAAAAAATGAAGAAAATGTCGCCTACTGGGAGCTTCGCCGCCGCCCCGAGCCAACCTTGCTCAATCGTAGTTTTTTGCTGGCGTATGGGTATTTTAATCAGATAAATATTCCAGATGAGTTGTTGGAAAAAAACTTGGAAGAACTGAGCCGAGATGCGCTGGTGTTTCGGACGGAGTTGTACGAACTGCTCAAAGAAAGCGCGCTTAAACTCAATTTCAACCAAGCTATTTTTCAGGATACGTTGCAGTATTTTGACGAATGTTCAAAAACAGACTTGGAGCTTTTGGAGCAAAATGGCGAACTAAAACTCTTTCCTGAGGCAGTTTTGGGGATTTTTCCGCAAGCGGGAAGTTATTTAGCCCCCGATTACGAAGCGCTTATTAACCAAGAGATAGAACCCGCCGATGTTGAAAGTGGTGCGGCAAACGTCTTTTCTGTTACCATCAAAGAAGCCAATACTTTTACCGCCTTTCCGCAAGATGCGTCGCAAGAACAGGCGTTGCTAAGGGTAAAGCAAGGAGAGTCGTTGGTGGTGGAAGGCCCACCAGGGACGGGAAAATCGCAGTTGATTGCGAACCTGATGACCGATTTTGCCGCACGTGGTAAACGTGTGCTTTTGGTATGTCAGAAACGAGTTGCGTTGGATGTGGTGTACGAACGGCTTCGACAGGTAGGTATAGCGCCTTTTGCGGCCCTTATTCACGATTTTAAAAATGACCGCGCGGATTTGTACGCCCAACTTGATGCCCAAATTGGCCAAGTTGATGAATACCAAAAGCAAAATTATGCGCTGGATTCGATTGTGCTAGATAGGCAGTTTTTGCAAGTAAGTCGCTCTATTGAACAGCTTTGTAGTGAGCTCAACGCCTTCAAAGAAGCGCTTTTTGAGGCTAACGAATGCGGTTTATCGCCCAAAGAATTGTACCTCACCAGTTCGACGCAGGCGGCCAATATTCCCATTCCTGCGTTTCGACAGTTTCGGTTTGACGATCGCTTGGAGACATTGCTACAAAAACTGCGTCGATTGGAGCAATACCAGCGTTTTTTGCCTTCACAGCATCCTTGGGAAGAACGAGTTGACTTTTCTCGCATTGGTTTTCAGGAAATAACAGTGGTAAAAAATACCATTGAAGAAGCTACTCAAACCTACGAGTATATCCAAAAATCGACCAATGAGTGGTTGGGACAAACATTGAATGCGGCTCATTTACGGCAACTTCATCGGCAAGATACCCAAGTAAAAACATGGCAAGAACGATTGCAACTTCCCTTGAATTGGGATTTTTTTGAGCGTAGCGTTAGCGGAAAAATGACCAAATCGCTCACCCAATGGTTAGCTAAGGCACACAAAAGTGAGCAAAAATTAGTGGGAGGGCCAGTTTTAATGGATGAACTTTTAACATCCGAACTCCCTCGTTTTGAACACCGCCTTGAGGCATTGATACAGGCGCGTCAGTCGGTAGTAAAATGGCTTTTTTATTCGGATAAAGACTATTTTCGAGACCTTACGGCTTCTCTTGGTTTAACCCTAGAGCTGACTGATTTGTACCAACTGCGTCAACGACTCGAAAACCGAAAAGCACTGGAGCAGTGGGTGGACGAGGTTGAAAATAAGTTAGCGATCTCGATACGAGAAAGAAGCATGAGTCAGACCCTGCTTCGGTGGGAGGAAGTGGTGGCGTCAATGGAAGAAGCAGGACAGCTACAGCTTGAAATGCAACAAAATGCTCCTTTTCTGGAAAATTTGGCTTTAAAAGGAAGAAATGAATGGGAGAGCGTGACAAAGAAGTTGTTGACTTTGGCCTCGGAATTTTCGGGTAAGTACCAACGTTGGCAACGTTATTTGACCCAAGGGCAGTTGTTGCGGTTGGAGGAGTCGGCTGCGTACGGAGCAGAACTAAAAAAAACGCTTGAGGCAAATTTTGATGCTCTGGTAGAAATGGATTCGTTGAAAGGCGAATTGTCCGAATCAGAACGAGAAATACACGAAAGGCTGCAAACCGAAACATCGCATTCTTGGATCGACGTACTTCAAAACTCGCTACGGCTGGCTTGGCTGGCGTATTTAGAAGAAAAAAATCCTGTGCTTAGGGCGGTTTCATCCTTAAAAATGAATCAGTGGGAGGAAGAACTTCAGCAGCTTATTGAACAAAAACAGGCGTTGAGTCGGGAAATATTGGGAATGCAACTTCGCGAGCAAACCTATAAAGAAATTAGCTTTAATCGCTTGCAAAACCGCACAACCTACCGCGAATTGCAGCACCAAGTGACCAAAAAGCGGAAGATTTGGCCCGTACGAAAATTGATGGAACACCACGCCAATGAAGTATTTCATTTGGTCCCTTGTTGGATGGCATCGCCTGAAACGGTTTCGGCGGTTTTTCCGCTTCAGAAAGGGCTGTTTGATGTGGTGATTTTTGATGAAGCCTCTCAATGTTACGCCGAATATGGCATTCCCGCGATTTATCGGGCAAAACAGGTCGTGATTGTGGGAGATAGCAAGCAATTGGCGCCGTACGATTTGTATCGGGCGCGTTATGAAGACGAAACCGAAGAAGAGCACGTTGCGTTGGAAGTGGAGTCGTTGTTGGATTTGGCCAAACATTTCTATTCGGATACTTTGCTACAAGGGCATTATCGAAGCCGTTCTTTGGACTTGATTGACTTTTCAAACCAACATTTTTATAAGAATAATCTTCGCCTGCTGCCTCATTTTCAGGATATAAACGAAGGTATTCCTGCGATTGAATACGTTAAAGTGGACGGGATTTGGGAACAAAACCGCAATACGACAGAGGCTGAGCGGGTGGTAGAGTTGGTGAAAATGTTACAAAATGAGCAACCTAGCGCATCGGTGGGTGTGGTGACGTTCAACTACCCACAGCAACAGTTGATTGAACAGCTCCTGCAAGAAACAGTCGAACAAGGCGAGGTAGGATGGAAGAAATCATTTTTTGTCAAAAATATTGAAAATGTGCAAGGAGATGAGCGTGATATTATTATTTTTTCGGTGGGATATGCGCCTGACGCTCGCGGGCGATTGCGTGTTCAATTTGGGAGTTTGAATGCCCGTGGTGGAGAAAATCGGTTGAATGTGGCGGTCACTCGGGCGCGGCAAAAGGTCTATGTAGTGACGAGCATTTGGCCCGACCAACTTCAGGTGGAAACAGCCGTACATTCAGGGCCTAAACTGTTGAAGTCGTACTTAGCGTATGCGCTGAATGTGTCTTCGGGTACCTACCGACCGCGGCCATTAGAACTTAATCAACGACCGTCGAGCTGGCTTTTGAAACATCGTTTGCAGCAAACTGCATTGGAAAAAGGGGATACTTTGTTAGAAGAACTTCCTTTTGCGGATTTGACAGTAAAAAAGGGTGAGCGCTACGAAAAAGTTGTTTTGACTGATGATGAGTTGTACCAACAAGCGATTTCGGTCAAAGAATCACATGCTTATATCCCGTTGCTGCTGCGAGCCAAAGGATGGGGTTTTGAGCGTCGTTGGAGCCGCGAGTGGTGGCGGGGAAAATAATTTTTCACGCAAATGTTCGCAGATTTCTGGGTGCTAGAATTTTTTATTTGAGTTCCAACGTAATGGAATAGAAAAGCGTCATTGGGGTATAAACACCTTAAACCCCCACGCTTGCCATGAGACGTTTACTTTTACCTATTCTTTTTATTGTTGGTCTTGCGCAATGGTCGTGCACCGACCGCTGTACCGAAACGCGTAAGTACAAACGCTTCACGCCCGTGACCATTTCATTGGCCGAAATTCGTCAAGGTGTACGTACCGAAACTGCGCACGCACTAGAAACCCCAGGGAAAATCTACGCCAAAGGAAATTATCTATTTATCAATGAGCAAAAAAAAGGCTTACACATCATTGATAATTCTAACCCTGCCGCGCCCAAAATCATTTCATTCATTACGATTCCAGGCAATGGCGACATGGCCGTCCGTGGGAATATTTTGTACGCCGACAGCTATTCTGATTTGGTGGCGTTGGATATTTCTAATCCATTGGAAGTGAAAGAAATAAGCCGTCAAAAAGATGTGTTTCAGACGGGTCAATTCGATGGCGCTTGGTGGTCGCTCAACACAACCACGGGAGCGATTCAGGACCAAAATGTGCAGATTGTGACCGAAACCATTCAAACCAACTGTGAAAATAACAATGGTTCGTGGTGGGGAGGAACATTTTTGGCGATGGATAGCCGCAGTGCCGCTCTTCAGTCTAGCACTGTTCCGTCGAACTCAAATGCGCAAGGACAAGCAGGGTCGATGGCACGTTTTGCGCTGTATGACAAGTACTTATACACCGTGAGCCAAAGCGATATGCAGCTGTTTGACATTGGTATCCCTTCACAGCCCAAGGCTTCAACAAAAATCCGACTGGGTTGGGGAATTGAAACCATTTTCCCGTACCGCGACAAGCTTTTTATTGGTTCTACAACGGGAATGTTTATCTATGACAACAGCAATCCTGAAAACCCGCAGCACATGTCAACCTTCCAACACGCCATGTCGTGCGACCCTGTCGTGGTGACTGACAATCGTGCTTACGTCACGTTGCGTTCGGGAACTACTTGCAACCGTGGTCTTAACCAACTTGATGTAATTGATATTACAGACTTACGGACACCTCGCTTGTTGAAATCGTATCCAATGCAAAATCCACACGGTTTGGGTGTCGATTACCCTAATTTATACTTGTGTGAAGGCACGCACGGACTTAAATCATTGAACATTGCCAATGATTTTGACGTCAAGCAATTACAACATTTGAAAGACATGGACGCGTACGACGTGATTCCGTTGTCTAACAAAACACTTTTGATGATTGGCAAAGATGGACTTTATCAGTTTGACGTTTCAAACCCGTCGGGGCTTCGTGAAATTAGTAAGATTCCAGTAAAACGGGTTGAAATTTAAACCAATGCCTGAAAATATGAAAAAGATACGAATTGCGTTGATCTTCAGCTGTTTATTGGCTTGTACATTCACTGCATCCGCGCAATTTAAACCTCATTACGTCAACATGACGGAAGTGGGAGGGTTGTTTGGGCGAGTGGTATATGATATTCCGTGGAGTGTTCCCGTTCAGCAACAAGTCGAAAATCGCCTTAGTTTAACGTTGCAAACATTTAACGGAGTCCAACTAAAGCCACGCATGGCCGTGGGACTGACAACGGGATTGGATTGGTACCAATCGGCCTTATTGATGCCCGTTGCGGCAGGCATCCGCTACGATTTAGCCAAAAGTAAAAACAACGTGACCTTGTTGGGAATGCTGGATGGGGGCTACGGGTTTCAGTGGCTTCATGCCGATGCAACGGGCTACAAAACCGACGGCGGAATGATGATTAGCCCAGGGTTAGGGCTAAAGTTTGGATTAAAATCGGGGAGCGCCTTGCTACTCTCTCTCAGCTATAAACGACAACAAGCCAAATCGACCGAGCCTTTGGGTTGGGGAGAAATTGAAAAATGGGAAAACCGTGTCTATAACCGAATGGCCGTGCGGTTTGGCTTCGTATTTTAAAAATATGGATGGCGCGAGCGTCCTGCGCTCGTGCCTTTATTTCAAGGCTCTAAGTAGTCGCTCGTGTCCCACGAGTGACTACTATTTCAAGGCTTCCAGCCTGTGACCTCAAAGACCATCCCATCGAATTTTCACTCCGCCCCGCGAATAAGTTGCAAACATGACAGGAGGGTCAAAGGATAGCATTGAAACCTCTGTCACTCCACCGCCTGCCTCCTTTTCAGTATAACCCCACATCAGGTATTTCTTCAATTTTTTCAAGATAGTTACTTTTTCAAAGTCTGATTAGTCTCAGAATTTCTATTTGTCCATCAAAAATTAGTTCTGAATTAATCTCTTCTGGTTGGTTAGGTGTCCAATAGTAAGATGCCATTCTTTCGTGCTCTTCAATGTTCAAAATATCTAAAGCAATATGTCTACTACTTGCCAAATGACCCGTGCCATTTAGTCTGACTTCGAAAATTTGAAACCCCTTTTGATATGCACCAAGTTGCTGTATCCAGTAATTTGCACAATTCAAATCAGGAGTAAAAAACCAGATACAATTCATTCTTGAAGGTAAGTACGGAAAGTTTCTACGTCTGAAATCTTCGAGTATAAGTTCTCGAATCATGGAGAACTGCTTATAATGATAATGAATACTTAAATCTTGTAGTTTTTTTAACTGATCTGTGTATTCTTGAGTACTTAAACCATTGCCATTTGAGAGAAGTATATTGTTTGATACTTCAAGTAAACTTCTTTGAAATCCATTATTTTGTAACTTGAAAGGAAAGCTGTAGAGGTCCTGCCAGCACTTATTTACTCTTCTGTTCCAATTAAAGGTATTACCAACAGTCCATTCATTGTGTGGTGTATTAGCTAGTTTGATATGCCAGTAAATGCCATTGTTTAGGTTCATATTTAGCGGTAATTTTTAATGGTAAAATTTTGTAACTTAGGTTTAAATTTATGTGATGTTGAGTGGCGAACTAATGTGCCCAGAGATTCTTATTTTATATATTTTTCATCAGTGTGCCACTATCGACAATTGTAGTACACGGAGTTTTTAAGAATGTAAGCAATCTTCGGGAGCAGTAGAGTCGAACATGATAAAATTATTCAAAAAAATATATTATAACTAATTTTTTTAAAGTTTTATCAATCAATAGAACTTGTATGAGTGCATAAAAAATCAGGTGTCTTTTTATGCATCTTAAAGTGCTAATTTCGTCAAAAAGTAACGGCTATGTCAAATTATTTCCTAGCCATCGCTCGTATCCACGAGTGACGAAATGGCTTCCTACTGATAGATTCAAAGACTACTCCATCGGACTTTCACTCCGTTGTGTAGAGTACGTTGCAAACAGGAGACCTTTGGTCTCACTTTTTACCAAGATATAGCCTTGCTGAGGCTACTTTGCCTTTAATGTGTTCAACTTGATCAAATATACCCAATGACCGAGCTTATTATTTCCCAAGAACTATTGGCTTGTTTCGTTAAATTAGCTGAAAACGTTAGACCCGTCCCTTTAAACCTAAAAAATACTTTGGCTTCATTTGGGGCTACCATTTCGAGTTTAGTAACTTCCAAGAAAAAAGCAGGTTTGTATGGGTTTAGGAGGGTTTCACTTGTTGAGTCAATGGCACTTAGTAAAACCAGCTTCCCATTTTTATACACGTTGTATTGTTTAGGAATGGTTTGGTTTTGAACAATTTTAAGCTGCTGTTTTTTGAATCCACTGAGCGATGATTCTAGCTGGGAATCGGTAAGAATGACTTGAAGTATTTGAGTTGTGTCAAACTCGTTAAACGTAGCTTTCGTGTGTTGGTGATTACAACTCGTTAATGTGAAGCAAAAAACGCTAATCGCAAGGTAAATGAAATATTTTTTCATATGATACCATATCAGTCATTACCGATGGCGCGAGTGTTTCGCTCGTGTCGCTTATTCCAAGGCTTCCAGCCTTTACTTTTTACAATACAACTAAGATGAAATAGCCTACACGAGTTCAGTGCCTCGTGGATTCCCATTACTTCAACTCCAAAATCTCGCAAGCTTTTTCGGCGGCCGATTGTTCGGCTTTCTTCTTAGAATAGCCGTTACCTGTGGCAAACACTTCACCATCAAGGGTAACTTGTGAAATAAACTCGCGGAAGTGACGACTGCCGTTCTCTTGGACAATCGAAAAACGCACTTCTTTACCTTCACGCTGTGCCCATTCGATGAGGCGGCTCTTGAAGTTGGCGTTATTGTTGATAAGGGCGTCTAGGTCGTAGTGGGTAAGGAGCTCTTTGGTGATGAATTTCTTGGTAAACCGAAATCCTTTGTCCAAATATACCGCTCCGACGAGTGCCTCAAGGGCATCGCCATACATAGAAGAGTTGGGGGGCATTCCCCGACGGTTGCCGTCAAATTCAATTAGGCGATCGAGGCCGATTTTACGGGCAATACCATTAAGTGTCTCACGATTTACGATGCGTGAGCGAATTTCAGTAAGGAATCCTTCGTCTTTGTAAGGGAATTTTTTGAAGAGATATTCCGCAATGACCATGCCCAAGACCGAATCGCCGAGGTACTCAAGACGCTCGTTCGATTCTCTAAATCCCTTAATCGACGTCTCCTTAGACGCAGAAGTATGGCGAAAAGCTAACTGGTAAACCTCTATATTAGAAGGTTTTGCGCCGATGATTAGCTCCACGGCCTTTTTAAACTTCTTATCTGGGGATAAGTTCCCAGGCTTGAAGAAATCAATTATGGGATTTAATACCGTAGGCAATTGGGATGAATTTTATCCTTCAAATTTACGAAATATGACGCAAGTATTATGTCCACCGAAGCCAAAAGTGTTGCTAAGTGCAATTTTCACTTCGCGTTCTTGCGCTTTATTGAATGTCAAGTTTAAGCGAGGATTGATGTCTGGGTCATCCGTAAAGTGGTTGATGGTTGGCGGGATAATTCCGTGCTGAATAGCCAGAATCGACGCCACCGCTTCTACCGCTCCTGCTCCTCCCAACAAGTGCCCAATCATGGATTTGGTTGAGCTAATGTTGAGTTTGTAAGCGTGTTCTCCAAAAAGTCGTTCAATCGCTTTAATTTCTTGAGGGTCTCCAATCGGTGTCGATGTTCCGTGGGTATTTACATAGTCCACGTCCTCAGGGTTGATACCAGCGTCTTCAAGGGCATTTTTCATGCACAAGTAAGCGCCGATACCATCAGGGTGGGGAGCAGTGATGTGATACGCGTCCGAAGACATACCACCACCGATAAGTTCCGCGTAGATTTTAGCTCCACGGGCAATCGCATGGTCATAATCTTCGAGAATCAATCCTGCACCGCCTTCGCCCAACACAAAACCATCACGGTCTTGGTCATACGGGCGAGATGCCGTTAAATAATCGTCGTTACGTTCCGAAAGAGCTTTGAGGGAGTTGAATCCACCCACGCCTGCTTGCGTAACGGCTGCTTCTGACCCACCCGTCAAACAAAAATCAATTTTGCCCAAACGAATGTAGTTAAAAGCGTCGATGATAGCGTTGTTAGAAGAAGCACAGGCCGAAACAGTTACGTAAGTAGGCCCACGGAATCCGTGACGCATCGAAAGAATCCCCGAAGCACTATCGGCAATCATTTTAGGGATAAAAAATGGGTTAAAACGAGGAGTACCGTCGCCTTTCCCAAAAGAAAGCACTTCTTCTTCAAACGTTTTAAGACCTCCAATTCCTGAACCCCAAATAACGCCAGCACGGTCGAGATTTTCTTTTTCAAGGTCTAACCCGCTATCTTTTACCGCCTCATCGCCAACGACGACAGCAAATTGTGTAAAAAGATCCATTTTACGAGCTTCTTGACGAGGAATAAACTGGGCCATGTCAAGTCCCTTCACTTCGCAAGCGAAGCGGGTTTTGAATTTGGTCGCATCAAATCGGGTGATGGGGCCAGCTCCGCTGACACCGTTAAACAACCCTTCCTTGTATTCCGATAGTGTGTTACCGATGGGAGTCAATGCACCCATACCTGTCACTACCACTCGCTTTAGAATCATAAAATGGATCTATAAGTTACAAAAAATATGCTTATTTGACGTTTTCTTCGAGGTATTTTACTGCTTGACCTACAGTGCCGATGTTTTCAGCTTGGTCATCAGGAATTGATACGTTGAATTCTTTTTCGAATTCCATGATCAATTCTACCGTGTCAAGCGAATCCGCACCAAGATCGTTTGTGAAGCTTGCTTCATCAGTCACTTCGGCTGCATCTACGCCTAATTTGTCAACAATAATCTGTTTTACTTTGCTTGCAATCTCTGACATTTTTGTGAGAAGTTTGGTTCAAAATCGCTGCAAAGTAATGTATTTCAAAGCATATTGTCAAATATAAAATTTCTTCCTTGAAATCATTTCTTCGACAATGTCAGGCACCATGTACCGAATAGAACGATTGTTTTTGATACAATCACGAATATATGTTGCGGATATGTCGAGTAGCGGGGCCGAAATGAATTGTACGGCAGGGTGATTGCCAAATTCGTGAGGAGCCGAATTTGGACGTGGATAAACGTATAAACCGTAGTACTGAAGGATGGCTTCGTGGTTTTTCCAGTTCTTAAATTGCTCCAAATTGTCTTCTCCAATGATTAATTTGAAGGTATGTTGCGGGAATTTTTCTTGCAATTTCGTCAGAGTATCAATGGTATAGCTTGGTCGAGGCATTGCAAACTCAATGTCGGTCACTTTGAGCTTTGAGTTGTCAGAGATGGCTCGGTCAACCATATCAAATCGGTCAAATTCATGCAACAGACTCTTGTTTTTCTTGAACGGATTTTGGGGCGAAACCACAAACCAAACTTGGTCGAGGTCGGTGGAGGTTGCCATGGTATTGGCAATGATAAGGTGCCCCATGTGGATGGGATTAAATGATCCGAAGAATAGTCCAATTTTCATGCGTCAGCGTATAGAAAAATAGAATTTATCTGCGAAAATCGCCCGTGTTTGCGTCTTCCGATGTTCTATTTTGTAGTTTTGTCTGGTCAAAGTTAAGACTAATTACCATGTTAGAAAAAATCAAAGCCTTGTCGAAGGCGCACGCCGCAGCTACGGTGGCCAACCGACATTACTTACATACAAACCCAGAGTTGTCGTTTCAAGAATATAATACGGCAAAATTTGTAGCTAACCAGTTGAAACAGATAGGCATTACTCCGCAAGAAGGAGTAGCCGATACGGGAGTGGTAGCACTTATTGAGGGCCGAAACCCAAGCAGTAGAGTAGTCGCACTGCGTGCTGACATGGATGCGCTGCCAATCGTCGAAGCCAATGATGTTCCTTATAAATCTCAAAATCCAGGGGTGATGCACGCTTGCGGACACGATGTCCACACGTCGTCGTTGTTGGGAACTGCTCGTATTTTACACGAGCTTCGTGACGAATTTGAGGGCTCAATAAAATTGATATTCCAACCAGGGGAAGAAAAAATTCCAGGTGGTGCGTCGTTGATGATTAAAGAAGGAGTGCTGCAAAACCCTAGCCCTGCGAGTATTTTGGGGCAGCACGTAGCGCCGAATATTCCCGTTGGAAAAATTGGTTTCCGTGAGGGAATGTACATGGCAAGTACTGATGAATTGTACCTAACAGTAAAAGGAAAAGGAGGGCACGGAGCCATGCCAGATACGCTTATCGACCCTGTGTTGATTGCCTCACACATTATTGTAGGTTTACAGCAAGTCATCAGTCGTAACCGTAAACCCGCCGCGCCGTCGGTGTTGTCGTTTGGGAAAATAATTGCGAATGGCGCAACCAACGTCATTCCGAATGAAGTATATATAGAAGGTACGTTCCGTTGCATGGATGAAGAGTGGCGCGAAGAAGGCTGGAAGCGTATTACGAAAATTGCACAAGGATTGGCCGAAGCCATGGGTGGAAGCTGCGACGTGGAAGTGCGTAAAGGCTACCCATTCCTCAAAAACCACCCAGAACTCACGCGCCGTACCAAAGCAGCCGCCGTGGCCTACATGGGGGCTGAAAACGTGATTGACCTCGATTTGTGGTTGGCAGGTGAAGATTTTGCCTTTTATTCGCAAGTAACCGATGCTTGTTTTTACCGTTTAGGAACGCGCAACGAGGCAAGAGGAATTGTTTCGGGCGTACACACGCCTACGTTTGACATTGACGAATCGGCATTGGAAATTGGGCCAGGCTTAATGGCTTGGTTGGCGTTAGAGGAATTGAAACTCAGCTAAATTTATGAAGCAGTTATTGATTCTAGTCATTTTGATTGTGGGGGTAAATTCGGTGGTTTTGGGGCAAGAAACGTCACCGAAACCGACGCCTTTTGCCGTGTCGAAACACCCGTTTACCTATGCGGGGCAGCAACTGATTGTGGGGCAAAGCATCGGTAATTTAGAGAAAGAATACCGCTTGTTGGAAGACGGAGGGATTTATCGCCGCATCAATTCCGCCAAAGAGTTGGAGGTATTGGGTGAGCAAACTCCCAAAAATGTAGCTACGGCGTTTCAATCGCTGAAAGACATTGACTTTGAAAAAATAGACTTTCAGCACCCGAGCCGCATTTCGTATTTCCTGATTTACAAAAAAGGGAAAAAAGAACACAAAGTGAGCTGGGGCGACCCTAAACACCCAGCACCTGAGGGGGCGGTACGGGTCTATAAAGCATTTATGGGGATGATTCCCAAAGAGATGCGACTTTAATACTTAATAACACCAATCTAAATTCATAATTACATTTCTAAAAACATGCGCTTAAAAGACAAAGTAGCCCTTATTACTGGAGGAAGTAGCGGAATTGGCCGTGAGACGGCATTATTGTTTGCTCAAGAAGGAGCCGCAGTAGTAGTAGCCGACGTAAATGATACCGCAGGGCAAGAAACTGCCGACCTCATCAAAGCCCAAGGCGGACAAGCGGTTTATGTCCGTGCTGATGTATCGAAAGCGGCAGACTGTGAAAACATGGTCGCAGTAGCAGAACAAACATTCGGTAAATTGAACATTGTGTTCAACAACGCAGGTATCATGCACAGCGACGACGACAACGCCGTTACTACCGAAGAGTCAGTTTGGGATTTGACCATGAATATTAACGTTAAAGGGGTATTCTTTGGCTGTAAATACGCTATCCCTGCGCTTCGTCGCGCGGGTGGAGGAAGCATCATCAACACGGCTTCTTTTGTAGCCTTGTTGGGAGCTGCTACGCCACAAGTAGCCTATACAGCGAGCAAAGGGGCGGTTCTTTCAATGAGCCGTGAGTTAGCGGTTATTCACGCCCGTGAGAATATCCGCGTAAACGCACTTTGCCCAGGGCCACTTCGTACCGAGTTGTTGATGAAGTTTTTGAGTACGGAAGAGAAAAAACAACGTCGTTTGGTACACATCCCAATGGGACGTTTTGGGGAAGCGAAAGAAATGGCTTACGCGGTTCTTTATTTAGCTTCGGACGAATCTTCGTACGTAACTGGTACTGAGTTTCTTGTAGATGGAGGTATCACAGCAGCGTACGTAACGCCTGAATAATATCAAAGCTATGAGGTCTGACTACTACGATAATCAGACCTCATAGGTTTAAAAGATTATCAAAACCTATAAAGTCCGACTGCTTTAATAATTAGACCTTATAGGTTTAAAAAATTATATCACCTGAAACCCGTGTGCATACGGGTCATCTTCGTCGTCGATGGTGATGGTATTGAGGCCATATACTTTTGCCCAACCTTGAATCCCAGGCACAATAGCCTCAAAGTCACCTACTTTGGCCGTGTCTTCTACCGTGCCAATGAATTTACTTCCAATGATGCTTTCGTGGACGAACGTATCACCTTTTTTCAGTTTACCCTGAGCAGCCCACTGCGCCATACGAGCCGACGTACCTGTACCACAAGGAGAACGGTCAATTGCTTTATCGCCGTAGAAAACGGCATTTCTGGCCGATGAAGTAGGGTCGATGACTGCGCCTGTCCACTCGATATGGCTCAGGCCATTGATAGTAGGGTCGTTGGGATGAACAAACGTATGATTTTCGTTGATACGTTGGCGTAAAACCCGAGCCCAAGCTACCAATTGTTCAGCTTTGAAGTGTTCGAGCCCTGGGAAGTTTTCTTGCACATCCACAATGGCGTAAAAGTTTCCTCCGTAGGCAACATCCACTTTCAATAGCCCTAAATCGGGGCATTCCACTTCGATTCCCTCAGCAGCAAGATATGCGGGGACGTTGACCAGTTTTACCCATTTTACTTTGTTACCTACTTGTTCGTAACTGATGAGCACCAAGCCCGCAGGTGCTTCCATACGCACGATTCCTGGGGTTTTGGGTTGGATGAGTCCGTGTTCGATGGCAATGGTGATGGTGCCAATCGTTCCGTGGCCACACATGGGAAGGCAACCGCTGGTTTCGATAAAAAGCACCGCAACGTCATTTTCGGGGTCGTGAGGTGGGTACAAAATACTACCCGACATCATATCGTGGCCGCGTGGCTCAAACATTAAGCCTTTACGAATCCAGTCGTATTCACGAAGAAAGTGTTGGCGTTTTTCGCTCATATTGCGTCCTTCCAATAAAGGACCGCCCCCCGCAACTAAGCGCACAGGGTTGCCGCAGGTGTGGGCATCAATGCAGAAAAAGGTTTTTGAAGACACGGATGAATGAAATTTTTAGAATAAAACGAGCGCATAAAAGTAACGAAAAAATATAACCTAGGCGGGTATCAAAAAAACTTTAAACCTCGCCTCAAAACTATTCAAATACGATGGCTGTTACTTATCTATTGAAACAAACCAATCTTTAGAACGTATGGCCTACCGCGATTTAAAGCCCAAACAGCTTCTCCAACTCCACACGCTTGGCGAACTGAAAGCTGCGGGCTACCAGCCCAAATCCATTAAGCAAGAACTCCGCGACAACCTTATTGAGAAATTACGGGCAAAAGAAAGTGTTTTCCCGGGCATTTGGGGGTACGAGGATACCGTTATCCCCGACGTAGAACGGGCTATTTTGTCGATGCACCATATTAATCTGTTGGGGCTTCGTGGACAGGCCAAAACCCGCATTGCGCGATTGATGGTTAATTTGCTCGATGAATACATTCCTGTGGTGGCAGGCTCGGAACTGAACGACGACCCGTTGCAGCCACTATCACGTTTTGCACGCGATCTTGTGGACGAAAAAGGCGACCACACGCCGATTGCGTGGGTACACCGTCAGGAGCGATATGCCGAAAAACTAGCCACCCCCGACGTATCGGTAGCCGACCTTATTGGGGACGTTGACCCCATCAAAGCTGCAACGCTCAAATTACCCTATTCGGACGAACGTGTGATTCACTTCGGACTCATTCCGCGTTCGCACCGTTGTATTTTCGTTATCAACGAATTGCCTGATTTACAAGCGCGTATTCAGGTATCCTTATTTAATATTTTGCAGGAAGGCGACATCCAAATTCGTGGATTTAAGTTGCGCTTACCTTTGGATATTCAATTTGTCTTCACGGCAAACCCCGAAGATTATACCAACCGTGGAAGCATTGTGACGCCGTTGAAAGACCGTATCGACAGCCAAATTGTGACGCACTACCCTAAGACGCTTGAAATCGGAAAGAAGATTACGGCGCAAGAGGCCGTGGTGAAAACCGAGCAAAAAGGCATGGTTAAAGTCAACGAAATCGTGAAAGATTTGGTAGAACAAATTGCTTTTGAAGCCCGCGACAGTGAGTATGTGGATTCGAAAAGTGGAGTATCGGCGCGTTTGACGATTGCGGCTTTTGAAAACTTACTTTCAGCCGCCGAACGTCGAGTACTGCTCAATGGTGAAAAAGAGACTTACGTGCGTATTTCGGATTTGTATGGAGCTGTGCCTGCCATTTGTGGAAAAGTAGAATTGGTATATGAAGGCGAAGTCGAAGGCCCTGTTATTGTGGCGCAGAACCTGATTGGCAAGGCGATTCGTACGCAGTTTTTGACTTATTTCCCTAATCCTGAATCTCTAAAAAAGAAAAAAGGAGCGAAGAATCCGTTCCAAAAAGTGCAACAGTGGTTTGGGGAAAACGAAATGGATATTTTGAGCGAGCTAACAAATCGTGAGTACGAAGCTCGTTTAAAGACAATTGAAGGTTTAGACGATTTGGTGGATGATTTTCACCGTGGTTTGAGTCGCGAAGAAAAGCTGTTCATGATGGAATTTGCTTTGCACGGAATGGCCGAACATTCACTCATCGGTAAACAAATGCTCGACCGAGGATTGCACTTCAAAGACTTGTTGAGTAGTATGTTCTCGGGACCCGACCAAGAAGATGACGACGACGATGATGTATTTTAATGTGTCCGTGGATTCTCAAATCCACGGGAATAAGCTTATTAAATCTTTATAACAAACAGGCCGAAAGTTTTTACACTTTCGGCCTGTTTGTTATAGGCTATAAAGGCTTACATCCTGATAGCCTAAAAAAGGTTATTTGAACGTCAATGCTCTGTCAACTATAAATAGATTGACAAAAATTTAAGCTGAATGAAGTGTAGTGGTAGGCACCTCAAACAAAGTTATGTTCAAATACGACTCTATCAAGTAAAGAGTTTCCAATGTGAAGTTATGAGTACCAGATAGCCACTTTGTGACTTCCGATGGGTTTTTATGCATGATATCGGCTAATTGTTTCTTACTCCAGCCTTTACTTTTAAGTGCTTCATCAATTCGGGCTGCTAGTAACATATTACGTTTAACTTTTTCAAAATCATTGGTATTGCGATTGGCAATCAAAGAGCCAATTAAGGGACTACGGTATTTTTTTGGATTTGTCTCCATTGTTTTATTCTTCAAAAATGAACGTTCCTTATAATTTTAAACCATCTTGACCCCACCATAAATCCCCCGATTTGATTGCTTCGGTGATTTTGCGGGAAATGTAGCGCAAAAGGTAGTTTTCGTACTTTAGTTTTGCGTCATCCTGTAATGCTCTCACATTTTTTAATCCTCCTCCTCCTAACAGGATACATGTGGTACCGTAACGGATACAATACAATCTTAGTTTTTTATCGGGAGAGTCATACAGTGCACAAACACCATCGCCGAGTGTACCTTCGTTGAGTTTGAAAAAATGCTCTCTTGCTCCTGTATTGTGTCCTATAATTTCGATGCGGTCAACGATAGATTGAATTTCCTGAGGATGTTGTGCATAATTTTCTTCTATAAAGCGCTCAAAGAGTGTGGAAGAGTTTTCGGGCATCCATACAGAATAAATAGCCGTCTTTTCTCCCGAAAACTCTTCTAGTTCGACAATTTCAAATTTCATAAAGCAAAGGTAGGTATTTTACTTATAAGTAAAATACCTACCTTTGCTTTTGATTGTATTTTAATACTTATCTTGCCAGTTTCTCAAACCGCTGGGTTGGGTATGAGTACCCAACCTCACACGTTTTTTCGTGCTCGTGGGTTTTCAAATCCACGAAGGAGGTTTCTCAAAACCTCGTGATGGCTCAGAATCTGGTCACAGCACTTACGATGGGGATGATTCCGTTTTCGTAACGCTGTTGAAGAAAACTCTGACGTAAGTACGAAGGCAATTCCTCAATCCACTGTTGATAGGCTTTTAAACCCATTACTTTGGCCACATAACATTCGTGGATAAAGTTGAGGTACTTCACAATATTGAGCAATGACTGATGAAACTTCGGTACGTCGATGTCAGCTTCTACAAAACGCTCAATTTCTCGCTGAGTGCCCGAAATTTTCAACCGACTCATGAGGTCAAAGTAGGTTGTTGGCCCCGTGTGTTTGGCGATTTCTTCCCAGTGCGTTGTACCAAATTTGGTGATAACTTTTCCCGTTTTTGAGCGCAATGCTTTTTCTGGGTTTGCTTGTAAACGGCGGCGGTAAGCCCGTAAGCGTAAGTCACGCGTTGTTTTTAAAAACTGAGCAATGTGCGCTTCGGCTTGTTTCGGCGTTTCGAGCGGTTGGAGCAATGCTTGTTCGGTAGTTTGCGGTAATTGATGATAGGTATAGTGTCCTAGCGGCCCATCGACATAAAATCCAATGGATTCGGGATACCAGCCTTTGGCAACATACCCATTAATAATTTGTCCGACGACGGCCTCAATCGGCACGTCGATGCCTTGGATGGCTAAAAACGCCTTGGCTCCGTATAAGACACTATAGTAGGCTTGCGGAAACGTCCAGTGGAGGGAGTGCTTTTGATAGTTTTCGTCGGTATGACTGGCGGCGGTTCGGAGTGTATATTCGGCACTCCATGCGTGCAATAACCATTTTTTTGCGGCACCTACGCGTGCTCCTTCTCGTTTGGGATTGAAGCGTTGGAGGGTACTTAATTGACGAACCTCTTCTAATGGGGTGGTGTGGCGGATGTAGTAGTCGATACTACGAAAATGGTTCAAGAATACCTGCGCAGGAATGGACTTCTGCCACTCTTCGTGCGTGTTTGTTGGTATATTTTGTTGGTTACTTATCATGGCTTTTTGCATTATTCTAGTAATAGAATCTGTTACAAATAAAACGAAAATGACGATGTTTTAGTTTGTAAAGTGGTGTCGATAAGCTGAGTTTAAGTGGTTGTATTCCATAAAGTTGTTGACTATTGATAGACAATAACTGTGCCAAAATGGTATGTCTAATTAAGGAATTTTAATTTTGGTATTTTTTTTATTTGAAATGCAAGGCACGTTAGAAGCCTGTATCTTTGTAGCCAAAAGTCTCTTTATTTCTCATTAAGCCACTTTTTGTAATGATATTATATAAAATGAAAAGGTTTCACTGGAGCATGATGCTTTGTGTTTTTTTTGCGATAAGTTGGGCGGGCTGCTCCGAACAAAGCCAAACGGAGGCTGCTCAGTTTTTTTTGAAAGGAAATCTTAAACTTGAGAAAAGAGAGTATGCCGAGGCAATTCGCTACTATGACGAAGCGATTCTAAAGCAAGGTGACATGGCCGATGCGTTTTGTAATCGAGGTATTGCTTACTTGCATGTCGGAGAAACGGAAAAGGCATTGGAAGATTTTAACAAAGCCATTGAACTAGATAAAAAACTCGACGAGGCGTATTTTAATCGGGCAGGGGCGTTGGTGGATCGGAAAGCGTTTACTCAGGCAGCAGCAGACCTCGAACAGATTCGTAAGAATTACCAAGACTCCACCAATTATTACCTTCGCTGGGGTGACTTGAAGTTTAACCAAGGGTTTTATGACCAAGCGCTGGCTGAGTACGACCGCGCCATTACGCTACGGCCCGATAACGTGCAAGCATTGGTCAACCGTGGGGTAGCGTATTTTGAAAAGAAAGACTTTAAATCTGCTCAGGTTGATTTTGAAAAAGCCCTCAAACTTGATTCACAACAACAACTTGCGTACAATAATTTGGCGCTAATTTTTGCACGGCAGAACCAACTCGACCAAGCCGTGAAAATGGTAGAACGCGCCTTGGATTTTGATCCTGTCAATCCTATTTACCTTAATAATAAAGGCTACATCTTACTTTTACAGAAAAAAACAGAAGAGGCGAAAAAGTTGGTTGAACGTGCTTTGGAAAAAGATCCTCAAAACAGCTACGCACACCGCAATTTAGGGTTGTACTGGATGCAAACGGGCAATAAAGTAGAGGCATTGGCTGAATTGAAAAAAGCGTATGACTTGAACCCTTCTACCGACCAAATTCACTTTTGGTTAGGTAAAGCCCAGGCCGATAACAACCAAAAAGACGAAGCCTGCCGTACGTGGCAAAAAGGAGAAGCCATTGGCGACGTAGAAGCTGCCTCCGAACGGAAGAAGAACTGTCGATAAACGACTTTAACAGCATCCCTAAAGTTTAAACTTTCGGGATGTTTTACCAATGAAAAATACAATTATAGGAATCCTTTTTGCGATGCTTTGGGCATCAGCTTCGGTGGCGACAAAATTTGGAATTCGGTCGGCCGACCCGCTCATTTTGGCCAATGTTCGGTTTTTGTTGGCAGGTACGCTTATGCTGACCTTTGGATATACTTTTGCCAATAGCGAAAAAACACTCCCACGAGGGCGTGAATGGGGCCAATTGGCCCTTTTTGCCCTGTTCAATACAACTTTATATTTGAGTGCCTTTGTGCTTTCGATGCGGGAAGTATCGGCAGGGATTGGAAGTTTATCCACGGCTACTGGGCCGTTGTTTGTCATTGTGCTATCCGCAATATGGTTACAGCGCAGTCTCAAGTGGAACGAAGCCCTAGGGGTTGTATTAGGGCTTTCGGGAGCGGGATTAGCCACTTGGCCTTTGCTCCAAAATAGCTTTGCTACCCCACGCGGGCTTTCTATTTTGATGGCAGGAATTGTGTCGGTATCGGCTGCGAGTGTGTATTATGCGCGCATCTCGTGGCGATTACCCAACGTGCTCATCAACGGTTGGCAAGTAATGTTGGGGGGAATTATGCTCTTGCCTTTTACGGTTTATTTCGCCGATTGGCAACATACCCGCTGGGACGCGCAATTTTGGGGCTCAGTAGGTTGGCTGATTGTTCCCGTTTCGGTTATTTCGTTGCAATTATGGTTCTATTTACTGCGGCTAGATGCCGTGCGAGCTTCGATGTGGCTTTTCCTTTGCCCCGTTTTTGGTTTTACGTATTCTTCTTTTTTTCTGGGAGAACCCCTTTCTTGGCATACGTTTGTAGGGACAGCACTCGTTGTTGCAGGGCTGTACGTTGCTCAACGTATCCGTGCGAAGGGTTTCTCAAAACCCGCCTAGCGCTGGAAAAAGCAAGGATATAAGTATCCTTGCTCACATGTTCCAAGCTATGCCAAACCCCACTGCGGGGTGCTGAAAAGGGGTATTTTGCAGCGAAAGGCCAACCCTGGGTTGTGCTAAACGACTGTTATAGACACCGACCGCTCGACGAATTTTTAACGTAGAAATGATATTGGCCGTCAGAGATACGCCGATGGAGGCAAGGTAAGTAGCCCAGAACGTGCGACGACTTACGTTGGCCGAACCGCCTTCAAGCAAATAATAAATGGTAGGAAGCACCGAGACCACCGTACCGACCGTTCGGATGACGCGTGCACTTTTAAAATAGTGATTTACCTCAGGGTCGTCGAGCTCGCCGAAGGGGATTTCTAACGAATAATTGCTACGCAGACGAACCCCGCCGTAATAATACCTGCCGTTGGCTCCTACTACAATCGGTTTAAGGTGAGCAAACTGATACTTTTTGAGCAACGCCATAGTGCTGTCTATGCGAGAAACTTGGGCTTGAATGCCAAGACTGAACGTCAGGAAGAGGAAAAGAAGCAGATACTTTGTTTTCACAGCAGAGGTTGTATTTTTGTTGAATTACTAACGTTTTTTCTGTTATAGATGGTAAAGATACTAACGGTGAAAGTGCTCAAATATAGTCTTTATTTATTGATTTGCTGGGGAAGTCTGGCAGGTGTAGAGGCCCAAAAAATCAAAACAAAGCCTGCTCCAAAGCCCATGACCTTAAAAGTGATGACGTTTAATATTCATCACGGCGAAAATAACGTAGGAAAAACCAACCTTACGCGCGTAGTGGAATTGGTCAAAGAGTACAAACCTGATTTTGTGGCGTTGCAGGAGATAGACAGCGTGGTGCCTCGGTCGGGGAAGTTGAATCAAATGCGAATTTTGTCGCTTCTCTCTGATTATCATTCGGCATTTTCGGCCGCGATAGACTTGCAGGGAGGAAAGTACGGCTTGGGGATTTTGTCAAAACGGCCGATTGAGCACGTTCAAAAATTAAAGTTGCCCAATCCCGACTCAACCGAACAGCGCATTTTGATGTGCGCGTTGGTACCTTTATCGGAAGGGAAATCTATTCGATTTTGCAACACCCACCTCGACCACAAATCGGCCTTGAATCGTGGGTTACAAGCGGCTATTATCAACGAAAACCTCCAAAATAGTATTTATCCCGTGATTTTGGGAGGGGATTTTAACGCTACTGCCGACCATCACACGCTGGAGGCACTTACCAAATATTGGAACGATGCAGGGGCGAACTCAACCCAAGCCACTTACCCAGGCAATGGAAAACGCATTGATTATTTTTGGACGCACCAATCGGCTCCTTTTAAAGTCGTAGAATATAAGGTGCTAGACGAGCCCACCGCGTCTGACCATTTACCTGTGTTGGTTACTTATTTTTTTGGCAAATGAAAGCACTTCTATTTCGAGTTCCGACAGTGGATGACCGCTCGTTTCGGGTGCAGGTGGACGAAGGGGCGCATTTTTACGAACGACTCCATTTTCACCCCGAATTTCAGTTGACCCTCATTTTGGAAGGAACGGGCACGCTGGTCGTCGGTGACCGTATCGACCGTTTTCAACCGTTAGATTTGTTGTTGTTAGGTGCCGACGTGCCGCACGTCCTCCTCAGCGACCCTGCTTATTTTGAGCGAAACGAGGAGTTACAAATCAAGGCGTGTACCTTTTTTTTTAGAGAAGAATTCTTCTTGCAGTTTTTTGAGAAAACGCCAGAATTACGGCACATTCACGCCATACTGCAAGACGCAAAACGCGGGGTGCGGCTGCGGTTTGGGCAACCTACTGATGTAACAAATCAGTTTGAGCAAATTGCTCAAAAACGTTCTTTTGAGCAATTTACGGCCTTACTGACCTTCCTTGATTTTCTGACGTTGTCGCACGACTACGAACTTTTGGCGGGGGCATCATACCGAAAGCCTAAGCAGCCCGTGGATCAACAGCGGTTAGAAAACGTCTTCAATTTTATCTTAGGACATTACGCCGACCCTATCACGCTGGAGGACGTAGCCAATGTTGCTAATTTGACTTCGCCTGCTTTTTGTCGGTTTTTACGTACCCACACGCGCAAAACATTTTCAGAACTATTAAGCGAAGTCCGTATTGAGCACGCGTGTCGTTTGCTCAAAGACTCCACCAAGAGTGTCAGCGAAATTGCCTTTGAATGTGGGTACAGTAATTTATCCAATTTCAACCGTCAGTTTAAGCAAGTCACCAAGCTTACGCCCCGAGAATACGTAAAATCGGCGAGAGAATTGGGTCAATGAAGCGTAAGGTAACGTTTCCAGAGGTAGTAGTTGGTGGCCATGATGGCAAGTACTATCAACGGAAAAATGGCAAAAGCCGTGTGCTCGCCCACAAACGCCCACGAAAGGGCAGCACAGATGAAATTGAAGGTAAAACCTGCATAGGCCCACTCTTTTACGATGGGCGAATAGGTTTGCAATAAGCCTATGACGCCGAGCAGTTTGGCCGCACCTACGATGAGTAAAAGGTACATTGGGTAACCGAGCATTTTGAAGGCTTCTTGCCCATCTTTTTGTTGGGTAACTCCGCCAATACCATCCATTGTCATAAACAAAACAAAAATAATTGTAGTGGTCCAGTAGCTGATTTTTAGGGTTTTAGGGCTCATGAGTTGGGGTGTTTAGAAAAGTGAAATATCCAGTGATTGCCAAATTTATCGGTAAGCATTCCGAGCGTTGCTCCCCAAAATGTTTGATGGAGAGGTTGGGTTACTAGGCCGTTTTGGGATAATTTTTCAAAGGCAACTTGTGTTTCGTCGAGCTGCTGAAAATAAATAGAAAGGGTGATTGAATTTCCTCCAATCCGTTTATTTTCAAGCATATCAGAGGCCAAAAGCAATGTTTTTCCTTCTTTTTCCAAGACAGCATGTAAAATTTGATTCCCAGTTTCGGCGGGCATTTGAGCCGACATCGGCGACTCTGCTACGGGTTGTAGCCGTAGTTCTCCTCCCAAACACTGTTGGTAGTACAGCATGGCTTCGCGGCAATTTCCCTCAAAGTTGAGGTAAGGTGTAAGCTGCATCATGGCTCAGAAAATCAGGCGTTTGCAGCAGCTTTCAATTGAGCAATATCTATTTTTTTCATAGCAAGCAAGGCGTTTAAGACCCGTTGGGCTTGTTGTGGGTCAGGGCTACCAAGCATTTCGCTGAGCTGAGTAGGGACAATTTGCCAAGAAACTCCAAACTTATCTTTGAGCCAGCCGCACTGTTGGGCGTTTGGGTCAGCGTCAGCCGATAATTTTTCCCAGTAGTAGTCGATTTCGTCCTGAGTTTCGCCATTGACGATGAACGAAATAGCCTCACTAAAACTAAATTGCGGTCCTCCGTTGAGGGCCACAAAGGGTTGCCCGTTGAGCTGAAAAGCAATAGCGATAATTTTATCGCCCGCTCGGGTAATGGGCCCGACGCTTGAAGTAGTAAAAATGGCTGTATAAAATGCGACGGCTTCTTCGGCATTGCCGTTGAACCAAAGATTAATGGAAAGAGGGGATGTTTTCATGGATGTTGTGCGATAAATTGATAAGGCAAAAGTACAGACGGAACCTGTGATCAAAGCTGTGTAAAAACGACAATCTGAGGGGTTGATTCCGACACTGGCGGCTCGTACTTTTGTAAAAAACTTCGACCATGAAACACGTCTCAATTTTAGTGCCCGAAACGGCAGTATCTGCGGCTATCGTTGACCCCCGTTATATGTTTACGGCCGTCAATGAATTTATCAAAGGCCAAGGGCGCCCGCCGTTGTTTAATGTGCAATTGGTGGGTATGACCAAAGAAGTGCGGCTTAACGATGGGCTAATTTCTATTCATTGCGACGCCGTCATTAGCAATCTTTCCAAAACCGATCTCATCATTGTACCTGCCATTAGTGGGCATATCGCGCACGCCTTGGAGCGAAATCAAGCCTTGGTACCGTGGATTGTTGACCAATACAAGCGCGGCGCCGAAGTAGCGAGTTTGTGTTTGGGGGCTTTCTTATTGGCTTCGACGGGACTGCTCAACGGGAAATCGTGTTCGACGCATTGGCTTTTTGCCAACGAGTTTCGACAGATGTTTCCCGACGTAAACCTCACCGACGACAAAATCATCGTTGAACATAATGGCCTGTATTCGAGCGGTGGGGCACATTCGTACTGGAATTTGCTGCTGCATTTGGTCGAAAAATACGCAGGTCGTGAAATGGCTATTTTGGCAGCTAAGTTTTTTGTACTCGATATTGGGCTCGATAGCCAATCACCATTTAGTATTTTTAAGGGTCAAAAAATGCATGAAGATCTCGAAATTAAGAAAGTGCAAGACTTTATAGAAACCAATTACCAAGATAAAATTACGGTGGATGACCTCTCGGATAATTTTGGGATTGGACGCAGGACGTTTGAGCGACGGTTTAAAAAAGCTACCAATAATACGGTAGTGGAGTATTTGCAACGCGTCAAAATCGAAGTAGCTAAGAAACAGTTTGAACTTACCCGTAAAACGGTCAACGAAGTAATGTACGACGTTGGCTACACTGACACCAAGGCTTTTCGGGATGTTTTTAAGAAAGTAACTGGCCTCTCACCCATTGATTACAAAAATAAGTACAACAAAGATGCGGCCTGATTTTGACCAAAATAGTATCAGAAATTATTAATCTAAGCCAAAGAAACGGAGGTAAAGCAGGTACCTTTGTATTGCAAATCTTGATATAAAAGAAAGAAATAAACTAAAAATATGAAACCAAGCTGGATTGGAGTTTACCCTGCCGTCACGACGAAGTTTTTCGAGGACGAGACATTAGACATTAAGATGTTTACGTACAACATCGACGAACAAATCAAGGCAGGAGTGCACGGAATTATCATCTGTGGTTCGTTGGGAGAAAATAGTACCCTAACGTACGATGAAAAACTAACCCTCCTGACGGCTGCTCGCGAGGTGATTGCCGACCGTGTACCGTTGGTGATTGGCGTTGCTGAAAATAGCACCCGAGTAGCGGTAAATTTTGTAAAAGAAGCTGAGCAAGCAGGCGCCGACGGTATCATGTTGTTGCCTCCGATGCGCTATCCTTCCGACGACCGTGAGACGCTCCACTTCATGCACACCGTAGCCGATGCTACTGACCTTCCGTACATGGTATATAACAACCCTGTGGCGTACAAGACCTTTGTAAGCATTCCGATGTTCAAAGATTTGGCTCAAAATGCGCACTTTGAATCCATGAAGGAATCAACAGGAGATGTGCGTTATATGACGGATATTATCAACGAATTGGGCGGACGTTTCAAAATTATGTCGGGGGTAGATGACTTGGCACTTGAAAGCCTTTTGATGGGGGCTGATGGCTGGATTGCAGGATTGGTGGATGCTTTCCCGCGTGAAACAGTGGTTATTTATGAATTGGCTAAACAAGGCCGCATCGCCGAAGCACGCGAGATTTACCGTTGGTTCTTCCCATTATTGCACCTTGATGTTTCGACGAAGTTTGTACAAAATATCAAATTGGCCGAAGTTGCTACGGGTTTAGGAACGGAGTACGTTCGTCAGCCACGTTTGCCATTGGTAGGTGAAGAACGTGAGCATGTATTGAAAGTTATCAACGACTCGTTGGCAAAACGCCCTGTATTGCCACAGATTTAGGCATTCGCATTTCCATTTTACCCTACCCTGAAAGGCAATAATCAGCAATGGTTATTGCCTCTTTTTTCTTGAATCCACTATATCTAAAATTAAAAGCTCTCGTTTAGCTTCAAGTGTGCCTCTTCTGACCATCTTATTTCGTAATCCATGCTTGCATTTTAGTTTTCAATTCGGAAGTTGATATGGTAGTAGCATTTTCCGCGTTTTGTAATGATTTTGATAGCTTCTCGACAAAAGCGGGGTGATTGCTATCAAAATGAATATCACGACTCTCTAAAAATAAATTGATGGTGGCGTACAAGTCTTCAATGTCCTCGTTTTCAATGAGAAGGTCAACTTGGCGGTGTATTAATATTTTGAGTTCAGTTGCAGACATATCATATCTTTGATTTTTAACAAAAATAACAAATTTTCAATATCTCATGTGTTTTACAATAAATGCGTTTACCCGTAATTCTCAGCACCCTCCTTCAAACGCTGCTGAATGCGTTTACGGAGGGCGTCGGGCGATAGGACTTTGATAATTTCTCCGAATCCCAATATTTCTTTTTCTAATTCAAAATTAAGTTGGACAAACAGCTCAATCACCACCCCTTCTGGTTGGCGCTCCAACGTTACTTGTGAACTGTGCAGTGGCTTGGTTTCTAAGTAAGGTGCATGGGCCGCAGCCACCCAAAGCCGCACTCGTCGGGGGCGTTGGTTAGGCTGAACTGTTACTCCAATGACGTGCTGATAAAACGCTTCGGGCTGTAGGTGTTCATTGGCTCGAAAAGGTTTGTCTTCGTCGATACTACATTCAATGATTCGATCCAGCGCCAAGTGAAGGACTTCAGTGAGGTGGTTTTTGACTCCGACCGCAAACCAACGGTTTTTATACTCTTTGAGCCACCACACATGAAACGTAAATTGATTTGCTTCTCTGGCTCGAAACGATTGATAAGTCATCGAAACTGCCTTTTGTTGCACCACGGCTTGGTATAATGTTTCCAAAAACGATAACCCCCGCAAATTCTCATTCTTCTCAAAATCAATGACCGTTCGTTGGTGGTGTTTGGCAGCATATACGTGTCCTTCTAGTTTTTGAATGACGTCGGTAAGCTGTTGGAAATGAGAAAAGCCTTTGAATTGGCGCAGTACTTCCACGGCTTCGTTCATCCGTTGTAAATCCAGCTCCGTCAACGGGATTTGCGTAATGCTATAAGTTGGGTCTTCATAGGTGTAGAATTTTTTATCCACCACCACAATTGGCGCAAAGTAGCCAAGCTTATCGCTTCGCATCATTTGAAGGTCGGCCTGAATGGTGCGGCGACTGATGCCTTTGTCCATGCCTTCGTATTCATACATGGCTTCGGAGACTTTTTCAATGAGGTCTTCGAGCGTCCATTTGCGGTATCGATTACGTAAACAAGCGTCAATCGTCTTGTATCTTATGAGGGCGTTGCGGTTGGCGGGCATAGGTTGGTGACGTTTAGCTAGACTTTCCAAGTTTTTGAAACTTGGAAAGTCTCATTCTTCGATAATGTACTTTTTTATCTCATGAAAAGAATTGTTCAGAGCGTGAAATTTTATAAACTCCTCCTTACCCCCAAACCAATCTAAGACATATTGTTTTTGTAGTTTTGAAGGTTTGTCTATTAGTATTCGGCGGTATGACGACCACTGATATTCGTCGTCCCGTATTTTAAATCCATGATGTCGCATCTGTGAATGAATATAGCTAACAACTGTCGTAAAGTAAGACTCATCGTCAACATGGATTCGTTTGAAATTTTTACGAAATAAACTTCCTTTTCGCTTTTGTTGAGTGTTAATGGCTTTTGAATAGCCCATTAAAAAACGTCTAAATAGTTCACTGATAGTATTTTCAGCAGTTAGTTCTTTCCCTGAAGGAAGTTTGAGTGTTTCTAAACTCTCAATAATTGTGATGTCTTTAACACGGACTAAAAAGTGGAAATGGTTTGGAAGAAGGCAAAAAGCATAGGTTTCCAAAACATCAGATAGGTATTCATCATACTTTCTTAAGAAGTAGGAATAGTTTTCCACCGTGTAGAATACTTTTTCGCCGTTATTTCCTTGATTATAAATGTGATAATAGCAGTTGGGATGTAGTGGGCTATAAAATTGTGTTTGTTCTTGCATAGATAGACAAGTAGTTACTTTGAGTCTTAGACCCAAGTCACGTGCGAAAGCAACTAAATCTTCTCTTTTCCCCGAAAAATTTCCGAAAATAATTTCAACTGCGCAAAAAGACTGCGCAGAAGGTATAAACCTTTGTATCGTCAAGTTAATGATAACGAACCTGATGCTGGTGTTCATCGCCACATAGTGCCGCCGACGTATCGCACGGTATGCTGTCGAAATCACCCTAATTTGACTTTCACACTGTGGGTCGAGGGTTCGAATCCCTCCTTGGTGCAAGCCATGTAACTCAGCTGGGTAGAGTAACAGACGTAGAAGAAAGCCACTTCACCAAAAATGGCTACCATTGGGCTAATAAGGGCAAAAAATGCTTCTGTGACGGGGCAATCTCGTTGCAGTTTGGAGAAAGCCAGTAAACGGAACAATACTGCCTTTGGCGTTTGAGGTTCTTTTTGACGTGAAGACTTGCTTTGATAAACACAGAGTTGTGCTGTTTGGAAAACCAAGGTAAAACGTCGGAAAAAACCCTAAACAAAGAAGACAAAACCCGCTTCCGCCTTCAAAAAACGAAGTGTTTTTTGCCCTGAAGCTAAAATAAAACAGTCATCATTAATGCTTAAAATCATGAAAATTGTTCGCATCAGCGCTTACCAAGTAGGGCTAGTTTTTCGTAATGAAACGTACGTAAAAGCGATTACAGAGGGCACACACTGGCTGTCGCCTTTCACAACTGTGAAAATATACAATACCACACAGCCTTTCGTAGCGCCTTGTGCGCTGGATATTTTGCTGAAAGACACCACTTTGGTAGCTATGCTCGATGTGGTAGAGGTAAAAGATAACGAGATTGTGTTGCAATACGAAAACGAGCTATTCAAAACGGTGCTTAAACCAGGGCGTTATGCGTTTTGGAAAAGCATCATCAACTACCGCTACGTACGGGTAGATTTAAGCAAAGTAGAGATTACCGAAGAGATTGATTTGGCCGCACTTGCTGCCAAAGAGGTACTAACGTATATGCGTACTTACACCGTAGAACCTTACGAAAAAGGGTTGCTTTTTGTGGATGGCAAGCTCCAAAAGATGCTAGAAGCAGGAACCTATTACTGGTGGCGAAACAACTTATCAGTTTTTGTTTCAAAAGTCGATATGCGTCAGTTACAACTAGAAGTAGCGGGGCAGGAGATTTTGACCAAAGACAAAGCGTCGTTGCGCATCAACTTTCATGTTCAGTACAAAGTCACTGACGTTATGAAGGTACTTATGGAGAACAAAGACGTTGATAAACAGCTCTATATCCTCATGCAATTGGCATTGCGCGAGTACATCGGGACGCTGTCTTTGGACGAATTGCTTGAGAAAAAAGAAGTGATTTCTGAGTTTATTTTGGCCGCAACTGCCGATAAAGTCGCCAAACTAGGTTTTGTCCTTGTAGGCTGCGGTATTCGGGATGTGATTTTGCCAGGCGATATGAAAGAAATCATGAACCAAGTGTTGGTGGCGGAGAAAAAAGCCCAAGCCAACATCATCATGCGCCGAGAAGAAACCGCTTCGATGCGTAGCTTGCTCAACACCGCCAAACTGATGGAGGAAAACGAAATGCTTTTTCGCCTGAAAGAAATGGAGTATGTCGAGAAAATTGCCGATAAAATCAATACCATTTCGATTGCGGGGGGGGGGCAAGTGCTTGACCAACTGAAGCAGCTTTTCGGAACTGCTAAGTAATGTCTTTTGACTCTTTGATTTTAAAACACATAGGGCACATGAGGATATTCACATTGTGAAAACTCTATGTGAACTATGTGTTTATTTTAGGTATAAAAGGTGATTTTGTACTTTTAAAATAAGAACCTTACACCTTTCTTTCCTTCGTATGTTTCGAATTGTACTTTTTGTGCTGAGCTTTTTCGTGGTCAATCAAACGCTGGCACAGTCGCCCAAAACCAACATCCTTTTTCTTTTTGCTGATGACCTCCGTGCTGATGCCTTAGGGTGTTACGGAAACTCGTACGTCAAAACCCCGCATCTGGACCAACTGGCTCAAAGTGGGACGCTGTTTAGCGAAGCACATATTTTGGGTGGTTTGCACGGGGCGATTTGCGCGCCTAGCCGAGCCATGTTGATGAGTGGGAAAGGGTATTTTCGAGTGACCGATAGGCTCAAAGGCGTAACTACGTGGCCCATGCTCCTGCGTCAGCAAGGGTATCATACGTTTATGACGGGCAAATGGCACAACGAACCAGCGGCCGTTGGGGCAAGTTTTGTGGAAGCTAAAAATGTCATGTTGGGTGGAATGGCTGACCATTATCAAACCCCCATGTGCGACCTCAAAGCCGATGGGACTTTCACCGAACCCGTAAAAAAGGGATTTTCAACCGATCATTTTGCCCAAACGGCGATTGACTTTTTGGATAAACAAACGGCCTTGAAACCTTTTGTGACCTATGTGGCGTTTACGGCTCCTCACGACCCCCGCTCGCCCTTGCCCGACTACCTCAAACGCTACGGAACTTCGCCGCTTCCCCCCAATTTTATGCCTGCTCACCCGTTCCATTTTGGCAGTAGCATGAGCGAACGCGACGAAATGTTGGCGGCTTTTCCACGTACGCCCGAGGTCATCAAAGCGCAGTTGACCGAATATTACGCCATGATTACCCACCTCGACGAAGCCATTGGCAAAATCTTGGCCAAACTCAAAGAAAAAGGCTTGGATAAAAATACCATCATTGTTTTTGCGGCCGACAACGGTCTGGCGATGGGAAGCCACGGGTTGTTGGGTAAACAAAACCTCTATGAACACAGTATGAGAGTGCCGCTGATTGTGAGTGGAAAAGGTATCCCTAAAGGACAGCGGAGCGATGCCTTTGTCTATTTATTTGACTTATTTCCCACGTTTTGCCAACAACTAGGAATCTCCGCGCCGAAAGATTTGGAAGGAAAAGACATCTCAGGCATTTTACAACAAAAAACAAAATCGGTGCGAGAACAGGTATTTACGGCTTATCGGGCTTCCATTCGTACTGTCCGTGACCGCCGTTGGAAGTTGATTCGCTACCCGCAAGTGGATTATACCCAGCTTTTTGATTTAGAATCAGACCCTTATGAACTCAATAACCTAGCGGGAAAGCCTGAGTTTGCGGACAAAGTAAAAACGATGACCGAAGACCTACGGAAACAGCAGCAATTTTACGGCGATACCGCACCATTAACTGCTTCGGAAATTCTCCCACAAACCTTTGATTATAAAGGCATCGTGCGTAAGCCCGATCAGTGGCAACCCAAAGAAGTTTTGGATAAATACTTCAAAGACTAACTTCTGCGTCAATCTGCGGGTATTCCATCTGCGCCACTCTGCGAGAAAAACATTTTCACATAGAAACCCACAGATGGAATGCACGCAGAAAAACAGTAAACGTTACCAGAAAACACCTTTTGTAGTAAACGCTCTTAACTTCAAAAATGATGAAAAAAACAAGCTTAATGGGAGTAATTATGCTCTTATTGGTAACTATTGCGGGCGAGAGCCTAGCCCAAAAAGGAAAATTATATTCGTTTCCCATTGGGATGCAAGCCTATACCTATCGGGCTAGTTTCCCCAAAAACGTAGCCGCGACATTGGATACCCTCAAATCGCTGGGTATCACCGAACTTGAAGGTGGAGCACAAAAAGGAACGACCCCTGCCGAGTTTCGTAAAATGTGCGAAGAACGAGGAATCAGCATTGTTGGAACGGGCGGAGGCTACGAAGAACTGGCCAAAGACCCCCAAAAAGCAGCAGAAACCGCCAAGGTTTTGGGCTCAAAATTCTTAATGTGCGCTTGGATTCCGCACAAAGTAAAGGGAGGCTTTACGTTTGAAGAAGCAAAAAAAGCGGTGGAAGATTTTAACCGTATCGGCAAAGTGTTGAAAGAAAACGGCATTACGTTTTGTTACCACAACCACGGCTATGAGTTTCAGCCGTACGAAGGAGGTACGCTGTTTGACTACATCGTCAAAAATACCAACCCAGATTATGTATCGTTTGAAATAGACATTTTGTGGGCATTTCACGGAGGTGCAGAGCCTGTGAGTTTATTGAAAAAATACGGAAATCGTTTTAAACTGGTTCACCTCAAAGACCTTCGTAAGGGAGTAAAAGGCGATTTGACGGGTGGGACTGCCCTCGAAAATGATGTCGTTTTAGGAACGGGACAAGTGGATGTGGCTGGGGTGATTCGTGAGGCAAAAAAGATTGGGATTAAGCACTATTTTATCGAAGACGAAAGTCCTACGTGGAGTCAGCAAGTTCCTAAGAGCATTGCGTACTTGAAGAGTTTATAAGTTAGAACAAACGTCATAACTGCCGTTTTTGAAGCACCTTTGGCTAGCCAGGGGTGCTTTGTTTTTTTTGATTTTTGCCATAGTTTCTTTGGTTTGGAATATCAATTTAGTTTAAATATTTTCTTGAATAAATTTATTTGAATATAATTGCTGTCACAACTCTCTTGCAACAGCGTAAAATTCTTCTTTGATAAAAAGCCATTGGGCCTTCAAAACAATTAAGCAATCGCTATTGTTTTTGAGTTGTCTATACTAACTAATTAACTAAACTAAATTAAACACCAAATCTATGTTCAAATCTACTGATTCCTCAGTAGCAAAACTTGCTTTTGCTATGGGGATGTGGCTGCTGACGTTCGTTGCAGTGGCTCAAAACAAAATCGGCGGAACGGTAAAATCTGGAGATGGGTCGCCCATTCCAGGAGCAAACGTGGTTGTCAAAGGAACAACCATCGGGACGGTCAGTGGCGCAGATGGTACTTACTCCATTACACTTCGCCAAGGTAATGCCATTTTGGTCTTTTCGTCTATTGGATTTCAGTCAAAAGAGGTGGCCGTTGGAAACAACAGTACCATTGACGTAACCCTGACGGAAGATGTGTCAAACCTTCAAGAGGTGGTTGTGACAGGGTTGGCATCGAGCATTAAGCGTTCTAACTTAGCCAATGCCGTTGCGACTATTTCGGCCAAAGAGTTGATGGGAACAACCCAAATTCAGACCGTTGACAATGCTTTCTACGGGAAGCTGGCAGGTGTCAACATGAACACCAACGGCGGTGCGCCAGGGGGTGGTGTCTCGGTGCAGCTCCGTGGGATTTCGTCGCTCGTGGGGGCATCGCAGCCGCTTTACATCATTGATGGGGTGTATGCCAACAATGCCGTAAATCGCTCTGGGCGTGCTTCGGTAACGGGGGCAGGGGCAGAAACCCAAGACGATGCCTCCAACCGTATTTCGGATTTAAACCCCAACGACATCGAAAACGTAGAGGTGCTTAAAGGGCCATCGGCGGCGGCTATCTACGGTACGCGTGCCAATGCGGGGGTAATCATCATTACGACCAAGCGCGGAACCGCAGGGAAAACCAAAGTGTCGTTTGCCCAAGACTATGGAATGGCGACGCCGCAGCGTTTGTTTGGGGTAGATAACTGGAGCGAAGCGAAAATTAATACTTTTTTTGCGGCCGCTCGTCGCCCTATCGAATTGGAGCGTTTTCGCGCTGCTAATGGCCAAACGTGGGACTATGAAAAGTATTTTTACGGAAATACCGCCACACTTTCTAATACAAGATTGGGAATTTCGGGAGGGAATGATAAAACCAAATTCTTTATTTCTGGAGCATTGACGGACGAGAAAGGAATTATCCGCCGTACGGGCTTCAAACGTTACTCGTTGCGGGCAAATATCGACCACAAATTGACCAATGACATTACGTTGTCGGTAGGGTCAAATTACATCAATACCAATACCGATCGTGGTTTTACGGGAAATCAAAACAACTCAGGGGCAAGTATTGGCTACAACATTGCGTACGTGCCCAACTATTTCAATCTCTTCCCCGATGCAAGTGGACGTTATCCCGATAACCCTTACTTCGCCGAAAACCCCGTAGCAGTGACAGACCGTGGAATTAATAACACCAACGTCAACCGCTTTATTCAGTCATTTAATCTTACTGCCAATCTTTACAAATCAGAAAAAGCCTTGCTTAAATTGGTAGGACAAGGTGGTTTTGACTACACACAAGGAACCACGTTTGTGTATCTTCCTGAAGATTTGCAGTACCAACGCGCCCAAGGAAACCCTGGGGACGTGATTTGGGGAAAAACCGAAAACGTCAACACTAATTTGCAGGCTGCCTTGGTTTTCAACTGGAATATCGGAAAAGTTAACCTTACTTCTCAGGCAGGAACGGTTCGCCTCAATTTCCGCGAAGACCGATTGCTCAACCGTTCGCGTGGTTTGGCAGGGGGACAAACCAACTTGCGCCAAGGAACAGTGCAAGAAATTTTTGACCAACGCTTCCAAAGTATTACCGACGTCGGGGCGTTTGTACAGCAAGAAGCCAACTGGGACGATAAAATCATTGCGACAGCAGGGGTTCGTTGGGATAAATCAACCCTTATCGGAGATGCTAACAAGTTTTGGGCGTTTCCAAAAGCATCGTTGGCCATTAACCTAGCCAATTTTGACTTTATTCGTTCTTCTAGTTTGTCTTCTATTTTCTCGCAAATTAAGCCCCGCGTAGCGTACGGTGAAACGGCGGGGGTACCAGGTTTTGGAACAACGTTTACGCCACTTAACTCAGCAAATATTGGTGGATTGCTCGGCTCGGTCGTAACGACTGCGGCAGGGAACGCGGCCATCGAGCCTGAGCGTGCGGGTGAGTTGGAGTTTGGTTTGGATTTAGGATTATTTAACAATCGCATCCAACTCGAAGCTACTTACTATGACAAACAAACGCGCAGCAACATCCAAAACCTCCAGCTTTCTCCTGCGGTGGGGATTAGTACGATTCCTACCAACTTGGCCCAGCTCCAAAACCGTGGGGTAGAACTTTCGTTGGGTGGAACGGTCGTTCAAAAGGAAAAATTCCGCTGGAGCTCGCGCGTATTGTGGTGGAAAAATGACATCCTTTTGACTAAATTGGGGATTCCTGCCTATAACTCAGGAGCATTTGGGGTAACACTCGGTACGTTTTTGTACCAAGAAGGATTCTCTCCAACAACGATTGTAGGAACGCGTCCCGCACGTGATGCCAACGATACTCCCTTTAACACCGACAAAGTTACGACTGGAGCATTTGTTCTGGGAAATAATCAACCCGACTTCCAGATGTCATGGAACAATGAAATTAACTTCCTCAAAAACTTCGATTTCAATATGCTTTGGCATTGGAAAAAAGGTGGCGATAATATCAACTTGACGGAGTTTTTGTGGGACGGCGGTGGAACTTCTCCTGACTGGGACGACGATGATAACGGCGACGGTACGCCTAATGGCCGCCAGCGAGGATTAGCTCCTCACAACGGTGCCGACCGCTGGGTGCAAGATGCGACTTATCTTCGTTTGCGGGAGGCGGCCTTGTACTATACCGTACCTACCAGCTCTTTGAACAAGTGGTTCAACAATAAAATATCTCGCGTCAAAGTAGGTTTCTCTTGCCAAAACCCATTGACATTCACTAAGTACCGCGGTTACGATCCCGAAACTTCTACGTTTGGGTTGCAGGCAGTAGCATCGGGGGTTGACATTGCTCCGTATCCTACGCAGCGTCGCTTTTTTGGTCATTTAGTTGTTGAATTTTAAAACATGATAAAGACAATGAAAAATATAAACTCGGTTTTTGTAGGGCTGTTGTTGATGATGAGTTCGTGTAACTTTTTTACCCTCGATACGCCCAATGACCCCAACAACCCTTCATTGGGAAGTGTGAGCCAAAATGCGTCGCGTACTCAAGTGCAAAACTTAGTAACGGGTCTTGAGTCACGTCACCGTGATTATCTTTTTACCGTAACAACCTTGTACGGAACAATGGGGCGCGAACTTTGGTATCTAAATGCCTCTGACCCGCGTTGGCAGACCGACTGGCTCGGGATGAACGGCCGTCAGGCCACGCCTAACATGTTTGGATACCTGAATACGTACCAGCAACCTTATTTTGCTATTCGTCAGGCACAAACGGTGATTGATGCCGTGAGCAACACCAATACGTTTACGACCGAAGAAAAAAGCGCGATTTCGGGTTTTGCCAAAACGATTATGGCGTACCAATACCTGATTGTGGCCATGGGTCAATACGAAAACGGCATTCGGATTGATGTCAAAGATGTGCAAAACCCAGGGCCATTTTTGCCACTTCCTGAAGCGTTGACTCAAATTAAGCGCATTGTTGATGAAGGAAATACCGAACTTGGTGCTGGAGGAACTGGCAACTTTCCGTTGCGTTTGACGACGGGTTTTACGGGCAATGGCTTTGGAACCATTGCGGCGCTGCGTCAGATGAACCGCGCGATTGCGGCCCGTTTGGCCGTTTATCGTCAAGATTGGCAAGGGGCATTAGATGCCGTGAATGCCTCGTTTTACAGTGCAACGGGTAGCTTAGAAGCAGGCCCTGCTCATACGTACGGTGCACCCCCAGATGCCTTCAATCCGATGTTTTTTGTGAGAAATGCCGCGGTAAGTACGTTAGTGGTCGTACACCCGTCGGTACTGCGTGACACAATCGCAGGCGATGCCCGCGTACGAGCTAAATTCTTCCGTCGTACGTCAGCCGTTTCGGTTACTTCTGACGGAACGCCATTGTCAGGTCAGTACCAAGATAACCGATATGCAACAAATACCAGCGAAATTAAGTTTTTCCGCAACGAAGAACTGCTACTTATCGCTGCCGAAGCCAATGCCCAGCTCAATAAACCGACCGAAGCCGTTGCGGCCATCAACCGCATACGTACGGCAGCAGGAATTGGAAACTACACGGGTGCGACCACTAAAGAGGCGCTCATCGACGAAATTTTGTTCCAACGCCGCTACTCACTTTGGGGTGAACCTTGGGGACATCGTTGGGTGGATTTACGCCGCTATGACCGCCTCAATGCCACCAACGTTGACGTGAGCCTCGACCGTGGAACTATCTTTAAGCAACTAGCTCGTCCGCAAGCCGAAGTTAACTGGGACGATTACGTAAAAACGCGTTAGTTTCTGTAATACTTTTCTTACGAAAATCCCTGCTACTCGAAGTGGCAGGGATTTTTTGTGTGCGTTGGGCGGGTATATATTAATTTTTGAAGATTTTTTAAAATCATTCTAGGGATTTTGGCGACTTAATTGACTATACACTAACCGAACACCATGCTATGAAGTACCAAACCTTTTCCGATGACCAATTAGTCGATTTTCTGAAGAGCGATAGCCAAGGCGCTTTTGAGGAGATTTATAACCGCTATTGGTATAAATTATTGGGAGTGGCCTATCACGAAACAGGCACTCGCGAAGAAGCAGAAGAATTGGTACAAGACCTGTTTGAAAGTCTTTGGCAAAAACGCCACGTGAGTGTGATACGTCATTTGAGTGCCTATTTGGTGGTTTCTATCAAACACCTGAGCACCAATTACATCAAGTCACAAATCACCCAGCGGAAATTTCAAGAATACCTGATTTTTAACGAAATCCGCCAGTCTTATGCGACCGACGAAAGCGTCCAATTTGCCGATTTGTCGAAAGCCGTGGAAGAAGCAATGAAAAAATTGCCCGAAAAAAGTGTTGAAGTCTTCAAGTTAAGTCGCTTCGAGAACCAATCGGTCAAGGAAATCGCTCGGCAATTAAATCTATCCGAAAAGGCCGTTGAGTATCACATCACCAAATCGCTAAAAGTGCTCAAAGAGCATTTGAAAGCTTTTCATTCTGACAATTAATCCACCCATTTCTTCATAACAAACCAAAGACATGAACCAACACGAATTCAATCAGTTGCTTGAAAAATACCTTTCGGGAGATTGCACGCCCGACGAGGAAAAACTGATTCATGATTGGCAGGCTCATTTACTCCAGAATACATCGCTCACGTTGGAAGAATCAGAAAAAAACGGTGTTAAAAAACGGCTTTGGCAAAATATTCAGCAAACAGTTTGGGCACCCGAAGCGGAGATTGTTCGCCCACGGTGGCGTTGGGTGGGCTGGGCAGCGGCAGTATCGGCGATTGTCGTGGCAGGCGTTTTTTGGTGGAATACCCGTCGCATAGACGTAAACGATGGGGCGATTAGCCCACGAATAGAAACGCCCAACGGCATTGAAGTAAAAAACACCGCGGCCAATCCGCGAGAAATAAAACTGGAAGATGGTAGTATTGTGCTATTAAAAACCAACAGTAGCGTGACGTATCCCGAGCATTTTGGGCAAAAAAATCGGAGTGTTTTTCTGAAAGGGGAGGCATTTTTTAAGGTAAAGCATGACCCAACCAAGCCCTTTGTGGTACACGCTGGCGAGCTAGTGACCGAAGTACTTGGGACAAGTTTTACGGTAAAGTCGTACGAAGAAGCGCAGGCGATTGAGGTAGTAGTAGCGACGGGGCGCGTATCAGTTTATGAAAATTCCCCTAAGAAATCATTGCAACGAAACGGAGTGATTTTGACACCTAACCAGAAAATTACGTTTGATAAAACCTCTCGGAAGCTTACACCCAGCCTAATCGAACGGCCCGTGGTGATTCATGTGCCCTCCACCCCGTCTTTGTTTGTATTTGAAGAAACGCCCTTACCCAAAGTCCTCAAAAAACTAGAAAATGCGTACGGGGTACAAATAATCGTTGAAAACCAAACCCTTAATCAGTGTGTGTTCACGGCCGATTTGAACGAACTCCCACTCCATACCCAACTCGATTTGATTTGTAAATCTATTAATGCCACCTACGAACAGCGCGGTACCAGTTTGTTCATCAATGGCGAAGGTTGTAAGTAAGTGTTTTAAACAGACCTTATAGGTTTTGAAAACCTATAAGGTCTAAAAAAGCCGACAATGCTCAGAACACTGTCGGCCTAGAGTGACCCGCAACCGAATTGGCGTTCGGTTGGTGCAAATTCATTGGCGTGAAGCACCAACGCGGGTAGTTTTTGTCTTTCTAAACCAAAAACATGTTAAAACTATGCAAAAAAATGGACGAACCAAAGCGTTCTTGCTCAAAGCAATGAGAATGACGGTTACTCAACTTGCCATGCTAATCCTGTTTTGTGGGTTGGCCAGCGCGCGCGACACCAAAGCGCAAGAAGTATTGAATACAACCATTTCGATTAAGATCGAGGCGGTCGAAATCAAGCGCGTATTTAGTACCATCGAAAAACAAGCTGGGGTGAAGTTTGTGTATAGCCCCAACGCCATTCGAGCCGACCAAAAAGTCTCATTGGCTACGACTAACAAACTATCGGAGGTACTCAAAGAACTGTTGCAACCTCTTCAAATTTCGTATGAGGTCGTTGGGTCACGGATTTTATTGCGCAAAAAAATGCCAGAAAAAGCCGCTCTTTCCGACGAGATATCCGCGCCAGTCCCAAACGCTACGGTTCCTTCCGATCAAGTCGTAAAAGGAATGGTGGTGGACAATGAGAAAGGCGAAGCCCTGCCAGGCGTCAGTGTTTTACTGAAAGGTACCCAACGAGGTGCCACCACCAACCCCAACGGAGAGTTTTCTCTCAGTGTACCCAATGGCGATGCGGTATTGGTATTTAGTTTTGTTGGATACGAGCCTCAAGAACTCGTTGTCGGAAACCGTACTCAAATTAACATCAAACTCAAAGTCGATACCAAAGCACTCGAAGAAGTGGTAGTGGTGGGGTATGGTGTGGTGAAAAAAAGTGATTTGACGGGTTCGGTAGCCCAGGTCAAATCCAAAGAATTAAATTCTTTTCCGACGGCCAACGTATTGCAAGCCTTATCGGGGCGCGCAGCAGGTGTGCAAGTAACCCAAAACACAGGAGCGCCAGGAGGGGGCGTCAGTGTACGGATTCGAGGTACAAACTCTATCCAAGGAAGCAACGAACCACTTTATGTGGTGGACGGCTTTCCGACTACGGGGAGCAATCCTACCATTTTGAACAACGTTGATATTGAAAGTATTGAGATTTTGAAAGACGCATCGGCAACAGCTATTTATGGCTCGCGCGGAGCAAATGGTGTTGTGCTGATTACAACCAAGCGAGGTAAATCTGGTAAAACAAAAGTGGATTTTGAAACAAGTTTTACGTCTCAAACCCTCATTCGTAAACTTGATTTGATGAATGCCAATGAGTATGCCACGTTTTATAACAAACAAGCTGCTAACGATAATCTAGCGCCGTATTTTACGCAAGCACAGTTGGATGGCTTTGGGCAAGGGTTCGATTGGCAGAATTTAGTGTTCCAGAAGGCGCCAATGAAGACCACTTCTTTGAACATCAGCGGAGGAAATGACAAAACCCAGTTTTCTGTTTCAGGGAGCTTTTTTGGTCAGGATGGCATTATCAAAGGCAGCGATTATAAACGTTACTCACTTCGTACAAATTTAACTCATAAAGTAAGCGATAAGTTTAGTGTCAACCTTTCTACCACACTTTCAAGGCTAAAAACCGACCGCCGCGACAGTGAAGGAGGGTCACGTGGAAATTCCATGATTTCGGCGGCTATCTCAGCACCTCCTACCCTGATGCCGTACAATGACGATGGCTCGTACCGCGTATTAGCGATTGCCTATCCATTTGTGGCCACAGACTTAATCAATCCGCTCAACTTTATCAATGAGCAGACCAACCGAATCAAAGCCAACCGCGTATTGGCGAATGCGGCATTGATTTATAACCCTATTCCTGAAATCACGGTCAGAATATCTGGAGGAATTGAAAATGCCGATGACCGTACCGACAACTACACCACGCGCAATTACATCAATTCGCTCGGCCGTGCGAGCGTAAGCACAACGCAGCAAACAAGCTTGCTGAACGAAAACACCATCAGTTATAACAAGACGTTTGGACAAGGGCACAACATCTCGGCAGTAGCAGGGGTTACATACCAAGATTTTGTGACAACGACGCTTTCGGCTTCGGGCACAGGCTTTTTGAGTGATATTATTGAAACGGGAGGTCTTGGTTCAGCCATTACGCCAGGCATTCCAGAGTCGGGCTATTCCAAAAGTGTCTTGCTGTCGTATTTAGGGCGAGTCAATTATAACCTTAAAGATAAATACCTGATTACTGCCAGCATTCGCCGCGATGGCTCGTCGCGTTATAGCGATGGCAACAAGTGGGGGTACTTTCCCTCAGGGGCTGTGGCATGGCGGGTTTCGAGCGAAGAGTTTATGAAAACTATCCCGTTTGTCTCCGACCTAAAACTTCGTGCAAGTTGGGGGCTAACTGGTAGCCAAGCTATTAGCCCGTACGCTACTCTCAACCAGCTTTCGTCGTTCCGCACTGTATTTGACGATGCGCTTTTTACCACTTTTTCTCCAGGAACTCGCCTACCAGGAAATCTGAAATGGGAGACAACGGAACAAAAGGATATAGGGGTGGACGTGGGAGTTTTAAATAACCGAGTACTTCTAACGGCTGATTATTACATCAAAAACACCCGCGATTTGCTTAATACGGTTGTTTTGCCTTCATCGCTTGGTTTTACGTCCACCATTCAAAATATTGGTGAAGTCCAAAATAAAGGTTTTGAATTTGGCATCGACAGCCGACTATTTACGGGTGCTTTTAAGTGGGATGTCAACGCCAATATTTCATTTAACCGAAACAAAGTAGTAAAGCTTTACGGAGGAGGGGATATTCTCACGGGTAATGTCAACGTAGTCGTTATCAATGACGTGACAAGCATCTTGCGAGAAGGACAACCTATTGGGCAGTTTTGGGGATATGTAGAAGACGGTTATACCGAAAAAGGGGCGATTAAGTTCAAAGATTTAGATGGAAACGGTACGATTACCCAGACGGATAAAACCTATATTGGCGACCCTAATCCTAATTTTATCTATGGTTTTAACTCGACCATGTCTTACAAAAACTTCGACCTGTCTTTGTTTATTCAAGGGGTTCAGGGCAATGATTTGTTTAATGTAAGTTCGATTGTTAATACAATGGATTATGGTTTTGGGTTGAATATGCCTCGCGAAGTACTTTATAATCACTGGACGCCAAGTACGCCCAATGCGAAGTATCCGATTATTAGCCGCAACACCACTACGCGCGTTTCCAATCGCTTCATTGAAGATGGCTCATATCTGCGCCTTCGTACCATTCAATTGGCGTATAATTTACCACTCGAAAAATGGGGTATCAAGTGGGTTCGTAGCGCACAAGTATATGGCAGTGGCCAAAACTTGCTCACTTTTACCAACTACTCATGGTGGGATCCTGAGGTCAACTCACGCGGCGGCTCTAACTCAACCATTCAGGGGATAGACCACAACAGTTACCCAACGGCTAAGTCGGTGACGGCTGGGCTTCGTGTTAGTTTTTAATTTTTTCAGTTCACTGCTTAATTCCCTAGCAATATGAAAAAGTCATTATCTTCTTTTATAAAAATACCTTCAACCCTGTGGAATAAAAAATGGCTAGGAGTCGTGTTGGTACTTGGCCTATCTTCGTGCGAACAGTTATTGAAGGAAGAACCCAAGTTTATCGTTGCCGAAAATTTCTTTAATACTGCGGCAGAAGTAGAGGCTGCCACCAATGCCATTTATAGCCCTTTACGCAGTACGAATTACGCCGTTTATGAAACGTCGTTGGAATGCCAAGCAGACTACGCCTACGGGCGAGGAAGCTGGGCACCTCTTCACGAACACCAAGGACTCAATGATGCCAACATCAGTCGGGTAGCTGGTTTATGGAATGCCTTTTATCTAAGTATTCGTAATGCCAACTTGGTGATTCAGAATGCCCCCAAAGGGAAGGCGATTAGCCCTGCCGACCTCAATAAGTACGTAGGTGAAGCCAAGTTTTTACGCGCATTTAATTACTTTCAACTGGTGCGCAACTGGGCAGGAGTACCGCTTCGTACGGAGGAAAATATGACTCAGATTGATTTACGTCGTAGTAGCGTAGAAGAGGTATATACACTTATCCAAGCCGATTTGAAAGAAGCAGAAACAAACCTTCCCGATAAGCCTGCAAACGTGGGCCGTCCTTCAAAATGGGCTGCTAAGACGCTCTTGGCCGATGTGTATTTGACTTTAGGTAAATACACCGAAGCACGAGATAAAGCTGATGAAGTGATAAAAAGTGGTAAATTTTCGCTGGTACCCATTGCCTCAAAAGCTGATTTTCAAACAAAAGTCTATGGCCCAGAATTAGTATCGACGACTGAAGAGATTTTCTATTTGAAATACACTCGTCAAGTGGATCAAGGAAATTATATGCTCTGGATTACCAACCATCCGAGTACGAATCTGTTCAATTTCGGGGGGGCGTATGTGGTCTATGGCCAAACCACCGAGCCGCTGTATAAAGGCTGGAATGATGCTGATATTCGCAAGTCGCTTTGGGAAAAAGTTAACATTGGGCTAGGAGCCAATACGGTGATTAGCTCCAAATTTGCTGACCAAAAGGCTATTAGCCAAACAGGAGCAGGAAATGATGATCCCGTGTATGCCTACGCCGATGTATTGTTGATATACGCCGAAGCGGCCACCCGTGTCAATAATGCCCCAACAGCTCAAGCATTGGAGGCGCTGAACCAAGTTCGTCGCCGTGGTTATGGTAAAACTCCTACCGCAGTGTCTTCGGTCGATTTTGTATTAGCTGATTACAACGCCTCGACGTTTGTGGATGCAGTCATCCAAGAAAGGGCGTACGAATTTTTGTATTTGGGCAAACGTTGGCTCGACCTCAAACGCATCGGGAAAGTGAAAGAGGCGATAAAAGCGGCCAAAAATGTCAACGTAGCCGATAAGCATTTGCTATGGCCTGTGCCAACGTCAGAGCTTAACTTTAACAAAGCAATGGATCCTGTCAAAGACCAAAATCCAGGCTATTAGCACTTGGGACTTTAAAAAACTACTTTATGGAAAAAATGAAACGAAGAGCGGCATTAGCCTCATTAGGAAGCCTTTCGTTGGGAGTATCGGCTCCCATATTGGAAAAAGGGGAGGTTCTCCAGGCGCCTTATTCCGTAAAAAAAACGAGCTTAAAAACAGATATATTGGTGGTTGGTGGTGGAACAGCAGGGGTGATTGCTGCCATTCAGGCAGGGCGTGCTGGCCGTAAAACCATTTTGGTTGAAAGCGGTAGCCAATTGGGCGGCACCACTACTACTGGAGGTGTGGCTTTCCCTGGTATTTTTTTTGCGTGGGGTAAACAGGTAATTAGCGGCATAGGTTGGGAATTGGTACAAGCGGCTGTCGCCATGAACGATGATCAATTGCCGAATTTTTCTATTCCCCACGGTAAAAATCACCCACGGCATCAAGTGCGCCTTAATGGTCAGTTATACGCCATGCTTATCGAAGAAAAGTGTGTGGAGGCAGGAGTACAATTGCGTTTTTATGAAACCCCCACCAAAGTAACGCCGCAAAAAAACGGTTGGCTGGTGCAAACGATGGGAAAAGGAGTGATTGCCGAAATCTCTTGCAACCAGCTCATTGACTGTACAGGAAACGCGTTTGTGACCTCAATGGCAGGTTTTCCTGTACTACGTGAAGCCGAGACGCAGCCAGGTTCATTAATGTTTCAAATTGGAGGATATGATTTTAAATCGTTGGATTTAAAGCTGATTCAAGCGCGTTATCAAGAAGCTATCCAGAAAGGAGAGTTGGTGAAAACCGACTTTCGTAACAATATCGCAGGGGTGTTACGCTCGGCAGGTGACAACATTTCGCACGTAATGGGGGCTGATTCTACTACCTCCGAAACGCACACCGTAGCTAATCTGAAAGGACGGAAAGCGTTATTAGATACGCTACGGTTTTTGCGCAGCTTACCTGGTTTAGAAAAAACAAAACTGATTGACATGCAAAACGAAACGGCCGTTCGCGAAACGTTTCGGATTGATGGTCACTACAAAATTACCCATGCCGACTACGTAACGGGTAAAATGTTCGACGATTCGGTTTCGTATTCATACTATCCGATTGACGTTCACGATGAGAATGGCGTCGTACCTGATCACTTGAATGAGGGTATTGTCCCTACGGTTCCATTGCGAGCGTTGGTGCCGAAAAACAGCCGTAACTTTTTGGTGGCGGGTCGTTGTGTTAGCAGCGACCGTTTGGCCAATTCGGCGTTGCGTGTACAGGCATCTTGCATGGGAATGGGGCAAGCGGCAGGCGCTACGGCAGTACTGGCAAGCCTTCAAAATAAGAGCCCACTCGAAGTATCAATAAAAGATATTAAACAGCTTATTGAAGAGCACGGCGGTATTGTGCCCACGTTTGTATAAATAGAATGGTGAATACATGTTGGGTAGGCACGCTATGGCCTGCCCACATTACTTACTTATATGTCGTTGAAACTAATAAGCGTATTGAAGTTACCTGTTTTATTCCTTTTACTGTGGGGAATCGGCGGTTTTGTTTCTGAAGTGGCGGAGCCTATCCGTTATTTTCGGCCATACACACTTGCATTACCCGTTGCCAAAACAATTTCTTATCTTGTTGATTTTGAAGAGGAAACAGGTACAGATACTTTGTTTCAGGCAGTATCTCAGGAAGGGTGTCCTGTTTCGTATTTTAGACACATCCAAAGCAATGTTTGCTTTGATGGAAAGTGCCGTATGTTGGTAGCTACGCTTTATTGGAATCCCACAGGTCGATATTTAGGGTTTGAGCTACCCAAAGGAGAGTTTTTGAGTAAAACCGATCATGACCCTTTTACCCCCGAAGAATACACACGTTTGAGCGAGATACTTGCTGATTCTTTATCGCCTCTCGGCACTTTTACTTACAATGCCCTGGTGCCAAAAGCTGCTGTGGACGTTCAAAAAGTGGATGGAGTGTCGTCGCCTACTGCGCCCGACGTACTCGACTACATCATCAAGGGCGCAGCTTATACAACGTATAAATTATGGCATTTGGTGTATGGGCCAACTCAGCTAGAAATTGAAAAGTTGACCCAAAAAACGCTCTCGGCTGATTTACTTTTGAAAATACTGGAAAGCAACGATTTGGGGGATAAAATGTGGGCTGTTCGCCGTGTCCGACCTTTTATTTCAGCACACACTTTGTTGCAGCAAAAAGTAATATCGCTTATTCAGGACAATCAATATAATCTTTCTGAACAAATCATTAGGGAATTACCTACAACAGACTCGACGATTCAACGAGGTTTGGCAATGGCTTTTTTGAAAAACAACTACGCGATTAAAAAACTTATTGTGGAAAAGCTAAAAATGGCACCTTCGTTGACACCAGAGATGGTGGCTTTGTTTACTTTGGCTTTGCCCTCACTTCAAGGAGAGTCGGTGGCTAGTATATTGGAGCTTTTGAGAATAAAAAAAATAAATGACCCTGTTACGGGACGGGCTATTGCTGATTTATTACGTAGTGACAATAACTTTGTGGCTCGTAAAGCCTATGATTTTTTAACTAAACAAAAAATCAATGATCCGTACATTGAAGAGCAGTTAACGCGCTTTCAATCAAAGCAAAAGTAAAATTTCTACGCTTGTCGCTTCTAGTGTAAAGTTATCCTGCACGCGCTATGAAATGGGTCAGTTCTTGGTTTGTTGCTATCTCTTTGGCTCTTTTTACTTTTTCTTCCTTCAAGAGCCCATTGTCAATTTCTCGTCCCAATATCATCTTCCTCCTCACCGACGACCACCGCTGGAACTCTTTGGGGGCGATGGGAAATCCGATTATTAAAACACCACATTTGGATCAACTTGCCGCGCGCGGCGTCCTTTTCAAAAAGGCGTATGTTACAACGGCGATTTGCTGCGTGAGTCGGGCGAGTATTTTGAGCGGGCAATACATGTCGAGGCACAAAATTGAAGATTTTAATACCAGTTTTAAGCCCGCTGCGTTGGCCAATACTTATCCGCTGTTGTTGAAAAAGGCAGGGTATCAAATCGGTTTTATTGGAAAATACGGCGTTGGAGAACCCAAAGCACAGCCTAGCAATGTCTTCGATTTTTGGGCGGGTTCGGAAAAACCACAGCCCGATTACGAAATGAAGGATGCACAAGGCAATTTTATTCACCATACCGATAAAGTCAACAACGATATTCAACAGTTTTTGGCGCAAACCCAACCCGACGCGCCGTTTTGCTTGTCGGTGAGTTTTAAAGCGCCGCACATTCAGGACGGCGACCCGCGCCCGTTTATTGTTCAAGAACGTTATAAGCCAATGTATGCCAACGATTCGATTCCCGAGCCCGAAAAAGCCGACCCAAAGTACTGGCAATCGTTTCCCGATTTTTTTAGAACCGATAAAAATATTGCCCGCGAACGCTGGTATTTTCAGTTCGACGGAAACCGAATGTACCAAGAAAGCGTGCGACAGTATTATCGTTTGATTAGCGGCGTGGACGAAGTCGTTGGAAACATGATGAAAACCTTGCAAGACAAAGGCTTGGCTTCTAACACAGTGATTATCTTCATGGGCGACAACGGCTATTATTTGGGCGAATACGGCTTGTCGGGAAAATGGTTTGGCCACGAAGAGTCGATTCGGGTACCGCTCATTATGTACGACCCGCGTACTCCTCAACTTCGTAAAAAGACGTCCAACCAATTGGCGCTTAATATCGACATTGCTCCAACGATTTTACAATTGGCGGGAATTCAGGTGCCTGCGGAAATGCAAGGGGTGAACTTGGCGGAACTCGTGACGAAACCAAAACAAATCGCTCGAAGTGCCTTTTTCTACGAGCATACGTTTTTGGGTTCGCCTCGTTTGCCTAAGGTGGAAGGGGTAGTACGTAACGACCTGAAATACATGAAGTACATTGAGCATAATTACGAAGAACTGTACGACCTCCGCAATGACCCCGATGAGAAAATCAATCGGGCTAATGATGAAAACTACCTTTCTCAACTCGAAAACATGCGCACTCAGTACCAAACTTGGAAACAAAAAGTGCGTTGACAACCGATGGGTAGGGTAGTGAAGGATAGTTGTGGGTAGTATTTCTTTCAATTTTGCCTGTAGTAGTAGTGAAAACCCTTAACTGATATGTTTCAACGATTTTTTTCCTTGGCAGCTGCCCTGCTATTGGGCGTTAGTGTGTATGCACAAAGCGACCTCAAGGCCGTTTATTTACGGTGTGAATACAAAATCAATCCCGTGACGGACGTAACTCAGCCGCGTTTGAGCTGGGAGCTGACTTCGGCCGTCAATAGTCAATACCAAACGGGCTATCAAATTTTGGTGGCGACTTCGGTGGCGTTGTTGGAGGAAGGCAAAGCCGATTTGTGGGACAGCAAAAAAGTGACTGGAGAAACTACTTCCCAAATTGAATATGCGGGTAAACCGCTGGAATCGCGCCAAATCTGCTATTGGAAAGTAAGGAGTTGGGATAAAAAAAATATACCTGGGTCGTGGAGTGAACCTGCTAGGTGGGAAATGGGCTTGCTGCAAAAAAATGATTGGAAGGCCAGTTTTATTGGGCTTAATCTCAATCATTTAGGAAAGGGAAAAGAATACCACCTACCGCCTGCTCCGTTTCTTCGCAAAGAAATTGACGTAAAAGGCCCTATCAAAAAAGCGCGATTGTACGTGACGGCACTTGGGCTGTACGAATTTCAAATCAACGGCCGAAAGGTTGGAAACGACTACCTCACCCCTGGCTGGACTGACTACAACAAACGCCTCTATTACCAAACATTTGACGTAAGTAAAGAACTGAAACTTGGCAAAAATGCGCTAGGTTCTATCCTTTCCTACGGTTGGTATGCTGGCTACCTAGGGTATGCGTTGTTGGTGGGAAATCCTATTGTCAAAAACTTTTACGGCGATGTACCCGCTTTGAAAGCACAGTTGGAAATTGAATACACCAATGGCCAAAAAGAAACGATTGTGACTGATAATACGTGGAAGGTCAACTATGGTCCAATCGTGGAGTCGGATATTCTGAACGGTGAAGTGTATGATGCCAACAAAGAACTAACGGGCTGGAATCAAACGGGATACAACGAAACTGCTTGGAAAAAAGTGATTACAGTTTCGGAAAAAGCTGAGCGCCTACTTCAATCTTTTCCTGGCGACCCTGTGCGGGAAGTTGCCCGACTTACCCCCAAAAACATCAAACAGATTGCGGCAAAAGCGTATTTGGTTGACATGGGGCAAAACTTTGCGGGCATCATTAAGGTACGTTTCAAAACGGCCAAAGGCGATTCTATTCTTTTTCGGTTTGGTGAAATGCTTTATCCCGACGGAAAACTCATGACCGAAAACCTCCGAAAGGCACGCGGTACGGATTTGTACATTGCCAAAGGCGATCCCAACGGCGAAATTTATGAACCTCGTTTTACCTACCACGGCTTTCAGTACGTGCAAATCGAAGGGCTACAAAATGGCCTCGGAATGCAGGATATTTTGGGTCTTGTGCTGTCGTCGGCTACGCCCAAAGCAGGTACGTTTGAAACCGATAATGCTTTTGTTAATCAATTGTATCACAACATTATTTGGACGCAACAGTCCAACTATTTGGAAGTTCCGACCGACTGCCCGCAGCGCGATGAGCGTTTGGGCTGGACGGGCGATGCCCAAGCGTACGTAAAAAGTGCCACGCTCAACAACGATATTGCGGCTTTTGGGACAAAATGGGTAGTGGACCTCAACGACGCTCAACTCCCCAACGGAGCCTATCCGCTGTACGCACCTGCGCCGTTGGTTCGCAAAACCGATACCTATTCACCTGGTTGGATGGAAGCGGGGATTGTTTACCCGTACCAAATTTTCCGCTCCTACGGCGATACCCGAATCATCAAAACGCATTGGTCGGAAATGAAGAAATTTATGCAGTTTCTAGAAACCAAAAGCAAAGGCGAGTACGTGTTTAAGGAAACAGCCTTTGCCGAAGTCGATCCCAAAGGTGGGTTTGGAGACTGGTTGAGTGTGGGCAAAAAAACGCCGCCCGATATGCTGGCTACGATGTATTACGCGTACTCTGCCCAATTGATGCAGGAAATGGCCTTGGCCATTGGCGACGAAAAAGAAGCAAGCCATTTTAAGGAAATAAATGCCAAGGTGAAGGCGGCTTTTCTCAAACATTACACCAACGCTGAAGGGAAATTTGTTTGTAACGCCGCGGCGTACAGCGACGGTCGGGGCTACGTGGATGGAAATATGGGTTTTGACGGACACACGCAAACAGCCTATGCTAACGCCATCTTTATGAACCTCTTAGACAGTACGCATACCCTCAAAGCGGCGAAATGGTTGAATGAATTGGTGGTTAAAAACGGCAATAAGTTAACGACGGGCTTTCTGGGCGTTCGGCCTATGCTGCCAGTACTTTCAAACACAGGCTACAGCGAAACGGCCTATAAGTTGTTGTTCCAAAAAGAATATCCCTCGTGGGGGTTTGAGATTGAAAACGGGGCGAATACGATTTGGGAACGTTGGAATAGTTTCACGAAAGAAGGTGGTTTTCCCGCAGGCATGAACTCATTTAATCACTATGCGTTTGGTTCTATTTGCGAATGGATGTTTGAAAATATGGCGGGTATTAAAGAGACTTCGCCTGGGTTTAAGACGTTTCTGATTCAACCTGAACCGATGAATGCCAACCTCAACTCACTCAAAGCCGCGCATCGGTCGCTCCACGGAATGATTACCTCGGCTTGGCAAAAAAAGGGTGATTTGATTACAATGACCATTGAGGTGCCTGTCAACACCACGGCTACGATTTGCTTGCCACCAACCCCAACCAACAACATCACTTTCAACGGAAAAACGCTGGTCGCTTCTACTGTTAAGCCTAAGTGGATTAATCGCCGTGAACGAAATACTGTGACGGTGGGCTCGGGGAAATATGTTTTGAGTTACAAAAAATCGGCTTTGTCAGGGTTTTAACAATGAACGTGCATTAAGAATGAATTATGAAAACCTTTATTTTGATTTTCTTGGGTGCTTGGGCAGGCATTAGCTTTGCCCAACGCCCTGCCCAGCCGCCGATGTCGCAGGAGCAGTTTACGCCCGAAAAACTAGGGTATTCCCTATTTTGGGAAGATAATTTTAATGGTAACCAACTCGACCCGAAAAAATGGGCGGTGAGGGGAGTGGGGCCGCGTGCCTTAGGTTATGTGTCGCCCGAAGCGGTGGAAGTGAAGGACGGCTTGCTGAAATTGCACGCTATCCAAAAAGGAGACAGCATTCTGATTGGAGCGGTGGGCACGCAAGGAAAACTGATGACCAAATACGGTTACTTTGAATGTCGGGCGCAGTTGCAAAAATCGCCAGGCGTGTGGGCGGCGTTCTGGATTCAGTCGCCCGATATTTCCAAAGGAGAAGACCCCGCCGTTTATGGAGCTGAAATAGATATTTTTGAGTTTTTCAAAAAACTGGGTGTGGATATTGTCTCCCACAACGTGCATTGGGCGTATGGCTCCAACCAAAAAAGTACGCGCGGAATGCAAAGTTATCTCAAGGGAGTGAGCGAAGGATTCCACACTTTTGCGTTGGAATGGACGCCCGACAAATACGCCTTTTTTATTGATGGCTACAAGTTTTACGAAGTAACCATTGGGGTTTCACGGATTGAAGAGTACCTTATTTTGAGCATGGAGCTTCCATCTGAAAAGAAAGATTTACAATACACTGTTTACCCCGACGTATTTTTGGTGGATTACGTAAAGGTTTATAAAAAATAATGTGCGTTTAGTTCATTGTTAGGTAGGTTTCTTTAACTATTACCCGCTGATTTACGCTGATTGAAAGTCGCAGAAGGCGCTGATTAATGAAAATATAGAGCTCTTTTTTAGCGAAAATCAGCGTTTGTAATTCTGCGTCTTTCTGCGGGTAAAAAAATAAAACTACCTAGCTAACAATGTATTAACTATCTCTCGAATCGACATGCAAAACGTGTAAAAAACGATGAACAAAGGGCGCAAATAAAACGGAAGTTGCCGATAAAAAGGTGATTCCACTGAAAAGGGCATAAAAAGAAGCAAAAACCTTAGCGATGTCTGAATGAAGCGTATCAACGGGGCCCATGCCGCCTAAAATCATGGCTGCATTATAAAACGAATCGACCCAGCCCATGTGCGGGTCGGTGAGGTAGCGATAGCCCAATGCCCCAATCAACCACGAAATACCAATCATGCCGACTGCCACGGCCGCATATTTGATAACTCGACGTTGAAAACGTGGTTGAGAGATTACTTTTTGGCTGTGATGTTCAAACATAGCATTAAGTTTTGTGAAATGGAGCATGAAAAATAGCATTTTGCATGGTCATTTCGTAAACTTGCCAAAATTCATCACACCATAAAGATTTTTTTTATTTGTGCCTTATGCTATCTATTATGTAGCTGCGGACAGCAATGCGGTATCACAGCCGAGCCTGTTCTAGCTATACAATTTAGAATTGAAGCTACTATCTCCAAGGTGTCCGTACTGGGAGCGTTACAAGATGTTTCTAAAGAGCGTGTTCAATTCCCTATCAATCTTAATGCAGATTCCACTACTTACATTTTTACTCAATCTAATCGTATTGATACATTAACTGTTTACTACAAAAAGCGTATCTACAATGCCAGCAATACCTGTGGTTATGTACTGGATTTAGAAGCACCCGCTTCTGGTAAAACCCACACGACTACCTTCAAGCAAATTGAAGTAGAATATCGTAGTTATTATACTCCCTCGCATGGCGCCAAATTGTATTATCCAGAAGAAGAAAGCGGTATTATTGTCAAAATCAATGAACTATGAAAAAATTAGGCTACTGGATTTTTTTATTGATGCCTCTTTCGATTCAAGCCCAAGATAGTACATTAAAAATAAGAGCTGTTGGAATTGATGTAGTTAAGAATGTTACGCATTACGTATCTGGCTTTAATTTCCAAAATCCAATCATCGCCGAATGTTATGTGCAGTTTTTTACCCCTAAACCTAATCATTATTTTAGTATAAGTTTAGGCTACGCAAGTATGTCACGAAAAGCCCAAAATCATTTTCTACAATCTTTTAGAGGTTATTCTGTTAAAACGACTTGGGAACAATACAGTAAAAGTAGTAGAAAGTTTTTCGGCTACAGTGGGGTATTCTCATATGGGACAGTAAAAGGTGAATTAGAAATTCCGGGTAATTATTTCCCTACTTACAAAACAGGCACTCCCTACAACCAAGGGATAGGGGTTGCCTTAGAGGGGTTTGCTGGAACCTCAGCTTTACTGTTTAAGCGTATTGAAACGAGATTTTTACTTCGAGGTGGCACCATCATTGCTGATATAGGAAACCCTCAATTCCCCTACTTAACAGGTTTAGGAATTTCTTATTTGCCAGAAATGCTTTCCTTTAATGTGGGAGCCACTATCCAATTATTTTATCTCATCAAACGTGCTCCTAGGCGTAATCTCTCAAATTGATATTTTTATTTCCCGAACCAAAGCGCGAACTTTACAGTTAATTTTAAATAAAATCATTCTCACAATGCTTTCTCGCCGCCAAGAACGTGAACAAATCAAAAAATCCCTCGGCTTTCGTATTTGGAGCGTTGCTTTTACCATTTTTTACCCAGTTATTTCACTTTTTACGTGGATATTTACGGGGATTGTTCTGCTATTTTCGGGGCTTTCGCGAGGGTTAGTGTGGGTCTTGAAGGGAGGTCGTAGCATCTAATGACCAATTATGTGGTGGAGCTGCTGGAGGCAAAAGTAGCTCAGTACAACCAGCCCAATTTTATCCCCAACGACCCTATTAGTATTCCGCATCAGTTTTCGAAGCTGCAAGACATCGAAATCATGGGTTTTTGGGCGGCAGTATTGGCGTGGGGACAGCGTAAAACGATTATCAACAAATGCCAAGAGTTGATTCAACTCATGGACGGCGCTCCTTACGATTTTGTACGTAATCATACGGATACTGACCTAAAGCGTTTTTTAAACTTCAAACATCGGACCTTCAACGCGACCGATACACTTTATTTTCTTCATTTTTTTAAGCACTTTTACCAACATCATCACTCGCTAGAAGAAGCGTTTATCCATGCTCTTCCCGTGGAGGCACCTCACGTCGAAATGGGTCTTGCAGGCTTCCATGAGTTGTTTTTTAGTCTCGAAGATTTTCCAGAACGTACCCGTAAGCATATTGCCACACCCGTGCGGAAATCATCGTGTAAGCGACTCAATATGTTTTTGCGCTGGATGGTGCGCAAAGACGATAAAGGAGTTGATTTTGGCCTTTGGAATGCCCTGAAACCTTCGCAATTGATATGCCCATGCGATGTACACGTAGATCGGGTAGCGCGTAAACTGGGGCTTATCCAGCGCCCTACTACCGACTGGCAAACGGCTTTAGAACTCACCGAAAACCTCAAGCAACTCGACCCTAATGATCCCGTTAAGTACGATTTTGCACTGTTTGGGCTGGGTATAGAGGGGGAAATGTGAGAAGTTAAGGCATAAACTCAAAGACAACCGCATCTTCATGCCCTTCAAAGACGGTTGTTACTTGCTTCATGCCCGCTTTTTCTAATACGTGCCGTGAACCATGATGATTGGGGTGGATGAATGCGATGATGGGGCGTCCAGCAAAATTCGTTTGAAGGTGTTCGATGGATGTGAGAGTCACTTCGGTGGCGTAGCCTTTCCCCCAAGCTTCAGGGACAAACCCATAGCCTACTTCGATGGCATCGGTGTTTTCTACGTGTTTGATTTTGACAAGACCTACAAACGCGCTACTGTCTTTTTCGTAACAAGCACATAATCCTAACCCTTCGTTTTCGGAAGCATAAACGAGTTCATTGGCAATGCGCTGATGGCTGTGCGAAATGTCAGTTGCAGGGGTACGGATGAATCGCATAACATCGGCGTCCCCTTCAATTCGGAATAAGTCAGCGGCGTCTTCGGGTTGAAAAATACGGAAATAAAGGCGTGGGGTTTCTAAGTAAAGCATAATGAGCGCATTTGGGAGCAAAATTAGGTTTAAGATGGTAATTTTACAGTAAATAGCTAATTTGTTTTCTTTCGGTTATTTGCACCCTAAAACTCCACACGCATGAGCAAGCCATTAATTTTAAATGAAATCCCCAAAGGTGAATCTACCTCTGTAAAAGTAGATGTTGCTATTGCTTTTTATGGAAAGCCGCACCACACAATTATTGCTATAAAAAGGCTTGTAGAGCACTGTCGTGAGCATATTGACACTATATATCTTGCCAGGGAACGAGTTCAGCCTCATAATGACTACATTGGTATTTACAAAGTGATAGATTACTTCCGAGACACAGGGATAAAATTGTCGGTGTATTATCCGCGCTATTTTATTCCCGTTGGCTTGAGCGATTATGAGCGAACAAAATCTGATTCGCGGTTTCGGCACAGTATTATGTTTCAGTACCCACTTGAAATAACAGATAAAGAGTATTTAGTTGTGATGCACAACGATATGTTATTTCGTAGGAATATTGTGGGAGATATGATTAAGTTGATAAAGGAATCGGAGCAAAATAATATTGGAGTAGGCTCGGTTGGTCAATGTTGGAGCTGTCCAGCAGGGCCTAATTGGGGAAATAAATGCAATAGCAATCGCTATGAACATTATGTGCCTTCGCTAGAGGAAGCAATTGCGCTCACAGAAAAGTACGAAACACCACGCCGTGACATACAGTTGAAAGTTTTGAAGGAAGGAAGAGTTCACTTACTCCCTGAGTGCCGACTTAATGAGTACTGTGCATTAATTGACGTTCAAAAATATCGCAAAGAAACACTTCCTTACGGGGATTTAGGTTGTTATGGAGGCTCTTGGGGCGGCGTAGATTTAGGGACTGTTTGGAGTCACGAAATTTACAAAAGAGGGTATAAATTCATTTCTTTTCCCATTGATGATTATGCAAAGCATTCGCCCTTTGATAGCTCAGGAAGTGGGACTAAATCTAAAACGCATTTTGAGGTTTATCAAGATGCGGAACAGAACGCATTAAAATATATTGAAGAAAATTATGGACCACTTCAAAAAAGCTTCTACATCACTTGGGCATTTGGCCTAGATACCGTAAAGCGGGCTGCTTGGCGGCTGATGATTGCTGCGTATATGTTTATAAAGAAGTTTGCTGGAAAAAAATAAGGCTTGCCCGTCCCGAACTGCGTTTCGGGACGGGTGTGGAATAGCTTTTCCGACGCCACTGTTCAGTAAGTGCGTCGGAGACGCGAATCCTTTTTTCGCCCCAAATTTGAATTTGGGGCGGGCTGGCGCTCGTCCCGAACTGTGTTTCGGGACGGGTGTGGAATAGCATCTCCGACGCCACTATTCAGTAAGTGCGTCGGAGACGCGAATCCTTTTTTCGCCCCAAATTTGAATTTGGGGCGGGCTGGCGCTCGTCCCGA